>CADAKH010000020.1 GCA_902788505.1 Oscillospiraceae bacterium
TAGACACCTCCGTACACTAGATGGTTCTTTGAATATACTTATCCAAATAAGGTGTATACGATATTTTGTCCCGTGTCTACTTTTACGTTACCACTTCAAAATAATCGTTTTTTGGTACAAATTTATGCACAAGAAAGCCTTTGTGCTCTGTTTTGTATCTGAAAATGCAATTTCTGATACAAATAAGATACGACCGCATTTATCCCGGCAGATAATCCGCATTTATCCCGGCAGATAATCCGCTTTTATCCCGGCAGGTAATCCTCTTTTATCTCGGCAGGTAATCCATCTCCGGATTGTCCAGCCTGCGCTTCTCCTTTTTCGCGGAGCTTACCATGGCAAAGACCAGGGCAACTGGAATAAGCATAACAACACTCCAGACGATGAGATAAGTGGTCTTGGAACCGGAACAATCCAGGAGAACGCTTCTTATGACCCATCCGTCAGATTCATAGATCTCCATGTAATTGAGCATCTCACGGTAGTACTGTGAAGCTTCGCTCTTCTGGGTCTCGACAGTGCCGATAAATGTTCTGGGCTCCATCTCGATCATTTTTGTCTTGCCGTCAATATAATCATATGTGGCATCTGTAAGCTGATCCAAGTATTCTCTGTCCTTCTTGCTTGAAACCGTCAGTGGCATGATGGATCCGTCAGACATCCAGATCATGTAATAGTATGTATGACCTGTCGGAATAAAATTATAAGACTCAGTCTCCTCTGCATAGCAGCCAAGGCACGCAACGGCTTCGTATGAGATCCACTTGTCAGAATAAGATTTGTAGTTCGGCTCTGCCTCTTCATATGTCGCTACGACATTTCCGAAAAGGAGATCTCTCATAAAGAATGTGACCGCTCCGAAAAAGATAACGAAAATAACCAATAGTACTATAAGACCGGTTGTTTTTTTCATGTTTCTTACCCCGTGAAAAAAATAAAGTCAACCGATATTGTAACACATTGTGTGAAAAAGACTGTCTCTAACTGAGACAGCCTTTCCTGATTATCGTTATTTCTTTGTGATCCTGGCTTCGAAAACCCCGTCCTTAAGATCAGTCATAAGCCTTAAGCCGTGCTGTTCGATTATCCTTCCGGCGATCGCAAGGCCGGTTCCGGGTGTGAACTTATCTTTATCCGTCCTGTTCCTGACGGTGATATCTTTCGGCAGGATCGAGACTTCGATCCCGGAATCACCGGTCTTATATTTTGCAGCGTTGTCGATCAGGTTGAAGGCAGCTGACAGGAAATAATCCCTGTCGATCTTTATCTCCCTGTCTCCTTTGATATCTATGTCAGCGCCGGCCTTTTTGGCGGCCTCCTCGAAGATCTTGCGGGCAGATTTTCTCGTGAGGATGATTGATGTTTTATCGGCCGCCTTTAGTATCGACTCTATATCGGCATTCATCTCCTGTGTTTTTGCAAGGATCTGATCTGCGTAGTGATCCTTTTCGGCAGCATCACTGACATCTTTCAGGTTTTCGGCATAACCTCCGAGTATCTGCAGAGGTGTCTTCAGGTTATGGGCCAGGGAATCTATGAGATTATTCTTGAATCTGTTATTCTCATATGCCTTCTTATACTGCGAATATGGTCTGATCGCCGTAAGACAGGGAATTCCGACGGAGAATATCAGAAGTACGATTCCGGCTATCAGAAATACCGGCTTGAAATAGTCCCTGTAATTGAGAGTGGTATAAACGGATTCAACCAGATACTTTTGTCCGTTTATCTCAATGACGGCAAGTCTGCCAATGGTATTATGGCCTTTATCCGACATGCTTGCACAGAAACTGATATCTTCACCGACCTGTTTTTGCACCCTGATGTCTCTGTCATTATAGAACTTCTCAAGTACACTGATGTTCTCAGCAAGAAATATATCCCCGTTCTGTTGCAGGAACGCATCCGGCCTGGCAGTTCTGAAATAAACAGAGTTTTGAAAATCGAGACTCTCTTTCTCATCCAGCGTATTATACAGATTGGATTTAGAAGGATCGGTAAAATCCAGGTTTTGTCCGTAAGAAACATTATTCATATAAGCATCATACATGCCCATTTTGCCTATATGGAACGAATTACCATCCTCATAATATGACTCAATGAAAGGCAGACGTGACAGCAGCGCTCCACTGGCATCAACACACTCTTTGAATAAAAACTGACTGTTATTATATTTATATGCGTATATACTCGCGACATTCCAGCTGTTATCAAAATACTTGCCCTGACAGTAGTTTTTGCTGTCAATCATGTGTATTTCTTCGCTTGTCTTGTAACAAATGGTCCAATCCGAATTGTTAATGGTATCGGTTCTTTGTCCGATAGCAAGAAGATCTTCGTTATCCGTCAGATAGACCCAGTCATGGATGCTTCTCTCAACAGGGACTACATCGTAGTCTGTCTCGAAAAAGATGTCGAAACTCCCGTCCTCATTGATCTTCGCTAAACGCATGTAATCCGAAGAATACAAATTGGAAATTATATCGATAAATGTCACATCCAGCTCACCGGCATCGTATCTTGTGACCATATTCTTGTACTTTCCGAAAATATCATCAAAACCGGCTTCTATCGAAGTATTATATGTATTCCGTAAATACATCTTAAATGCAGAGAACAGCACAGCCCCTAAGATCATGCCGGCTATCACTCTTCCGATTGCAAAACTGAAATATGATTTCTTCTTCATGTAACTTTCTCCCCGTATTTGCGGCCTCTTTACGACCCGTGCTTTTTAAAGATCAGTCAAACCTGTAGCCGACTCCGATAAGCGTCTTTATGCGCGACCCTTCCTTGCGGAGCAGCTTGCGGAGATTCTTCACCCGGTTGTCGATCACACGCTCGGAGATGAAATCATCTCCTCCCCAGGCAACTGCAAGCAGAAGCCTTCTCGTAACCGCAACACCCGGATGCTCCATCAGGTACTTTAAGATCTGGTATTCCTTCGGCGGAAGATCGACCGCGCTGCCGGAGACAGTAACTTCGAACTTCAGAGGATCTATAGTTATCTCTCCGCTTGTGATGATCTTTCTCTCCTCGTGTACGGTCGTAGTCCTCTCCAGAAGGGCCATGAGCTTGCTGTACAGTATCGCTATCGAAAAGGGCTTCACGATGTAATCGTCGGCGCCAAGCTCATAACCGTAAAGAACGTCTTCTTCCCTGACCTTGCCGGTAAGGAACACGACCGGAATATCCGACCTCTTTCTGATGATCTTACAGAGTTCAAATCCGTCTATGCCCGGCATCATGACATCAAGGATTATCAGGTCGTATTCCTCATTAAGGATCTTGGAAAGGCCCGTATTGCCGTCCTGCGCAAGATCCAGCGCGATCTTCTCGCGCCTTCCGAAATAGTCTCCGATGACCTCTCTTATCTGACTGTCGTCTTCGACGAGCAAAACCCTGTACATGAGTACCTCCGTCTGAGAGTATGTTACATGTTCAGTGTATCGTTAGTGTATCGATTTGCAAAATTGTGAAATTGATAATCAATTTCATATTGACACTGAAATGTCCCACTTTTATAATACTTTTCCGTACCCTGAGAGAAAGAAGAGTAATCATGAGCTTAAAAAAACTGTTCAATCTGAAGAAAACCGCGTCCGCACTTCTCGCCGGCCTTATAGCTCTCGGCGCATGTTCATGTGCGGCAGCAAACACCGGCAGCGCCGGCAATAAGCTCAACGTGGTCACAACGATCTTCCCTGAATACGACTGGGCGAAAGCGATCGCCGGCGAAAAGCTCTCTGATATCGATCTTACCCTTCTTCTCGACAACGGTGCCGATATGCACAGCTTCCAGCCGACCGCACGCGACATCATAAAGATATCCTCCTGCGATGTTTTCGTATATGTCGGAGGCGAATCTGACGAGTGGGTCGAAGATGCGCTGAAAGAAGCGGTTAACAAGGATATGCAGGTCGTAAACCTCATGGATCTTTTGGGCGGCAGGGCCGTTGAAGAGGAGATCGTCGAAGGGATGCAGTCTGAAGATGTTTGCGAAGATGAAGAAGAGACTGAATACGATGAGCATGTCTGGCTCTCACTCCGTAATGCACAGGTTTTCGTAACCGGAATTGCAGATGCCATGGCAAAAGCGGATCCTGAGAATGCCGCAACATATGAAGCCAACGCACAGAGCTACAATAAGACACTTGATGAACTCGACGGCAGATATAAGGATGCTGTTGCAAACGGCAGTAAGGACACTCTCCTTTTTGCCGACAGATTCCCCTTCAGATATCTTGTCGACGATTATGATCTCAACTACTATGCAGCTTTTGCCGGATGCTCGGCTGAGACAGAAGCAAGTTTTGATACGGTTATCTTCCTGGCAGCCGAGATCAACGATCTTCACCTTGATTATGTTCTGGTAATAGAGAGCTCCGATCAGAAGATCGCGCAGACGGTGATCGACAACACAGAGACCAACACACAGGAGATCCTCGTAATGGATTCGATGCAGAGTACGACTACTTCGGACAGCAAGAAGGGCGTAACTTATGTGTCTCTCATGGAAAAGAATCTCGAAGTTCTTACTGCAGCATTAAGGTAAAAATATGGATCTTCTCACCTGCAAAAATCTTAAACTCGGATACGAGAATATCACCCTCACAGAAGACCTGAGCTTCAGTGTCGAGAAGGGCGACTATCTCTGCATCGTCGGTGAGAACGGTGCGGGCAAATCCACGCTCATGAGAACACTTCTCCGCCTTCAGAAACCACTTGGCGGAACAATCGAATACAACGACGACCTGACAGCATCCAAGATCGGATATCTTCCCCAGCAGACCATCGTGCAGAAGGATTTCCCTGCCTCGGTTTATGAGGTGGTCCTTTCCGGCTGTCAGAACAGCCTGGGGCTTCACCTTTTCTATTCGAAGGAAGCAAAGAAAAGAGCCATGGACAACATGGCCCGTCTCGGCATAAGCGATCTCGCAAAGTGGTGCTACCGTGACCTTTCGGGCGGTCAGCAGCAAAGAGTTCTTCTCGCAAGGGCTCTCTGCGCCACGGAAAAACTTCTCCTTCTGGATGAGCCCGTTGCTGGTCTGGATCCGCTCGTAACCAACGAGATGTATGAACTTATCGATAAGCTCAACAGCGAAGGCATCACTGTTATCATGATCTCACATGACATTGCATGCTCGGTTAAATATGCAAAGCACGTTCTTCACATCGGCAATGAATTCTTTTTCGGAACCGTGGAAGACTACAGGAAGTCTCCTGCCGGCAGCAAATATCTTGAGGGAGGTGGTCACCATCATTAATACACTGATAGATTCTCTCTCATATCCCTTCGTAAGATACGCGCTTATAGTTGGCGTGCTGATCGCACTCTGCTCATCCCTGCTCGGAGTTATCCTTGTGCTGAAAAGATTCTCTTATATAGGTGACGGACTCTCGCACGTAGCATTCGGTGCAATGGCAATCGCTGCCGTAGTCGGACTTGCGGACAAGATGATACTCACTCTTCCCATCACGATCCTGTGCGCGATCCTGCTGTTGTGGACAGGTCAGAATGCCAAGATAAAAGGTGATGCGGCAATCGCCATGATATCTGTCGGCGCACTTGCCGTCGGCTATCTGCTGATGAATCTTTTCCCGACATCATCGAATATCTCGGGCGACGTCTGCTCAACACTGTTCGGTTCCATGAAGATACTTACGCTTACACGCACAGAAGTCATCATGAGCATTGTTTTGTCGGTCGTCGTTGTCGTCCTGTTCATCGCATTCTACAACAGGTTCTTTGCAGTGACATTCGATGAGAACTTTGCAAAAGCGGTCGGCACCAGAGCAAATCTTCTGAACTTCCTTATCGCGACGATCATCGCTGTTATTATCGTTCTCGCAATGAACCTTGTCGGCTCACTTCTCGTGTCCGCGCTGGTAATATTCCCGGCACTTTCCGCAATGAGGATATTCAAGAGCTTCAGGTCAGTAACGATCTGCTCGGCAGTCATCTCAGTATGCTGCGCCTTTTTCGGAATCATCCTATCCATCCTTCTCGGAACACCGGTCGGCTCAACGATCGTCGTCACCGACATCGCCGCCTTCATCGTCTGCATTATTGCCGGAAAGGTCCGCGGCTAAAGCGTTTTTTTCACATCATTCGCAAAAAGGCTCTTAATCGGCAACTTGCATCTGCAAATTTGCCGATTTTCATGGTAATCAGGCTCAATATCGGCAACCGGAGAAGTAATTTGCCGATTTCAGTACTGGTTGCAGGCATTTTCGGCAAAAAACATCCTCAAATTGCCGATTTGAACTCATTTTTTCCGAAAACCGGCAACCGGAATCTTAAATCATCGGGAAAAGAAAAACGCACCGGTTCAGGTGCGTTCCCAAAATTATAATTCAACGAAAACGGGCTGATAAAACTCCCGATAAAAACAGTTCCTTCAGACTTTGCCTTCTTTGAACATTGTCATCATCTCATTGGTAAGACTGTAGTTGTCAGGCTGGAGAATGACATCCTCTCTCGAGCGCCACTCGGCAATCTTGAGTTCGCCTTCGTCCATCTTTATGGTGCCGTCACCGTCGAGATCGCAGTAAAAACCCACGAGCAGATCGTCAACGATGCCCCACGGCTGCGATTTGTAGTAGCGGATATTTTTGACGCGCAAACCAACTTCCTCCATGACTTCGCGCTGAACGGTCTCTTCCAGAGTCTCACCGATCTCCGTGAAGCCTGCAACGAGAGCATAATGCGCATAACCCGTCTTATACTGGGTGACAAGGATCTTATCCCCGTTCGTAACACCCACGATAACCGCGGGAACGATCCTGGGGTAGATCACATTGCCGCATTCGCAGCGGAGTGCGCGCTCTTTATCATCTTTTGAAGTCATCCTGCCGCACCAGCCGCAGTATCTGTTGCCGCGGTACCAGTTGGCGAGCTGAAGCGCCGTGTAAGCCAGGAATACCCTGTACTTTTCAACGGTACCCGAACGTCTGAATGTGCGGACATTTATGAACTCATACCCGTCAGGAACGGCGAAGGATTCATCGCCGGCATCAAGGAAAAAGTAATAGTCATCATCGAGCGCGAAAAGGTATGTCAATCCGGACTCACCGGAAGCAAGTTCCGATACGCGCGGGAACATATCGCCTTTGACCAGCACTTCCTGTTTGTGGAATGCAATGACAAAACTATCAGGCGCCGGTTTTCTGTCCGGATAATAATGATTATCCAGTTTGTGCGGAAAGATATCCTGGATCATAAATAGTCCTTAGAAACTGAATGTCTCAGGTGCAGCAGTGAATGAGCTGAATGTGGCTGTGGCATCCTTAAAATAAAGGACCTGAGTGTTGTCGTCGTCAGGGTTGTACATCATCTTGAGCTCAGGGTGCTTTTCGAGCATAGCGACCTTGACGTCTCTTGAATCGTCGTTGATAAGTTCGCCGGATACGCGGAGCCATGAGCCTGTCTCACCGTCGAAAGCGCAGATCTCAGCCTTGGGATTTGCGGCCAGCTGCTTTGATACTGGCTTGACCTTACCTGTCTGGATGTAGAGCTTTCCGTCGTAAACGAGTGCTGTACCAAAAGGTCTTACTCTCGGCTGATCGCCGTCAACTGTTGCCAGATAATAAGTCTTTGTCTTGTCCAAAAATTCACATACTTTCTCGATGCCTGCCATAGTTATGCTTCCTTTCAATTCAAGTTTTTTACTTCAGATATTATAGTCTTTTTCACATGCATTAATAAGCTTTATGAGAGCCCGTTTTCAAGATAGGCGATAATCTCTTTGTGGTTGCCCGTGAAGCGGAAAGTGTTCATGCCGGCTTTTCCGGCTCCCGCTATATTGTCTTCCCTGTCGTCGATAAAAAGGCACTCGCTGCCGTTAAGTCCGTATTTCTCAAGGAATGTCCTGTAGATCTTCACATCCGGCTTGAGCATGAGATAGTCAGCTGATACGAACACGCCGTCGAAAAAATCGAGGGGCATGAATTTCGGGAAATAAGTGTAGAAAAGGTCGCTCGCATTCGACAGGATATAGACTCCGTATCCGTGATCTTTCGCATATCTGCAGAAGTCTTCCGCTCCGTCCAACGGATCCATGCAGATATCCCATCTGTCTGCGCAGTTCTTAAGGGCTTCATGGTACTTTTCCGGGACTCTTGTTTTCACAAGGTCAAATCTGTCTTTATCCTTAATCTCTCCCTTGTCTGCCATGAGCCACTCGGGGCCGTTAAAAAGTTCTTTCCTTATGATGTCTTTCTCTTCTTCTGAAGAGCAGAACTGATCCATGACAAATTCGGGATTGTAATCCAGAAGGACATTTCCCATGTCGAGCACAATATTCTTTATCATGTCACTCACCAGCCGCTTCATAGTCGAAACTGCTTCTGACCTTTACGAACGGTCTGACCTTCGTGGTGGCAACTTCAACGTGTGCCGGATTTGAAGAATAGTTCTTCAGTGCTTCCGCGCTTTCGAAAAGTGAATCGAGCATTGCATCGCCGCTCGAACTGCCGAGCCCGGAGGTATTTACTTTTATTTCGATCAGGCCGGGGATCTTACCTTTAAGGCCTTCCAAACCTTCCTTGATTCCCGCTTTGATCTGTTCTTTCTCACTGTCGGAATATTCATCCTTAAGTGTCCAAACTATAACATGTCTTACCATATTGATCTCCTGTCATGTCAGCATGTCTGCCATGTAGTATCCGCTGTTTATAAGTATATCTTTGTAATTTGAGTTATCGACAAATACCGGATCACAGAGATAACCGCTTAAGTAAGTGACTCCATTGTAATATCTTGTCGTATCGTTAATGGTGACTTCCTTTCCTTCAGAAATCTCTTTGACCATCGCAACTGTCCTGGCAACAAGTGTCCTGGTATCCTTAAATACCGACATTGCCTGCAAGGACCTTCGACACATAGGAGTCCGATACTTCCTCCATGGCCGCCTTCTGTTTGGCACTGCCGGATGCACATCCGGTCGAAGATATGAACAGGCCTGCTGCCATAAAGGCCGCGATTACTTTTGAAGTTTTCATTTTCCACCTCCCGAAAACCGGTTCATTATCCCCGTTTGAATCCTAGTTCGACGGTATGTCATCTTCATTAGCTCTAAGATTATAACAGTTGCAGCGCACAAATGAATGTGATATTGTAGTTATTGAACGCGTTTAATAATCAAGGGGCGCCACATGCAAAAAGACGAAAAACTCAACATTACCAAGGAAAAACTGCTCGATGCAACATTCTCTCTGATGGAAGAGACGGACGATCCGCTCAATGTAACTTCCAGACAGATCGCCGAGCGAGCGGGTGCCAAACCCTCCATGATCAACTACTGCTTCGGTTCAAGAGAGAACCTTATCTATCAGACATTCCAGAAGCAGTACATGGATTTCCTTAATGAGACAGAAGTTGCAGAACTTATACGGTCAGACATACCGCCGAAGGACCTTCTTAAAAAACTTCATTTCATAGTCGCAAAATGCCTTGTGGATAATCCCAAATTCACAAGAGCGATCACAGGCTTCATTCTCTTTTCAAGGGATCTGTCGAAAGAATCTTTCAGCTACCCGTATGTAAAGAGACATTATGCCGGCCGCAAGACCGACAAAGAGTGCAGGCTCATCGCCTACGAGATGTCTTCAATGATGCAGCTGATCATATACAGGAAAGAAGACATTAAGAAAGACTTCGGAATCGATCTCGATAAGGAAAAAGAACTCAAAAAGTACATCGATATGCGTATAGACCTCCTTCTCGGTGAATGACATGAAATACATATATGATTTAAGAACTATACCCGAAGAAAAGCTCAGTGTATCAGGCGGAAAGGCAGCATCCTTATCGCTCATGATGAAGAACCTGAAGATGAATATTCCTATGGGATACGTCATCACCGCGGAAGGTTTTCGCGATGGAAAACTGACAGATGAAGCATCCGAAGAATTGAACGGGATTATAGCCAAACTGGACAGGCTTAAGACTTATGCCGTCAGGTCATCTGCGATAGGCGAAGACGGCGAGAATAACTCATTTGCAGGTCAGTATGAGACCTTAACTGACGTTATCGTGCCGGAGATCAGGAATGCCGTAAAACACGTTGCGGATTCGGCAAAGAGCGAACGAGTTGAAGAATATAAAACCCATAATGATATATCGGGCGGAGGCATCGGTATCGTTATCCAGGAGTTCGTAAAACCTGAGTTTGCAGGCGTTATCTTCACCTCCGACATCATCACGGGAAAAGACGATAAGATCGTCGGCAATTACGTTCACGGCGAAGGTGAGAAACTCGTATCGGGAAGCGAGAATGCAGAAGAGTTCAGAATAGGCGCACTGGAATATTCATACGAAGGCAATCCCGAGATGGAGCGTTTTTCAAAGACGCTTCGCAGATATTCACTCGCGATCCGCTCATTTTACGGTGTCCCGATGGATATCGAGTGGGCTGTATCAGGCGGCAGAGTCTATATCCTGCAGGCGCGTCCCATCACGACTTTGAAAAGAATCTCCGTAAAAGATTACGATGTCAACGGAACACGCTCGGGCTACAAGCTCCTTACCAAGACCAATGTCGGCGAGATCTTCACAAAGCCCGTAAGTCCCATGACTTTTAGCGTTCTGGAGAAGATCAACGGGTTCCTGGGGCTTCCTGAATGGCTGGACAACATCAACGGCCAGGCATACATGAACATCTCTGTCATGTGTTCTCTGATGGTGGCTTTCGGCAAGACCCCCGAAAAGGCTTACGATACCGTAAAAGACCTTGTCGGCGGGATCCCTTCGGGCGTTGAGATCCCCATATCGCCTTTTGACAAGAAGGCCTTCCAACGTAATCTTTGGAATCTTCTTTTCCCGAAGAACAAATCAAAGCTTTCCAAAAAGGAAAAGCATGATATGGTGCTCCGTTTAGATGATATATCGGAAGAACTTATAGCTGAGATCAGAAAGATAGAAGATAACGCTTCACTCATGAAATACTGGGACGATGTGTTGATTCCAAAGCTTAACGACGGACTTGCGTCGATCCTGACAGAAAGCGGAATGTCGCTGGTGCCTCTTTTCGGAACGCGTAAAAAGATCTCTAAGATCGCAGGCGAAGACATGGCCAACCGCCTCTTAACAGGCTGCGTCGGTGTGCTCGCATCGATGAAACCGGTGCTTCTGTTAGAAGACGTCGCCGAAGGAAAGATGACACGTGAAGAATACATCAGGATCTGCGGCCACCGTTCCGCCAATGAGATGGAACTCATGGAACCCAGACCTTATGAAGACCCCGCCTTCCCCGACAACCTTCTGAATGGCAGAAGAGATGGCGGCTTGAACCTCCGCTCGGTCCTTGCAAACCAGGAAGCTTCATTCAGGGAAGCACTGGCAGAATTCAAGTCGAAATATCCTTCAAAGAGCAAGTGGATCGACAAGGAGATCGCGAAGTTCATTCACGCAAATGATTTCAGGGAAGACATCAGGAGCAAAGGAGTAAGGATCTTCTGCGTATTCAGGGAATACTGCCTTAAGGCCGGCGGATTAAACGGCCTGGGAGACGACATCTTCATGCTCGGATATAAGGAAATGTTCTCTCTTTTAAAGGGCGATACTTCAGTCCTGTCATATATTCCCGCCCGTAAACAGACTTTTGAAAAGTATTGCTCCTACCCTGCTTTCCCGAATCTTGTCATCGGCCGCTTTGACGCGGATCTGTGGCTTAAGGATCCGGACAGAAGAAACGATGTTTATATCAGCGGCAGAAGTTCTAACGAAGACCTGTCTTCGGACGTTAAAGGCTTTGCCGGCGCCGCAGGTGTCGTCACGGGAACAGTGCGCGTAATTGAAGATATCGATCACATCGGTGAACTCGCAGATGGCGAGATCCTCGTAACCCGTGTAACAAACATCGGCTGGACTGTAGCCTTTCATAAAGTATCCGCAATCGTCACCGACATCGGCGCGCCCTTATCCCATGCGGCGATCGTTGCACGCGAATTCGGCATCCCCGCAGTTGTAGGTTGCCGCAATGCGACAACCGTTCTGAAGACCGGAGATGTCGTAACCGTTGACGGCGGATCGGGCACGGTGACGGTCATCAAACCCTGATAAGCCGTCATAAGAAAACTCTTTTTCTTCGAAATTGACTGTACAGTTTTTTGCCTATGTTTTCTGGCTCAAAAAGCTGTTCAAAAACCTGTATTTTCCGAGAATCCACTTTTTTGCCCATGTTTTTGGGTGGATTTAGATAGGCAAAAACCTGGTCAATAATTCAATTTGTTGTCTGTTCCCGAAAATCCGCAATGCAACATATTCCTTTATTTATCTGTAATCAGCATAAAGCGTAATGGTATCGTCAATATATTATATATTGCTTTATGTTAATATATCGGCAAGGAATAACGACAGGAGAGTACTGACTCCATGATAGATTTTTACAATGCTTTCATATCATACAGACATGCGGATCTCGACTCTAAGATCGCAGAACACGTACAAAAGCAGCTCGAACATTTCCATGTGCCCCACAAGCTTAAGAAAAAGCTCAAGCATGAGAAGATCACACGTATTTTCAGAGACAAGGATGAGCTCCCTATCACGAGCGACCTGACCGAGACGATCACCAACGCTCTCGAAAAGGCCGAGTACCTCATCGTAATCTGCTCCACAAACACTAAGGAATCGATGTGGGTAAAAAGAGAGATCAATACCTTCCTTAAGACACATACGATGGATAAGGTCCTGACCGTTCTTTGCAACGGCGAGCCTTATGAGGTTATCCCCGAGGAATTGCTCACAACAAAAAAGGAATATGTTGATGAGGCAGGCATGACTCATACGGTCGAAGTTCCGATCGAGCCTTTGTCATGCGATTACAGGCTTCCTAAGTCGACTGCCGACAAGGAAGAGCTTCCCCGTCTTGCATCGGCACTTCTGGGCTGCTCTTATGACGAACTTCAGAGAAGAAGAAGACAGTACCGTATCAGACGTGCAACAGCGATCGTGGCTGCCGCATTTGCTGTGCTTCTTGGTTTGGGAACCTATCTCGGATATACGACCAAGAAGATCAACGACAGTTACATGGCATCATTAAGGAGCCGATCTCTCTATCTGTCAAACGAAGCCGAACAGCTTCTTGCAGACGGCAAAAGAACAGATGCTCTCCAGCTTGCTCTTGCTGCACTTCCTAACGAGTCACAGAAACAGATGCCTGTTACGGCTGAAGCGCAGCGTGCAATAACAGATGCTACGGGTGCGTACGAATCACTCACAGGAACCCTTAACTATACTTCTGTCTGGAATTATAAGACAACGGGTTATGTTCGTAATATCATTCTTTCAGAAAACAAGAAATATCTTGCTTCATTTGATACAGCAGGCATTGTTTACTGCTGGAATGCATATACAAATCAGCTGCTACTGGATCTGAACACAAACGAAAAACCTGTAGATCTCCTCTTTTTGGAAGACGCTCAACTTCTGGTAGTGTTCGCCAATCGTATCGAGTCTTATCATGTTGAGAGCGGGTCGCTTGTATGGAAATATCAAAGCGATTCAAATTATTCGTTCTTACAAGATGAGGTGGTTTTTGCTGACCACGCGGTATATCTCGATATAGGCAACGGAGAATTAGCAAAGCTTTCGGCAAAAGACGGAAGAGTTATGGACACTTATAAGGTTCAAGACGGCATTTTTACAGACTTCAACCGCCTTACTGTATCTCCAGACGGTAAAAAACTGGCTTTCGTTGATAACACCACATCTTACGGAATAGATAAGATCACTTTACTTGACACGGAAACAGGAAAACTTGCCAGTCAGGAGGTTGAAGGATATCTCTTTTCAAAACTTCAGTTCGTTGACAATGACCATCTTATCATGATTTCAGATAACGATAGCTCTACATCATCTATAGCATACAGCAACAATATTACATATGTTCAGACTGGTTATATGCAATTCTTCTGTTTCGATACATCAATGAAACAGATCTGGTCTTATGACCTTGATTACACCGATGTAATGACTTCTTTTGGTGCTTTTGACCTTCCGGACCGTGATTCCGTACTGCTTCATGTAGGTAATCATGCTGTTATCGCCGACAAAAACACCGGAGCGATAATCAACGACTACAAGACCAGCAGTTCTATAGTTACTGTCAATGATCACAACAAAAACGGTAATCCGGAATTTATCTGCAGACACGGAGAATATATTCTTACACTCGGCTCTGATTCAAATATAATGGCTTCCATTAATGTTCTGGGTGATATTGTTAGTGAAGCTATAATCTCAGACAAAATCTATACAGCTTACAATTATGGTACTGATATCGTTTGCCACAACTACGGAATTGAAGATGATGAATGGAGTTCCATTGATGCTTACGGCGGTTTTTATACCGGAACAAGTTATCAGAAATACTGTAATGACGGGGAAAATCTTATCATTGCATCAAAAATGCATGATGTTGATATTATCAGAGTAAGTGTAATCGATATGAACACCGCAGAACTTGTTTTCTCTGAAGATGTTGAATACAAAGGCGGTTACCTGTCACATTTTGAACTTTATAACATTGATGATGAGATCTACGGATTTTTCGGCAACAATGCTTATTTGATCAATATTGATAAAGAAAGAGTGGAAGATGCCGGCATAGAATTAAGCGATCAGGATGATTTGTCCAACGGCATGATAATAAACTGCAACATATTGCATTCTCAATTAACTGCGGAAGTATGGAAAGCCGACGGCTCAAACCACAAGGAATTCGAACCTCTTGATTTAGAAAACCTCGATTTTGTTTTATTAGGCGAACCAATATATGTCGAGCAGATAAATAAGTTCTTTGTGTCTGCAGGAAACCGGTTGTTTGCGGGAGATCTTGACTCTGAAACATTCGAGGAATTGGATGTTCCTGATGACTGGTCCTTGGAAAAACGTATGAAAATTACTATAACGGCATCAGATGACGGTTCACGTGTTTTCTTCTCTGACGGAAACATCTTTTTCGTAACAGATGAATCCTTTAAAGAACTGTACAGCACTAACTGTTTAAGCAGTCAAAGGTACGGTGCCAAATTCAGAGACGGTATTCTTTATCTGCTCTCTGATGATTATCTTATATTATATGATTCCAATGATGGATCTCTGATAAAACATGTACCTATCACTGCTTACGGAACCGGTGATATGGAAATATATTTTGATGAAAAGAACAACCAGTTATTTATTCAGACAGAAGATCAGATATGCATTCTCGATGCAGAGACCTGGATCGAGATCGCAAGCATCGAAAATGCTTACTGTTATCACGAAGGAACAGACCGCTTCTTTGTATATTCTTTTGTGTCAGAAAGAGAATGTAAACCGGGATACATTAAGCACTACACTGTCGATGAGCTGATAGAGAAGGCTCACAATTATCTGGGTGATCAGGAAGTGCCTGCTGAATTGAAGAATAAGTACGGTATCTGATTTTCGAATAGTTTAGAAATACGGGGCGTCTCCATGCATTTGCGAGGCGCCCTTTTTATAATCTTCTTATCTGTTTGTCCTGGGTTTGTAGAACCTGTCGAAAAGCTCGCCCTTTACGATGTAGATATCGTGCTCGTCATCTGCTCTGACGGTCAGGTAATCGCCGATGTCGCCTGAGTAGTACTTATCCTCAGTCCATGCCGTGAAGAGCTTTACAGGCTGCTCCAGGGGCTTTGCAAATACGACGGAATTGGTGACTGTTCTTACTGTCTTGGCAAAAGGCATGACCTTCTTGACCTCGCCGGTGGCTCTGTTCTTAATCCTCGGCTCGTACTCGAAGTCTCTCGTGAAGACGAAGTTTGTGAGCTGGTAGCTGCTCAAGAGTTTCTTTTCCTTGATGGGATAGATCTCTCCTTCGACACCGATCATGAGATAAGCCTCTTCGTCGATGACTGTATCAACGTCGCCTTCAAGAGTTCTGATGTTGATGGGTGTACCGATCGGGAAAACATCAGTAAGCCTGATGCAGCCCAATGTCTGGGAGACTTTGTCGTATGCTTTCCATTTCGATGTGTTGAGCTTCGTATCCTTGGCATAGATAACGAGATATCTGTCGTAATACCACTGAAGTCTCTCTTCGATAGTATCCTTTGCCGACTTGTTCAGATAATCAGGCTGCATCGTACCGCCGGCCTTGAGCATATGGCCGCCGCCACCGCCGCCTAAACCTTCGGCAAGGAAAGCTGCGAGCTCATCGGCATGAACTTCCTTGGAGCAGCTTCTTACGGAGAACTTGACTTCGTAAGGACTTGCATAGAATGCAACGCAGACACTGACATTCTCAGTCTCAAGGGCGAAGTCGCTTATGACACCGAGAATACAGGGGTCGCAGGCTTCCGCTTCGATAACGAGATACTTGTTGCTCTCGTGATAATCGTAATTCAGTATGGCTTTTCCTGTAATCTGAAGCTCCTCGAGCGAGATGTTTGAGTTGATCATCTCGGTAACCGTAGCCTTGTTGATAACAAGCTGGTCCATCATATCGCGGTCCAGCGGGTGCGATACCTCTGAGAGTCTGTTCGTATCAGAGAAGAGACCATAGTAAAGTGCAGTGGAAAGAAGTCTGTTGTCGTTGGGATCAAGACCCTCTTTCTTTATGAGATTCCAGCACAGCGTAGCACAGCTTCCTACATCGCTTCTGATATATGAGAGCCCGCCCGGTACCGCAGCACCCTTCTGATGGTGATCGATGACCGCGATCGTCTTAGCCGTGGTAGCCGTAACATTCTTCTGGCCGTACTGGCAATCGACTGTGATGAGGAGCTCCGGTTCTCTGGCAAAGAACGGTTCATAATCAACAGGAACATCAAGTTCCTTGATCATGATAAGAAGATTGCTCTTCTTGATCTCGTTTCTTCCTCTGTAGATGAATTTCGCTCTCTTGTTGTTCTTCGCGAAATACCACATCAGTGCGTATCCGGAAGCAAGTGCATCAGCATCAGGATTGTCGTGACACTGAATGACAATATCATCAAATTTCAAAAGATCTTTTAATTCCATAACAACTACCCGAATTTTAAAAGTTGCTTTACCATTGTACCAAAAAGATAGGAATAACGCACTTATAAATGGGTGGCATTTTGGTGACATCTCGAAAAAGTTATCTCAACCGCAAGGCTTCAGCGGGTGGAAAGCCCCAGTTTCCTTCTGTTTGTGACCAGGAGCACGATTGCCGTTATGGGCACTGCAAAAACATAAATTGCGGCATATGCGAGCAGGAACACAGGCTTGTCCATCGGCCAGACGGCGGTAAGGATCCCGCAGTAGAGGTTGCTCAATGAGTGAAGGATCATGCAGGGCCAGACCTTCTTTGTCCTTGCCGCAACAAAGCCGAACGAGAGTCCCAATACAAACGTGTAGAAGAACTGCGCAGGGCCCTGTGAGATTATGTGAGGCAGCGCAAAGAAAAGTGCCGACAGCAGTATCGCGGGCTTTGTTCCCAATACCATGAGCCTGTCAAAAAAGATCTTTCTGAAAAGGATCTCTTCCATCACTGGCGCGAAGACCAGGAACAGAAACCCGTAGAACAGTGGCTGCGCGAGGATATCTTCAGCCGTGGTAGCAGGCGTGTTGATATTCAGGATCTTGATCAGGACCGCCAAAGGGAACTGCGCCAGAAAGGAAAAGCCTGACTGGATCAGGAATATCTTTCCCATGTTTGCAAAAGAGGGCTTCATCAGAGGCGTGCCGCTTTTCGAGGTGGGCATACCAAGCAAAACAAGGTAAGCCAACGGCATTGCTAAAGCATAAGGGATCACCGTCGCGCAGAGAAGCTGCCTTGCTATTTGAGGCATGCTGCCGAACAGATATGTATCACAGAGATAAACGAGACCTTTGTAAATTCCGAACCAAATGACGAGAGACGCTAAGACTCTAATTACCGTCAACCATTTCTTCTTCGTATCCATCTTCCTGATGCTCCTTATGAAATTCATTCAAAGCATCGTTCATTTTGTCGGTACGGGCTTTCTTGACGAAATACGTAATGGTCTGGGCTATCGTAAACGTGATGACAAACATCACAGCAAAGAGCAGCAGATCTTCCGGCTTGAAAAAACTGCTTCTCGTATAAAGACCCAGCATCGCAAAACCAAAGTACAGCGGCGCAAACATAATGTTGACGAGCACGTACGGCTTGTTTTGTGCCCACTTTGTTCCGATAAGATACGTCCTTACTACTGTCAGAACAAACAGCATGGTGTAGACCAGGAACAGCCTTAAGATGATCTCAGGATTTATGAGCCATCCGAAGTAAGCCATGATACCGGCAAGCAGAACAACGCTTGCGGAGAAAACCGTCGTCACGATGATGAATGCTTTTTTACATGACTGCTTAAGTCTTTTAAGGTCCATGTTAAGCATCTCCTTTCATGCCGATGGTCTTCTTGAAATCTCCGACGTAACCACGTGAGACAATGACTGTCTCGCCGTTTGCGAGAAGGAGCCTTAGCTTTCTTCCCTCGTCAGGAGATATCTTGCGGACGGCATTTACGTTTACGATCTGAGCCTTGGAGATGCGCACAAAACATCTTGCGCTGCACATTTCCTCGAGTTCATAAAGAGTGTTTCTGACCTTGTAAACTGACGCTGAAGTGTATGCGAAAACATATCTGTCCACTGCCTCGAAATACAGTATCTGCGAGAAGGATACGGGTACGCTGTCGCCGTTGTCTTTGATCCCGATCAGCCTGTCATGTGCACTTTTGACTGCGCTTATCAGGTTCTCAACTTCAGCATCCATTTCCTGAAATCTGATCTCGACTTCAGTCTCTTTAATGTCCTTTTTCTCTTTAAGGATCAAACGCACTTTAATGCCTCCGTCAGGCCCACTATCCTCTATATGTTTCCGCGCTTCAAGAACATCCTGCATAAGATGTACTTTTGCGTGAATAAGTTGCCACGTAAAACTATTATACCCATTCTCACTGCGCGTCGAAAATGCAATTGACAACGCCCTCACCTGCAAGTAAGATGAATGTGCAACAGATCAATTAGTTATTCGCGTTCTGCTGCCGCGACGCTTTTTACAAGCGGGGTTAATAATGATAAGAACCCAGGAATCTCATCATGAATGACAAAGAAGGGCGCTTATTTGGCGCAAAGTTTTGCTGTTCGTGAAAGGAGGTTCTTTTTTATGCTTCACGACAAAGATTTTGAATACTACGAAAAGATTGCTCACTGGAGTTTTGACGAGTACGACTGTCACACAGAGAGCCTGACGGACTGGGATCTTTATGAGATCTTAAAGGCTGTCGCACTACCAGATTCGCACGTGCTGGATCTCGGCACGGGCGGCGGCGAGAAACTGCTTGCAAATTATCCTGACTGCGCGGAGATCGTGGGCACGGATTACTCGCCCAACATGGTCGCCACAGCCCTCGAAAACCTTGCAAAGAGCGGCCGCAAAAACATCACGTTCAGGGTGATGGACAACCTTCACATGGATGTCCCTGACGGACATTTTGACGTGGTCGTCGCGCGCCACACCTGCATTGATGCAGAGCAGATCATGCGCTGTCTCAAACCCGGAGGGTTTCTTCTGATCAGGGGCGTCGACAAGTACGACTGCTGGGATCTGAAGAAGACCGTGGGTTACGGACAGGGCTTTGACGATCCGGTTCCCATAAGCATCGTTGACTACGAGAATGTGCTTTCTGCAGGTTTTCGCGACGTGGAACTGGTACCTATCCACGAGCGCGAATTCTACAAAGATGCAGCGACATTCAAGGCATTCCTCGAAGTCGTTCCGATCCTTGACCACATGCCGGAAGATGAAGTCCTTGACGGTTACATCGCAAGGAACACCTACTCCGGAAGGGTCAGGCTCATACGACGCTACTACGGGATAACCGCGAGAAAGTGATCAGAGAATATCAATATACTCGCCTGCGAGGGCTTTATTCATGCTCCTGACTGCGCAGAACTTGCCGCACATGGAGCATGTATCCTCGTGCTCGGGAGCTCTGTCATCGCGGATGGCTCTGGCTGTCTCAGGATCGATCGCGCATGCCCACTGACCTTCCCAGTCGAACTTTCTTCTGGCCTTTGCCATCTTGTTGTCTTCGTCCATCGCGTGAGGGATCTTTTTCGCGATGTCGGCAGCATGGGCAGCGATCTTGGATGCGATGATACCCTGCTTAACGTCGTTAACGTTGGGAAGAGCGAGGTGCTCGGCAGGTGTTACGTAGCAAAGGAAAGCGGCGCCTGAAGCGGCTGCGATCGCGCCTCCTATTGCTGAAGTGATGTGATCGTATCCGGGTGCGATGTCAGTTACGAGGGGTCCTAAAACGTAAAAAGGCGCGCCCATGCAGATGCTCTGCTGGATCTTCATGTTTGCTTCGATCTGGTCCATCGGCATGTGGCCAGGGCCTTCTACCATAACCTGCACGTCCTTCTCCCACGCGCGCTTTGTGAGCTCGCCGAGTCTTACAAGTTCTTCTATCTGGCAAACGTCACTTGCGTCAGCAAGGCATCCCGGACGGCAAGCGTCACCAAGAGAGATCGTTACATCGTATTCCCTGCAGATGTCGAGGATCTCGTCGTAGTATTCATAGAAAGGATTCTCGTTTCCGGTCATGCACATCCATGCAAAGATCAGGGAGCCGCCTCTGGATACGATGTTCATCTCTCTTTTGTGCTTTTTGATCTGGTCTATCGTGTGTCTTGTGATGCCGCAGTGAAGCGTTACGAAATCAACGCCGTCTTCAGCATGAAGCCTTACAACGTCGATGAGATCTTTTGCAGTAAGTGTCGCAAGATCTCTCTGATAATGAATTACCGCATCGTAGACCGGAACGGTGCCGATCATGGCGGGACATTCGGATGTGAGCTTTCTTCTGAAGGGGATAGTGTCGCCGTGAGATGAGAGATCCATTATCGCATCAGCGCCCATCTCGACAGCGGCGTTAACCTTCTGCATCTCGATGTTGTAATCCTTGCAGTCGCGCGATACGCCGAGATTAACATTTATCTTTGTCTTGAGCATTGAGCCGACACCCTCAGGGTCGATACACTTGTGATTCTTGTTTGCACAGATCGCGACCTTGCCTTCTGCGACCCAGCCTCTGATCTCTTCTTCTGTTCTGTATTCTTTTGCCGCAACGGTCTTCATCTCGGGTGTAACGATGCCTTTTCTGGCTGCTTCCATCTGTGTCTTGTAAGTTTTTTCCATATGTATTCTCCTCATATTTTGTATTTGGTTTTTAAGTCGTGTCCGTGATCTAACGGTCCTCTTCCGTGACCCAGGTCAAGGCCTGCCGTTATTGCTTCCGTGATATAATCTTTCGCGCGCGTTACTGCCTGTGGAACGTCCATTCCCTTTGCAAGATTGCACGCGATAGCGCTTGATAAAGTGCACCCCGTTCCGTGCGTGTTTTCGTTATCTATTTTCTTCATCGCGAAAACATAAAACTCACCGTTGTGGTACAAAACATCATTTGCGTTTTCTTCCGAATGACCACCCTTGATGAGCACCGAACATCCGCATTCTTTATTTATCTTTTCTGCGGCATTTTTCATGTCATCTTCTGCATTTATCTTCATGCCTGAGAGCACTTCTGCTTCTGGCACGTTCGGAGTAACAAGCGCTGCTAACGGAATAAGTTTTTCTTTTAACGCTTTCACGCTCTCACTGTTAGACAGATCAGCGCCGCTCGTTGCAACCATGACAGGATCGACAACAAGTTTTTTCACGTTATAAAACTTCATTCTTTCAGCAATGATCTCCACCATTTCTTTGCTTGGTATCATGCCCGTTTTTACCGCATCGGGAACGATGTCTTCAAACACAGAATCTATCTGGTCTTTAAGGAAGTCACCTGTGGCGTTTTGTATTGATCTGACACCGGTTGTATTCTGCGCAGTAAGCGACGTGATTACTGACATTCCGTACACGCCGTTTGCGAGCATCGTCTTAAGATCTGCCTGTATTCCGGCGCCGCCCGAGCAGTCGCTTCCTGCAATGGTCAAAACCTTTTTCATCGGCTTCTCCTTATGTCTTCAAATGCATCTTTCAGTTCCTCAGCGGCAAGCTTCGGATCTGCTGCTTTCATGATCGCCGACACCGCACAGATGCCTGCAATATCAATGCCTTTGAGCACACCGAGATTAGTGCTGTTAAGTCCGCCGATCGCATTTACCGGGATCGGCACGGCCTTTGTGATTGCATCCAGAGTTTCAGTTGAAGTAAGAACTGTTTTGACTTTGGTCGTAGTCGGATATATCGCTCCGACACCAAGATAATCTGCACCGTCTTCGTATGCTTTCAGAGCTGCTTCAACAGTCTTTGCGGTAGCACCAAGGATCTTGTTGTTTCCGATTAACTTTCTTGCTTGATTTACAGGCATATCCTCAGCGCCGACATGCACGCCTTCAGCACCTGACGCGAGCATGACATCTACCCTGTCATCGATGATTAACGGCACATTGTATCCGCTTGTAAGGGCATGGACTTTCTTTGCAAGATCTATGTAGTCACGTGTCGATCTGTTTTTCTCGCGAAGCTGGATCAAAGTAACTCCGCCTTCCAAAGCAGACTTCACTCTTGCAAGAAATTCGTCTTCCTCATATAAAGTGCTGTCGGTGATGAAATACATCGTGGGATCGAAGCTGATTTTCTTTTCGCTCATTGCATCTAAAAGTTTCACCATAAATGTTCCTGTTCCGTCAGCTATTCGCGCTGCATCTTCACCGCACTTCTTGAAAAATCTGCACGCATCAATAACGCTCTGGAAAGTGTTTTTGCGTGCAAGATAAGTCGCGATAACAGCGCCCAGCATACAGCCTGTTCCGGTTATGGAAGACATCTTTTCCGAGCCGCCTGCTGCTTCTTTTATGCATCCTTCAAAACCTGCAATGTCGTTCTTTCCGGTGGCAACAATGATCGCTCCTGTGTCTTGGGAGATCTTAAGAACTGCCTGCTTTACGAGGCTTTCATCAATACCTGTTTTCGCATCGACACCGATGTCTTTATATGCATCATTTCCTATCGCTAAGATCTCGGAATAGTTTCCCTTAATGACTGCAAATCTGCCTTCGGAAATAAGATCTCTTACGAATCTTTTTCGAAGTGCGGAACACGCGCTACCTACTGCATCGAGAACGACCGGAATCCCCTTGTTATTTGCGGCTTTGAGTGAGATCTTCATTGACGTCATCCTGACATCTGAGATGTTGCCGAGATTTATGAGCAAAGCAGATGCGGTCTTTGTTATCTCTTCAACTTCCAAAGGGTGCTCAGCCATGATCGGCTTGGCACCCAGAGCAAGGACAGCATTAGCTGTCTGATTGATCGAGATCGGATTGGTTATGCAGTGGATCAGGCAGGTTTGTGCTCTGTCTGTTTTTTCCATAAAGCACCTCCTGCAATGATCTTATGCTGCATCTTCTTAAGCACTCCGACATGCTGGAGTCTGTACAAAAGGATTGCCGCGATGCTTCCGCCGATCAGGGTGCCGCACGTAAAAGACGGCACGTAGAAAAACCATCCGAGGCCTTCTCTACCGCAGATGTAAGTCATGACCGGATAAGATACGATCGCACCTATTATTCCCGTTCCGACGATCTCGCCCAAAACGGCAGCCCAGATCTTACCCTTGGTGACTTTATAAAGTATTCCTGAAAGCAGCGCGCCGAACACTGCACCCGTAAGCGCGAGCGGCGGAATGCCCATCACGCACATCCTGATGATGCCTATAAGCAATGCCACAAGAAACGCATCAACAGGGCCCAATAAAACTGCAGCGGTGATGTTGATCAGATGCGCCATCGGGCACATTCCCTCGATCCTCAAAAGCGGCGAGATCACAACTCCGATCGCGATCAGAAGCGCCATTACCGACAGTCTCAACACATTGTATCTTTTCATTTTTGTCTCCTTCCGGACACGAAAAAAGGAGCTGCCTGATTACTGACAACTCCCTTCAAAACACTCTGTGTTAAGCATCCCTACGTTGGCATTATCCAAATCAGGTTCTCGGTCGAAGGTCGCACCTTCCTCTCAGCCTGTATACAAGCTCCCGTTTCCGTATTCAATTTTCGAAAAGAAGATTACACTAACATAAACATAACTTCAAGAGCTTTTTGAAATTATTTGCATATCTGGACTCCAGATATAAACGCAGTCAACAAATGTCTTCTAAATTGTCCTTATAATCAAGCTTGCCTTCAGATTTGCGTTAATCAAAATTATATGTACAATTTAGCCGTAAAAAATAGTATTGGGGATAGATCAATGTCATTTAAAAAAGTTATATCTGTTGTAGCTATAATCGCCATCGTAGCAGGTGCGCTTTGTTCCTGCACTTCGAAAAAACGCGTACATATTCCGCACCGTTTTGCATCTGCTGAAGAAGGTCGCGAACTGATGCTCTCCAACGAGAATAACTACTATAGCCACTTCTCGCAGAATGATCTTGATTACAAGATGCAGAAGACCGGCGCGACAATGGAAGAATATAAAGCATTTGCTGCAGAGCAGGTGCAGGACTTCACCGCTGTCGAAAAATCTTTCATCAACCGCCGTATTAAGAACATCGAGAAGACTCTTGAGAAGAACGGTTATGAACTGCCTGAACTTGATGAGATAGTTTTCATCAAGACCACTATGGACGAAGAACTCGGCGCCAGCGGTTACACCCACGGTACACAGATCTATCTGAACGCAAAGATCATCTCTGCGTATTCTTTAATGAGCGTCTTCCCTGACACAGCGCAGCTGGCTGATGAGCTGATCTGTCACGAGATCTTCCACTGCCTTACAAGAAATAATCCTGAATTCAGGGCAGACATGTATTCGATCATCAACTTCACGGTCACGGATTCAGATTTTGAGATCCCCGCAAGCGTTTTCGAGTATCACATCACAAATCCGGACGTTGAGCATCACGATTCGTATGCGACTTTCATCATCGACGGCGAAGAGGTCCCATGCTTTACTGACTTTATCACCACACAGCATTTTGCTGAATCACAGTCTACATTCTTTTCATGCAGTGAGACCGCACTTATTCCGATCGACGGCAGTGACACCTACTATACACCTGCCCAGACTTCCAATTTCTATGAGATCTTCGGTGAGAACACCGGCTATGTCGTCGACCCCGAAGAATGCATGGCAGACAACTTCGCATATGCGATCGTCTACGGCATTGAAGGGCGCGATAATCAGGGCTATCCGAGTCCTGAGATCATCCAGGCCGTTATAGATTACCTGAAGAAATAATTAAGGTTCCACGTGGAACGGTAAAAGGGGTGCCTCGCTTTCGAGACACCCCGTTTTGTTTGTATAAAAAACCTGTTATGCAACTGTTAGCGTTTTTTAGGGGCAACAATTGCACAAAATCGCATTTTTGTGCAACTGTTGGCCGTTTTTTTCGCAAACAATTGCACATTGTGGTTTGCATAATTACGATCTGCCCAGCCTGTACTTAAAATCTTTATACCCGAAGTCTGTCAGCTTCTCAAAAACACCATCGGCCCCAAGCCTGTAGATATCAGGCAGCGGCATTCCGTTAAATGTGTTGTTCTTGCATGTCGTATAGATTGCCATGTCGCCGAAAACGAGCAGGTCACCTTCTTTAAGTTCTTTGTCAAAACCGTATTCACCGATAACGTCGCCCGACAGACACGTGGGACCTGCAAGGCGGTATATAAAAGGCTTTTTGCAGCCGCTGTCAGCATCCAGAAGCGGCGGCGTATAAGGCATCTCAATGACATCTGGCATGTGGCATGCAGCACTGGCATCTAAGATTGCGATCTTAACGCCGTTGTTTTCGACCACATCGAGTACGTGAGTTAAAAAGTAACCTGCATTTAATGCAACTGCTTCACCGGGTTCAAGATAGACCTGGACATCCCACTTGTCACGCGCATAAATAAGAAGCTTCTCGAGTCTTGCAACATCGTAATCAGCTTTTGTGATGTGATGTCCGCCACCCATGTTGAGCCATGTCATGCGTGAAAGAATGTCGCCGAACTTCTCTTCAACCGCCTTCAAAGTAATCTCCAGCGCATCTGAATCCTGTTCGCAGAGAGTGTGGAAATGAAGACCGTCTAAAAGCTCCAGCAGTTCAGGAGTCATGTCCTTATCCCAGACAGCCCTGGTGACGCCCAGGCGGCTTCCCTTTGCGCACGGGTCATATATCTCGTGGCCTTCCTGCGTGGAGCATTCAGGGTTGATACGAAGGCCTACGCTCTTGCCGTTCAGCTTTGCAGTCACACCGAACTTTTTAAGCTGGTTGATCGAGTTGAAAACGATGTGGTCAGCGCACTTTAAAAGTTCATCGAATTCATCTTCCCTGTAGGCGGCGCAGAAGACATGCACCTCGCCTTCGGGCATCTCTTCTTTGCCGAGGCGAGCTTCAAATAAACCGCTTGCTTCAGTGCCTGAAAGACACTTTGAAAGAAGCGGATAGAAATCGTAATTCGAGAATGCTTTCTGCGCAAGAAGGATCCTGCATCCGGTGTGTGACATAACCGATGAGAGCACCTCAGCATTGTGCAGAAGTTTTTTCTCATCGATAACATAGCAAGGTGTTTTCAAAGCCTTGATGCCGTCACCGTTTATAACATTTTCGAGCCCGGAAAAGATCTCGTTCATGGTCATCATTCAACCAGTACGGGTGCGTGAGATTCGCGCTTGGGAAGGCCGTACTTATCGAGTGCTTCGATGAACGGATCCGGATCGAATTCTTCTACTGTGTGAACGCCCTTCTCTGTCCACTTTCCTGTGAGGAGCATCATGGCACCGCACATAGCGGGAACGCCTGTTGTGTAGCTGATCGCCTGGCTCTCGACTTCCTTGTAGCACTCCTGGTGATCGCAGACATTGTAGATGTAATAAGTCTTTTCCTGTCCGTCCTTCTTGCCTGTGAAGATGCAGCCAATGTTTGTCTTTCCGTGTGTGCGGGGGCCTAAGCTTGCAGGGTCAGGAAGAAGCGCCTTCAGGAACTTGATCGGAACGATCTCGTGGCCTTCAAAGTTGATCGGTGTTGTTGAGAGCATGCCGACGTTTTCGAGACACTTCATATGTGTAAGATAGCTCTGGCCGAAAGTCATGAAGAAGCGGATGCGCTTAACTTCAGGGATGTTTACGGCGAGAGACTCAAGCTCTTCGTGGTGGAGAAGATACATATCCTTCATGCCGACAGAATCGAAATCGTATTCTCTCTTGATGCTCATCGCAGGGATCTCTACCCATTTGCCGTTCTCGATGTAGCTGCCGGGAGCGGATACTTCGCGGAGATTGACTTCAGGATTGAAGTTTGTAGCGAAAGCATAGCCGTGGTCGCCGCCGTTGCAGTCTAAGATATCGATGGTGTCGATCGTGTCGAACTCGTGCTTTTTAGCGTATGCGCAGTAAGCCTGTGTTACGCCGGGATCGAAGCCGCAGCCAAGAAGCGCAGTAAGTCCTGCCTGCTCGAACTTCTCTTTATATGCCCACTGCCAGCTGTAATCGAAATAAGCAGAAAAGCCCTTTTCTTCGCATCTCTTCTCGTATATTTTGCGCCACTCCGGATCGTCTGTATCCTCAGGCTCGTAGTTTGCAGTATCCATGTAGTTAACGCCGCAGATAAGGCATGCGTCCATGATGGAAAGATCCTGGTAAGGAAGCGCGATGTTCATTACGAGATCCGGCTTGTATGAATTGATCAGTTCTACTAATTCATCAACACTGTCAGCGTTTACCTGTGCAGTCGTAACTACAGTCTTCGTCTTGCCCTTCAATGCTTCTGCAAGCGCGTCGCACTTTGACTTGGTACGGCTTGCGATGCAAAGCTCCGTGAAAACGTCGTCTGCCTGACAGCATTTTCTGATCGCAACATTTGCAACTCCGCCACATCCGATAACTAATACTCTGCTCATTTTCACTGCCTCCTGTTATTTATTGATGGAAAGGATTATTTCTCTTAAGATCTTGCACGCAACCGCAGTTGAAGCACCACTTATATCGAGCATTGGAGCGAGCTCGTTTATGTCCGCGCCGACGATATTCGTCTTTGAAACTTCCAGGATCGCACCAAGCAATTCTGTAAAGTTCATACCGCCTGCCTCGGGTGTTCCGGTGCCGCAGAAAACGGACGGATCAAGGCAGTCAAGATCAAGCGTGAAATACACGGGTGTGTTGTTCTTCTTCAGCTCTTCACACACTTCGGACAGCCCGTCAAAACCGAACTTGTGCATGTCAGTGTTTTCGCGAGCGAAAAGGAATTCATCGCGCTCACCGCTCCTTATGCAGAACTGGTGGATCCTGCCGTTGCCCACAAGTTCAAAGCATCTTCTGATAACGCACGCGTGGCTCAGTTTAGCACCGAGATAATCATCTCTCAGATCCGCATGCGCATCAAAATGGATGATCTCAAGATCCGGATACTTCTTGAAGACCGCCTTTACGGCACCGTATGTTACTAAGTGCTCGCCGCCGATCATGAGCGGAAGTTTGCCGTCATTTAAGATCTTTCCCGTATGCTCTTCAATATCATTGAGAGCATCTTCCGGAAGACCGAAAGAAAGCTCGAGATCACCGCAGTCGAAAACTTTTCTGTCCAGAAGGTCCTTGTCCTGATAAGGGCTGTATGTCTCTATTCCAAAGCTCTCGTGACGGATGGCGGAACTTCCGAATCTCGCGCCCGGCCTGAAGCTCGTCGTGGAATCAAAAGGCGCGCCGAAAAGCACGATACCTGACTCTTCATAACCGCTGTCGCAGCCTATAAACGTCTCTACATTTTTATTCACGCTTCCACCTCCATCAGCATTTTCTCAAGATATGCGGGCAAATAGAATGAACCGATATGGAGCTTTGTCGTATAGTACTTTGTGCTCAGGTGCAGGCTCTTCCAGCGCTCCGCATCAAAGTCGTTGATTGGATGATACTTCTTGCTCGCAAAACCGAACAGCCAGTATCCTGCAGCGTAAGTCGGGATATGCGCCTGATATACACGGCTGATCGGGAATGTGTTTACGATCCTCTTGTGGCTTCTCTGCATCGCTTCGGCGTCGTGCTTATAGAAGGGGCTTCCCTGCTGGTTTACCATGATTCCGTCGCTTCTCAAAGCGTTATAGCAGATGCCGTAAAACTCTCTTGTGAAATAACCTTCGGAAGGACCGAACGGATCGTTGGAGTCAACGATGATGAGATCGTACTCGTCTGTTGAACGTCTTATGAATCTCAGCGCGTTGTCGAAATAGATGTGCACTCGCGAGTCGTCCAGCTTGCATGCATTCTCGGGAAGGTATGTGCGGCACGCTTCGATAACCTGAGGATCCATCTCAACCAGGTCGATGCGCTTAACGCTCTCGTATCTTGTAAGTTCCTTAACAACGCCTCCGTCGCCCGCGCCGATAACGAGAATATCCTGAACATTGGGATGAACCGACATCGGGATGTGCGTGATCATCTCGTTGTAAATGAATTCATCTCGCTCGGTCAGCATTACATCTCCGTCCAAAGCCAGAACCTTGCCAAACTCCGGTGTGTCGAAAATATCTATCTGCTGATAATCGCTCTTGCTTGAATAAAGATGCCTTGTGACACGCAGACTGTGTCTTACGTCAGGTGCATGATATTCGCTGAACCACAAATTCACGGGGCTGTTCCTCCTTATACCAAAACGTTAATGTTATTAATATCCGGATCTTCCGAACCAGTCATGGAACATCCCTTTGCCTTTGCGTACTGGATATAATCGATTATGTCTTTCGTGATCCTCTCACCCGGCGCAAGGATCGGGATTCCCGGCGGGTAGCACATAACGAACTCGCTGCAGACAAAGCCCGAACTCTCGTTGATCGGAATGCTCTTCTTCTGTGAATAGAAAGCTTCCTGTGGGCTGCATACAACTTCAGGATCTATGTATTCCTGACTCAAAAGTCCGTCCGGATCTTTCTTGTATCTTCTCTTGATCTCAGCCAGTGCGCTGACGAGTCTTTCGAGTTCCTGCATCCTGTCACCGATCGAAAGATATGCCAGGATATTTCCGATGTCACCGAACTCAATCTGGATATCGTATTCGTCTCTTAAGATGTCGTAAACTTCGATTCCCGCAAGACCGATATCTCTTGTGTGCACACTGAGTTTGGTAGGGTCAAAATCGAAGATCGAATCGCCGTTGATAAGCTCCCTGCCGTAAGCATAATAACCTCCGACAGCATTGATCTCTTCCCTGGCATACTCAGCCATCTCGACGACTTTGCGGAAAACTTCCTTACCACGGAGTGCCAGATTTCTTCTGCTGATATCAAGGCTGGACATCAAAAGATAACTGCCCGATGTTGTCTGCGTTAAGTTTATGATCTGTCTTACGTGTCTCTCGTTGACATTCTCGCCGATCAGAAGAAGGCTCGACTGTGTAAGGCTTCCGCCGCTCTTATGCATGGAAACGGCTGCCATATCGGCACCTGCGCGCATAGCGGAAACTGGCATGTTCTCACCGAAATAGAAGTGTGTGCCGTGCGCTTCATCAGCAAGGCAGAGCATTCCCGCATCGTGAGCCATTTTGACGATCGCACGAAGATCGCTGCAGATTCCGTAATAAGTAGGATTGTTAACAAGAACAGCGACAGCATCCGGGTTCTCTTCGATCGCCTTTTTTACGTGGTCGCGGCTCATACCGAGAGAGATACCCAGTCTGCGGTCAACGTCAGGATTGACATAGACCGGAATCGCACCGCAGAGGACCAGTGAATTGATAACGCTTCTGTGCACATTTCTGGGAAGAATGATCTTGTCGCCCTGCTTGCAGCATGAGAGCACCATACTCTGAACGGAACTCGTCGTACCGCCAACCATAAGGAAAGCATGCTTTGCACCGAAAGCATCAGCTGCCAGAAGCTCCGCATCGCGGATGACTGATACCGGATGGCACAGGTTGTCCAAGGGCTTCATGCTGTTTACATCGACACCGACACATTTCTCACCCAAAAACGAAGTAAGCTCGGGATTGCCCTTACCATGCTTATGTCCCGGAACGTCAAACGGAACAACTCTCATCTCACGGAACTTTTCAAGAGCCTCGTAGATCGGTGCCCGTGTCTGATCCAAATCAATTCTTTCCATCTTCCACCTCAAACAAAAATCGCAAGCTGTAATTACACAACTTGCGATCAATAATCTATAGTCATTTATCTGTTCCCGTATCAGCGCTGATGCCGCACCGATACGATGAATACCCAGTATATAGAGTCTATATAGCAATACTACTTTTACTACTCTTATTGACCATTTCACAAGTTTGCGCAAGAACACGCATTTCGGTTATAAAGTAACCAACTTATAAAACTGAGCTTTTAACTCAATCAATAGATCGGAAGACCGATCATCGGCAGTGGACCCGGCTGTCCGTATGGCCTTAACTCATTAAAGAGTGGTCCGTAAATCACTTTAGACTCTGATAAAACATCGTCTATACTTGATATATTTTGTTTTTTAAAACTCGGTCATTATACAGGGTGGTAGTATAAACGTCAATAAAGTCGGGGCTTTCTCAACGATTTTTGTGTGTGGGCAGGTTTGCGCATGGTTTCGGTATCAGATCGTATGCCGCTTTCTCTCATTTTCAGGGCGAAAATTGCACAAAAACGCCGATTTGTGCAATTTTTGGCCATTTTTGAGCAAAAAGCGGCATACACGCTTTTATGCATGGCTTCGAAAATGGATCGTATGCAATTGTTCATCATTTTTCAGGGCAACAATTGCACAAAAACACCGATTTATGCAATTATTGGCCTTATTTTGAGCAAACAATTGCATATGAGACCGGCGAAAACATCATGTCCCCGCCACCAAGTTAAAAGACCTTTGCAACTAGTTAATTTGCCGCAATCTCCCTCCCTGACGCCAATAAAAATGGCTTTTGCAACTAGTTAATTTGCCGAAGGCAAATTACTGTCCGTACGTTGCAAAAGCCATATTACATTGGCGCTCCAAGCAGGAATTGAACCCGCATCTGCGGTACCGGAAACCGCCATTCTATCCATTAGACTATTGGAGCAGATAACCCGTTTATTATACTGTATTCTCCGAAGGCTTGTCAGCAGAAGTCTTGTTGTCATTAAGTATCCTGAGAAGTCCCACGATCTCCGAGACAGTCTTTTCCTGCTTAACCGATGAAGGCTTGAAAAGCATGTAAGGCGCTGCTCCCGTTGCGTTTATGTTTACGCGGGCGCCATAGAAATGATCGCGCATAAGTGCACCGAGAGCCTGCATGTCTATCTGGAGATTCGGGTTGAGATAGAGCCTTACACCGGCATTTCTGATAGATATTTTCGTGAAGCCCAGCTGGCTTGCCATTGACCTCATGAGAGCAACACCGGAGAGAATATAGACTTCCGGAGGAGCGTCACCATAACGGTCAGTAACTTCATCTATGAAGTCGCTGTAGGATTCGAAATCGCTGATGCTTCCGATGCGTCTGTAGCAGCTCATTCTAGCTGCCTCATCCTGGATGTAGGAAGCAGGGATATATGCATCGTAATCGACTTCAACTGAAAAGCCGTTTTCGCGTTCACCCTGAGAGGTAATAAGATCGGTATCAAGGACTTCATCTTTGCCGGACTTAAGAAGCCTTACTTCCTCATCGAGAAGACGGCAGTAAAGCTCATAACCGATAACATCCATCTGGCCGTGCTGTTCGGCACCCAAGAGACTGCCGGCACCACGGACTTCAAGGTCACGCATAGCGATGCGGACACCGGATCCGAGCTCGGTAAATTCACGGAGAGCATTGAGTCTTTTCGTTGCTTCCTCGTTGAGCGGAGCATCGGCGTTATAGGTGATGTATGCATATGCCTGTCTGTCGGATCTTCCTACACGGCCCTTGATCTGATAGAGCTGCGAAAGACCGAAGCGGTCGGCATTCTCGACTATGAGTGTGTTGACGTTGGGCATATCGACACCGTTCTCGATGATCGTTGTGCAGACCAGAATGTCATACTTGCCTTCGATAAAATCTGAGACAACTGTCTCGAGACCGTTTTCGGGCATCTGGCCGTGTGCGTATGTGACACGGACACCGGGCATGCTTTTCGCAAGGGCATCAGCAACTTTATCGATATCGGACGTGCGGTTGTAAAGGTAGAAGATCTGGCCGCCTCTTGCGATCTCACGCATGCACGCCTGGGTGATGATCTGCTCGTCGTAGCCCAGGACGTATGTCTGAACAGCACGTCTGTTAAACGGCGCTTCCTCCAGGACCGAGATATCGCGGATGCCTGAAAGCGACATATGGAGTGTTCTGGGGATAGGCGTTGCCGACAGTGAAAGGACATCGACGTCGGTCTTCATGGACTTGATCTTTTCTTTGTGATTAACACCGAATCTCTGTTCCTCGTCGATAACGAGAAGTCCTAAATGCGGCGGTTTTACATCATTGGAAAGCACTCTGTGGGTTCCAATGATGACATCGATCTTTCCGCTTTTTATGTCCGTCAGATTCTGCTTTATCTGTGCCTGTGACACAAATCTTGAGAGCAGGCAGACATTGACCGGGAAGTCTTTTACCCTGGCGCAGAAGTTCTCGTAATGCTGCTGTGCGAGAAGTGTTGTCGGCGCAAGCATTATCGCCTGCCTGCCGTTCATTACTTCCTTGAACATCGCTCTGAAAGCGACTTCCGTTTTGCCGAATCCGACATCTCCGCAAAGGAGTCTGTCCATCGATCTTTCCGATTCCATATCGGCTTTTATCTCATTTATCGCACGGAGCTGATCGTCCGTCTCAACGAACGGGAACTTGGCTTCGAAAAGCTTTTGCTGTTCCTCATCGGGCGTGCAGGCAAGACCTTTGTTGACGCTTCTTGCGGCATAGATCTTGAGAAGGTCATAGGCGACTTTCTTGATCGCCTCTCTGGCACGTGATACGGATTTTTTCCACTCATCGCCGCCAAGTCTTGAAAGCTTCGGATCCTTCTCGCCGGGGCCGACGTATTTCTGGAGTGAATCAAGGTTCTCCGGGAGGATATAAAGAGTCTCGCCTTTTGCGTAGGTGAGTTTCAGGTAGTCCTTGCGGATATCACCGACCTTCATGTTGACGAGGCCTTCGTAACGGCCTACACCGTGCTTGTCGTGAACTACATAGTCACCGGGATTGATCTCACTGAAGAACTGGATCCTGTTGCCGCCCTTTTTCTTTTTCTCGGGACGCTTCTGCTCAGCGCCGTACAGTTCCTGTTCACCGAGAACAGTCAGTCCGATAAGAGGATAAGTAAAACCTGCCGGAAGCGGCGCATCGATTATCTCTGTGAAGCAATCGTGTTCAGCAAGACGCTCCTTGAGCTGTTCGTATCTTCTGCCGTGATGGGCTACAAGACAGACGTTCTTATTGCCTTTAACGAGTGCGGCAAGCTCTTCCGAACGGCCCGAAAAGTTGTCGGCCGGAAATCCTGATACCGTATGGGTGATACCGCCGGGAAGGCCGTTGCCTGAGGACTGGAACATTGAGAGTGTAACAATGTTATCTAAAGAATCCAAAGCTCTCATTATGTCTGAAATGCCCACCATGGCAGACGGTGAGCACGAAGGTGCTATACCTATCTCATAAGAGTCGCGGCAGCGCTGCGCGTACTCGCCCGCATAAGCGTTCATGCGCGCATCGATGTCGACCATCTCATCTGCAAAAAAGACAACGTCTTTGCCTTTCACATAGTCCAGAACTGTCCTGTAGTCATTGAGTATCAGACCAGTCCATCTTGCGATACCCGAAGGCTCTATACCGTTTCTGATCTTCTCGGCATCGCCGGTCGCCGTTCTGGACAGGAGTTCGGCTGCACGCCTGACCTCTCTTGTGGCGGTATTCATTTTTGCAAGATCCTGCTGAACGCGCTCCAAAATGAGATCTGCAATCTTATCCCTCTTGTCTTCCGGGAAAGCATATACCGAAGCAGGCACAGCGACGGTCTCTTCAAGCTGGCCTGTCGATCTCTGTGTCTCTCTGTCGAATGTCTTTATCTGGTCTATCTCGGTGTCGAAAAAACTGACTCTCACAGGCTCAGTATAAGAAGGCGAATAGATATCAACGATGTCGCCTCTTACCGAGAATTCGCCCTTTTCCATGACCTGGGGAACATTCTCGTAACCGTTGAGCAGGAGCTTTGACACCAGGTCGTCACGCTCCATCTCCTGCCCGACTTTGATCTTTATGATCCTTCCGGCGAAAACCTTTTCCGGTTCGAGCTTATTAAGCAATGCGGCGGACGTGATTACAGCTGCCCCGTATTCGCCCGTAACAAGCTCTGAGAGAGCTTTCGACCGCATGAGCTCTAATTCTCTTGAAGAAGCCTCGGCGCTCACGAGAGACAGTTCTGAGGGCGTCAGGAGGGTTACCGGACCATCCGTGAAGGCAGCACAGTAAGATGCCGTAACACGCGCTCTGGCACTGTCAGGCTCAATGAATACAGCCTTGCGGCCTTCTATCCTTGCAAGAGCCATGGCAACATAGACCTTCTGCTCTGCACAAAGGCCTGTGATATTAAGATGTTTCCCTGTCTTGAGACTTGAGGAAAATGCAGAAGCGAGTTCCCTGTCGGATTCTATCCTGCCAAGAAGCTCAGTGAGTTTTTTATCCATTGGAGATGATCTCCTCTATGGCCTCACAGGCTTTGACAAATGCGTCGTTCATCATCTGCCGCTCATCAGCAGGCACTTCAGAAAGAACGTAATTAACAAGCTCCCAATGCTCAGGAACCGGACCTGTGCCGATCCTTACCCTTGGGAACTCTTCCGTTCCCAGCAGCTGAATGCAGGAACGCATGCCGTTATGAGTACCGGCACTGCCCTTCGGCCTTACTCTGATAGTACCTTTGGCAATGTCAATATCATCGTAGACCGTGATGATGTTCTTCGGCGGAACCTTGTAGAACTTTGAGATCTCGACAAGGCACTCGCCGGAATTGTTCATGTATGTAGTAGGCTTGATGATGATGACGTCCTGTCCTGCAATCTTGCCCTTGCCCCAGAGGCCCTTGTACTTTTCCTTGCCGAGAAAAATGCCATGTTTATCAGCGAGCATATCTACAGCGAGATATCCCATGTTATGCCACGTATAGATATACTGTTTTCCCGGATTACCGAGCCCGGCGATTATCCACATAAAATTCCTTTTGAAGTATCAGACCTCAGAACGCCTGTCGTCGAGTCTTATATAGTTCTCGCCTCTCATACGGCTCTTGTCTGCAACCCAGTTTTCCTTGTTGAGCTGCTTTGATCTTCCAATACCGAGTGAAAGCGCAGGAACATCGGATGTGATCGTTGATCCTGCCGCGATGTAGCAGTCCTTGCCCAATACAACGGAAGAAACGATATTTGAGTTGCCTCCGATGAAAACGTTGTCCTCGATCGTGCATCCGGCCTTGTCCTGACCGTCGAAGTTACATGTAACGGTACCGCATCCGAAGTTAACGTTGCGGCCTACTTTTGAGTCACCGATGTATGTAAGGTGACGGGCTCTCGTATATTCGCCGATATCTGAACCCTTGACCTCAACATAAGCGCCGAGTGTAACATGGTCGTCGATCTTCGATTCAGGTCTGATATGTGTGTAGGGTCCGATACGGCAGTCCTTGCCGATAATGCTTGAAGATACTATCGAGTTATCTACAACTGTACCGTCGCCTATATCAGAACAGTCGATTCTTGTATTCTCACCGATGATGCAGTCCTCACCGATATTAGTATTGCCGATAAGAGTTGTGCCGGGAAGGATAACCGTATCCTGACCGATCTCAACCGCATAGTGGATCCATGTAGCGTTGGGATCGACGATCTCGACACCGTTCTTCATGTGACGGTTCAGGATCCTGTGGTTCATGATGCTTCTTACCTGAGCAAGCTGGATCCTGTCGTTAACTCCCCTTGTGTCATCGAAATCACATACGACAGCGCCTACAGTGTAGCCGTCACCTATAAGGATCCCGATCGTATCTGTGAGGTAATACTCCTTCTGTGCATTGTTTGCACCGATCCTGCCCAAAGCAGAGATAAGGAGAGGTGTCTTGAAGACATACATAGAAGAGTTGATCTCTTTTACCTTGAGCTCTTCTTCCGTGCAGTCCTTGTGCTCCACGATCTTGAGAACATTGCCATCCTCACCTCTTATGATCCTTCCGTAACCTGTGGGATCGTCAGCCTCAGCAGTGATAAGGATCGCTGCGCAGTTTGAAGATGCGGAATCGAAAGCATCGAGAGCCTTCTTGATCGTATCAGCGGAAACCATCGGACAGTCGCCCGGAAGAACGATCGTAAGTCCGTCTCTTCCTTCAAGGAAAGGTGCTGCCTGCATAACAGCGTGGCCTGTTCCTCTCTGCTCTTCCTGAAGAACGTATGCGACATTCTCGCCCAATACGCTTCTGATCTCAGCCTGTGCCTCACCTACTATATATACCTGATCCTGGCAGCCTGCCTCCTGAAGAGCATCTGCTACCCACTGGATAATCGGTTTGCCCGACACCTGGAACACAACCTTGGAGTGCTTGGACTTCATTCTCGTGCTCTTACCTGCCGCCATAACAACCGCACTAATTTCCATAATTAGACCTCTTAAGTTATTGATTTGGGATTTACCCCCGACATTATAGCAAATCTTTATTTACTTATAAATGAAAAGCCCTGCACTTAATGGGACAAAGTGCAGGGGCTTAATGTCTTGTTTTGATCACCCTCGAAAAGCCTTACTTCACAGCCCCGCGGGTTTTAAGCTCTTATCAGAGACCTTCAACGGAAGCGATAGCCTCACGCATATTTGCCTCAGATTTCTTGAGGAGCTGATACTCTTCATCAGTAAGACGCATGTCGATGATCTTATCAACGCCGTTAGCACCGAGGAGTGCAGGAACGTCGAGAGTAACACCGGAGATGCCGTACTCGCCGTTGAGTCTTGTGGATACTGTTCTGATAGTGTGCTCGTCTTCTGTGATGCTTCTGAGGAGAGTAGCAGCACTTACGGCGATACCGTTGAATGTTGCGCCCTTGAGCTTGATGATCTCAGCGCCGGAAGACTTTGTCTTCTGTGCGATCTCAGCCTTAACGTCTTCACCGAAAGGTACGCCGATTGCATCTGCGTACTCGTCGATGGACATACCTGCAACGTGAGTGTGGCTCCATGCAGGGAACTGTGTTTCACCGTGCTCACCGAGGATATAACCGTGAACGTTTCTAACGTCAACGCCAAGCTTTCTGGAAATGAGGACTCTGAAACGTGCTGAGTCAAGGTTCGTACCTGAACCGATGATCTTGTTTGAAGGAAGTCCGGACCACTCTGCAACCTTATATGTAACGAGATCACAAGGGTTGGAGATAACCATGATGACACCCTTGTTGTAGTGCTCCATGATGCTGTCTGTGATCGTATGAGCGAGCTTGACGTTCTTCTTTGCAAGGTCAAGTCTTGTCTCGCCTTCTTTTCTGGGGATACCTGCCGTGATGATGATGCAGTCTGCATCCTTAACGTCAGAATAGTCGCCTGAATGAATGTACATATCGCCGATGAACGGAAGTCCGTGGCTGATATCAAGAGCCTCACCCAAAGCCTTTTCCTTATTGACATCAATAAGAACGAGCTCAGAGCAGAGCTGCTGCATTGCGATTGCGAAAGCGGTTGTAGATCCTACCGCACCTGCGCCGATAATGGCGACTTTTGTTCCTTCTTGTTTATACATAGCTTTTACGCCCCCTTTATAGCAATACGAATGATAGCAAGAAAAATTCACCAAATAAAGTTGCAATTCGTTAGGATTTTTACCTAAAAAATGCTCTCACACAGCGCTTTGAGAGTGTAATTTGATAATTTGATAATCAAAGTTTTTCTGAACGAAAATAGCCTTTTTCGCTTTGTTTTAGAACTCTTTTTATATGATAACCATACCCGGAATGCGGTCTTTCGCTTCAACTGAACTGATCATATAAAACAAGCCCTTGGACATTAAAGGTATCAGTACACGCCTCCTCTTTATCCCCTCAATCCTTTTACCTATCGAAAACCTTCACTTATTAAATAATTCCAAGATCACCAAAAACAATAAATAACGGCGCAGGACATTGGTCCCACGCCGTCTGTTATTTAATTTGTCTGAACGAAGATCAGATCTCCTGAGGGAGCTCCAATGTTCTTTCTGCGTTGAGCTTTTTGCAGAGCTCAACAAACTTGTCGAGAGCAACGCCCTGAAGCTGCTTGTTGGAGCCTCTTACGTTAACGGATACTGTGTTCTCTGCAGCTTCCTTGTCGCCTACAACGAGGATATAAGGATCCTTCATCTGCTTGAACTTCTTGATCTTGTCTCTCATGTTGACGTCTGTTAAGTCGGACTCGACTCTTACGCCGGCCTTTGTGAGGGCGTCAGCAACCTTCTGCGCATAATCATTGTGCTCAGGTCTGATCGGTACGACAGCAACCTGATAAGGATTGAGCCAGAACGGGAAAGCGCCCTTGAAGTGCTCTGTGATGATTCCGATGAAACGCTCGAAAGAACCGAAGATAGCTCTGTGGATAACGATAGGCATCTTCTGAGCGCCGTCCTTGTCAACGAATGTGAGCTCGAAGTTATGAGGGAGCTGGAAGTCGAGCTGGACTGTACCGCACTGCCACTCACGTCCAAGAGCGTCCTTGATCTGAAGGTCGATCTTCGGACCGTAGAATGCGCCGTCGCCTTCGTTGATCTCATAGTTGCCGTCACCATACTTCTCGTCGAGGATGGCCTTGAGAGAAGCCTCAGCGGAATTCCAGGACTCGATATCGCCCATGAAGTCATCAGGTCGTGTCGAGAACTCGGCTCTGTATGTGATACCGAATGTCTTGTAGATCTCGTCTGCAATAGCGATTACGTCCTTGATCTCGTCCTTGATCTGGTCAGGTGTAACGAATGTATGGTCGTCATCCTGACGGAACTCCTGAACTCTGAAAAGACCATTCATCTGGCCGGACTTCTCTTTACGGTGGAGAACATCGTACTCACTGTAACGGATAGGGAGTTCCTTATATGAGTGCATTGTGCGCTTGTAGGACATCATGGCGTTAGGGCAGTTCATAGGCTTAGCTGCCATTGTATCCTCAGCATCAACGGCGTACTGCTCGGGAGCCTCTTCGCCCTGAACAGCGTCAGTAGCATTAACGCCCTTTGTGATACCGGGAACGATGAACATGTTGTTCTGATAGTGTGCCCAGTGACCTGAGATAAGCCAGAGCTTCTTATTGTTGATAAGAGGTGCGGAGATCTCTGTGTATCCGTGCTTGCCCTGGATCTCGCGGGAGTACTTCATGAGTTCCTGATAGAGGATCCATCCCCTGGGGAGCCAGTAAGCCATGCCCGGAGCTGTTTCACGGAACATAAAGAGGTCAAGAGCCGTACCGATCTTCTTGTGGTCTCTCTCCTGTGCTTCCTTGAGCCATGCAAGGTGAGCCTTGAGCTCATCCTTTGAAGGGAACGCGAAAAGATAGATTCTCTGGAGCTGGTCTCTCTTCTCGTCGCCTCTCCAGTAAGCACCGGAAACATTCTTGATCTTGAATGCAGCGCTCATAAGCTCCTGTGAATTGTCTACGTGAGGTCCGCGGCAAAGATCTACATAATCGTCGCCTGTGTAATATATGGATATTGTCTCGTCTGCAGGCAGATCGACAATAAGCTCATGCTTAAACTTCTGATCCTTGAAGAGTTCCAAAGCCTCATCACGGGAGATGACCTTGCGTGTCCAGTCTTCCCTTCTCTTGATGATCTCATGCATCTTGTCTTCGATTGTCTGGAAATCTTCCTCTGTGACTGTTCTCGGAAGGACGAAATCGTAATAGCAGCCGTCCTCGATCTCAGGTCCGATCGCGTACTGTACCTCTTTGCCGTATAACTCGATTACAGCCTTTGCAAGGATGTGTGCAAGAGAGTGACGGTACACCTTCAATACTTCTTCTTTTTCCATTGTTAATTCCTCCTCTAGAGTTTTATGCACAGAACCGCTGTGCAGATAGTAGAAGATTGTACCACATATAAAATAAAAATGTTGATTTTAAGGGCTTTTCCGATAATTCCCTAATAAAAATGCCCGAAAACACGGCACAAAGCCCTTCAAAAGAACGTTTGTTCTCAAATGAAAAGCCCTTCCGAAATTGGAAGGGCTTTAAGATCTTTGGCGGAGCCGCAGGGATTCGAACCCTGGTGCCCGTGAAGGCAAACGGTTTTCAAGACCGCCTCGTTATGACCACTTCGATACAGCTCCATACCTAAAGGCACTTAAGTATACATAATCCGAAAGACTTTTTCAAGTAGCTGCCCGAAAAGCTTTCTATATATATAAATATAGTACCTTAGAGATATACGGTATCTCAGTTGCAGAGATACTCGATAAGTCTGTCGAGATCCATGTTATCCTTATAGTCGATAACGATACGTCCGCGGCCTGTATTGTTATCCAGAACCTTTATCTTAACCTTGGCACCAAGCTGCTTCTTGAGTCTAGTCTCCACTTCCTTGGTGCTTAATGTTAGTCTGATATCAGGAAGGATCGTTTCCTTTTTCTGTGAAGGATTGGTCTGGGCCTCAATATACTTCTTAATGAAAGCCTCAGCCTGTCTTACGTTCATGTCACGTGTCATGATGATGTCAGCAACCTTGCGCTGGTCTTCCTTATCCTTGAGACCGAGTATAGCCTTTGCATGTCCTTCGGACAGGTCTCCTCTGCTGACAAAATCCTGAAGTGATTCATCGAGATTCAGGATACGGATCGTATTTGCGATCGTTGCTCTTGGCTTACCGAGTTTCTTTGCAAGCTGCTCCTGTGTAAGCTTGTGTGTCTTAAGAAGATTCTGCATCGCAGCAGCCTCTTCAATAGGATTGAGATCTTCTCTCTGGATATTCTCAATCAGGGCCTGAGCCATCGTCTCCTTGTCTGACAGATCTCTTACAATAGCAGGGATCACTGAAAGGCCGGCAATTCTTGCAGCTCTCCAACGGCGCTCGCCTGCAACGATCCTGTATCCGTCGCCCTTGCGCTGTACGATGATAGGCTGGATAACACCATTCTCTTCGATAGAGGAAGCAAGCTCATTAAGAGCCTCATCGTTGAAGTTCTTTCTGGGCTGACCGTTGTTAGGGGAGATGTCATTGATCTTGAGATCTACAACAGAATCTCTCTTATTCTCCGGAATACCGTCAGATGAAAGGAGCGCACCAAGGCCTCTTCCCATTGCCTTGCTCTCTGATACTGTCTTAACAGCGGTCTTCTTAACCGGAGCAGCCTTGGTCGCAGGAGTCTTAACAGCAACCGTCTTCTTAGCCGGAACGGCTTTCTTGACAGGAGCTTTTGCAGCAGGTTTCTTCGCTGAGACTTTCTTCGCAGGCGCTGCTTTTTTAGCCGGATCTTTCTTAGCTGTTGCTGCAGTCTTTTTTGATGCCGCCTTCTTAGCGGCAGGCTTAGCCGCTATAACTTTTTTCTTAGGTGCTGATTTAGGTCCTTTTCCCAATCCCTTTGTAGCCATATTCGTTCTCCTTTATGATCTCTTGATTACTTCTTTTGCCAATGCTTCATATGCTTTGGCGCCCTTAGAGTTCTTGTCGTAGTCGCAGATGGCAAGACCGTGGCTCGGCGCCTCTGCAAGTCTTACATTACGCGGGATAACAGTCTTGAAGACTTTGCCGCCGAAATACTTATCTGTCTCTTCCTTAACCTGTCTTGAGAGCTGAGTTCTCAGATTGAACATAGTAAGGACCACGCCCAGGATCTCAAGCTCAGGATTGAGCTTCTTTTTAACAATGTTAATTGTATCCATAAGCTGAGAGAGTCCTTCAAGTGCATAATACTCGCCCTGGATAGGAATGATCAGACGGTCTGATGCAGTAAGCGCATTGATCGTGAGAAGCCCGAGCGAAGGAGGGCAGTCCAGGATAATGTAATCGTAATTTCCGTCTATGGAAGCGATAGCATTCTTCAGTATCTGTTCTCTTGATATTACAGTAACAAGTTCAACCTCTGCTCCTGCAAGATTTATGTTTGTAGGGCAGATGTCAACATTCTCCGCATTTGTTTCATAAATAACGTCTGCTATCGGTGCATCATTGATAAGTACATCATAGACCGTCTGCTCGAGTTCACGCTTATCGATGCCAAGGCCGCTTGTGGCGTTTGCCTGAGGGTCAATATCTATAAGGAGGACCTTCTTCTTTTTCTTGCCCAGAAAAGCTGCAAGATTTACGGCTGTTGTCGTCTTTCCGACGCCGCCTTTTTGGTTAACCAAAGCAATTACAGTTGCCATATTTGACTCCTTTATAATATTCCTATCTTGATATGATAATTCTATCATTTGATAACTGATTTATATATGTCAACTTTGATACAAATTTAGGCAGTTTGTTTTTGATTGTTTGACATATTTATTCATTGCAGCCCGACTATTCAAAATACAGTTTTCAATTTTGATGTAGTCAGCCGGGATTGTTCCACGTGGAACATTCCTGTTTTGGAGCGAACAGAAAAACTGTTCATAATTTCAAATTGTTCCACGTGGAACAATTTGAAAATGTCCATAAAACAAGGTGCCGCGTGAAGCGACACCCTGCTTTTGTTCATAAGTTATTTTTCTGAGAATTGATCAGTTATCAATATTAGCAAGCTTAGCGTTGAGTTGAATGAATTCCTTACGGGGCTCAACCTGATCGCCCATGAGAAGAGTGAATGTCTCATCTGCTTCCTGAGCATCTGCAAGTGTAACTCTTAAGAGCTTACGTGTAACAGGATTCATAGTTGTATCCCAGAGCTGTTCTGAGCTCATCTCACCGAGACCCTTGAATCGCTGAATGAGAGGATTCTCCCACTTGTGAGCTATCTTGATCTCTTCGATCTCCTTATCGTCGTAAGCATAATATGCTTCGTCACCCTTATAGACTTTATAAAGCGGCGGGCAGGCAATATAGACATATCCGCCTTCAACAAGGGGCTTTAAGTATCTGAAGAAGAATGTGAGAAGAAGTGTTCTGATGTGAGATCCGTCGACATCGGCATCGGCCATGATAATAACCTTGTGATATCTGAGCTTTGTCTCATCGAACTCATCACCTATACCTGCACCAAGAGCCATAACAACAGGCTGGAGCTTTTCGTTGGAATAAACCTTATCGATTCTAGCTTTCTCAACGTTGAGCATTTTACCCCAGAGAGGGAGAATAGCCTGATACTTACGCTCTCTGCCCTGCTTTGCGGATCCGCCTGCGGAGTCACCCTCTACGATGAATATCTCGCAGAATTCTGCCTCATCACTCTGGCAGTCAGCAAGCTTGCCCGGCAATGCGTTATTCTCAAATACTGTCTTTCTTCTTGTAAGTTCTCTTGCTCTCTTTGCGGCATCTCTTGCTCTTGAAGCTGAAAGACATTTATCCATGATGAGCTTTGCAATATCAGGATGCTCTTCAAGGTAGATCTCGAGTTTTTCGTAAACGGCACTGTCTACCATAGGTCTGATTTCGGCATTACCGAGCTTACTCTTTGTCTGTCCTTCAAACTGAGGATCAGGAAGCTTAACTGAGATGATGGCAGCAAGACCTTCTCTGGTATCTTCACCCTGGAGTTTAACGTCACCATCCTTGATGAACTTATACTTCTTTGCATAGTCATTGATGGCTCTTGTCATTGCTGCACGGAAGCCTACAAGATGCGTACCGCCTTCAGGTGTTGCAATATTATTTGCGTATGTATAAACAGTCTCCTGATAGGAATCATTGTACTGGAGAGCGATCTCAACGAAGTTATCCCCCTGCTTTGTAGCAAAATAGATAGGAGGTGTATTGATAGCTTCCTTATGTCTGTTGAGATACTCAACAAATGAGATGATACCGCCTTCATAATGGAGGTGCTTCTTAACAGGCTCTGCTCCTCTGTCATCTGTGAGATCAATAGTTACTTCCTTATTGAGAAAGGCCATCTCACGGTAACGTGTGATCATTGAATCGAAGTCGAAAACGATATCAGGGAAGATCGAATTATCAGGAATAAAGTTGGTCTTCGTACCTGTATCTTCCTTATCGCATTTACCTACGATATGGAGCGGAACAGTCGTTTTTCCCTTCTCAAATTCGATCTCATATATGTTGCCGTCACGGCGGACCTGAACCTTCATATGATCAGAAAGAGCGTTAACTACAGATGCACCTACGCCGTGCAGACCGCCTGAAATACTGTATGCTCCGCCGCCGAATTTACCGCCTGCATGAAGCACAGTATGAACTACTTCTACGGTAGGGATTCCGAGCTTCGGATGGTTACCTACAGGAATACCGGAACCGTTATCCGTAACAGTAACAGAACCATCCTTTTCGAGTACTACATCGATCGTATCGCAGCGTCCTGCAAGAGCTTCATCTACAGAGTTAGCTACGATCTCATAAATCAGATGGTGAAGACCTCTTAATGTGGTATCACCGATATACATACCGGGACGCTTTCTTACGGCCTCAAGACCTTCCAGAACCTGAATATCATCTTCGCTGTATTCGCTGCTATTGGATGTATCAAAACTGTCCTGATCGCCTTCAGCTGCCAAAACTTCAGCAATTGATTCTTCTTTAAAATCCTCTGTCAGAGCTCTGGGATTCTCGGCAAGATTCTTGAGCTCGTCATCATCGCCTTCTTCGACAGGCTGGAAGTAAAGGTCAACTGCTCCGGAAGGGCGTGACTGTGCCTCGTTGGCAGCAGAATTGTCCTCAAAATTAAAGCTTTTCTCGTCGTTCTCACTCATAAATACAAAAACTCCTATTCTTGGCAGAAATTTCCGTCAAATGTCCGGAAATACTGCTTTTTTAACACTGTTAACCGCCGGTTTTCAGAAATTCTCCGTCATGTTGAGTCTGTTTAATATCAGATTTGCAGACAATGAACAAACATATGTTTTATCATCTGTGATAACCAATGACTTCGGTATATCCTCAGTAACGTATTGCAGCCTTCCCTGTTCGTCCTCACTGTTAAGGAAGTCAGACACATCCTTCTGGGAAGGGAGGACTGTCTCCAGATTAACGACTGCCGTAACCGAAGATTTAAGAACTGAAAGATCATTGCCGATATGAATGAACACTTTTAGCCTCCGGATCAAACGGAAATTCTCTTCTAACCTATAAAATTATATCATAAAAGGGAAGAATAATATGTTTATTATAATATAAGAAAATGCGACATATTGCCGCTTTATAAAGCAGATTGTCCTAAAATCAGGCTTCAGTATCGATCCTGCCCTCTTCAACATGGTAAAAAACGGCTTTATTTGATCCCTGCATCACGTCTATCTCATCACCTATCATATTCTTATCTGTGCATGTGATGAAGATCTGGGCGCCCTTCATGGCCGATACAAGACTTAATCTTCTGGTCTTATCAAGTTCAGAGAAAACATCATCGAGTATCAGGATCGGGGTAGAGGAGACGAACATCTTAATTATCTCCAGTTCCGAGAGTTTTAAAGCCAATGCAGCCGTTCTCTGCTGTCCCTGTGATGAGAATGTCTTCATTACCAGACCGTCAAGCTTGATCACGATATCATCCCTGTGGATACCGGTCGATGAAATATGCTTATCTATGTCGTAATTTCTGACTGATTTCAGCTTCGCAAGAACTAAATCTGAAAGAATGCCCTTAATTCGCCCATAATCGGCTTCTGAGAGGCCTTTACCCATATAGTCGTCATATTTACTGTTTTTAGTAAGAAACGTTTCTAAGGCCCCTACAACGCCAAATATAGTACTGTACTCTATAGAAAGGTTTTCTTTTCCTCCTGAAATGCTACCGTGATGCTTTGAAGCTATGTCGGAAATGAGCTTAGCGAACTTATATCTCTTCAGGATGATCTCTGCTGAGAGTTCAGCCAGAGAGAAATCCCAGAAATTCAGCTGCTCATCAACAAGAGCAGGCATACTGTCACTTAGCTTAATGCTCTTGAGAAGGGCATTTTTCTGTGCAAGGAGTCTGCTGTAATTGCTCAAAAGATTGAAATATGAAGGTGATATTTTAGATATCAGCGTATTCAAGAACTTTCTTCTGAAAGCAGGTGCATTTTTGACAATATTCAAGTCTTCAGGAGCAAAGATAACAATGTTACATACACCAATATATTCTGAAATCTTATCTACGGGAGCATTATCTCTTATCAGCATTCTTCCTGGTCTGCCGTTCCTTGATAGAGAGGACCTCTCAGTATAATAGCTTGAGGATAAACTTACATTACTTCCATCGTCATCTGTAAGATCCAAAGAAGCTTTATATTCATTCTCACCGAACTTTATAAGATCCGAATCCTTGCTGGTCCTGTGAGATGTAATGCTTGAAGCAACATATATTCCTTCAACGAGATTTGTTTTTCCCTGGGCGTTATTACCGTAAAAGATATTAACAGAAGGCCCGACGTCCAAATCGAGCCTTCCGTAATTTCTGAAGTTTTCAAGATGTATGCTTCTGATGAACATTATCTTCTGATAGGAAGAATGAGATAGATATACCTATCGCCTTCAACAGGTTTAATGATGCAGGGACCCTGACCGCCGTTAACTTCAACTCTGATGATCTCATCATCGATATTCTTAAGTACATCGATTACATATCTTGAATTGAAATCAACATCGATAAGTTCACCTTCAAGGCTGATATCGATATTCTCCTGAAGATTACCTCTTGCAGATGTTGCCTGAACAGTAAGCTCGGAAGGATTATTTGAAAGGAATCTTACAGGACACTTACGGTCATCTGTCATGATGATGAGTGAAGCTCTGTCAACTGCATCAAGGAACTGCTTACGGTTTATTGTAATAACAGTCTTAGGATTCTTAGTAATGATAGAATCGAAATTAATGAACTGACCTTCGATAAGACGTGAGATCATTCTCACATTGCCGATATCAAACAAGAGATTCTGCATTGATGTATAGATATTGATCTCAGCATCCTCATCGTCACTTAATATCTTACTCATCTCAGTAAGAGCCTTACCGGGAACGATATAGTTGATCTTAGGGAAATCATTGCCCATATCTTCGCGGTTGATAGCCATTCTGAATCCGTCGATTGAAACTACAGAGAGAATTGAACCGTCAGATACGATATTACTTCCTGTAAGAACCGGACGGGAATTATCTCTGGAAACTGCAAAGATCGTGTGATTGATCATATTCTTAAGGATCTTCTGACCCATAACGATCTTCTCTGCTTCATTCTCTTCAATCTCAGGTATCTTAGGGAAGGGCTCGGGATCAAGACCTGCAATCTTGAATTCTGCCTGGCCGCACTTGATTGTTGTCTGGAAATTGTTATCGGAAATAATATCAACTTCAGGCTCAGGAAGCTTTCTGATAATATCACCGAAGAACTTTGAATCTATAACTACGGCACCTTTTTCTGTAACACTTGCTTCAACATCAGCTTCGATTCCTGTCTGGAGATCGTAACCTGTGAGCTTAATCTTATCGTCATCTGATGCTTCTATAAGGATACCGTTAAGGATATTAACTGTACTGTTAGTAGTAACAGCTCTCTGGACTATGGATACATTATTGACCAAGTCATCTCTGCTGCATGTAAATTTCATCTGAAAAGTGCCGCCTTTCCGCTAATATAAAATATTTCAAACATTATACACTTAATAATATTAAAAATGTATAGTTTAACGGTGTTACAAACTTCGATTTTAGGGACATTTTCCGAATTTGCGACATCCGGCTCTGTAGTATTTTAAGTAAGCTCTTATTCGTTCTATTATGCTTTGTTCAAATGTTCAAAACACCGCGAAAATCAATATTTTCAAATAGTTTTGATTTACAAAGCAATGTATAAAACTTAATTGATTATTGTTCAGAAAAATACCATTTTGAACATTGTTACATTTGTGTACAACCGGTCTACAGAGAATCTACCGTAAGTTTTGAACATAAGAACAAAAATTGTTCAAATCATGTGATGAGTTTATATATCTCTTCGGCCTGTGCCTTGAGCTCAGAACTCTCATCAACGTTATCGCAGCCATGCATAACAGTAGTATGTTTACGTCCGCCGAATAACTGTCCGATCTTCTCATATTTGAGTTCAAGATAGTCTCTGCATATAAACATAGCAACATTTCTGGCAGTCGATATCTCAGCGCTTCTGAGCTTTGAAGTAAGCTTATCGGGTGTCAGATCGTAATAATTTGAAACAGCATTTATAACTATCTCAGGTGTCAGATATTTCTTCTTATTAGGAGAAACAATAGGCATAATTATCTTCTTGACATCTTCAAGAGATAACTCTCCGTTTGCAAGAGTTATATAAGAAGAAATCGTGTTGAAAGCACCGTTGAGCTGTCTGATGTTTGTTGTGACATTCTCGCAGACATAGTCGATTATCTCATCTGAAAGAGTGAAGCTTTCATTCTCGAGTTTGCTTAAGAAAATAGCTTTTCTTGTCTCAAAATCCGGAGGCTGGACATCAAACATGATACCGTCCTGAAATCTTGAAGTGAGCCTGCTGTTGAGTTCTGTGAGGTTGGAAGGCGCCTTGTCGCATGTGATCACGATCTGTTTGCCTGCCTCTATGAGAGCCTCGAAAGTATTAAAGAATTCTGTCTGGACACCCTCTTTACCGATAAGAAATTGAATATCGTCGATAAGAAGTACGTCGACGGTACGGTACTTATTACGGAAATCAGTGTAATTTTTGTTATTGATACATGCTATAAAAGCATTGGTAAAAGCTTCACAAGTTGTGTATATAACCTTTTTATCGGGATGCTGTTCAAGAATTGAATTACCGATAGCTTTCATAAGGTGAGTCTTGCCTAGACCTGAATTACCCCATAAGAAAAAAGGGTTTCTCTGTTTCTGACCGGGCTTTGTAGCTACGGATACGGCAGAAGCATGGGCAAAGCGGTTACAGTCACCTACGACGAAATTTGCAAAGGTGAATTCACCTGTAAGACCTGTGACAGTAGGAATCTCGCTCTTAGCTTGTCTGGCAGCCTTTTTCTCTGAATTGACAGAAGCTTTCAGGGCATTATCGTCACCCTGGAGAATGAACTTAACGGCACATGTCTTGTCCTGATTGGCATGTCTTATGGCATTCTCAATGAGTTTACTGAGCTTCTGGCTCTTAACAAGATCAAGTGAGTAGGGATCTCTGGCTGCAAGGACCAGCACATCATCATCAGAATGGACAACGCTCATCTTGCAAAGAATAGACTCATAAGTGACTATATCGATGTTATCGTCGAACTTAAGAAGACTAAGCGCATTTGTCCACAAAGAACTGTCCATGTAACCCCTCCGTAATAAAAATCACGTGCGAGTAACATAATATCATGGTTTGGGGGTATAATGAATAAGCATTTTATATTAAATTCGGTTGTGGAAATAGGGCAGGATAATGAAACGAATTGATGCAAACAAGAAGGTAAAATCCAAAAGAACTGCAGTTAATACCAGCCTGATCATTATCAGTGTCATTCTTCTGATAGCAGGCGTCATTCTGCTTCTTATTGACCCTATCAAGCGCTTTAACAGACGCAGAATATCGAGTGATGCCCTAAATGCAGTTGAGAATAAGATCATGTCAACCGAGGTTGAAGAGTCAGTTGCACCTACCTATGTTGTTCCTGCCAGGGGCAATGAGGTTGAAGGTGAAGGTTACGACTATATAGGTGAGACCGAAGAGACAGAAGAAGAATACTATGAGGAAGAGTATGTCACATTGAATTCCATCGGAATTCTTAATATCAGCAGCATCGGAGTCAGGTATTCTGTTTGGGATGAGGCTTCACAGGTGTCTTTAAGATATGGTCTGGGTCACTATGTCGATTCCGTTATGCCCGGAGAACAGGGTAATGCTACGATCCTTGGCCACAATTACAGAGATGGCTCAATGTTCCACAACCTGGGTTATGTAAATATCGGCGATGAGGTAATTTTTACCGATGTTTACGGCAATGACTATTACTACTATGTCGTTTCCTCAGATATAGTAAGTGCCGATGATATCCTGGATTATGCTCTTGGAAATGTCACAGACTCCAGCACTCTGACGCTTATTACCTGCACTTACGAGTACGGCATGACCGGCTGGAGAAGAGTCGTAGTCTGCGAAATGGCTTAAAAAACAGTCTAAAAAACAAGGTTTTTTCTTTTAAATAATATTGGGTGCCCAATATTATTATATTTCTGTTATAATTGGCGCGGGTTTTAATGAAACTTTATTACAGATATTTAATTTTTGGAGGAATAAACAATGGTAACGGCAATCGTTGGCGCTAACTGGGGCGATGAAGGAAAGGGTAAGATCACAGACCTTCTTGCAAACGAATCAGATATCGTAATCAGATTCCAGGGCGGAGCAAATGCGGGACACACCATAATCAACGATCACGGAAGATTCGCTCTTCACCTTATGCCGTCCGGCGTATGTCATGAGAACATCGTAAACATTATCGGCAACGGTGTCGCTCTCGATATCAGAAAGTTCATCAAGGAATATAACGACATCAAAGAGCAGGGCTTAAACCCCCAGCTTCTCGTATCTGACAGAGTTCAGGTCGTTATGCCTTATCATGTTGACTTCGACAAGTTCGAAGAGGAGAGACTTGGAGGCAAGGCTTTCGGTTCAACAAAGTCCGGTATCGCTCCTTTCTTCTCTGATAAATATGCGAAGATCGGTTTCCAGGTTTCCGAGCTTTTCGATGAGGCAACACTCAAGGAAAAGATCGAGCGCGTACTTGAGATCAAGAATGCACTTCTCGTAAATCTCTATCACAAGGATCCCATCGATTCCAATGCCCTTCTTGAAGAGATGCTCGAGCAGGGCAAGCTCATCAAGCCTTTCGTTACAAATACTCAGGCATATCTCTACGAGGCAATCAAGGCTGACAAGAAGATCCTTTTGGAAGGCCAGCTCGGAACAATGAAAGATCCTGACATGGGTATCTATCCGATGGTTACATCTTCTTCCACATTGGCAGGCTACGGCTGCGTAGGCGCAGGTATCCCGCCCTATGAGATCAAGAAGATCGTAGTAGTTACAAAGGCTTATTCATCATCAGTCGGCGGCGGCGCATTCGTCTCAGAGATCTTAGACGAAGCTGTTGCAAAGGAACTCAGAGACAGAGGCGGCGACAAGGGTGAGTACGGTGCTACAACAGGACGTCCGAGAAGAGTCGGCTGGTTTGACTGCGTTGCAACACGTTACGGCGTAAGACTTCAGGGCGGTACGGATGTTGCTCTCACTAATCTTGACGTATTAGGCTATCTTGATAAGATCCCGGTCTGCACAGCTTATGAGATCGACGGTGAGATCACAAAGGATTTCCCTAATCCCACAAAGCTCGACAGATGCAAGCCTGTTATCGAATATCTTCCTTCATGGAAGGGCAAGGGTGAGATCCGTGGCGTAACAGAATACGACAAACTCCCCAAGGAAGCTCAGGATTATGTTGAGTTCATCGAAAAGGAGATCGGCGTTCACGTATCAATCGTATCAACAGGACCTGTAAGAGAAGAGATCATCAGAAGATAATTCTTATTGAACAGAAAACAACCGGAGCTGCAGCCTTATTTCAGACTGCAGCTCTTTATTATGTAAAACTGACCAAAACATAAGCACTCAAAATCATTACGATTTCGCTAATAAGCAAACAAATACTTGTTTTCGCGAGGGGAGAGCAAGAATATAATTAACCCATAAGATTTCTATGATTCGGAGGAATTCCCATGGCCAAGGAAATGATCCTCGTCCTCGATTTCGGAGGACAGTATAACCAGCTTATTGCAAGAAGAGTAAGAGAGCTATCGGTCTACAGTGAAGTCAGACCGCACACCACAAGTCTTGACGAGATCAAGGCACTGAATCCCAAGGGAATCATCCTTACTGGCGGCCCTTCAACAGTTTACGAAGATGATGCGCCCAAGTGCTCTCCCGAACTTTTCAAGTTAGGCATTCCGGTTCTCGGTATCTGCTATGGTGCCCAGCTCATGAACTACCTTCTGGGCGGTGAAGTTAAGTCTGCTCCTGTCAGAGAATATGGTCATACCGATGTTCTCGTCGATACTGATGCAAAGCTTTTCAAAGACATATCACCCAAGACAGTCTGCTGGATGAGCCACACTGTTTATATTGCAACTCCCGCGCCCGGATTCAAGATTACGGCCCACACTGAAGTCTGCCCTGTAGCAGCTGCCGAAAATGTTGAGCAGAATCTTTATTGCGTACAGTTCCATCCCGAAGTTGTACACACAGTCGAAGGCACAAAGATGCTTGCAAACTTCGTAAAGGATGTCTGCAAGTGCAAGTGTGACTGGAAAATGGATTCATTCGTTGAGACATCAATCAGAGAGATTCGCGAAAAGGTTGGCTCAGGTCGTGTTCTCTGTGCTCTTTCCGGCGGTGTTGATTCATCTGTCGCCGCAGTACTTCTTTCAAAAGCAGTAGGCAAGCAGCTCACATGCGTTTTTGTTGACCACGGTCTTCTCCGTAAGAACGAAGGTGACGAAGTCGAAGCAGTATTCGGACCGGAAGGCCCTTACGATCTGAACTTCATCAGAGTTAATGCACAGGAGAGATTCTATTCAAAACTTGCAGGTGTTGAAGATCCTGAGACCAAGCGAAAGATAATCGGTGAGGAATTTATCAGAGTATTTGAAGAAGAAGCAAAGAAGGTCGGTGCTGTCGACTTCCTCGTTCAGGGCACGATCTATCCTGACGTTATTGAATCAGGTCTTGGCAAGAGTGCCGTAATCAAGTCACATCACAACGTAGGCGGACTTCCCGACTATGTTGATTTCAAAGAGATAATCGAGCCGTTAAGACTTCTCTTTAAAGACGAAGTTAGAAAGGCAGGCTTAGAGCTCGGCATCCCCGAGAATCTCGTCTTCCGTCAGCCGTTCCCGGGTCCCGGTCTTGCGATCAGGATCATCGGTGAAGTTACCGCAGAGAAGGTTAAGCTCGTTCAGGATGCTGATGCGATCTTCAGAAGGGAAATGCAGCTCGCAGGATTTGACAAGTACGCTAACCAGTATTTCGTAGCTCTCACAAATATGCGTTCAGTCGGATGCATGGGTGATGAGAGAACATACGATTACGCATGTCTCCTCCGTGCAGTTACGACAACAGACTTCATGACCGCCGAAGCAGCAGAGCTTCCCTGGTCCCTGATCAACAAAGTCACAAGCAGGATCGTCAACGAAGTAAAGGGCATCAGCCGCGTCTTCTACGACTGCACGGGCAAGCCCCCGGCAACGATCGAGCTTGAATAACCGACAAAAATCATAAGAAGCCCGAAATCATTGCGTTTCGGGCTTTTTAATATCTTCCGTGAGTTCATTTTGAGTTCACTTTGTTTTATTGTGGAATAATCAGAATATTATTTCTGATGTTTTCTGCTGCATAAAAAATCATGTTATGAATGATTAGATTTCTACCTAAAAAGCATGGTGAATTCCTTCCGGTGTGCTTCAATTTTTTCTTTATTTTTCTCAAAAACGATCAAAAACATAATTCCCAACCTGCCTAAAACGGTATTTTTAACCCCTCAAAAACGGGCTTAGTGTTAAAACCTCTTAACACTAAGTGCCATTTTGGGCACTTTTTTGAAATTTCTTCGAAAACGAGGCTAAAAAACACCCCCTCTCAGTCAAGTAGTAGTGAAGGGAGAAATAACTTCGAACTTCACCGTTACTTGACAACTGAATACTAAACCGAAAGGTACGTGATAAAGGGGATGGATCAGAATCGGGATTGCACCCCGAGGGAGGCGATGACAGGTACAAAGTCATAATGATACTTCTGTGAAGAGCAGCGGAGGCGTATTGGTCTCCGGGGTGGGATTTCGAAGTTCCCACTCATGATCTCGTAGTCAGCAATACGAGAGCCTTCCGGTTTCCCAGGGAGATTCGAAAGCCAAAAGGCCAGTAGGTCTCTCGTCCGCAGGGGGGCTACAGGAGAAATACTGCGATAATTCGAGTTTGAGAACAAGGGTATAGAAACCGAAGATTTCAACCAAAAACGGCTCAAAACTGTCTTCAGACAAATGTCAAATTGGGCTCAAAAATGGGCCGGTCTGTTAAAAAGTCTTAACAGATCGGGCTATTTTTTCAAGTTTTTCAAAAAAACTCAGAAATGATGCTAAAAAACACCCCCTCTCAGTCAAGTAGTAGTGAAGGGAGAAATAACTTCGACCTTCACTGTAACTTGACAATTGAATACTAAACCGAAAGGTACGTTAACTTGTATCGGCGTTAAAATACCAAGCCAAGTTGACTCCGACCGCGCCATGACCTCTTTCGGGAGAGAGCGATAAAGGGGATGAGTCAGAATCGAGGTTGCAACCCGAGGGAGGCGATGACAGGTACAAAGTTATAATGATACTTCTGTGAAGAGCAGCGGAGGCGTATCAGTCTCCGGGGTGGGATTTCGAAGCTCCCACTCATGATCCTGTAGTCAGCAGTACGGGAGCCTTCCGGTTTCCCAGGGAGATTCGAAAGTCGAAAAGCCAGTAGGTCTCTCGCCCGCAGGGGGGCTACAGGAGAAATACTGCGGAAAAAGAAATAAATCTACGGATAACTATACCCGTATAAAACACGGCAAAACAACATTTGATTACATGCAGTTTTGATCGTGTTTACAAATACAATAGGGGATATCAGTCCTCAAGTATACTGATACCCTTGGAAGAGTCCAGGCTTATCCTATAACTCGTTAAGTTTATCTCGAGTAATCCGATATCCTTTTTTGCTTGATCCAGGCATGCCTTTTCTTTGTGGGAGAGTTTACTCTTTCCTTCAAGATTGGAAATTGTGTTGTAAAGTGATTCCCATTCGATCATCTTCGAAAGCACGAAGTCGTTTTGAAGTTGGAGCGTGATCTTCGAAAGATCAAGGGAACCTTTAACATCAGGATATAAAAGTCTGAAATATGCAAACAAAGTAGCTGAAGTAGTAAAGCGGGCGGTATTCCTGATAATGACACCATTCTCATCTCTGTCGCCGGAGAGCGTCATTACACCGGACTTGTGAAAAGACAATAATAGTTCAAACAAATTGCCGAGAGTTCTAAAACTCTTTGTTTCGGATTCGAGATCATTAAGTATGGAATAACTGATTCCCAGTGCGGTTGCAATCTTTCTTAGCTGGTCATCTCGTGGAGTCATCTTTCCTGATTCGTAATTACAGATAGAAACATAGTGAATGCCGCTGGCTGCTGCCAACTCTCTTTGAGTCATATCCGCACTCTTACGATAGTATCTGATCCTTTCTCCTATTGTCATACTTACCTCCGCAATTAGTGAAAGTTTAACACATAATTAGCGGAAACATTAATTTTAAGTTGAAATCTTATTGATTTATTGTTGTTGTACAACTAAACTATTAGTATAAACGCTAACAAGATTATCAAAACTATTAATATATCGAGGTAACAAAAATGGAAAATATTAAGTTTTATGTAACAGCCGAAGAGCTTTCAGAAGCTTACGGCATCTGTTTATCCAAGGCCTATAAGTTGATCAGACAGCTTAACGCCGAACTTGAAGCAAAAGGCTTCATTATAGTTCAGGGCAAGGTCCCGAGAAGATACGTAGAAGAACGTGTATACGGGTATTCTCCGGTATCTTCGATCCGGGAGGAGGAACCCGGTTCTGATAAGGAGGCCGTATGAGTGCACAGAAAGATATAAATACAGGAAAGTGGTATATCCAGTACCGGTATACCGACTGGACGGGAAAGCGCAAGCATTCGGTTAAGCGTGGTTTTAACACAAAGCGTGAAGCTGAGGATTGGCTTATAAGTTTTCAGCATAAGAAGGGGTCAAAGCTCAACATATCTTTTGGAGAGTTCACAGAGATGTACTTTGAAGATATGTCGGCCAGATTAAGAAAGTCAACACTTTTAGGTAAGCGGTATCTGTTTGACTCGAAGATCCTTCCGTATTTCAAGGACAAACAGCTGGATGCGATAACAGTATCCGATATCAGAAAATGGCAGAATCATCTCATAAAAACGGAGAAATCTGCCACATATATCAAGACGATCAATAATCAGATGGCCGCATTATTCAATTATGCCGTCAGATATTATGATCTTGGTTCTAATCCTTGTGCTAAGGCCGGAACCATAGGTAAATCAAATGCCGACGAGATGAACATCTGGACACTGGAAGAGTTTACGAAATTCCTTGATGCAATTATCGATAAACCACAGTCATATTTGGCTTTTATGCTTCTCTTCTGGACCGGTATGCGTGTAGGTGAACTCTTGGCTTTAACGCCGGCTGATATAGATTGTGAAAACCGTGTTATCAGGATTACTAAATCATATCAACGTCTTAGAAAAGAAGATCTCATAACTGAGCCGAAAACAGAATGCAGCCGAAGGAAGATTACGATTCCTGAATTCATAATCCCGTATATTCAAGATTATGAGAGCCGTATCTATGGTCTCAAGAAGAATGATCGGTTATTTCCCTTCACAAAGGATTTTCTTGAGCACGAGATGAAGCGGGGAGTCAAAACCTCAAACGTTAAGAAAATCAGGATACACGACCTTCGTCACAGCCATGCAAGTCTGCTTATATCTATGGGATTTGGTGTAAAGGAAATACAAAACAGATTAGGCCATCAGAAATCATGCACGACACTTGATACCTATTCACATCTGTATCCTGATTCTCAAGATAAGTTAGCAAGTAGATTGAACAGTATCTATAAAGGAGGTAGCGATGAAAAAGAAGAAGAATGAACATAATCGCAAAAGAAACCGGTCGATTACCTTCAGGCTTACAAGAGAAGAAGAGCTTAAGATCAGGGAGCGGATTAACGTTCTAGGTATCCCGATGCAGGAGTTTTTTCTTGATTCATTCACCAGTACTGAGATAGTTATCTTATGGGGAATGTTTGCGAACGAGCGTCTTGCTATTGAGATTAAAAGATTAAGTAACGTTCTTGAAGATGCCCTCTCTCTTGAAGATGATAACATCGATGTTGATGAAGTTCTTGATGATGTGAGGTGTTGCCGCATCTGTCTTGAAGAGATCGAGAGCATCCTCCGGCAAGGGCATCAGCTTCCGGAGGAACAACTCTAGGCAGCACGATTAACTTGATTCAACTAACTGAAGAGCTTTTTCTTTTCCTGACGTCAGGAGAGAAAGAGCTCTTTTATTATTCAAATTACTACAAGGAGAAATTTAACATGATAGATGAAGAAATAATAAATGTACCGAACACTGCTGTAATAACTGAAGGACAGTCAAACCCAGCTAACAGTGACGGTATTGCAGAAGAACCTACCGGCCGAAACAAGAAGGTGAAAGGATCTTCCCGCATGATATCCGATGCGATAATCAGCAGCGGAAGATTCTTGAAGCTTTCCGATAAGGCTAAAGTCCTGTATATGTATCTGATTGTCAGGACGGATGATGAGGGTGCAGTCGAGGCATATCCGGCTATGGTACTTGTAGGTGCTACAGAAGATACGCTTAATGAATTGATAACCAAGAATTTCGTTATAAGACTTAACGACGATGACGTAGTATTGATCAAGAATTTCTTTGAGCAGAATACCTTGAGACAGGACAGAACGAAGCCGTCAAGGTTCCACAATCTTATCGCTGACATATGTCCGCAAGTTGCGGCTGATTGTCAGCGTAATATAAATCAAGTCAATCAAACAGAATGTAAAAAGAAAAGTAATTCAGTTCAATCTAAATCAATCCAAGAAGCGGCGGCTGAGAAGAAACCAGATATATCCGTGTTTAATCCCAAGGAGGAATATGTGATTCCTTATGTTATGGATAGGTATGGATATAAGTATGGATTTACTGAAGCAGATGTTAGGTGTCTGGTAGAGCTTGCGGACATGTTAGAGGGCATCTCCCGTGAGACAGAACACGATCCTGACGGCTTGGGTTATGAATGGATGCAGGATTATTTTGCAATCAAGTTTAAGACTCTTGAGCGTGAAGATGCCAAAAGCAAGATCCAAAATAAATTTGCCTATTTGAAGACTATGATCGAGAACGATCTCAGAGGCGAAGGCAAGATCCCGGAAGTCTATAAAGATACAAGAAAAGCGGGTTAAGTTGGTTGCTTGATGAGAACGCTCGGGGGATATATGTGTATCTCCCGGGTGCTCCTCGTCCCTTGTACTAATTTATAGCAAGCAACGCGCTTGTGCCCACAAACGCCATTTGCTTGTCAGGGAACACTTCTCTGAAACCCTGAGAAAGCCTTCGGCTTTATGTCATCTGCAATCGGACTCTACTTTATCCCGATAAAAAACTCGTGTTTATTCTTGAAGTTCACGCGAACTGTATTGAACAGCTTTTTGTGTGATAAGAGGTCTTAGGGGATCGATCCCCTAACAAGCTTTTTATGTGTTTGTATATACAAACGCGATGCTTGTTCGTCCGTTCCGAAGTAATTTGAAATCCGAAACAATGAAGGCCGTAAGCAAGTCTTATTACTTCTTCCAGAAGTAACGCCTTATGACTTTTGACACTGCGCATCAAAAGTCAAGGTGCCCTACAGGGTCAAAAAACGAAAAAGATCGACAGGATTAATTAAAATCCTATCGATCTAAATTCCTTAATCTGATGCTATGCTCTGTTTTTGCATTACTGCCTTATCCGCATAAAGCAGGGCGTTTCAGTTTTTTAGGACAACAAAAAGACAACAGAAATCGTTTTTTGATTAAAAAACAGGTTCCAGTAAACATGTTTTAATATCTCTTGGTCCGTTTTTGGGACAGTCTTATTTGTTTGTGTAGACACTATATTTTGATAATTGTATTCTTACCTTGTAACTAAATGTTTTTTGCCTGAGTTAATAATTGGATACAACTTGATGATATATAGGAGTTAGCAAATCTGATCATGTTTGACTTGTCTTCAAAATTCAATAGTTTCTACTCTTCTTGTGTTGTTCTTCCACAAGAAGTATTGAATAGACTTTATGCTTTGAAAAATATAAATATGCAAAGATTAAAAGATGGCTTATCTGAGTATAACATTGATAACGGAACTGAATACAAAATAGTAGAAGAATGTGTTCAAGGAAGTGTAGCAATGTCAACAGTTGTTCAAAATGAAGATAATGATTTTGATATAGATGTTGCAGTTGTTTTTGATAAAGACGTATTAGGAGATAAAGGTGCTCTGGCTACCCGAAATATAGTTCTTAATGCTTTGGCTCGAAAAACAAAACAGTTTAAGGCAGATCCTGAGGTTAAAACTAGTTGTGTTCGGGTTAAGTATTCTGAAGGGTATCATATCGATTTTGCTGTATATAGGCGTAGCTGGGATGAATTGAATAATGAATGGGTTTATGAGCATGCTGGTGATACGTGGTCTAAGCGAGAGCTAACCGGTATAACAGATTGGTTTAAATCACAAAATGATTATTCTGATGATAAGCTTAGACGTATAGTTAGACTATCTAAAATGTTCTGCAATTCTAGAGATAGTTGAAATAATATGCCAAGCGGTTTGATACAGACGGTTCTTTGCAATGAAAGATTGAAATCAGAATACTCTAGAATTGGCGAGCTGTTTTATTATTCAATGAAAGCAATTGTAAACAGACTTGAAATAGATTCTTCGGTAATTGCACCTGTAGATAATGGAAGAAACCTGTCAAATCGGGTAATCGATAAAAAAAGAATAACATATTGGAAAAACAGATTAAAGAGCAAACTTGAAGACCTAGAAATCCTATTTAAAGAGGAATGTACTAAAGACGATGCTTTACAAGCATGGTATGGCTTCTTTAATCATGAATATTGGCGCGAGCAAATAAGCGTATTGGCTGTATCGAGGGAGCGTCAGAATCAACAACTATCTGTTAAGTCATTCGATGATACTGAACAGTTTATAGACGATCTCTATCCTGTTAACAAGATTTATACTTGTAAAGTTTCTTGTCACATAAGCGGGAATGGCTTAAATGCCATAAAACTTTCTGAATATTTGAATAAGTGGAGATGGTATGTTCCTCATAACTTGACTGTTAGATGTGAATTGGTTTATACCGATTGTCCTAATAATTACAAAGTGTTGTGGAAAGTAAAAAATGTTGGACCTGTTTCAGAACGCAGAAATCAAATTAGAGGTCAGATAAAAGAAAGAGGTAAAGTTATAGAAGAACCCACGTCATTTTATGGCAATCATTATATTGAATGTTATATTGTTAAAAATGAGATTTGCGTTGCTATTACAAGGATAGATATTCCTATAGGCTGGAGCTGATTTTTATGAAAAGAAAATGGTTTTTGTTATTTTTATGGATTTTTGCCATCTTAATTTCTTGTTTTGGTATGGTTGTTTCTGAAATAAAAGACTGCCATATTCTTTCCGTTTTATCTGGTTCTCTATTTGCTATTTTTATTGAAAAAACTAAAAATGCGATTGAAGATGTTTCTGATAATATTACATGGAAAGAGTCTCTACGCAAACTTAAACGTGGAAAACTGATTACTAATACAACATTGGTTAGGATTTCATTTGCTTATTTATTTCGCATAAAAATAGATAATAAATATTTACTTGTAAAAAATGAAAGGGGAACTGGTAAATATCAACCGGTTGGTGGTGTTTATAAGTTTTTTGATAATGAGAAAAACATATTAATGAATAAGTTCAAAGTTGTAGATGACTCAAAGCTACCAATAGATAAATTATCTAAAAATGACTATCGTTTATTTGTTCCATGTAAGTTCTTAAAGAGGTTTATAAATAGATTCAACAGTTCTTTGTCTTCAAGAGAAAAAATAGATGACTTAAGCAGGGAGTTTTGTGAAGAACTTGGCGATGTAACCAACTGGGAAAGCATCAAATATAGGTATTGTGGTCGTCATTTCACCGAATTGAGATACAGTGATTATTACCAATGTTATGAGTTGCTTTTGGCCGATATAGTAGATCTTGAACTCACAGATGAACAAAAACAAGACATTGTATCATTTATGTCTAAAAGAAATCAGAAATATCATTTTGCTACAAACGAGGAAATAAAATCACGAGGAATTGTATCTGGAACCAATAAACAGAAAGAAATAATTTCCAGTCATACTGAAAAGATCCTTCAAGATAACGAACAGTTTCTTATAAAAGAGAAATACACAGGGCATATATTTGAAGTAAGCTTATAAATATCATTTGTATCAATATAGGCACTTCTAATTTGTTCAGAAATACGAATCGGCTATACATAATTACAATAAATGATACGCCTGAAAAGTGCTTTGTTTGCTGTGCATTAACAGAATTATTGCAAAACAACATTATAAATGTTATTATGCTAAAAACATGTTATTGAGGCGGAATAATGATCAAGCATCAAAGAAAGATATTCGGAATTAAATTCGATGTTGAAAGGATAAACCCTGTAGGACTTCCTCTGTATTTGACGGCAGGTCGTTCGTTTTGGCGATATACATACTCTGGTATGAGTTTTATCATTGTTAACATTTCAAACGACGAGAAGTTTGGTGTTATTGCATTTGAGAAACAATGTGCTTTGCTGGAAAAGAGATTTGAATCACCGGTTGCATTTAGTTTTTCCTATATAAGCGGAAGGCAAAGGGATAGTTTGATCGAAAAGAACATTCCATTTATTTCTGATGCCAAACAATTATACCTTCCTTTTTTGGGGATGATGTTAAGTGATCGGTTAGCACAGCAAAAGCAGATCAATGCAGAAAAAATGATGCCGGTAACACAGGCTCTGTTTCTACATATACTTTATAACAGCAATAACAAGCCAATGCTGAAGAAGGATGCTGCAGAATTCTTGTGTGTTACGAGAACTTCCATCACGAGAGCCAGTGATCAACTATTATCCATGGATTTGATCAATCAGGATATGATTGGAAAAGAATGCTATATGATGCCGGTGATGACGGGAAAGGAATTATATAAAAAAGCAAAGCCGTTTCTTATAAACCCGGTGCAGCGCGTAATTACAACAGACAGTGATTTTGATTGTTATCCTTTTTCGGGCGAATCAGCTTTGTCGATGTGTTCTATGCTCAACGCTCCAAAGATTCCGGTTAGGGCGATATATAAATCAGATGTTGATATAAATGAAATATCTGAAATTGATGTCAGGTGGTCATCTGATAACAATGCTGTAGACTTGGAACTTTGGAAATATGATCCAAGATTGTTTGAGAAAAATGGAGTTGTTGATCCTGTCTCTTTAGCAATGTCTTTAAAAGAAAACGTTGATGAAAGAATAGAGACATCTGTAGAGGAATATTTGGAGGAGTATGAATGGTAGTAGGAATAGACAGCTTTATAGAAAAGTTCAAAGACTATCCTGATTGTTATACCATCATTGGCGGTGCAGCCTGTGACATCCTGATGACTGAGGCGGATATTGATTTCAGAGCAACCAAAGATATAGATATGATCGTCATAATGGAGGCTCGATATAAAGAATTCACTAAAGTGTTATGGGATTATATTCTTGAAGGAGGATATCGGTTTGGTTGGAAAAATAGTGATGAAGTACATTTTTACAGATTTACTGAACCCAAGCCCGGTTATCCGTCAATGATCGAATTGTTTTCGAAAGAACCGGACTATATTAAAGATGTTCCTTCTGGAATTGTTCCGCTTCATATTGATGATGAGACTTCAAGTCTTTCTGCAATCCTTTTGAATGAAGATTTTTATAATTTTATGTTGAAGGGGCGCAGAACAATACTTGGGGCAAGCGTACTGGGAGCCGAGTATCTCATACCGTTTAAGATGTATGCGTGGCTTGATCTGAAAGACAGAAAAGCCCGTGGTGAACACGTTAATGAAAGAGATTTGAAAAAGCACAAGTATGATGTGTTTAGACTACTACAAATAGTGGAACTGGGAAAGAAGATTGAAACAACAGGAAATGTTAACGAGGCAGTGCGAAGATTTTTACAAGAGATTAGGGATGTAAAAATCCCGCTAAAACAAATAGGCCTTTCTATTGATATGAATGAAGCCATAGGGTTTTTGGAATCGATCTATATTTGACACTAGATTTTACTTTATCCCTGCGTTTTGTACTTTATCCCCGACATCTTCAATGGATGTTGCGTGGAACACATTATTATAATTGACAATATAATTATATATTCATAATTATTTTTCGGGGCAGCTATGTTGAGAATTGCGATTTGTGAGGATGAAGAAAAATACCTCGAACTTGAGAAGAATATTGTATCAACATATCTCAAACAAAAGGGATTGTCTTTTAGCGTGACGGGATTTTCTGCTTGCGAGAGTTTGCTTGAAGATAAAGTTCAGTTGGATATTTTTGACTTAATTATTCTTGATGTTGAGATGAAGGGGATAAATGGAATCGCGGCAGCAAAAATTATAAGAGAAAAGAATGATAAGGTGCAAATCGCCTTCATTTCAGCTCATATGTGTTATTCTACGGATGGATATCACGTAAGGGCTATAAGATATATATTAAAGGACAAAGATGATTTTGAGAAATATCTTCAAGAGTGTCTCGACCGCTTTTTGGAAACCATAGATCAAAACGAAAGAGAAATAACACTTGACTTTACAATAGGAAAAAGAACTTTAAAAGTATCTGATATTGTTTATCTTAGGTCATCAGGAAACTATACCGTTTTTGTAGTTTCATTTGAGTCACAGGAGACATATTTGCTCCGTAGCACACTCAAAAAGATGACAGATATAATGCAAGCGTTTGATTTTGTTCCGGTTAGCTCTAAAGAAACAGTTAATCTTTGTCATGTCAGATCATTATCAAGATATAATATGATTTTGGATAATGGAACAGAAATCTCGATTTCACAGAAAAAGTATAATGACGTATATCGCACATATACTCTTTTTAGAGGGAAAAACTTATGACAGAGAATATATTGGGGATAATTCTTACGTTGCTTTATACACTGATGAATTATGCGTTCTTAAGAAGTGTATTGAAAAGAAAAGCTGATAAATCAGTAGATTATATATTGATTTTTTCTTTGTTTGTATTAAGTGCTTTTGCTTCGATATTATTACGACCGGTTCCTATAGTAAAGATGGTACTGGTAATAGTTGCTACCATAGTTGTAACAGTTATTGTATTCAAGATATCAATAAAGAAAAGTATTCTTGTTAACTTAATCTATAGTGGTATATATACCTCTGTAGAAATGATTGCGTTGTTGATTTTGCAGAAAGTTATCAGAGCTAATGAAATATCCGAGATAACAGATGAAAACGGAGCATTTATCGCTGAATTGATATGCCAATTTATTGTTCTAATAATCATTATAATTTTGAGTGTTGTCTTTAAGAAAAATACACTTTCTAGTTTGGATTTCAAAGGATGGTTGATATTTGCGCTATTCCCTTTATTTACTCTTGTAACAATAGTTGTATTGATATATGGTGCAGAGAATAGACAAATAGGGGATATGTTTTATAAGATGGTTTTCTTTGCAACCGGCTTGCTTTCGCTTAATTTATTGCTGTTTTTGTTGCTTGATAATGTTATAAGACGTGAAGGTAGAATCCGAGAAAAGGAAATGCTGATAGAACAGTCTGAACATTTAAACCAAATGTATCGGTCTTTGTCAGAAGAGCGAGAAAAACAAAAAGCCCGCTCTCATGACTATCTGAATCATTTACAGGTCATGCTTATGCTTGCTCGTGAAGGCAAGTTAAGTGAAGAAATTCAATATATTGAAGAACAGCTCGGACAGGAAATGCATAGTGTGGATATTATTGATACCGGAAACACACTGATCAATGCTGTTTTAAATATAAAATACTTTGAGGCCAAAGAAAAAGGTATCGTTATTCCTTTTATTGCCGATGAATTAACAGGCTTGCATATTAGCGACAGTGATTTGGTGACAATCCTCACAAACATTCTGGATAATGCAATTGAGGCTGTTCAATTGTGTGATGATAAGAGAATAGTATTCAAGATTATTAAGGATAAAGATATGCTCATAATTGATTCCTCTAATCCTTATGTTGGACAGATTCCAGATGGTGAAACCGTTAAAACAACTAAACAAGACAAGGATAATCACGGATATGGAATAGCTAATATCCGTCAAACCGTAGAATCGAATAATGGCAATTGTTTTATCGAAACTCAAGATGGTATTTTTCATATAACAATAGCCATTCCTTTTGCATGATTTTTACTCTGTCCCAAGATATTTTACTTTATCCCTGGAAGCTTTCGATTTAATTGATTGATAATTCTGTGTGTTTGTATCATCCCGTTAACGGGAGACAAGCATTATGGAATATTTGTCATTATTACTTGCAGATCGAATGATAAAATGCCAAGTCATCGAAGAAGATGATAAGAAGTACTATGCTTATTCTATTCAGTTACTGTTGGAAAAAATCACAGGCATTCTTCTGATTAGTGGTTTTGCGTTGGTCTTTAAATCGTTGGTTGAAGTTTTAATATTTCTGATTACCTTCTCTCTGATTCGAATACATTCAGATGGTATACATTGCAAAACCAGTATTGGTTGCTTTATATCATCTGTAATAGTATCTCTTTCTACAATCCCGGTTTCATCGGTATTAATGAAATCGCCTGTAATTTGTCAGGGGGGGGGTGATATTATCAATGATTTTTATGTTTTGCATTGGTACGATCAGAAACCCCAATTTAGATCCTTCGGAGCAGGAGCTCAGTCACCTTAAGAAGTATTCCCGTATTGGGGTTTCGATTGTCGGATCAATCGTTATAACACTTTTATTTCTATTTCCTCTTAATCATTTTGTGTATTATTCAGCTCTTGGTGTTCTTTATAATGCCTTGAGTTTGATGATAGTGAAAATTAAAGGAGAGGAGGTAGTAAATGATGACAAAGAAGACGTTTGAGAAAAAGCTTCTTGTTCAAATTGAGAAGGTGACTCGAAAGAACGCTAAGGGTTCACGTATGGATCCTGAACCGCCGTGGCCTACATGTCCGATGATATTACATCAGCCTAAGAGACCTAAGAAATAATGGTCATGCATTAATAACGAGAGGTTAATGTCATTGATTTAAAGAAGGAAAAAAAAGGGTTGCTTAGCAACTTGATTGTTCCATTACCCTGCAGATGGATTTTTGTCTGCAGGGTAATAAATGAATAAACTAAATAATTAGTAATATTATTGGCCTTTGTTTTTCTGTCAATTATTGGTAATTTATTTGAAGGTAAAAAGGAGCTTTGTATGCAGTATTTGTTTTCGCGAAAAGTAAAGTTTATTAGTGCTATTTTAGTTGCAGCCTTGTTAGTTGGTGTTCTCCCATGGCGGGAACTTAGTGCTGATGCTTTGACTCATGGCGAATACGATGCATACCCATTCGAGATCACATACGATCAGAACTCCGCTTGGGGATACAGTACACAAGGCCAGTATACAGTAACAAATGTATCAGAATATGAAGTGTCTTCATGGACGCTCGAGATAGATTACCCCGGTGATGTAGTTATTTCCAATATATGGAATGCAGCGGACATTACTGACTATAGTTCTGACGGGAATATCACCGTAACATCCAATACATCGATTCTTTCAGGTGAGAGTTATACATTTGGACTTATCGCAGACGGAACGGAAAGTGCACCATCAGCACCTGCAGATGTAAACGTTGTACAGTTTGTGTCAGATGAACCCATAGCAACGCCTACACCTGCTGCAGAAGTAACATCAGTACCTGAAGATGCCGAGCCGACAGTATTCCCTTATGCGATCTTTGCTGCAAGTACAACAGACGATTTTACATTCCAGGGCTGGAAGTCAAATATCACAGGTGACATTTATTCAGGAAGAGACTTTCTTTATCAGGGTTCTGAGCTCCACATGGACGGCTATGCCAGAACAGTAGGCTCAGTCCAGCCTGCCGGCTGGATAACAGATATGACAGGTGCGGAAGAACATATCGCTCCGTTATCAATACCTGACTGGTCAGAATCGATCTATGCCAAAGAAGATATGTTGCCTGAAATACCGGAGGATATTTTTACATCACAGACGAGCATTGTTGCTAACGGCTATTACTATACCGAAGATGACCTTACGATAAACAGTACCGACTTTACAGGTGATGCCGTTATCGTTGCCAAAGGCGATATCACATATAACGTTGACAGCTTGAATTCAGATGAAGAGTTCGAAGGAAGAGTCCTTCTGTATTCAGAAGAAGGAAATATCATATTAAACGGAACAGAAATAGAGATCAACGGAATACTCTATGCTCCGAACGGCAGAGTATCGATAAATGCATACGATACAACGATCAACGGCAGGATAGTAGCTGATAAGTTCAGTTACAGCGGTTCTATCCTCAATGTAACAGCGGATCCTTCTGACCTTCAGCTTGTCATGGAACTTCCCGATGTAACAGTAACCGCATCCTGCGAAGAGGCTGATATCGGAGATGAAGTGTATTACACCATTGAGATACCCGAGGATAATGTGTATGAGATCCTCTACAGACTTAACGGTACAGAAGTCACAGTAACCATACCTGATGACGAAGACGAGCCTGTCAGATATTATCTTGATACAAGTGAACCGGGTGAGTTTACATTCGAAGCATATGTTGTTTTACCGTATGGCGAGTTCATTTTAGACAGCGATACAATTACAATCGTTGTTCCGGAACCTACATCGACACCGACATGTACACCCACGGAAGAGCCGACAGCAACACCTACGGCAACAAGCACTCCTACATCTACACCTGTACCTACGGTTTCTAATACGCCGGTTCCGACTGTTACCAACACACCTACAGCTACTCCGACGGCAACAAGTACGCCAACCTCTACACCGGAGCCTACAGCAACTAATACTCCTACGAGTACACCGACATCAACGCCGACAAGCACTCCTACAGCTACACCAAGTGCTACACCGTTCCCTACGGCAACAGCGACACCTACTGCAACACCTTCACCAACGGCTACACCTGTTCCGTTTGCTGAAAAGTATGCTATTTATTCTCAGGGTGATGCACGATACAGATATGTTGAACGTTTCGATCCTTCTATGTGGAGTATAAGGGAAGCTTGCTCCATGAACTCTGATTATATCTGTATGGCAAGCCATGTATGGTGGTCTGATGGTTATGCAACATCAGATTTCTATAGAGAGTATTCACCTGATTACTCTTTTGAGATGAGGTTTACATTCAGCCACCCGAACTGCTCCGGAAACGCATCTATTTTTTCATTGAAAAATGGTGCAGGTGATAGTATTGATATCCAGATCGATATGAGCAGAAGTGCGGGTCATTATTGGAAAGATGCATACGGACAAGGCGAATGGCAATATGGAGTAGAACCTTATGATGCCATGATCGGTATAAACCTCAATGGCGACGGCATGAGAGACTATGCCATCACGGAATATCAGCCGTTTTTACAGCAAAACTCTGTACAGGATATTTGGCTTGAATACGACGGTGCTGCTGAGGTGTTCTATGTTTACGTTGCAACATACGATGCAGACGGCAATGTCTCAAAACCCGATGCCCCGACATTGATGCTCAATATTGATCTCAAAGAACACTTTCATGACGATCACAGATTGTATATGGAGGCACATGCGGAGACCGGCTTTGGATATGCTACGGCCACTTCTATATATTTCTATGGATTCGAGATCGATCCTTATCCTGATATACATGCAAGACATAATGATGATGTAGAGATCTACGGAACATTCGATAACAGCCGTCATGAAGTCGGTGATGAAATAAGCGTTATAGGAAGGGTCAAACCTGAAATTGAAGCAGATACTTCAAAGATAACAGTGTCTGATGTCAACGGAAATATCGTATGGGAAGAATCAGTAGAGATAACTGATGAATACGATGAGATAGCGTTGATAGATACTGCAGGATGGAATCCCGGCACGTACAGTATCAAGGCAACGGTAATGGATACAGACGGAATCGAACACAGCGATACCGCCAGTTTGAATCTGGAACCTGGGAAGATAAGTCTGGCACTTACAAAAGCTGTAAGAGAAGATGATGAAATAAAGATATACGGCACAGCAGAGTTTGAAGGCGAAGGCGCATATGAACTGTGCTATTATGATGACTCGATTGCTTTCTGGAAGAGAATAACATCGAGTGCAGAGGAAGTAAAAGACGGTCTTCTTGGAAGTATAAGCGCAAGTGAGTATCCATATTCAGATATCTATATTGATCTTATTGCCGTTACAGAGGACGGATACAGAAAGAGCATAACGGATAATCTCACTATCGAGATCCCGACACCTACTCCTACCGTAACACCGACAGGCACCCCTACCACAACGCCTACAGTAACTCCTACGCCTACACCGATAGTCTTTACGGAGGATGAACTCTTCGTAGATATCGATGACAGCCAGGACGGTAAAGACATTACGTTCATTACCGATATCACGGGAACAGTAAAAGGAACACTGCTTCAGGACTATACCTTTGAAGTGTTCCCCGTAGGAAGTGATACTGCTGTTTACAGTAAAGCCGGTACAGAAGCCATAGAAGACGGAACGTTGGGAACCATAGATCCTACGCTTCTCATGAACGGTTACTATAAAGTCGTACTAACCGGAAATACTGCGGATGCATATATTATTGACGAGATAGTCGTTCTTGTAACAGGTCAGGCAAAGATCGGCAATTACAGCATGACTTTCCTTGACATGACTCTTCCGGTATCCGGATTACCTGTCGAGGTGTACAGAACATACGACAGCAGACAGAGAACGCAGCTTGGTGATTTCGGCTACGGCTGGGACATGACCATCGGCGGCCCCAAGATCTCCGTAAGTAATCCATTGGGAAAGAATTGGGGAACAGAATTAAGACAGACTTTTGGTGTGCCTTTGTACTATTGGCAAGAAGAACACCCACATGAAGTATATATCGATTGGGGTAACGGAGAGACCGAGATCTTCAGTCTTGTGCTTGATCCGGAAAAGACCATGAGTCCTTATAACTGGATGGATATCTCTGCTTACTTTATAAACAAGACCGGTAATGGAGATACATTAGAGATATTAGATGAGCATGAAGGTCTTATCTATGCCGAGAACAGCCTGTTCTATGCCAATATGCAGGCGTTCGATCCCCAGTATTTCCTGCTTACAAGACCTGACGGAATGAAGTATTACTTTACGAAGGAGTTTGGTCTCTTCAAGGTAGAGGATACATATGGAAGGACAATAACATTATCGATTAACGGAATAGAGTATTCAGAAGGCGGTTCTATTACCTTCAATAGAGATGGAGAAGGAAAGATCACGTCCATATCTGACGGCATCAATACAGTCTCATATACGTACGATGCTAATGGCGACCTTATCAGTGTCAACGATATCGGCGGATACGATACATCGTTTGCATACGATAACGGACATTACATCACAGGCATATCCTCAGATGACGGCACGACTATCGCCATGAATGAATACGATGACGAAGGCCGTTTAACAGCAACAATAGATTCTGACGGAAACAGGATCGAGTTTACACACGATCTGGATGCAAGGCGTGAAGTTACGACGGATAGGCTGGGCCACAATACTGTCTATACATACGATGAGAGAGGCAATGTCCTTACTGTAACGAATGCCAGAGGATATACGACAACATATACATACGACGGCCAAAACAATAAGACATCAGAGATAAGACCTGACGGAACGACGTTCACATACACATACGACGGTAAAGGCAATCTCCTGACAGCTACAGACGATCACGGAAGAACGATCTCCTGTGATTACAGTTCTAAGGGTGAACTGCTTACCATGTCGGCTATGGGCGTAACAGAGCTGACGATGTATTACGACGATCACGGTAACCCGGTATCTGCTACAGACAGTTCAGGCAATACTCAGGAATACAGTTACAGCAACAAGGGCGAACTTACAGGCGTATCTGATTCTTTGGGCGATGTCATGTCCATGACGTATAACGGCGACGGGCAGGTAACATCAATAACCAATGCCGAAGGCATGGTAACGAACTTCACATACGATGCCAAGGGAAGGCTTTCTACAAGGAGCATCACATATCAGGGCAGCACAAGGACTGATACTTATTCTTACGATAACTCCAACAGGGTTACGAGGATAGATTATGCAGACGGCAATTATGTATCTTATGCCTATAACCAGGCTGGAGATGTCATCTCTGCAACCGACAGTCAGGACAGAACGGTATATTACTCATACGATCTTTATGGCAACTTAACGGAGATCACATATCCTGACCATACAACGGAGTATTTTACATATAATGCCGAAGGCTGGAACACTACTGCAACTGACAGACTGGGAAGGACAGTTGAGTTCTCTTACGATGCTGTAGGAAATGTTACGAGGAAGACATATCCTAACGGAACATATGAGACGTATACATACGACAGCTGCGACAGACTGATAACTGCAACTAATGTATATGGCGCGACTACCACATACGATTACGACTATCTCGGAAGAAATACAGAGATAACTGATGACGACGGCAACACGGTATCTTATACATATACCGACAGAGGTAATGTCGCTTCTGTAACGGATGCCAAAGACAATACATATACTTTTACATACGATAACAACGGTAACCAGACATCAGTAACGTATCCTAACGGAAGCACATTCTCATCCGATTACGATGTCAGGGGAAGACTGACATCCGAAAGTGATGCGTACGGCAATACTACAACATACGATTACGATGAGATGGACAGGCTTGTAAGAGTAATAGATCCTTTGGATGGAACCTGGGAGTACGAATACGACGATCTCGGTAATGTGACCAAGGTAACGGACGCACTGGGGTATGAGACATACTACAGTTACAACATCAACGGACAGGTAACGGAAGTAACAAATGCAGCAGGCAATACCGCTACTACAGATTACGATACTTATGGCAGAGTTATCTCCACAACAGACTTTGGCGGAACCGAGACAACATACGAGTACGATGAATACGACAGAGTTATCTTAACGACCACAGATGGTGAAGAAACATCGTATACATACGACGGGTATGGAAATCTTGTTGAGGTGGAAGATCCTTCAGGAACGATATATTACGACTATAACTCTGACGGATTCTTATCAAGCGTAACAAATGCTGCAGGAGAGACAATTTCTTACGAATACAATAACGGATATCAGCTCTCCAAGATAACGATAGACGGACAGGATATCGAATACGGTTATGACAGCAAGGGGAGACTGGTCTCTGTAACCGACAGTGAAGGAACGACAAGATATTCGTACGATATTAACGGTAACAGGGCAAGTACTACATATCCTAACGGGGTAGTAACAACCTACGAGTATAACGACATAAATGTCCTGACAAAACAGGTATCGAAGGATAGCAGCGGAAATACCATTGCAAGCTTTGAGTACACATTAGGCGATAACGGAGAGAGATTATCCGTAACAGAGCTTAACAGGACTGTCGAATACGAGTACGACGAACTTAACAGACTGACAAAAGAAACAGTTACAAGAGGAACGGATGTTTCAGTAACGACATATTCGTATGATGCTAACTCCAACAGGACATCCATGACTAAGAATGGAGTTGTCACAACATACGATTACAATGAATTGAATCAGATAACAAGAGCAGGCGATATCAACTACACATGGGATAACGCCGGAAATCTTGTATCTCAGACAACAACGACAGGCATACTTGTTGCATCGTTTACCTATGACTGCCATAACAGAATGGTAACTGCTAACGTCAGTACGAACGGTTCGTCTACCTTAGAGACATACGAATATGATTATCTTGGCAACAGAACGGCAAAAACATCCGGTGGAGTAACGACAAATTATGTTACTGATCTGTCTTCCGGATACTCTCAGGTGCTTAAAGCAGAGATAGGAAATACCACTGTTTATTACACCAGAGGTTTCGAACTGATCTCCAGACGAGAAGGTACTACAGCATCCTATTATGTATACGATGGTGGTCTCTCTGTCAGAGCATTAACTAATGAATCAGGAACTGTAACAGATACCCTTGTCTTTGATGCCTTTGGTAATGAGACATGTAGGACTGGAACAACAGATAACCCATATGGATTCCAGGGTGAAGAGCAGGACGCTACAGGACTTTACTACCTGAGAGCAAGATATATGGATCCTGCTACAGGAACGTTCACCACAATGGACACATATGGTGGAAGTCTGTCAGATCCGATGAGCTTACACAAGTATCTGTTTGCTAATTCTAATCCGGTTATGTACTGTGATCCGAGTGGACATTCAGCTTCACTTATTGAAACAGGTGCAGTAATAGGTATTATGAGCATCCTTTCCGGAAGTGCTAATGCAATAATCGCCGAGTTTATTTACAAGAACAACACTGATATTTCAGAAAGATCAAGTGAAGACTTAGATAAATGTGCTTTAACTGCTTTTTTATCAGGCTTTACAACTTGCTTGTTTAGTTGTCTGGCAACCTTTTTGGTCTGTGTCTTTGCATTTACGGTGCTTGAATGTTTGATGGCAGCAGCCATTTGTTCTTTGGTTGCATGGGTGTTAGGTGATATTGCTGATTACAACTATAGAAATGGTAATGAGGTTGCTGGAATTGGGCTGGACATTGCACAACAAGCTTTTATTTCTGCAGAAATTGGGTTTGTTATTGGTGGTTTGAATGGTGGTGGGCAAAGATATAATTCTGATTTATCTTCTTCAAGCATAAAACTTGATAAGGAAACATCATCTAAATCACCTGTTACTGGAAAGGAATGGTATGAATACTTTTGCGAGGAATATGGAAATGAAAGTGTTATTCGTAATCCAGGGAAAGTAGAAGATTTTTTCGGTGATCCTACAAAAGTATATGGATGTTCAGAATATGATTTAGAATCATTATTAGGAGATGGTTGGACAAAAGGCGCCTACGGATCAAATGATGATGGATGGAAGTTCATTAATGATATGCATAATGATATATCGATCTTTTACCATCCTGCAGGAGGTAAACATAATGGTGCATACTATGGAATATCTTATGGAAAAAATGGTAGGGTTAAAATTGTAAACATAAACACATATGTCCCTTTACCTAACGATCCAGCAACTATATTTTATTAAAAGGAATATAATAATGTTAACAGATAAACAGAGATATAAATTGTTCAAACATACGCTTTGGGAATGTAGTTCGGATATATTATCATTAGATGATGTTTTTTTTGTGCGCTACATATTTGAAGAATTACCAATTGATATGCGCTGCTATTTATATAAAGACGCCTTGGATGCATTATTTGAAAGTGGGTATATTGATGAAAAAATATATAATAAAGTTTCAGATTTGCGAGATTACTACTTTCAAGTTGAACATGAATTACATAAAGAAGGAATTAGAGAATCAAGAGAGATTCAGCATATTATGAAACTTGCAGACGAGATTAACTCTCTTTTATATATGTAGCTTCTGAACCGCACAATTATCACCAAATGCCCTCCTACTGTGATATAGATTAGTTATCATAGCGTTTCAATACTTTGGGGAGGCAAAGAAATGAATAAACAAATTATTAAAGCAAACATTCGCAGACAACATGTTGCACATGGAAACAGCTTCATAAAACCATTATATAGAAAAAATCTCTTTTTAAAACATAACAACAAAAATCAAAAGATTCGAAAAAAGCAAAAAAGCACATATACGAATGAGCCTGATAAATCTTCTCCTTCCGGATGTTCTCTCACTGTGCTTGAACTCGTAGAGAAATATGTTGCTACCAAGACTAATGTCAGAGAACCAACACGTGCTGGCTATAAAACAGTTGTCAATCTCCTAAAGAAAGATCCGTTTGGCAACAATAAAATAGATGATGTAAGAATATCAGATGCTAAACTGTGGTTTATCAAGTTACAAAGAGAAGATGGTAAAGGTTATAGTTCAATTCATTCTATAAGAGGAGTTCTCAAACCGGCATTTCAACTAGCAGTAGATGACGATTACTTAGGGAAAAATCCCTTTGCTTTTGATCTTTCGTCGGTTGTTGTTAACGATAGTATCACTAGAGAAGGTATAAGCCGCAAGGATGAGAAAAGGTTTCTGGAATTCATCAAATCAGATCCACATTATTGTAAATACTATGAAGGAATATACATTCTATTCAAAACAGGATTAAGAATATCCGAATTCTGCGGTCTCACTATAAAGGACATAGATTTCAAGAAACACCGCATCAGGATAGATCATCAATTAAATAAACGGGGCAATAGAGGATACTATATTCAGGAACCAAAAACAGAAAGTGGAATCAGGATTATTCCTATGACGCCCGATGTTGAGGAATGCTTTAGAACCATTATTGCAAACAGAAATCCACCCAACAAAGAACCCGTGGTGGACGGAAAGAAAGGTTTTCTATTCTTCGATAAAGATGGCAGCATCATGTATTCATTACACTGGGAACATTATTTCAAGCATATAAGGGACAAGTACAATTCAATATATAGGAAGAAGTTACCATTGATTACACCCCATATATGTCGGCATACATATTGTTCCAATATGGCCAAGAGCGGAATGAACCCGAAAACATTACAATATCTGATGGGTCATTCAGTAATCGATGTTACGCTTAACACCTATACACATGTTAAATATGAAGATGCGGTTGCTGAGTATAAGAGACTTAGTAAATCGAAACGAAAACAATTATCAAGCACTATTCATCAATAGAAATGCATGCTTTACATTTCTTCCATTCATCACCATAAGCATATTTTTCTAACCATTCATCTGGAGTTAATAGATAAGAATATAAATACAATTCATTTATCAATTCACACATTCCAACACTATCGTTGTGAGTTTTATTAATTTGAAATTGGAATGAACGATTACAATATCGTTTGAGAACCAAATCATTGTTGTACGTTGTAAGTTCATAAATTTGCTTATCATATAAAACAAAAAGCATTCGATCTTCAGATTCTTCCAAAATTATTGCATTCTCTTTAAATACATCTTGAATAATTTTTGAATGCAATCCTTGGTTACAATTATCAATAATCATCTTTTTTGAAGTTGTCTTTTTTATATCAATATACTTATCTATATATTTGTCAGGCAATAATATCTTTACCCATTTTTTATACAATTCTAATTCCTTACTTACTAATTCTTCAAAATAACTCTCATATGACGAGAAAAACTTCCCTCTATATGAGAAACCGCTATTTTTGCTGTTGAGCAATCCGTAACTTACAGTTCTCGCGTCCGGCAATATCTTAAAAACATCATTGTAAACAAACGAACATAGATAAGGTTCTAAAAATGAACCAATGCAAAACACGATATCATAATCACGAGAACCATAAGCATACATATCAATAGCATTGAACCATATACAATGAATAGTTTTTCGGGAAATAAGTTCAAATGATGTTAAACCATCTGAATAATATTTCTGAAATGCTTCATTGATTATTTTTATTTCTCGATCATTCCATTCACTAGACCAAGCATATATATCATTAATACTGGGCAATTGCTTCATTTATAAATTTTTCTCCTAATAAGTTTTTGCTAAAACTGACTAAATAATTGGAAAGCTCTAGAAGAGATTCCTCTGAAATAACACCACTTTGTATAATTTGTTTATGTTCATTAATATGATAATCATTAATTATCCTAGTAACAATATATGAATCATTTCGAAAAATAACTGAATAATCCACCATAGAAAAAACAGTAATCTGTAATTCCATCAAATTCGAAAAGTATTCAATTGATACACCGTGTCTATTATAAGTTCCTTGGATTATGCGTCCATACCGCAACAAATCTGGATTAAGATTATTTTGTGCATTATTTTTTCCATTAATTCTAAACATATTAACCTCCGTAGGATGATACAGGCACAAGCGAAAAAGCGAATTCTGAACTTGTTGCGGGAACTTTAACATAATTGTGTCCCAAAGATGGATCTGTTAAATAATTATATTCAGAAACTGTTGCAGAAGTACTTGGCAAAAAATCAGGATCAACAGTAAAATTAAACGTGTTTCCTGCACGTATTCTATCATCTAAGAACGGTGCATTATGATTTTTAAACATATAATTACTATCATCTAAATTAGCATTTTTAATTACATCATAAGTGTCTCCCATATCGAAATACGCCATATTATTTCTTTTTGCAACATCTATATATGAATCTGATGATGGACTACTAAACGGACCTAAAACGGTCTCATTAGCTGTTAAATTATGTCCACCGATTACCTCTCCACTATAAGGTGAAAAACTCGATGAAGTAAATGGTCCTCGTGAACCAAACCCTTTACTAAGACCTGTGATTCCAGACGCAAGTGAAAACACAGATAAAACAGCCTCTAGAAGAGCATATGCTGTCAGTCCATTTTTATAGTCTCCATATGCTTTAAAGCCACCACTAATTCCACCAAAAACACCAAATGCACCCAATATAGCTTTAAATGCCCATTGACTTTGAGGAGAAATCTTAGCTCCTTTGCCGCAAAAACCAAGACAAAAACCAATAAGCATTGTAACGACTAGCTCTTGTAGTATTTCTTCTGTTGTATGATTCTCCATGGTCGGATCAGTAATCATCAGATCAACAAAATAAAATATTCCAGACAAAGCCTCTCCGATGAACCCTTGAATAGCCATAGCTGTTTCCTGTTCACTGAGTGTATAATGCCCGCTCGGATCACAATACTTGATCGGGTTAGAATTAGCGAACAGATACTTGTGTAAGCTCATCGGATCTGACAGGCTTCCACCATATGTGTCCATTGTGGTGAATGTTCCTGTTGCAGGATCCATGTATCTTGCTCTCAGGTAGTAAAGGCCTGTTGCGTCCTGTTCTTCACCCTGGAATCCATACGGGTTATCTGATGAACCTGTCTTTGTTGTCTCATTACCGAATGCATCAAAGACAAGAGTATCTGTTACAGTGCCTGCTTCATTCGTTAATGCTCTGACAGAGAGACCGCCATCGTATACATAATAGGATGCAACAGTTCCTTCTCTTCTGGAGATCAGTTCGAAACCTCTGGTGTAGTAAACCGTGGTATTTCCGTCGGTGGCCTTAAGAACCTGACCGTATCCGGAAGACAGATCAGTAACATAATTTGTCGTTACTCCACCGGATGTTTTTGCCGTTCTGTTGCCAAGATAATCATATTCGTATGTCTCTAAGATAGACGAACACTGATGTTTATCTGCTCAACGGCTGAAACTATTGCTAATGTTGGCTTGTTTGGATATTTAGTATTTCAAGGTTCAGTGTCAAACAATGTGATTTTGCTGACATTTTTTAGTTTATCACAAGACAAAAACAGGGTTAATGAGTGGCTATGGTTTTAACCCCAAAAACTATTGGTCAAACTTTACTTTATCACTCGATTTTTTACTGTATCCCAGCACATCTCAAAAATCGTTGAAGTGTTCATTCTGAGACAGATATTATCGCAATGTATATTTTCGATATTTGGAGGGAACACATTATGACATTTTTGCGTGTGAAGAAGATGATGATAGGGGTTTTATGTTCTGCATTGTTTATGTCAATCGTGCCTCTAAATACTGGCGAAACAGTTTGTGCGGATACGTTCATTTCGTTTGATGATAATACAGTTACGCATAATGAATTCAGAAGTGTTGAAAATTATGAGTACAATGCCGAAGTTAATACATTAGCTCAATGGACTGGACATTCAAACATTGAAATAACATTCACTAATACCGGGGATGAGACAATCCATGATTGGTATTTCACGTTTGATTATAACTATTCGATAGAAAACCCATATAATTGTTATGTTCTTGAACACGAGGATAATCTCTATACCATTGGAAATAATGATTGGAATCAGGATATTCTTCCTGGTGAATCAGTAACAATAGGTTTTACCGCCGCATCTGATGACGGCAGTGAAATATCTGATGAGCCAACCTTTTACCTGTTAAATACAAAAACTATCGCAAGATCAAGTTCGGAGCTTGCATGGTCTTTTGAACAATACTCCGATTGGACAACTGGTTTTAGCGGTGCGCTTATACTTGTCAATAACTCTGAGGAACAGATAAGAGATTGGAATATTACATTTATTTCAAACAGGCCGATAACTCAAATAGATGCCGCAGTATTATCGACTGATGCCGATGGCGTGTATACAATTAGTAATGATGGAAACAACCAGAATATTGCTGCAGGTCAATCTTACAGAATTGAACTTCAAGGCGGAGAACACGATCCGTCTGAATCATTTGCGCTTACTGATTATACTGTTTCAGCTAAAGCATTAGCGTATACACTCGATGAAGATAATGATGATAATGGAATAGCCGATGTTCGCGAGATAGATTTCACTGGGATTGTGACAGTGACGCCAACAGCTACACCTATCCCTACTGCAACACCAACGCCTATTGTTACTAATACACCTTCACCGACAGCAATTCCGACGACGGAACCGACTATTAATCCTACGTCTACGGTAACGCCTACACCTTCTCCAGTTATAACGATAACTCCATCTCCATCTTCAACACCAACGCCTACGGCTATTCCAACGGGAGTTCCTGATGATATTGATTATGAAAAAGACTCAGATTCTGACGGGTTACCTGATTATCTCGAGGATTATTATGGAACAGATAAGTATAATGCTGATTCTGATTCTGACGGTGTAAATGATCTCTTTGAATTTGTATTGTCTACAGATCCACTTACACCTGATTCAAATGGAGATAATGACTACGATTCTGACGGATTAACCAACGCGCAAGAATCTGCTTTAGGAACAAGTCCTATTGAAGCAGATACTGATAATGATGGCTTAACTGATGGAGAAGAGGTCAATACATTTGGTACAGATCCGCGCAAATATGATACGGATGATGATGAGATGTCCGATTATAGCGAAGTCAATTTGGGAAGTGATCCTCTTATTCCGGACAGTGATGTAATGAGACCCCAAACCATAGCATTTGAACCATCTGATGATTCTTCTCTTTCAGGAGTAACCAAGGTAACCGTAAGCGGATATATTAGTGGATGTATAAATGAGAATACTAAAATTAGCGATATCTATGGAAAGGATTTACATACTTCTTCCATAGAAGCACTTGTAGGTGATCCCGTAAGCATTGAAACGACAGGCGAATTCAGTTCGATGACAATAACGTTTTACTATACTGATGGTTTGAATGAGAATAACCTTAGAATAATGTGGTACGACGAAGAAAACTGTGAATATGTTGTTCTTGATAATTATTCAATTAACAAATCAAGAAATACTATAAGTGTAACAACTACTCATTTTTCGAAGTATATGCTTATAGATGAAGAAGTATGGGTAAACACGTGGATAGATGCTTGTTGTGAAGCAGGATACATAAGCAATATCGGCAACGCATATTCATTACCTTCATATATTAGACGCTTGAATAACAAATATGATGATAATGATGGAGATGGTATTGTTGATAATCTTGAAACTGCAGGAATGATTAATAATATCGGTCACGTAGTATATACAGACCCAAGTAAAACAGATACGGATTATGACGATTTATCAGATGGATATGAAATGGGTGAATTCGGTGTAGTTGGCGATATTATCAGCTATTCAAAATACACCAAATATCTTGATGCATGGCCGGTATCGCTTGGTTCACGTTATGAAGATTATGTATTCTTGAAACAAAAATCTAGTCCTGTTAAAGATGATTCAGATGAAGATGGAGTGTTGGATGGCATTGACTATTCACCCAACGAACTAAATCCTGATGTAGTATATATAATTCATGCAGATGAATGGAGTAATAATGCTAGCTTTTGGGAAAGAAAATACAGTAAAGAATATAAAGTTATAAATATAGTATGTGATGATTGGGATATGTTCAAAAACCATTGGAAATCTCTTGGAGAAGAAGCCGATAAGGTTGCCTATAATATTGATCGAGTGATTTTGATGTATCATGGCAATATAGGTGCCTTTGCGGTTGGAAACTCTTTAATTGAAACAGAATATATTAAGTATAGGTTTAATGATGCTGATGGTTATATATCAGAACTATGTGATAAGAAAATAAGAGTTCTTGATTTAAAAATTTGTAACAGTGGAGAGCTTTCAGCAACGAATATTGACATCGATACGTATATTCCAGGTTCACAGGATTATGATCGAGGTTATAATATTGCCATTCAATTCCTTGCTAGTTGTCAAAGCATTACTTATGTTAGAGCTTGGGATGGACTATATATTTTTTTCGATGGAGATTTAGGAGACTATGAAAGAAGTTATAATGAAGAAACTGGCGAGTTCAAAAGGTGGTGCTATATTTACTCGCATTCTCCAGATACCTATCCCCCTTTTGATGTAGCTATAGACTATGATGTTGAAATTAATGGTGCATATATTAATCCTTTTATGGCCGACTGCTTGGACTTAATAGAACGGCTGCGACAATCGTAAGAAATAGTAATAAATCGGACGAAAAATGCTTTATTGTCCTGTTAGCATTAGATGAAATTGTATCGCAACAGGATAGGTGCACCGTATTGTAGCAGTTTAGAATTTCAATATTTAGAAAATCTTCTGCTAAAACAATTGATTAATAGTGATTGATGTTGATAATAAGGCGGTAAAAATAATGAAGGTGGTGGCATATTTTCCAAGAAACAGGCATACATTTAAACATGTTTAATAACTGCCTGGTGGGTTCAATCTATAACAACTCGGAATATCGAGAGAAAGGATAAAACTAATCACTTAACCATATTGATTAGAATATATATGATTAAATGAATAAGAATAAACGAATAATCCTTATTGTTTTGATTATAGTTTTGTTAACTGTCATGCTTATTCCGATTAAGTCGAAGCAGTATTATGGTACAAGCTACACTGCGGTTTTGTACCAGGTTTTTATTATTCGAGAAATATCTCCAGCTCCGCATGGAATGTCTTCTAATAAGCAGATTACTAAAGGTACTAAAGTATTTATATTGTTTATTAAAGTTTATGATGATACAGAAACTGTGTTATACGATGGGAACATAGATGGAATATAATTAAGAGTATTTATATGCATGGCGCAATTTCAACGACCGGGCAAAGGACACTTATAAAGAAAAAGCGAGAAATATTCACTGCATATGTTTTTGAGCACACTGAAGAAAGTACTTTACGAGCTGCTTTACTGGAATCTTTCGTGCCGCGCCAATTCAAGAGCCACCACTTCATGAGGTTTAGTATTATGAAAAAACATAGTGCAAAGCGCTGGGCATTATTAATTGTAGCAATTGTTATATTTGTATATATTTTGCTTTTGTTTCCAATTAAGATGAAGTTATCTGATGGAACACATTATGATGCAATCTTATATCAAGTTATATTTGTATACAGATTATCAATGGGTCCTCATGACGGCACTTCTAGAAACTGCTTAACAAAAGGTACAAAAATATACGTTTTAGGGAGTCTGGTCTATGATGATACAGAAACCATATTAGTAGATCCAAATGAATAATATTGTATATTTCAATCCTGACATTTAACTAAAAGGAGTTGTTATATGGATTACAAAGTAATGAGAGATAGAATTTCGAGAAGAGATGATTTAGTTGCGCGTCTTACTCACCTAACACGAGGTAGCACCGATGATGATGCATTTGATGTATTATGGAAAATTCTTACAGAAAAGAAACTTAATGGAAGCGATAATTCTGGGTATGTTATAGGAGACACTAAAGCTGTTTGTTTCCAAGAAGTTCCTCTGTATTCAATAGCACAATCATTACTCTATGAAGATGATAAATCTGACATTATACGTTATTCATGGTTTGGATTAAGATTTAATAAAAACGTTCTGTTTCGAAGAGGCGCTAGACCCGTAATTTATGGAAAAACAGAAGAACTAAAAAGATTACTACCTCCGGACAATTATTGGCGAATTGTAAGATTAGATCTTGATTCCAGTAAGAATTGTATTGATTGGACGCATGAACGTGAATGGAGGATTAAAAATGTTTGCCCATTTGAATATGATGATATTGAAGTAATTGTTAAAAATGATATTTACTATCGTAAATTTATAGAACGATGTATTACCGAAAAACGGATGGAAATATTGTCAGAGATTCATGGCATTGTTCCATTGAACACAGTGATTTCTTGAGTTTTTGCTGAATGTTTTATGTTTTTGAAATTAATTAGATAAGGTAAATTTATGTGCAAGAAAATGTCGAGTGTTTACATATAATATTGATTTATAACTTGTACAAATTATTTAACGAAGGGATGGTTAACTTGTGTCAATTCATTATGTAGTAAGCAAAACAAATAATGGCGGTTGGGGTGTTAAGCGACAAGGAACAGCCAGATTCAGTATGTATACAGCCAATAAAAATGAAGCAATTAAGATGGGAAGAGTATTAAGCATTAAGAACAACGGTAAACTTGTGATTGTAGACCATTCAAGCAAAGAGCAAAAATTATAAAACAAAGAGGGCGAGGCAAAGTTATAACTATGAGAAAAAAGAATAAACCTGTAGTAGCTATAATGTATGATTTTGATAAAACTCTCTGCACCAAAGATATGCAGGAATATACCTTTATTCCTAATGTAGGATTAACGGCAAATGAGTTTTGGGCAGAATCAAATCAACTTGCCAAAGATAAGAAAATGGATGGCATTCTAGCATATATGCATGTAATGCTTGAAAAGGCACACGCAGCAAAACAAAGCATTTGTCGAGAAGAATTTGTAAAAATGGGGAAAGATCTTGAATTCTTTCCTGGTGTAGTAGAGTGGTTTGAGCGGATTAATAAAATTGGATGTGATTTGGATTTGAATATCGAACATTATATTATCTCATCCGGACTGCACGAAATAATTGAAGGCTCAAGTATTTACAAACAGTTTAGAGATGTTTTTGCTTGTGAATATTTGTATGATGAAAACAATGTAGCTTGTTGGCCGAAGAATGCAGTGAACTATACAACTAAAACACAGTTTTTATTTCGAATAAATAAGGGCGTATTAGATATTTCAAATGATTATGACCTTAATACTTATACTCCTGAAGACGACAGAAGGGTACCATTCCGAAACATGATTTACATAGGAGATGGTCTGACAGATGTGCCTTGTATGAAGTTGGTAAAGATCAATGGAGGATATTCTATTGCGGTGTATCAAAAAGGGAAACGTACTAAGGTCGAAAACTTGATTACTAATAATCGGGTTAACTTTATAGAACCTGCAGATTATAGAGAAGGATCCAGTCTTGATAAGACGGTAAACCATATCCTTGTTAAAATGTCGATGGTGAATCAGTACAAAAGTAATTGTTGGAGGAAATGTTGAAAATGTATACATATATTGGATCTGAGAGCGATTATAATGATAAATTTGATCAAGCGGAGTATGCCTATGAAAGAGGAGATTGGCGAACTGCGTTTGGATACTATAATGCTTGCTTTGATTATGCGAGTAAAAATGGAAAACCAACATCTTATCTTGAAATGAAAATGGAAGACTGCAGAGAACATTTTTGAGAATTGTGAATAGATAGTGATTCTT
>CADAKH010000021.1 GCA_902788505.1 Oscillospiraceae bacterium
TATTAAAATTGAAGGTCAGCCCTATCAGGTTGAAGCCGGCCTCACCATTCTTGAAGCTGCTAAGGCTTGTGGCTATGAGATTCCTTCACTTTGTGCATTCAATCACGGAGAGTGCAACCAGGGTTCATGCCGTGTTTGCTTGGTAGAAGCAACAGGCGCAAGAGGACTCGTTGCATCCTGCGTATATCCTGTAGCTGAGGGTATGGAGATCAAGATCTCTTCACCTGCAGCTGTTCAGGCTCGTAGAAGATCTGTAGAGCTTATGCTCTCCAATCACAATAAGAACTGCCAGCAGTGCGATAAGAACGGCCAGTGCGAGCTTCTCCGCGTAGCTCAGATCACAGGCGCTAGAGAAGATGCTTTCCAGGGTGTTCACTCTGAGACACACATCGATACTCTCGCTCCCGGACTTATCCGTGATACATCAAAGTGTATCCTCTGCGGCCGTTGTATCGCTCGTTGCTCCAATGCTCACGGCATGGGTATCCTCGGTTTCGAGAACCGTGGTTTCGCAACATTCGTTTCACCTGCTGAGAACAGAAGCTTTGCTGATTCTCCTTGTATCCAGTGCGGTCAGTGCGTCAATGTCTGCCCTACAGGCGCTTTGATGGAACATTCCGAGATCGACAAGGTAGATGCAGCTTTCAAGGCAGGCAAGCACGTTATCGTTCAGGCAGCTCCTGCAGTTCGTGCAGCTATCGGCGAAGAGTTCGACAATCCTGTCGGAACACCTTGTACAGGCAAGATGATCGCAGCTCTCAGAAGACTCGGTTTCGAGAGAGTTTACGATGTTAACTTCGGTGCTGACCTTACTATCATGGAAGAGGGCACAGAGCTCCTCGGCCGTCTCCAGAACGGCGGAGTTCTCCCTATGATCACATCATGCTCACCCGGATGGATCAACTACGCTGAGTACAACTACGGCGATCTCCTTCCTCATCTTTCTTCATGCAAGTCTCCTCACGAGATGCAGGGTGCCATCATCAAGTCTTACTGGGCACAGGAAAAGGGCATCGATCCTAAGGATATCTTCGTTGTATCCATCATGCCTTGCGTTGCTAAGAAGTTTGAGAAGGAAAGAGAGCAGCTCATCACAAACGGCAATCCTGACGTTGATGCAGTTCTCACAACACGTGAGCTCGCAAGAATGATCCGCCGTGCAGGTATCATGTTCAACCGTCTCCCTGATGAGGAGTGGGATCAGGATATCATGGGCTACTTCAAGCTCACAGGTAAGGAATGCGAGCCTATCGAGATCAAGGCTGTTCGTGGCCACGATGCAGGAATCCGTGAGGCTTCTCTCGATATCAACGGAACAACAGTTAATGTTGCGATCGCTTCCGGTATGAAGAGCGCTAAGGTTCTTCTCGACGAGATCCGTGAAGGCAAGTCCAAGTATCAGTTTATCGAGATCATGGGATGCCCCGGCGGTTGTATCAACGGCGGTGGTCAGCCTTATGTCCGTCCTTGCTTTATGCCTAATGAAGGTGACGATATCCTTGACACATACAAGGAGAAGAGAGCTCAGGCACTCTATTCCGAAGATGAGCGTCAGGTTCTCCGTCAGTCTCACAATAATCCCCAGATCATCGAACTCTATGAGAAGTATCTGGGCGAGCCTAATTCACACAAGGCTCATGAGCTCCTGCACACAACATATGCTGCAAGAGAAGGCTTCAACGAGATCAAGAAGTAATCTGATAAACAATCAGTAACCAAAAAGAGGGTATCTCAAACGAGATACCCTCTCTTATTTTGTGTGTTTATGATTCAATATTCCCTTGATCCTACCCGGCAACCGGTTCCAAGCAGGAAGATTATTTCAAATGTTATAAGATTGATTAAAGATTTCTGATTTACTGGTGGTATAATACCGTTTGGATGGATTATCGGCCTTTTATTTTCCTTTTTCTCTATGAAGCACAGGATCGCCATATACTCAAACGGATACAACGGAAGCATTACTCTCAAGGCGCTTGAGGGTATTAAGAAATATGCTGCCGCCAATGATCTGGACATCCATTTCTACATAAGCTTTGCAGCTAACAACAGAAGTGATGGCACAAATAAAGGCCAGCTCAATATCTACAATCTTGCGAAGCTTGAAGAATACGACGGGCTTATTGTCTTTTCAAATCTATTAAATAACATTCCCACTGCTGAGGAACTCTGCACGGCAGCCAGCAAAAAGGGCGTACCCGTAGTAAGTATCGGCATGAAGTTCGACGGGATCCCTTACGTTGGAAATAACAACGAAGAGGGAATGAAAGACCTTGTCGAGCATCTGATAACAGAACACAATGCAAAGAATATTGCATATCTTGGCGGTGCCAGGGAACACGTAGACACTATAGACAGAGAACGTGTTGTCCGTATGGTATTGAAAAAACACGGCATTGAGCTGAAGGATGAGTATTTAGGTTATGGTGACTGGACACCCGAGAAATGTGTCGAGCTTACCGATAAGCTGATCGACTCCGGGAATGCTCTTCCTGACGCAATTGTATGTGCCAATGACATCATGGCGCTGGCTGTTATAAACAGATTCATAGAAAGAGGATTTAATCTTCCCGGGGACATTATCGTAACAGGCTTTGACAACATAGAAGAATCGGGAATATCTTATCCGGCTCTTACGACGGTCGATCAGGACTATGAGACGATCGGATATGAGAGTTGTAAGCTGCTCTATGAGATAGTTGAAGGAAAGACGGATTCATTGGATGTGTCTGTAGCATCAAAGCTCGTCACGGGTGAGAGCTGCGGATGCAATCTGGAAGCAGACAATCAGTACGACATCAGACGAAGAAAGTATTGCAGCGGCATTCACGCAAAGAACAATCAGTCGAGCTACTTCAACCGGTTTATGCGCGCCGAGAGGGATGTCATCCTGGAATCCTACGATTACAAAGACATGAAGGAGAACCTCAGAAAGTTCTACCGTTCCAATAACAGATATTTCAACGGCAATTTCTACCTTATGCTTAACAGGTGCTATTTTGAGGATGCTTCCACCGAAGATTTCGAAGCATTATCCGAATGCTATGAAGCTGATTTCGATGCCACGGTTGCGTTAAAGGACGGCGAGGAAGCAGATAGCCTGATTGACAGTAACTTAAGAATGCCAGGCTTCATCAAAAAGCAAGGCGAGCAGCATATCTATATCTTCTATCCGCTGCAGAACGCTGAATATAATTTCGGTTATGTTGTTTTCGCGGGCGGAACATCTGTTATCCAGGAAGATTACCACGTGTACGAATATCTCGAAAAGATGGAGCAGACGCTGATGCACTTCAGGATCACCCAGCGTCTTGAGATGGTAAACAAAGAACTGAGATACATGTACGACAGGGATCCCATGACAGGTCTATACAACAGATTCTGTTTCGTGAACCACGCTGTTCCGCTTATTAATGAGAGTAAAGAACACAAAAAGAGTGCCCTGATCATGTTTGCCGACATCAACGATCTTAAGCTGATCAACGACAGATACGGACATATTTTCGGAGACAAGGCGATAATTACAGTATCAGGGGGCATCAAGGAGAGCATCACCAATGACAATGCAATCGGCATCCGTTACGGCGGTGACGAGTTCCTGATCATCGCTGCAAATGCAAACAGGAAGTGTGCCGAAGAAATCAGAAGGAGCATTAACGCTTATATCGAGAAGGAGAACAGTCTGGGTTTAAGTCCGGTCAAGTTCTCTGTCAGCATCGGTTATGTGCTCACCGATCCCAGATCAGACAAGTCAGTTACCGACTATATCGATGAAGCTGACAAGCTGATGTATGAGATCAAGAACGAATACCACAAGAATAATCAGTCAAACTGATATCTTTTAAGATCAGAAGATCTTGTAAATTGTTGTGTCCTCTTCTGCGAAATAAGCAACAAATGTGAGGTTATCCTCAAAGAATGCCTTATTGAAAGTAATTCCGTTGCCGAAATCTGTTGCCTCAAAGTCAGGATCGACGATGAGATATCTGATGTTACGCTCTTTGCAGTATCTTGTGAATTCATCGATATCGCCGCCGCAGCCTGTGATGAGCCACAGATAGATGGTATCTCTTGTGTAAGTATCGTGACCAGCAGACCATGCATAGTAAGGCCAGCCGTAGTACATCGGACGTCCTGCAAGAATGAAGCGGTTCATGGACCACATAGGTGTAAGGAATACATCGTCGGGTTCGGTGTTTTCCATGACCCACTTCGTAACAGGTGAATTTGCATTAAGGGTAAGAGGTACGCGGTTGAGGTTAACGTATGTTGCCCATTCGCTGATACCTGTTGCCGTAAGGGGAACCATGAGAGCAAGCGCAAGGATAACACCTGCAATCTCCAGAGCGATCCACGCGGGGAGAGGAAGTCCCTTGGCTTTTCTGGGTGCCACGGGCTCATGCTTAAGAGTCTCAGGCTTGATATCTTTGGCTATGGAAGCAACAGATGTTACTTCAACTACTGCATCAGAAGATTCGATCGCAACGTTGGCATCTGACTCGTCATCCGGCTCGTCTTCACCGAAAGTAACCTTACCTGCCGCGATCATTGAACCGGGGCGCATAGCAGCATGAGCCGGCTCGGGTGTCGATGCCATGACCGCATCATCGGAGTCGTCGCTGTCGTCAGATGATTCATCAGGAGTCTCATCTGAGGATTCGTCAGCATTGTCATCAGTAACTTCGAATATCTCATCAGAATCATCTTCTTCTGAAGAATCTTCTTTTGCTGTCTCCTCAGAGACCTCTTCTGAGTCTTTCTTATCGTCACCGAACATCAGCTCTGCAGGGATAGGCTCTTCTTCAATCTCGTCCTTCTTCTCTTCTGTCTTTTCTTCTGCTGTCTCACCGTTTAATCCGGATACGTCAGCATCAACGCCTGTATGCTCTTCAAGAGCCTTGATGTCAGGCTTATCGGATTCATCAGATTTCTCGATTGCTTCACCGAAAGCACTTGCGGAAGGGAGTACAGGTGTTCTGACTCCGGTATCTTCAGCGGCTAATGCAATAGCTGCATCTCCATCGAGTGCTGAAGCATCGATGATGTCCTCATCGGCGGATTCTTCTGTTTCTTCGTTCTTTCTGCGCTTGATCGGGATATAGAGAAGATTTGCGATCAGTGCTGCTACGAAAGCATCCACAAGGATAAGAGAAACCTGGATGAATTTATGGTTTGCAAGCATTTCAAGTGAAACCTTGAATATGAATGCAAAGATCAGCGGGTTAAGTGTGCAAAGGAATAACAGGAAGCGGTGAACAGGCTTCTTGTGAATGATATCAAGGACGAGCGACGCAATAGCGAAAACCGTACCAAGAATAAGTGTAAGGCCCGTAACGATAACGAGATAACGCGCCAGCTGTGAGAAGGGAACCTTGCCGAGAATGAATCCGGGCATGTACTCGAAGGAAACCACATTCTTATATCCGCCGGAGAATACGAGCGTCTGGATGAATGAAGATCCGACAGCGCAAGCGGCTACTATAAGATAAAGGATCCTGCTTTCGGAGAAGATTGCCATGCCGAAGAGGACCAGGAGGAGTGCGATAAGGCACGAACCATGGAAGTAAGGCATGACGATCATGAGAACGCCTGCAAGGATCGTAATGGAGACAGGATAGAGCGGGTCACCGGATCTTACGAGCCAGGCATTTTTAGAAGCGATGAATGATTTTACGCCTTTACCGAAGCTTTCGGCACGGAAAACAGATATGCCGAGTCTTCTTACAAAAGGCAGGAAAAGGATGACCATGATGATGATCACTGCCATTCCGAGCATAAGGTGACGCTGGTTGGGATATACATTGATAGCCCAGATCCCCCAGTTGTCATAATCTGTAACTGCATACCATTCGGTGGATTTGAGGATCTGATCGACAGCCTGTGAAGTTGTGCTGCCTGCACTTACGAGTTCCTTAATATGGAAGAAGGCATTAAATGAGCTTCTGAAGAATACAAGTACGGGTGCAACGAGGAAAGCAGCGCGTCTTGAACTGATGAGGACTGCCAGAAGTCCCAAAAGGACCAGTGCGCATACCATGGCCAGGATCGAAGGCAGATTCAAAGCATAATCGATAGGAAGACCAAGATACTGAAGCGTACCCGCAAGGAAATAGAAGAGGAAGTGATACTTGATTCCGTCTCCTGAGAAATGCATGTACTGTGTAGGGAAGTTAAAACCCTTGCCGAATGAAGAGACCATAGCCGTATGAGGCGAGAGGTCTGAGAATGTTGAAGATCCGTTCAGAAGTGTGTTTCCGTTGATCCTGTATGTGTAGAACATCAGGAATGTTGCTGTGATCGTAATAGCGAGAATAACTACTCCGTAGAAGATCGAATCAACGATATTGAACTTATAATCTTCTATTGTTGTTGAACCTGATGCCTTAAGCTCTTCGCGCTTAACTCTCTTACGGTTGATAAGGATGAGGCATGTAAGGATCATCCAGAGGAAGAATGCATATGTGATGAGCACGCCGAGCTTCTTGCAGAGTTCGCCGTTATCCAATACATAAGAAAGACCCAAAGTAACGAAGTAATTAAAGAACGGCACGCAGAGCATACCGGTGATGATTCCGGCCGGAACAGTAAACAGTGTATTCGGAATATGGGTAATAGCCTTTGCAGACGGACTGCAGGCTACATACAATCTGCGGACATCCGGCACGGACAGGCCGACAAAGCACATACCGAATGTGGCACATAAAAGCAAATATAAAATCGCGAGCATATTAATCCCCTTATATTTTTAATATTAGCTAATCCCAATAATCTTAACACAAGATAGCTTTTTACAAACATGTGGCATTTTGTCGGTATCGATGAAGAGACCGCACGAAAAAGAGTATAATCTGTCTATCTTGCGTTAAAAGGGGAATTTGTATGAAAATTACTGTTCTTGGCGGCGGACTTTCGCCTGAAAGAGATGTATCACTTAAGTCGGCAAGCCTTATTGCCAATGCTTTACTGTCAAAAGGACATGAAGTTGCACTTGTCGATCTCTACGACGGAATAGAGTCCGATGCGTCCTGTGAGTCCTTTTTCAGAAGAGGTACGGTAAATCCGTTTTCATATGTAATCCCGGAAAAGGAGCCTGATCTTGACGAGATCATCAGACAGCACGGCGGAAGAAAGAGCTGGGTAGGTCCCAGAGTAATCGAGATGTGCAAATTTGCCGACAGAGTCTTCCTTGGCCTTCACGGAAGTCACGGCGAGAACGGTCAGGTTCAGGCACTTCTCGATGCTTTCGATATTCAGTATACAGGCTGTGATTATCTCGGATGCGCAATCGCAATGGATAAGGACCTTTCAAAGTCTCTTGCAAGAGCTGCCGGTTATCTTACGGCAGACTGGATAGTTGACGAGCCCGAGAAACTGACTTTCGACAGAGTTAACAGCGAGCTTGGTCTTCCCTGCGTAGTCAAGCCTATCGGCAACGGTTCATCCTGCGGCGTATCCATCGTTAAGTCTCAGGATGAGTTCGAAGCAGCTATCAGGTATGCGGCTTCATACCATCAGAGGATCCTGATAGAGAAATTCATCAAAGCACGTGAGATCACGATCTCGATCGTTAATGACAAGGCTCTGCCTATTACGGAGATCATCCCCCACGAAGGTTTCTACGACTACAAGAACAAGTATCAGGACGGACTTACGACTCATGTATGCCCCGCACAGATAGAAGAGGAAGACTACAGGAAGGGCCAGAAGATGGCGCTGAAGATCTTTAAGCTCCTTAGAATGACACAGTACGGAAGAGTCGACATGATGTACGACGATGTTAACCATGAGTTCTGGTTCATTGAAGCTAATAACCTTCCCGGTATGACAAATACATCGCTTCTTCCTGAAGCAGCAAAGGCTGACGGAGTTGCTTATGAGGATCTTTGCGAGAGCCTTGTAATGAACTGCGGCAGAGACTGAGTTTTAAAAGAAGAGACATATACCGTATTTGTTGATACATGTACTCCCATCATATAAAATTAGAGTGTTTCACTTAAAGTTTCGGAGGAGCATATGAGCGATAAGAGATCTGACTATATCAGTTGGGATGAGTATTTTATGGGCGTTGCAAAGCTCGCTTCCATGAGAAGTAAGGATCCCAGCACTCAGGTTGGTGCCTGCATTGTCGATAAGGATAATTACATCTTATCTGTCGGCTATAACGGATTCCCTATAGGTTGTGACGATGAGGAATTTCCCTGGGGACGTGAAGGCGGCACTCTCGATACCAAATATGCCTTTGTTGCTCATGCTGAGCTTAATGCGATACTTAATTCCAAGACAGGTGACCTCGCCGGTTCAACTGTCTATGTTACTTTGTTTCCCTGCAATGAGTGCACCAAGGCACTGATCCAGAAGCGTGTAGGCAAAGTCGTTTATTTCGATGACAAGTATCACGATACCGATGCCACAAAAGCAGCACGCAAGATGCTTGATGCTGCAGGCATAAAGTACGAGCAGTACAAGCCTACAGGCCGCAAGGCAGAGATCGGGCTTTAACGGAGGCATAGTATGCGCCGCAGGATAGGGCAGAAGATACTTCTGCTGTTTATTACATTTGTTTTCGTTTTCACTGCATTCCCGATGACATCGCTTGCAGCTCCTTCCGGTTCAGCTACTGAGAACTGCTGGGGCAGCGGCGGACAGCTGGAGATCCAGTTATCAGGATGCAGCGGATATCAGACCATTACTGTTGTTGCAGAATTCTCGGGTTCTATAGACTCTGCTACAGGCTGGGGATTCGATTCATACGATATAAGCGGCAATCAGGTAACGGCAGTATGTTCCGCATCGGGGCCCAACAACTGGGGTTTTGACAGTCGTGTCGGAATCCAGGTTTCGGGAAGTGATATCAATTCAGCAAAGCTGATTTCCGTATCAGGCGACGGTGAATCGGGTTCTGTCAATGAACCTGTTTCGACTTCTGCGGCTGCAACAACTTCTTCAGGCAGTTCTTCATCAGGATCATCAAGTAATCCTGTTCCCGCACGCAATACCGAAGGTATCGCAGGTGACGACTGGCTTACCACAGAAGGTTCCCATATTGTTGACATGAACGGTACTGAAGTCTGGCTTACAGGCTGCAACTGGTTCGGCTACAACACCGGAACCAATATTTTCGACGGCGTATGGAACTGCAATCTTGAGGAATCACTTGAAGCAATCGCGGACCGGGGATTCAATGTCTTAAGAGTTCCCATGAGTGCCGAACTCCTGCTTCAGTGGAAGAACGGCGAATACCCGAGAGCCAACTACAACAACGCGTATAACGAGGCTCTCAATTCTATGAATTCACTGGAGATCTTCGATTATGTTCTCTCCCTCTGCGAGAAGAACGGCATGAAAGTCATCATCGACATCCACACAGCGAAAACGGATGCTTCCGGCCATAATCACCCTGTCTGGTACAGAGATGACATTACCGAAGACGATTTTATTGAATCACTCTCATGGTGTGCTCAACGATACAAGGCCAACGACACCATAATCGGTTACGATCTTAAGAACGAGCCTCATGGAAAAGCATCCGAGACACCACATGCAATTTGGAACGATTCCGACAGTCCCGACAACTGGAAAAAGGTTGCCGAGCGCGCAGGAAATGCCGTTCTTGATGCAAATCCCCATGCTCTCATAATCATCGAGGGCATCCAGATATATCCTAAGAATATTCAGGCAAATAATTTCGTATCGTCAAATGACGAAGACGACTATTACAACACGTGGTGGGGTGCAAACCTCATGGGTGTTAAAGACTATCCTATAGATTTCGGTTCGCCCGAAAGAAATAAGCAGATAGTCTATTCGCCTCACGACTACGGTCCGAGAGTATACGAACAGCCCTGGTTCGAAGGCGGCTTTACCTACGAATCACTTTACAGGGATGCATGGCACGACTACTGGCTCTATATCCAGGAAGACGGCATTGCACCGATCTTTGTAGGCGAGTGGGGCGGCTTTATGGAAGGCGACAACCTCAAGTGGATGGAATACTTCAGACAGCTTATAGCCGAGAAGCATCTCCATCACACCTTCTGGTGCTTCAATGCCAATTCGGGTGACACAGGCGGTCTTGTAAAAGACGATTTCAAGACTTGGGATGAGGAGAAGTACGACTTCGTAAAAGAGGTTCTCTGGCAGACAGAAGAAGGCGAATTCATCGGTCTTGACCATGCTGTTCCTCTCGGAGCAAACGGCATTGCATTATCGGATTACACCGGCGTTAAGATCACTCCGGCTCCCGTTACGCCTGTAGCCGAAACGACCGAAAGCGTTGCTCAGACAGAGACATCAGCCGTGTCGTCGGCTTTGCCGGAAACGACTGTGCAGGTCGGCGATTCAAACTCTGATCTTTCCGTTGAATCGATCAGCAAGGCTGCAAAGGGACTTGTCATTGCGGCAATAGTAATTGTTGTACTGTTCATTGCCGCCATGGCGGTTACAATTGTTGTAAGACGTAATGCTGTTAATAAGCGCAAAGCTGAAGAAGAGATAATTCCTTTTGAACCTCAAGAAGCTGCGGTTGACAAAAACAGCTCAAACATGGAAAATACCGCAGAAGATAACAAGGAGGAGAAGTGACATGACAAATTCGCTGTTCATTGATTTTGCAGACAACAGTCAGCTGACTCCCATCGTTATTACTATTGCTGCTGTAGTAGTAGCAGGCTTGATAATCGCACTCATCGTGTGGAGTATCACCGATAAATACAAAGAAAAATACAACAAAAATCTCGATACCGAGAGACAGGCGGATAAAGTCGTCCAACGTGTTTCTTTCAGGGAAAGAAGAGCCGACAAGAAGATCCGTCAGATCAAGCGCGAGACAAGAGACCCCAGGAAAAAGGCCGAAGAAGAGGCTGCTTCCAGGAACACTTTGCTCGGAGGAAAGAGTGAAGCACAAAGGGAAGAAATTGAAGCCGGTGCTGTATTCGGTTCCTTAGGAATCTCATCTAAAAAAGCAGAAGAGATCGATAAAGCAAAAGAGCAGATGATCATCAACGGCTATCTGCAAAAATCCAATACTGCACCTATCAGACCGGTTTATTCGAATACACTTGAAGCGCGTCAGCAGCAGCGAAAAGAACTTGATTCCGATGTTGTCGGCAAAGAGGCGGAGACTCCCGCACTGGTCATGGATTCTGCCGCACCTTCAGAAGTTAAGATCACAGGCGCAGTTCCAGCAAAGGTTAAGCCTACTGCTTTGAAGCGTCCTACTGCCGCAAGAGTATCAGATTCTGACGAGGAATCCGAAAGCACAGAAGAAACAGATGAAACTTACAGCGGAGCAATCAGACCACAGATCGGTTCTGAAGTTTCGAATGCTGTCATCGACCGTGTAGCCGAAGTGCAGGAAGAAAAGCCCGAGATTCTGAAGTCAGGTGAGGAAGCCATAATTCCGGCAGCTCAGAAGACTGTCAAAGGCTTCGTTCCGGATGAAGAAGTGCTTGCTGAAAATGCACGCGAAGACGACTGATTTTACGGCTCCTAACATACTTCCATACCAACTCCAAATACTTGAAAATAAAGGCATCCACTGTATAATTTAAGTATCTTCTAATATTTTATATTAGGGATTCTTTGTGCTTTATTTGGAGGAAATCTAGATGTCGGGCAGCTATTCGGGGCGCTTCTCGCTTAAATTCCTGTGCGCATTAGTATGCGCATTTTTTGCTTTTTCAATCGCAGTTAATTGTTTTGAATCTCACGACGTAAGAGCTGATGGCGTTGTTGATTGTGGAGTTAACAGCAGTGATGTTGATAGCGCAGTAATTTATGTAAATAGTTGGAGTTTTGATTCTGACGTTGAATCTATTTCTTTAAAAATAGTGATTAGTTGTAGTCCTGATGATGTCGATTATCTATGGGGTTCAGCTGATCATTGTTCTAATTTGAGCTGCTCGGAAGATGTTGTATCTGTAACTGTGGCTCCAAATCAATGGTTTGCTTTTTTGGTTTCTTGTACAAATAAAGGCGCAAATTTTAAAGTAGAAGATTATTCTTACAGTGTTAATTATTCGGCTGAGCCTACACCAGAACCGACTGAAGAATCTACTACTGTTCCTACCAACACACCTGTGCCTACAAAGGCACCAACAAATACTCCAAAGCCGGAGCCTACTAGAGCACCTGATCCCACTAAAGCTCCTACAACTGCACCTACGCAGACACAGCAGGAGACACAAGCGACACAGGCAACGGCAGAAGCTGATACGACCACTGATACTTCCGATGAGACAACGGCAGTAACTGAGAGTGCAGCGCAGACAACAACAGCGACAGTTGCTACATCTGCTTCTGTGGTTATGGCTACAGAGACTCCTACTGTTGAAGAGACATCCATTCTCGATGAAGACGGAGACGGCGCTGCCGAAGAGACAAACGAAGACGGCACACCGGTTGTAGCTGCTCTTACAGCTACAGGCGGCGGTGGCAAGAAGGGCCCCGGCAAAACTTCAGTCTGGAGCTGGCTTTGGATAGTCCTTCTCATTGTTGCCGGCGGACTCCTTTATATCAGATACAGATATCTTAAAAAGCAGGAGAAACTCGACGGCGCGGATCTCGCGATTGCATTCATTCCGGGTGTTCCTTTCCTTGCCGAAAAGTTCTTCGGTTATCTTGGCCCCGTAAAGAGCATGAATACCGCTGCCGCTCAAACAGAAAAGAGCTTTAATACAGCAAATGCAATGAAAGAGATCAAGGCGATGGAAGCATCCGAGAAGGGTGTTGCAACCGGAACGAGAACTGCTGTTCAGAAAGCTCCTGTTAAGAGACCTTCAGAATTATCGGTAAATCATGCTAAGGCTGTTGCAGATACCAAGTCAGCAGGAACGGCTTCTGTTGCCAAGACTGCTTCACCTGCGGCAAAGACATCTGCTGCAAGAGCATCTGCACAGAATAACAAGAAGGAACTTACACCTGAACAGATTGCCGAACGTGAGAAGGCAGCAAAGATTCTTGCTGAGAAAAAGGCTGCCCAGGCTGCAAGAGTTGAAGAGATCAGAAAGAATGCGGCTGCAAGGAAAGCAGCAGAAGAAAATAAACCGGCTGCGGCAAAACCTGTTCAGCAGAAGGCACCTGTCAAGAGACCTGCAAGCCTGTCAGTTAACCATGCTCAGGCAGTAGCTGCCGGTGCGGTTGCAGGAACAACAGCAGCTACACGTCCGGGCGCAGTCCCTGCATCGTATACTAAAGTTGAAACAAAGCCTGCTGAGCAAAAGACAGCAGCTGCACGTCCCGGTACTGTTACACCTTCAAAGAAGGAAGAAAAACCGGTTGAGGATAAAGATGCGGCTTCCCGTCCGGGGCATTTTGCAACAGTTGTCGGAGGCGCTGTTACAGCTGCTTCCGATAAGAAAGATAAAACTACAGAACAGAAAGAGAAGCCTATGGATCAACACTTTGCATCAGCTCCTCAGAGCGGACCTATCAAGCGTCCCAAGAATGAACTTACACCCGAACAGATTGCAGAACGTGAGAAAGCTGCGAAGCTCCTTGAAGAGAGACGAGCTGCTCAGGCTGCAAGAGTAGAAGAGATAAGAAGAAATGCCGAAGCTAAGAAGGCAAAGGCCTATGAAGAAGCTAGATTAGCAGAAGAGGCTAAGAAGGCTGAAGAAGAAAGAAAAGCCGAAGAAGCCAAGAAAGCTGAGGAGGCCAGAAAGGCTGAAGAAGCAAGGATAGCTCAGGAAGCTGCAAAGGCTACTGAGCTTGCCAGAATAGAAGAGGCAAGAAAAGCAGAGGAGGCTGCAAAGGCTGCCGCGATAGCCAAGGCAAAGGCTGAAGCAATCGCAGAAGAAGCAAGACAGCTTCAGGAGGCAGCTAAGGCTGCAGAGCGCGCAAGAAGAGAAGATGAAGCGCGTAAGAGAGAAGAGGCCAGAAGAGTTCAGGAAGAAGCAAGGGCTGCTGAACAGGCCAGAATCGAAGAAGAAAGACGCAGGGCTGAAGAGGCGAGAAGAGCTGAGGAAGCCAGACGTGCAGAAGAAATAAGAAAGGCAGAAGAGGCAAGAAAGGCCGAGGAAGCAAGAAAAGCTGAGGAGGCAAGGTTAGCCGAAGCAGCCAGATTGGAAGCAGAGGCAAAAGCTGCCGAAGATGCAAGAAGAGCAGAAGAAGCTAGATCTTTAGAAGAGGCAAAAGCTGCTGAGCGTGCAAGACTTGAAGCACTTGAAGCCGAGAAGGCAGCGGCTAAAGCAAAAGCCGAGGCCGAAGCTAGACTTGCGGAAGCTCAGAAAGCAATGGAAGCAGCAGATGCAGCAAGAGAGGCAAGAGCCGCTATGAATAAAAAACAGAGTAAAACATCAGCATTTTTCAAGAATCAAATGGCGTCAAACGAGGGCGGTGTAGTGCCTGCAATATCCGCTTTGGCGACTGTTGAAGGTTACGACAAGGCGCTCGAACAGAATGCAGAGAAGCAGATCAAGTCTTCTGACGCCGATAAAGTAAAGAATCCTTACGGTACTTTTAAGAGTGGTTCTTCATCCGGTGTAGGTGCTTCGGCATCCGCTGCATCGATAGACGGACCTTCAATTTCCGCAGAGCGCGCAAAGGCTTCATCGAATTCAAATCAGTTGGGTACGCTTCTGGCAGGAAAGAGCTATAACAGTTCAGGCAGAGCTCCTGTTTGGGCTGCTCCCGGAAGAAATGTATCTGCATTCAAGGAGAGCGAAGAGGCTAAGGAAGCAAGACTCCGCGAGGAGCAGAGACGCATCGAGGAAGAGCAGGCAAAGAAGGCTGAGGAAGAGAAGGCTAAGGCTTCCTACACCAGCATTGCTGACAGTGCCAAGACACGTAAGTCTGCTTTCTTTAAGAGAGCACCTGTCAGCCGTGATACTGATAACAGTGCTCAGGAAGAACATACTTCTGCTTATGGTGGAATCGTACGTCCTTCTGCTATAGTAGATGAAGAGCGTGATATCAAGAAAAATATGACCGCTCCTGCAATGGGAGCTGCTCTTGAAGGTCAGAGACCTTCGATCATGGATCCGAATTCGAAGGCTGCTCCTACGGCATCTAAGCCATTGGCAGGTTTCAAGGGATCTGATAACACAGTGAACAGGGAAGATGATTCTTCCGAAGATAAGTAAGCAGGATAACATATTTTCCCGTGGGGGATAATAACTATGAAACGATCTAAAAAACCATTAACTTTTGTTGCTGTAGCCGCAAGTATCGGCGCGCTCAGCATGGCAGTTGAAGGCTGTGTTTACGGACCTCCGCCGACACGTGAGACCAATGTTTACGGTCCGCCGCCGGAAACAACCATAGAAGAGACTGATGAGTCAACGAAAGAGACTGAGGAGACGCAGAAGACTGAAGCTACCAAGCCTTCGGCTAATAATGAGACTGAACCTGAAGTCTGCGTATACGGACCTCCACCGGATGATGTTGATGGTCCTGAAGTAGATGTTTACGGACCTCCGCCGGAAGATTAAAGCCTGTGGATATTAATGAAGCCAAGAAGGTATATCTTGACCGGAAGGCTGAAGAGCGGGCAAGGCTTTTCAAGGATCCTGAACTGATATATCTGTTTTTCGAACTGACAAGAAGCTGCAATGAGAAGTGCTTTCACTGCGGAAGCAGTTGTGCGCCCGGCCTGGGACACGGTCCGGATGTTGAAGCATTCAAAGCGGTTCTGGATGATGTAAAAGAGCATTTCGATATTTCAAAACTCCAGCTTTGCATTACGGGCGGCGAGCCGCTTTTGTATCCCGGTTTTGCCGAGCTTTTGGGCTATGCCAATGAGCAGGGTTTTCACTGGGGCATGACGACCAATGCAACTCTCATCACTGAAGATGTTGCAAGGATGCTTGCTGATACAGGCATGGGTACGGTATCGGTAAGTATTGACGGACTCCGTGATACCCATGACAGTCAGAGAGGACTTAAGGGCGGATATGACAAGGCAATGAGGGGAATCCAAAATCTTATTGATCAGAAGGCATTCAGACATATCCAGGTCACGACTGTAGTAAATCATAAGAATATAGGGGAGCTGGATGAGCTCTTTGAGATAATCGATTCTATCGACCTTGATTCATGGCGTGTTATAGGAATCGAGCCGATGGGCAGAGCGCTGGATTATCCGGATATGCTTCTTACTCCCGATGACCAGAGATATCTGTTCAACTATATCAGGGATAAGAGAGCGCAGGGTATACCTGTAAACTACGGATGCTCGCATTTCTTGGGACTTGAATATGAAAGAGATGTAAGAGACTGGTTCTTCTATTGCGGCGCGGGAACACATACTGCGGCAATAAGGATCAACGGTGATATAACCGCCTGTCTTGATATCGAAGACAGACCTGAATTCGTTCAGGGAAACATTGCAAAAGATAAATTCAGCGATGTATGGTTCAACCGTTTTCAGGTATTTAGAAAGCCTCTGTCTTCACTTTGCAGGGAGTGTCAGGACTGCGAGTGGGAGAAGTGGTGTGCAGGCGGATCCAGGCACAGCTTCGACTTCGATAACAACAGGCAGAGGGTATGTTTTAAGGACATTCTCTTTTAATATTTTTACCCGGAGTGTATTATTAAAGGTACAGAACTTCCTCTTTAGGAGAAGCTTAAATGCACCAGAAAATCGCGATCATAACAGGCAGCTCTTCAGGCATAGGAAAGGCATTTTTAGAACTTGTTGCCGGTGATAAAGGCGAATACTTCAAGACTCCATTCGATGAGATCTGGGCTGTCGCAAGGCGCAGGGATGCGCTTGAAGAGATCGCGGCTTCCGTGAACGGTGTTAAGGTTGTTCCGGTTGCAGCAGATCTTTCGGATAATTCGGGAATAAAGATAATCGAAGATAAACTCAAGGCAGAAGAGCCTGTTGTGGGTCTGCTTATTAACTCGGCAGGAATGGGAATCAAGGGTACTGTCATGGAAAAGACAGCAGAAGCGCTTGATAACACCATAAGGATCAACTGCAGTGCTTTAAGTCAGATGATCAGGATCACGGTTCCCTATATGAAGCCTCTTGATAACACTAAAGCGAAGATAATCAATATCGCATCATCTGCGGGATTTCTTCCACAGCCCGGGTTTGCATGCTATGCGGCAAGCAAGTCGTATGTGATCTCTTTTTCGAGAGCGATGGGATGTGAACTTAAGAGCAGTGGAATTGATGTCATGGCAGTATGCCCGGGTCCTGTTGCTACTGATTTCCAAAGAAGAGCAACTGAAGGAAAGCAGGCTGATTTTACCGACTGGCGCAAGAACTTTGTTATCGATCCGGTGAGTCTTTCAAAAAAATCGCTCAAGGCCTCTTTAAAGGGACGAAGGATGCTTGTGTATCCTTTTTCGCAAAAGCTTTTGCACCTTGCCTCAAAGATAGTTCCAATATCCTGGATACTGGCTTTTGAGAGCAAGTCCTTATAATACAAGTAGAAAGGGTGATCTAAATGCAGAAGAAGAAAATCGAACCGACATTTGGCAGTATTTTCAAAGCAGTTGAAGAGAGAGCTAAGAAGACATCTTTCCTTCAGGACACGGCTACACAAATTACCTTGAACGGTAATCTCGACAACCTGCCGCTCTACGTAAAGATCGAAGACGGCATTCCTGAGGTGGCACCTTACGAATATATCAACGCTCCTTTCTATATCGATGCTGATGCAGAGACATTCGCCTCTGTCCTGAACGGAGACAAGAGTTTTGTTGTTGCAGTCTCACAGGGAAGCATAACGATCAATGGTGATGCCGCTCAGGCACTGGTTTTCTGTTCGAAACTTTTCTGAAATAAGTATTTATATTTTATTCATCAGTTGTTTAGGTTTTGGTGCTTTGTACCTAACAATTGTCTTATATCTTATAGGCAGAAGGAATTGATACGGGCAGTGTAGGTTGCTCTTGATTTTGTCGTGTTGTTTTGATTTTTGGTCAGATACTACAAAAACCACTCAATACATATGAGCAACTTGCTCACACATTTGATATAATAAAACGGTATGGCTATTACACTTAATGGAATTTTTAGAGATAAGATGGTTTTCCAGTGGGGCGCAGAGCTCCGCATTTTCGGTTATTCCGATAAGACCTGTGTTATCAAATCCACTCTTTTAAAAGATGGTGAAGAGATTTCCACCGGCACATGCGGGACTGAGCAGGACGGAAGTTTTCTCGTTTGTCTTGATCCGGTTGAAGAGCCGGGCGGTCCTTACGAGATAAAGATCTTCGAAGATGACAACGAAGCCGGTGTGATCCGCGATGTCTATGCAGGTGAGGTATGGCTTGCTGCAGGCGGCGGCAATATGGACTATCCTCTCTTCCGTTCCGAATTTGCCAAGTTCATTATTCCCAAGATCGGTAATACCGAGATCAGATATTATAAGGTTCCTGCTTTCGGCCATATGAATGAAGAGCAGGCCAGAGCTGAAGCTGCCACTGAATGGGTCGATGTCAACAGTGAGACAGCAGGTGACATGAGCGCCGTTGCTTTCTACTTTGCAAGAGAACTTGAATCAAGACTTGATGCAAAGATCGGCATTATCCAGTGCTGTGCTACGAGATCAACAATTGATAACTGGCAAAGTGTTGAGTCGCTTCTGTCCACGAAAGAGGGAAGACAGTATATCAAGGATTTCGATGATGCGGCTTCCGAGCTGACACCTGAGGAATTTGACAAGGCCGAAGCCGAGTATAAAAAGAGTTATGAGCAGTATCAGGAACTCCTTATGGCTGCTCTTGAAGAAGATCCCTGGATGACATATCCGGAAGCTGATGCAAAGATCGGACCTGCACCCTGGCCGGCACCTGTCGGTCCAAAGTCTGCAAGACATCCGGGCGCTGCTTTCGAATGCATGATCTTAAGAATTGCACCTTACACATTAAGAGGGGTCATCTTCTATCAGGGTGAGGCAGATACTGAAGGACATCAGTCTGAATACGGACATGTTTTCGAGACCATGATCAAGGAATGGCGCGACGTATTCTTCGATGACCAGCTCCCGTTCATCTTCTGCCAGCTTCCTATGTATATTTCCAAAGACCGCAAATATATGGGCTACGACGATATGTCATGGCCGCTTCTCCGTGAGCAGCAGCAGATCGTTGCAATCGACATGCCCAATGTCTATATGGCAGTCACGGTAGACTGCGGTGAGTTCAACAACCTGTTCCCGGCTGACAAGAAGACTCCGGGCGACAGACTTGCGCTTCTTGCAGAGAAGTTTGTTTATGGCTTCGAGAAGGTCGAAGCTGTTTCTCCTTTCATCATAGATGCAAGAAGAGGCGAGGGCGTTGAGATCACATTCGGCGGAGATTACCTCCTCTTGAACCTCACAACAGGATTCGGTCCGGACGATTCCGGATTTGAAGTTGCAGGTGAGGACGGAGAGTTCTATCCGGCAGAGGCCAATGTTGACTTCGACGGTAAGACTATCCTTCTCTCATGCCCCATGGTCGAATTTCCTTCCAAGGTGAGATATGCATTCTTCTCATATGGTCCTACACCGCTTCATGCTCAGAACGGACTTACTGCTACGCCTTTCCAGGTAAGGATCGATAAGGATCTTGGCGGAGCTTGATATGAATATTGCTTTTTTTACCCGTCCGAAGCAGGAGATCACCTACCTATATTCAGACTATACAGTCCGTCAGGCACTCGAAAAGATGCACAGCAGCTCTTATATGGCTGTTCCTGTGCTTGACCGCGAAGGCCATTACATTGCAACTGTAAGCGAGGGTGATCTTCTCTGGTTCATCGTAAAGGGCGAGGGCGGTGAACCGCACACAATGGCAATAGAGAGCTTAGAACAGTTCAAGCTCACGGATATCGGACTAAACACACATAAAAACCAGCCGGTATCGATAAGTTCTTCTATCGAAGACCTGATCATAAGATCGATGGAGACCAACTTTGTGCCGATAACCGATGACCGCGGAATATTCATAGGGATAGTCACCAGAAGGTCCATTATCAAACACTATTACGAGAAAAACATACTGCCGCACGAGTAAGCCCCGTACGGCAGTTTTTATTTTGTCTGATTGTCAGGAATCTGTTATTCCACGTCTTCGTCCGTAAGTGTCTCGCCGTCAAGGACTCTGTCAATGAGGTCCTGACCCTGATAAACAGTGCTCATGTAAGGATAAGTGACATAGAGATCCTCATATGGTGCGGAGTATGTTGTGTCCATACCGCCCCATCCTGTAACAGCATAGGTCTGGATATTCCATTCTGCCAGATCATTTAACTGCATTCTGACAAGTGTATCGATCTCATCGGACTCCATATTTGTGACGATGTAGCCGTCGAGATCATCAAGGATCGTCTGGTAATTCAGGATGAGAGTAGGAGAAGAGGTGACCTTATTGAAGATTGCCGTGATAAGTCTCATCTGGTTCTGTCCTCTCATGTTGTCGCCTTCTGCAAATGCATACCTCTCGCGAGCGAAAACAACTGCTTCCTCACCGTTTATCGTTATCTCGCCTTCAGGGAAATAACAGCCTCTTCCGCTGAATTCACGGGGATTGTAGAAGGTGATTCCGCCAATATCATCAACAAGCTTTTCGGCACCTGTAAAATTGATCTGGACATAATAGTTGATGTCGCAGTCGTAAAGATTCTCAAGACCGGTGATCGAACAATCGACACCGTAAAGACCCAGGTGTGTAAGCTTATCTTCAGTTCCTACACTTGATCTCGGATTGGGAACATAGTAATCACGGGGTGTATTTACAAGAAGTATTTGCTTGGTCTGGGGATTTACAACCATAAGGATATTTACGTCACTTCTTTCGGTTGCAAAATATTCATCTCTTGTATCTGATCCGCTGATATAGACGATGAATGGTTCGACATCGATATTGTCAACTGCGCTGGTAGCGGGCTTGATCTCTACGGGTTTGTCGTAATTGCCCTTGGAATAAGGATTCGAGGCTTCAGCAGCTGCGAATTCGGATTCGGTAATCTCAATTGAAGTGATCAGCTTGGTCTGATCGTTCCAGTTGGAGAACAGGCTTGATTCTTTGAGAGTTCCAAGATAAGTCTGGTTGATGACTGCAACCTGAATATCCTTGTGATAGAAGTCTATTCCGAGAACGGAGAAATTCTTATAGTCGGTAACATTGATCTCAGATGCAAGTTCGCTCTTGATCTTTGTAACAGCTGCAAATGAAGCAGGACCGTCATTTCCTCCTATAACACCGAATTTAAGACTCTTGCAGTCAGCAAGGCTTGTTGCGGTGCTGGTTGAAAGAACGTAGACATTCATTGTTTCTACGACCGGCTCTGCCTGTTCTGAGACTGTCGGAGCAGTAGTGATGTTCTCGACAGTTTGATTAATGCTTCCGAACAGATTGCCGACATAAACGGATGTAACAGTGATTGCTGCTGCAAGAAAGATACCGGTAAATCTGCGGAAGTTTTTGCCGAGATTCTCCTTTTTGCCTCCGAAAAAGAGAAGCGAGCTGATCAGAGCTAATACCAAAACGACTCCGGCTGCAATTTCAAGCATCCACAAAGGGAACATGCCGAGATTTAAAGCGCTGAGAAATAAGAAACCGGAGGCAACCGCCTGTATTACCAGGATGATGCCGGCAACGACACCCCATTTGAGCGTAACCTTTCTCTGGGCAGCTTTCTTTTCTTGTTCGATTCTTTTTTTAGCTGAATGTTTCATGATTTCTTCCTTATAAATAATCAGATTGATTCCGCAGCTGTCTTTTTGCTTTTACGGCGCAGTTTGCGTTTCATCTTTTTGGTTTCTTTTATCTCCTGTTTGACAGGCTCGTAATCCTTGATATCCAGCATTTCCGAAAGCATCGGGACCTCGGGTTTATAACGTGATGACATGACGAATTCTATCTTGCGGTCTTCTGTGCGGATCCTTAAAAATCTCGCGCACTGCTCGATATATACAGGCTTGCCTTCAAACTTTTCGCGGAGTTCATTCCACGAAATGATATAAGGTTTGCGGATAAGTCTGTTGTATACAAGATCGATAGTATCGCCGTCTTTGACAAGCCATACTCTTGAGCGCTTGGCAAGCCTTGCGTAGCCGTGGAATGTATATACCGACATGGCAAGCTCCATCATCGGATAGAGTTTGCGGATTTTCCCCGGGACGTGTTTCTCGATTCTCGGAACGGGATCATTGCGTTTGAATATCCTGCGGAGAACCGTGTAGATATAGACATCTTTATAGTACTGGGACACTCTCTTCAGGATCCTGAAAAGAAACAGACCCGCAATCGCAAGATGAACGCTTACGATGAAGCTTACTACAGGTGCAAAGAGCTGAAGGAGCAAAAGGATAATGTGAAGGATTGCCTTGATTATCTGCCAGATAAGGCTTGTGCCTTTAACAGGGACAGCTGCTACGATAATCTCCCAGTTATCCATACAAGTGTATGTGCAGTAGTAGAAGATGGTGATGGCGATAATGGTGATGCCGGCAAGGACATATGTATGCCATCCGGTTGAGGATGCTTTATCCGGAGCAGCGTAAAGTGCAACTGTTTTCGAAACCAGCGCGGCGCCCTTTACTCCCGGAGGATCTGCCTCCAAAGCCTCGTTCGTTACAAACGGAAGGAGAGTAATAGAGACGGTGCAGATATATCCTACGAACTTATCGAGTTTATCTATCGTCTCTTCAGATACCATCTTTGATTCTGCAAAAGAGTGGATAACGATAAGGGCAACTGCTATAAGCGTAAGGAAAACTGCCGCATAGGGATTGGCTATCGGAAGCTTGCCGACTTCTCTTATGATCGGAATGCCGTTAAGGAAATCAGCAAAGTTATTGAGGGCAACTGAATCGGGAGAGTAGATGGCCGCATTCTCAAAAGAACCGAGTATGGCCAGAACAGCCATAGTAGCAGAAGGGTTGATAGATGCCGTGACTGCAGTGGAGAAAGCACCGGCATAGCAAGCCATGTCAGTAGCAAAGCTTACTGTATCAGGTTCAAATAAAGGTTTAAATCCCGCTGCAAGGCTTACCATAGGGATCAGGGCAATGCACATTAGCGTTGTTAAAACGCCTGCGGCTCTTTTTATATGGGTCCTTTTAGTATCAAGGCTCATAATGCTCCCCCCCTTTCTTATGGCTGAAATCAGCTTCAAATTGCCTGAAGGACAATCACTTTATACCTTATTAACGCTTATGAGCGCAAGTGAAACCATAAATAAAATTTATATTATTATAAATATAAGTCATGTGCTATTTAGCTAAATCACATGGTTCAGGTTTATATAGACAGGCTTATAGAGTTAAGTGTTATACTTTTCGCATGAGATATAACGTTTTGATAATCGATGATGAGAAGGAACTCGCTGAATCCACATCCGAATACTTCAACATGATGGGTGTCAGTTCCAAATATGTTCTAACGTCTTCTGAGGCTTTGGATTTTTTCAAGGATAATGAGGCGGGCGTCATTTTGCTGGATATTAATCTCGGTGATGCATCAGGTTTCTCGCTCTGCAAGACTTTAAGAGAGACCATAGATTCACCGATACTGTTTATAAGCGCAAGGTCTTCTGACGATGACATGGTCGTTGCATTGAATATCGGAGGCGACGACTATATCACCAAACCTTATTCACTGAATGTCCTGTTTGCCAAGGTGAAGGCTGTGCTTAACAGATATGAATCATCAGGCAGAAAATCCGGTGAGGGAATGGTATATGGTGATCTCAGGATCGATGAGGATGCCGGCATAGTTTATAAGAGCGGCAATGAAGTTGTGCTTACCGCTATGGAATATAAGCTCCTGGTATATCTCGTAAACAACAGAAACAAGGTTATCAGTAAGGAAGAGATATTCAGCAATGTGTGGGAAGACAGCTTTGTTTCCGACGGCACTTTGAATGTTCATATAAGGCACCTGAGAGAAAAGCTCGAAGACGATCCGAACGAACCGGTATTCATTAAGACTGCAAGGGGCAGAGGATATCTTTTTAAGGCGGAAGGATAATGAAAAAACGCTTTGTTCTGCTTGCTGTCCTTCTGACGGTCATCCTTATAATCCCTGTTTTTTTCCTGAACTATGGGAAAAGGGTACCGGCAGGCTATCTTGATAATACTGCGGTGAACGTTCTCCTGAACGAGCTGTCAGATAACTGGGACATTATCAGTGTCAAAAACAGATCAATAGTCCCAAAGGCAGACGGCATCAGTTATGAAGTTATGGATAATAACGGTAAGATCCTTGTCAGGACTGAAACGGGGATGCCTGAAGATCTGGGTCGCGCAACATCGGAAAGATATACGATGAGAGATATTAAGGTTGACGGCGAAGTGGTCGGGAAACTCCTGATCAGCAATGACTTTACATCGATGAGAAGCGAGACTCATAAAAACTATGAGAGAAGATTTATCATTGTGGCTCTTGTTGAGGCGTTGCTTATCGCACTATTTCTTCTATGGGTTTACAGAAACATCATTAAACCTTTTGAAGACCTTAAGGAATTTGCATCCGATATCGCATCCGGAGATCTCGACAAGCCTCTCAAGATGGACAGGGGAAATATCTTCGGAAGTTTTACCGAGAGCTTCGACATAATGAGGACCGAGCTCAGCGAAGCAAAACAGAAGGAGTATGAAGCACAGCGAAGCAAGATGGAGCTGGTGTCCCAGCTGTCTCATGATATCAAGACTCCTGTCGCTTCGATAAAGGCTCTGGGAGAGCTTTTGGAAGCACAGAGCACTGACCCGAAGACAAAGGAAAGGCTGGGTTCCATTGTCACCAAGGCTGACAACATTGATGCCATGGTATCCGATCTGTTTACCGAGACCCTGACAGAGCTAAACGAGCTCAATGTGGAAACGTCTGAACAGGAGAGCAGGATCCTTGAAGGAATAATAAAAGATGCGGATCACATGGATCTGGTAACGGGCGGTAAGGTCGAGGGATGCATCATAATGTGCGATCCTTTGAGAGTTACCCAGGTCGTTAATAATATAATCTTTAACTCCTATAAGTATGCCGGAACAAAGATACATCTCGAATCACATATAGAAGATGATTATCTGGTGGTTTCATTTACCGATGAAGGCGGCGGTGTCTCAAATGACGAGATCCCAATGATCACCAAGCGTTTCAGAAGAGGAGAGAATGCAAAAGGAAAGCCCGGTTCAGGACTGGGACTTGCCATTGCTTATGAGCTCATGGAAAAGATGGGCGGTGACCTTGAAGTTGCCAATGCGGATAAGGGCCTTCGTGTAAGACTCTTTTTCAAGATCGTCTGAAAAATTAATCTTATCTTAAGGTTGGCGCAAAGTCAGTTAAGGTTGTTTTTTGTAGAATCTCCGTGATAACTAAAAATGGAAACGGAGATAGAACCACATGAAAACGTTATTAACCAAGATCTTTACTGCAACAGCAAGCGCAGCAGTGGCAGTTGCCGGCCTTTCGGGACTTGCCCAGTTCAGCCGGACGGTACGCGCAGATTATTACACTCCCAGGCTTATTGTCACGGGAAGTGAGATCAGCAAGGACAGAGTCAATGCAGGAGATGAGTTCGACCTTACAGTTCATTTCATAAATGAATCAGAAGACACTCATCTTTACAACATCAAGATCGCATTTACGAGCGAAGACAATGAGATGTATCCTGTATCCGGAACCAATGTCTATTATGTTGATACAGTTGAAGACGAAGAAGAATTCGATGTTACTGTTAAGATGGCTACAAGAAGCGATCTTGCTCCCAAGCCTTACACTCTGACAGTAAGTTATGAGTTCGAAGACATGGACAAGATGTACTTTCAGGATTCTTCAGAGATCGTAGTTCCCATCTATCAGACACCTGACCTTTCAGTGTCTGACTTGAAACTCACAAAGAGCGATATTGAGATTGGCAGCAAGACGAGTTTTTCGATGAAGCTCAACAACACAGGCAAGACTGATATCTATAATGTGGCTGTCAGTGTTGCAGGTGATACGATCAACGAAGCTGATACCATCGTCGGCAATCTCGAAAAGGGTGCAAACTCAACTATCGATCTTTCTTTGAAAGGCGCTTCGGCAGGCTCAGATGATGTTAAAGTTAAGATCACTTATGAGGATATCGACGGTAAGTCATATGAATTAACTAAAACGATCAAGCTTACAGTAAGTGAGCCGGTACCCGTTGAGCTTGAAGCTGAGACAGCACCTTCATTTAACATTGTATATGTTATCGCTGCTGTCGGTGCAATCGTTGTTATTATTGTTGTAGTAAGTATTATTCGCAAGGTAAGGGAAAAGAAGTATGCCTAAGAAAAGCATTATCAGAACTGAGAAACTTTGTAAGAGCTTTTCTTCAGGCGGTGTAATGCAGCATGTCATAAAGAATCTGGATACGGAGATCTACGAAGGTGACTTTACGGTCATCATGGGATCTTCCGGTGCAGGTAAATCGACACTTCTATATGCATTGTCCGGAATGGATAAGGCAAGCCTTGGAAAAGTCTATTTCTCAGACAGAAACATAACAGAATTTAACAGTGACCAATTGGCCATCTTCAGAAGAAAGCACTGCGGATTCGTTTTCCAGCAGGTATATCTCATGGATTCCATGAGCGTTCTGGACAACGTCCTTACAGCAGGTCTTCTGACAGGACAGAACAAAAGAAAGCTTAATGCCAATGCCAAAGAACTTCTGAAGCAGGTCGGAATTGAACCCAAGCTCTGGAACAAGTTCCCGAACCAGCTCTCGGGCGGTGAAGCACAGAGAGTAGGTATCGTCCGTGCGATTATCAATTCACCTGACATGGTGTTTGCAGATGAACCTACGGGAGCTCTGAACAGTTCGTCTTCTGATCAGGTATTGAATGTATTGACTGATGTAAACAATAAAGGTCAGTCGATCCTTATGGTCACTCACGATATGAAATCCGCAAGAAGAGGAAACAGGATCATATATCTAAAGGACGGTACTATCAGCGGAGAGTGCGATCTCGGCCCCTATGTTTCAGGTGACCGTGCACGCCATGACAAGTTGCGCAGTTTCCTCACGGAGATGGGATGGTAAGAAATGTTAGGAAAACTGCTTAAAGCAAACTTCCGCAAGGACATGTCCCACATGGTCAGCTTCCTTCTGATCGTCATATTGTCGTCATTCATGATGCAGATAGGACTTATGCTTGTATCAGGATACAACTCCCAGTTTGAGAGAAAGGTGGAGGAACTCAATTCACCTGACCTCATGGTATTTGTTGCGTCCTATGACAAGAAAGAAAGAGATTCGATCGTTGAGTATATCTCTTCCTTGCCGGAAGTGGAAAACTATGAACTTGTTCCTGCGACATATCTGGCCACGGAGATCGTAAGAGATGATATTGATCCGGACAATAAAAATGCGATGGATAATGTCAACGGCACGTACGGTTACGCAGCATACGGTGAGTGGGGCGAGATAGACAGACCGCAGTTTGTCGATCTGTACGGGGATGTTGTGGATGAACCTATCTACATGTCCAGGCTCTACAACCAGGAGATCTTCAAGGGTGCTTACGGTCTTGGTGATGAGATCACTCTGAAGATAAACGGAAGAGAAAGGACATTCACTGTTGCGGGATTTTATGAAAGTATTTCTCTTTATGAGATATTCTATGTGGATCCGGTTACCTTAAGCGAGATCAACAGTGAAAATGCGAGACCGATCGATCAGATCGTCTTTCAGCTTGCGGACGGAGTGGATATCGACGAAGAATATAACAAGATCTGCAATGAGTTCGATTCAAGAAATATCGCATCAGGCGTCAATTCCATTAATGAACTGAAGCTTATGTATACCCAGATGATCGACATCATCTCTGTATTCTTCTGCGCTTTTGCGATCATCATCACGATGGTTGTCCTGATAGTAATCTACTTTCGGATCACGAACAGTATCGAACAGAACATCACAAATATCGGAGCATTAAAAGCACTCGGATATACAGCGCACCAGATCAGGACTGCGCATATACTCGAATTTGTTATTACGGCCGGAATCGGATGTGTCATAAGCACAGGCCTTATCTATCTTATAATCTCACCTCTTGAGGTGGCATTAAGATCCATTGCATATATGTCATGGGAACACCCTTTTGATCCGGTGTCACTTATCATTACTTTAATCGTGATCATAGGATCTTCGTTCCTTGTGGCACTGAAATCAACGAGTTCGATCAAGTCATTAGATCCGGTAATCGCATTGAGATTCGGTCTTAAGAGCCACACCTTCAAAAGAAATGTAGTCTCCTTGGAGACTTCTTCAGGACCTTTGGTCTGGCTTATGGCTTTGAAGAGTTCTTTTGCTGCAAAGAAACAGAATATTCTTGTTACTGTTGTAATGAGTGCGATCGGAATAAGCCTCGCCATGGCAGTCTTTGTCGGATACAACATCGGCGTTGAGCCTGTTAATCTTCAAAAGCTCCTGACTGACAACTATTCGGATATCTGGGTAAGCGTAAATGATGATGATCCGATCTATGAAATATCTGATCTGCCATATGTTACTGATGTCTGGTGGAGAGATTCATTCTCGGCAGCTTATGAAGGAAACAGTGTTCAGATAGAAGTAGCCGAAGAATGGAACTCGATTCCTGATGTTAACCTTCTCGAAGGAAGACTTCCTCAATATGACGATGAGATCGTAATCGGCAAGAAGCTTTCCGAGAACAGAGGGATCATGATCGGAGACATGATAGTCCTTACATCCGGGGCTTCAAGCTTTGAATATACTGTAACCGGATTCGGTCAGGGGACAGAAAACTATGGCCTGTTTGTCATGATGAATGAGGATGGCGCTAACCATCTCGGACACGAGTGCTTTAAGGGAGATATATACGTTAATGTCGAAAACTCCGACCCGGTCAAGGCAACGAAAGTGGTCGAAAGCATAGAGGATGTATTTGGAGACAGACTCAGAGTATATCTGAATTACTGCACGGAACTTGCTAACGGAAATGATCCTATCATTACCATGTCCAGAGTAATCTGCATAGTGCTTGTCCTCGTATCCGTTATGGTCATATGGCTCACGATGATGCTACTGATAAAGACGATCATAATCAAGAACCAGAAGGAACTCGGAATCAAAAAAGCTTTGGGCTTTACAAGCAACCAGTTAAGGACTGAGCTTTCTCTTTCACTGATGCCTGCCATCACAGCCGGAATCAGTATCGGTGCGGTAGTCGGTATCCTGAATGCCAACGGCTTCTTAACTGTCCTCCTCAGTGCATTCGGTGTCTCAAAGAGCAACATGGTAGCTGATCCGTGGATGTTCATATCAGTCATTATTTTTGGGGTCATCATATCCTACATCCTGGTATATGCACTGTCCCGCAGGATCAAAAAGATATCAGCATATTCGCTCATCACAGAGTAACGGAGACAGGCTGTTCCGATTGCCGGGACAGCCTGTTTCTTATGAAGTGATCACTTTCCATTCTGCCTTCAGTTTTTCGATGCTCCAGGCAGCATTTGCAGGGCTTGTTGAAGGAAGATAGATACCTTCGCGGCCTATAACAGGCAGCATGTATCTCTTATAAAGTTGGAAAGCCTTCTGCCCGTTAAGATATATCTTTTGAATATCAGCAGTATTCAGGATCAGGGAGATGTCATTTGCCGTGACATTTCTGATGCTTGAATCTGAAGAACCGCTGATCTCGCACGAACCGATCACATCCCAGAGAGCAATGTGATTTCTTAACAGAAAAGCTTTTTTGTCCGCAACCGTCCCGGGAGTATCTTCATTAAAAACACCTGCAGTTACTTTCCAGAAACGGTTCTGCGGATGCCCGTAGAAGAATCCTTCCTCTCTTGATTTAACTGAGGGGAAGCTTCCGAGTATAAGGATCCTGGAGTCCTTGTCGAAAACAGGTTCTATCGGATGCGTGATCATGGAGTTATTTCTTCCCATAACGGACTTTCTCATATTCCTGCCTGAGTCCTGAGATCTCACGGTCGCCGGAAGAGAGCAGGATGCTTTCAATCTGTCCCGGTGTGGATGAATCCGATACAGGGAGACCTTTGTGCATGGCGCGGCGTGCCTTGGTGTAGAACTGTTTTCTTATGCGCCGTTCGTATCCCGTTCCGAAATCCTGACCTTTTATGGTAAATGATCTCTTTTCCGGAGAGATATCTTCTATCGTGTCGGTGAGAGCTCCGGAATCATTCACTTCGGTTTTCTTTTTGTATTTGGGAGCGTTCAGGATAAGTGTATGTATCAGTCTGAAGATGATAACCATAATGGCGATCAGTATTAAAAGTGCAAGTACCTTTCCGAGGATATCAAGAAACGGATTGAATTCGCCTGTCTCAGGCGGGATTTCCATTTTATCGAGCGGATCTTCTATCTCTACCGTTTCATCGGATTCCCTGTGTAATAAGGTGATCAAAAAGAAGATCAATCCGAAGACAGCTCTTAAGACAGCGAGGATGATATTTGTGATCCATTCGGTGGGGAAAACTGTAAGCACAAGCAGGGATATTGCAATGATGCCGAGCAGGATGGCTATTGTCCTGTTGTTCTGCTTTCTTAGAAGTGCAATCGGCTTGGACGATTTGCGCATCGAGTGATAGTACTTGGAATCGAACACCGCTTTCTGGCGCATAATGACGAAGATCACGGCGATCAGGATCGCGTGGATGACAATGATCCTCGAATACCTTTCGTGATGTGCTATGACATAGAGCAGATAGAGAACAACATGTATTATCGCAGGGAAAACAATGAATTCCGCATCAGCTGCCGTAAATGTGGGTCTTAGTCTGTAGAACAGTGAGAACAGTGTAAAGACTGTAAGTATGGCAGCCAGATATATCATGTTAGCTATGTTGTTTCCGTACTGAAGCGCCGGGATTTTGATCACGGTCAGGAAAAACGCAATGTCAGCTGCTGCATGAATGATAAAGATAAGCAGCTGCGATCTGATCGTGGTCCTTCTGATCAGCACGTGAATGACAGACATGATCAAAGGCACGAACTGCAGCGGCAGACTGACGTCGATTATGTCTATGTAACTTCTGACCACAACCATTAATGAGAGCAAAGTGATGCCCATGATGACCGATAACATTATCTCGGTCAGAAGACTGTCGCGGACCATGATTATCGTATTTCCGTTGACATCTTTAGAAGTCTGACGGGTGGAATTGATATCTCTCAGCTCAGTCACTTCCGCGCACCTCCCATCTCATATATGAAGGAGTTATCTCAGGTTCCGGACCGGCATCGGGAGTTGTCTTATAAGCCGGCATGAGCCAGAAAAGTGAAGGACGGCGGGACTTTATATCCGTCAGGAGAGGCCTGAAATCACCGTTGAACTGTGGGGATATAAGTAAGATAAAGTCATCTCTCTCTGTTGAGGAGATATACTTTTCGAGCGTATCCGCAAAAGAAAAAACAGGCTTCTTTAAATCGATCCGGGCGAGCATTATTGCGCGTTCATCCAGCGAGACGGAACCCAGATCTGTCTCAGAGATAACCTGAGATCCTGTCAGGATATCCGCGCCATTAGTGTATATCGATGCGGGGATCCCGAGATCCGCCAGTTCAATGAGATATGTGTATGCAAGGCTGATTGACTTCTCGAGAAGAGACGTGGAGTGCTTGTTGTTATAGTATTCGAGATTCACGAAAATATGGACCTTCTGCGCGCATGTTGATGTATTCTGATTTACCATCAGTTCACCGGTCCTGGCGCTTGCTTTCCAGTTGATGAGATTCATCGGATCATTCGGGCCGTATTCACGGATCCCCGCATGAGTAAAAGGATCAGTAAGAAGTGTCCTTTTGCACTGAAGCTCGCTTAAAGTTACCGAAGTCAGCATCTGAATGAGTTCGGTGTCAAGTATCTCAGGAAGAACAGTGAGATTAGATTCGTTTCTGAAATCCATATAGAACCGCTCAGTGAGAAGGAGGTCTGATGTTGTTATTCCGACTCTCGGGAAAACATAATAGCCGCGTCTGGTGCACTGCGCTTTAATACGGCGTGTGTGCTTGGAGAATGCCTTCATGGTGAGCATGTCTTCACGGTATAACAAGTCCGATGACGAAGTATTCTCCATATCGTAGAATTTGATCTCGCGTGGGGATTCAAACTTGAGAATGATGAACGGAAGCGGGAGTCTCTTTTTGTTCTCGGCTATCTCTATAAGCTCTATGTCCTCACCGAATTTTGCTACATCTTTGGAGAATTCAACTTTGAGATGAAGGTTATCGAGCGCATGAATACGATAGTAGATCATCTCTGCTATGAATAACGTAAGTAGTATTCCGATGAGTACAATAAGTTCCATCTTTATCTTTTATTGCTTAAGTCTTCCGTAGGACAGGAAACGGTGCCGAGTATTTTTTCGATTATGCCGGCAGCTGTATCACGCTTTGATATGAATTTACCGTCTTTGGAAAGAGCTCCGTGCGAACGTATTGTCAGACGGTGTGCAAGTACCGGTACTGCGAGTTCCCTGAAATCGTCAGGTATACAGTTATTTCTTCCGCGCACAAATGCCAGCGCTTTGGCAGCCGATACGAAAGCGAGAAGTGCGCGCGGACTTGCACCTACGGCAATCTCCGATGATTCCCTTGTGGCTTCGACGATCCTTGCAGCATAGTCGTAGAGGAGATCTGATACAAATATATTCTTTGCCTGTTGCTGCATTGCAAAGATCTCATCTTTGGTTGTGACAGGCGCAAGTGTATCAAGAGGGTCATCAGTGGCGAATCTCTTTAAGATAGCTATACTCTCATCGTGAGTGGGATAGTCCATCCTGATCATCATGAGAAAGCGGTCGAGCTGTGCTTCGGGGAGCGGGAATGTTCCCTGTGACTCAACAGGATTCTGTGTAGCAATGACGAGAAAAGGGAGATCGAGTTTTCTTGTTTCACCATCAACCGTTACCTGCTTTTCCTCCATGCACTCAAGAAGGCTCGACTGTGTTCTTGCCGTGGCACGGTTGATCTCATCTGCAAGAAGTATGTTTGTAAAAACAGGACCTTTTCTGAATACGAAAGAGTTTGCTTCACGGTCGAAGAAGTTGATGCCGGTAAGGTCTGATGGCAGGAGGTCTATCGTGAACTGCACGCGCTTGAAGTCGAGATCAAGTGACTGGGCAAGTGCTTTTGCAGTCTTAGTTTTTCCTGTTCCGGGAACATCTTCAAGCAGTACGTGTCCTCCTACGAGGAGAGATACAAGCAAAAGCTCTATCTGCTTATCTTTTCCGACAATGACCTTGCTGACGTTTCCGGTAAGTTTTTCTGAGAATGTATTCATAAACAAAACAGCCCCTTCCGGCAGATTGCGTTATGCGCAATAAATGCCTTTTCACACATAAGTATACTGTTTTGAACGAATATTAATAACTGGATATATTAAAGTAAAAATACCAATAAACTTCAGATAATGTATTTGTACTTGGAATTCATATTTCAGTTTTCTATATGCTTGTTGAATAATCTTCCGACACGTGTATCACATAGTAATAGTTGTTGAAGTCATCCCTGAGTTTCTTGTAGCAGACGATACGGTCATAAGAATCGCTGACCGTGATCCTGACACCTTTATCAAATGTATTCAGCATGTCGTAGTATTCGCTTCCCTGAGCGCCTTCACTGTAGCGGTCTACAAAAGTATTGTAGATTTCCATCGCCTTATCGGGATCGTGGATCCTGATCTTCATCGTGAATTCAATGTTCCCGGTGGATTCGGTTCCTTCCACATAAAAGCTTTGAATGTGATCGATCTTCTCATCAGGAAGGATCAGGTCATAGAACATGAATAAGCCAAGGCCATTTGCATCTGCCTGAGTGTTTGCAGGGTGCTTGAGTTCCTTATCAAAATCAGTCAGTTCTGAAATGTCGTAAGTGTGCGCGATGTCGTGATAGTACTCATATTCGGCGATGATCTCTTCGGTTGTAAGATCCTGAATTATGTAGTAGCTGTCCATTCCTTTATAGCCGCCGCCCTCATAATAGTCTCTGCCCTGAGTCTCTCTTGTCGGTACCGGCGTCGGATCAGGATTATCCCTGTAGTAACTGTGCTCAGTTTCTTCTGTCTCATCTTCATCTTCGTCCCATACATAGGTGTTTGATGAAGCTATATGATTTACCGCATATACAGCTAGTGCAACAATTCCTGCTGTAGTTGCCAATGCAACTGTTCCTGCTGCAATACCGATCAATACTTTCTTTGCCATATTATCTGCACCTTTCATTTTTTCAAAAGGATCAATTACTTTGTATACAACCTTTAACCAGAAAATGTTGCAAATGTGCCGTTCATATATCAGGAACGACCGTTCATGTGTTTTTTGTTTAAAGCTGTTCCAATCTCGGATAATATCGCATCAGCAAAACGAAAAGGAGATTGGAATATGGGATATGCAATCAAGACAGAGAATCTCATCAAGAGGTACAAGGACAAAACGGCAGTAGACGGCCTGAACCTGAGTGTCAAAGAGGGTGAGCTGATAGCACTGCTCGGCGTTAACGGCGCAGGCAAGACTACAACGGTCAAGATGCTTACATGTCTTACCAAGCCTTCCGGCGGCAAAGCTGAGATCATGGGCATAGACATTTCGAAGGATCCTGACGGTGTAAAAAGACTTGTCGGTGTTTCCCCGCAGGATACGTCAGTAGCAGAGAATCTGACAGTCAAAGAGAACCTTGAGTTTATGGCAGATATCTATCTTCCGGGTGGCAAAGCAGATGAAGCCGTAGCAAGAGCCATTGAAGCATTCGGTCTTGCAGAGTTCGAAAACAAGAAGGCAAAGCTTCTTTCGGGCGGTTACAAGCGCAAGCTATCGATTGCCATGGCGATCATCGGAGAGCCTAAAGTGTTGTTCCTTGATGAGCCGACATTGGGACTCGATGTCCTTGCAAGAAGACAGCTGTGGCATGAGATCGAAGCTCTCAAGAAGGACATGACTATCGTTCTTACGACACACTACATGGAAGAGGCACAGGCTCTGGCGGACAGGATCGTCATCATGAATGAAGGCTGTGTAATGGCTGTAGGTACACTTGCGGAACTTGAGAACATGACAGGAAAGAAAGGACTTGAGGATGTTTTTGTCAGCATCGCCGAAAGAATGGAATAAGGAGACTGAGACAATGAGAAGAACAATGGTATTTGCAAAAAGAAATCTGATAGAAGTGTATAGAGATCCGTTAAGCTGGATCTTCTGCATTGCTTTCCCGATAGTAATGCTCATAATTATGTCCATCGTAAATTCCGCAATACCGAAAGAAGCCGGAAACACGCTTTTCAGGATCGATAACCTGGCAGGCGGTATCGCGATCTTCGGACAGATGTTCGTCATGCTTTTCACGGCAATCGCAGTTGCAAAGGACAGGAACGGTGCATTCCTCACAAGGCTCTATTCATCACCGATGAAGAGCGGTAATTTCGTATGGGGATACATTTTCCCGATGCTCTTAACTGCGGTGATCCAGGCATGCATATCACTTGCAGCTGCAGTCGTGATCAGTCTGATCACAGACTATTCACTGAACATTGCAGGTCTGCTTCTAGCGGTTGTGGCAGTGATTCCTTCGGCACTTATGTTTTCTGCAATAGGATTTCTTTTCGGAACATTCTTCAATGAAAAAGCCGCTCCCGGAATCTGCTCGATCGTCATCTCTCTGGGTGCCATGGTCGGAGGCATCTGGTTTGACGTGGAGGGCGTAGGCGGATTCATGTATAAGCTTGGAAGATGCCTGCCGTTCTTATATGCGACAAAGCTCGCACGCTCTGCGATCTCAATGGACTTCGGAGTCCGTGAATTCCTGATTCCCTTAGGAGTAGTTGTTCTTGCTGCAGGTGTGTTAACGGCACTGGCAAGTATTGTTTTCGACAGCAGGATGCACGCTGACCAGAGGTAAATGGTATACTCGTGACATGAAGATCCTTACAGAAACCGACAGCAAATATAAGGAGATAGAACTCCACGTTTGTAACAACGCCCTGACGGACGAGGTCAGGGCTGTTGTCGGTGAACTGCATGAGATATATGACTATAGCATTCCCGGAACAGACGGAGCCGGCAATAAGAGAATAATCAGAAGAGCCGAGATCTTATCGGCATATTCCGAAGGCCAGCGCGTAATTGTACTGACAATAGACGGCCGCTATACCGTGCAGAAAAAACTGTATGAATTAGAGAACGATCTTGGCGAAGCGAACTTCATCAGGATATCAAAATCCGAAATAGTAAATATCCACAAGATAAAGTCACTTGACCTGAGCATCACAGGCACAATAAAGCTTGTCATGAAGACAGGATACGAGACATATGTTTCACGAAGAAATGTCGCTAAGATCAAAGAGAAACTTACGAAAGAAAGACTGGAGGGCAGGGCATGAAAGAAGTTCTGAAAAGAGGCTTTATGAGCTTTGCACTCTCATCATTTGCAGGGCTTTTGGTAAATCTCATAATAGATGCAGTAATGAACACTTCGTTCACGACAGGTTTTACTTCTATGTCGCCTGATTATGTGGCGCTTTTTCCTTCGGTAACGATAGCGGCATACGTCAACATACTGCTCTACGGTGTTATCGGCGCAACTTTCGCTCTGTCGGCATATATCTACGAGATAGAGAAAATAGGCTTCATTATTCAAAGCATTATCTACTTTATCATCACATCCTCAGTATGTGTCGGCATAACCATTCTCTTGTGGCAGCTTCACAAGTATCCGTCTGCGTTCATCTCTACGCTGGCCGGCTATCTTGCAACGCATATCATCATGATTGTCATCGAATACCGCAAACTGAAAGCTGATATCAAGGTCATAAACGAACTGTCTTCAGATAAAGAACAGCGCTGACAGGTGACGCATATTAAGGCATATGCAGAAGATTCCGCACTGCTGAAATTGACATTTTTCCGGGCAAAATTAGGGCATATTGCCATTGCAGTTGACAATTGTAGTCTGTGATGCTAAATTGAACTTGCATGAACTACAATTGTAGACTGTAATATGGAGGATAATTTTATGTCAGATAATATTGCCAGCAAAATTACTGATTCTGAACTGGAAGTCATGAAGCTGCTGTGGTGTGCAGAGGACGCTCTGCCCGTTACGGCGATTCGTGAACAGCTTCAGAAATCAAAGGGATGGGAGCCTGCGACGATCAAGACGTTGATCTCCAGACTCGTGTCAAAAGGCGTCGTGCGTCAGGAAAAACGGAATGTTTACTACTATTCCCCAGTCATCTCGGAGAAGGAATACAGTTCTTGGGCTACTAAGAATCTCATTACCCGTATCTATAACGGAAAGGCCCGTGATCTGATAGCTTCTCTTGTCAATTCTGATGGTCTTTCCCGTGAAGATATTGCCGAATTACGGGAAATGTTCAAGGTGGAGGAATAAAAATGTATTCATTGCTTGTAATGACCATTGGCGGCAGTGTTCTCGCGCTGCTTCTAATGTGTCTGCGTTATGTGGTTTTGCGGAAAATGCCGAGCACGGTTTATTACTATGTGTGGCTTATTGTGCTCTTACGCTTTGCATTGCCCCTTCCGGGATTTGTTCCCGCAATGGGAGAGAGTACAGCTGCCACACCGGCTTCAGAAGCTCCGGCTGCTTACAGTGAAACCCACATTCAGGAGAACGACAGTCATGTTATTGAGTTCGATCTAATAGACACCGCGAAAAGTGTTACTGCCGGATCTGATATCACAATTAATGAAGAGGATACACAGGAGAATATAGTTTCTGAGACTGCCCCGGAAGCCAGGCTTTCAATTGATCTTAAATCACCTGTGCTCTGGCTTTCAATTTGGGCATTAGGAGCATTCGCAAGTATGGGGATTACTGTGTTTTCCTATCTTCATTTCAGCTTCAGCCTGAAGAAAAAACTTATGGAACCCGACAGCTTTACCAAAGCGGTATATGCTTCGATCCCGGGCAGAAAGCCGGCGCTTTATTTCTCGGATTCAGCTCGTACACCCATGCTGTTAGGTGTTTTCAAGCCGAAGATCGTTCTTCCTTTCCGCGAGTACGATGAAGAGCTTCTGTTCAACATCCTCCGTCACGAGCTTACACATTACCGCCGTTTTGACATGCTCTACAAGTGGGTCGCATCAGCAGTTCTATCTTTGCACTGGTTCAATCCCGTAGCCTGGGTTATCCGCAGGGAATTAAACCGTTCATGTGAGTTGAGCTGCGATGAGATGCTTCTGCGTTCTATGAACAAGGAAGAGAAGCAGTCTTATGGCAACTCACTCCTTCTGATGGCAGCGCAATCACCTCTGCCTTCAGCGGTTGTTGCAACAAGTTTTGCAACCGAAAAGAAAAATCTAAAAGAAAGGCTTACTCAGATAATGAATTATAAGAAAAGCGGAACACGCATACTTTCAGCAGTTCTTGCCATAACGCTTCTGACAGGCTGTGGTGCTGCAGCAGGTCCTATAACCGGTAATACTTCAGCAAATCCTGATGCCGCACCGGATAAGAAGGACGGAGTTGTCCGCGTAAAAACTGTAGATGAGTTCCTTGCTGCAATCGCTCCCGACACCGTTATCGAACTCGCTGAAGGTGTTTACGATCTTAGTACGGCATCCGATTATGGCGAAAATTCAGAGAGTGACTATTATTCATGGAACACTAACGGTGTGTCTGACATACACGATGTCGATGCAGAGCTGGTTATCCATGATGTGGAAGGCCTTACGATACGAGGCGCAGGAATAGACAAGACAACTGTTGAGGCAGTTCCGAGATATGCGAATGTAATAAATTTCACAAGATGCGAGAAGGTCACATTATCAGATCTTACAGCCGGGCATACGAGGGAACAGGGGCTGTGTTCAGGCGGAGTCCTTCTCATTGAGGATTGCTGTGACATTAATGTTGACACATGCGGACTTTACGGGTGCGGCACGATCGGTGTTAACGGATTTGGCTGCGAGAAGCTGAACGTAACAAACTGCGATATCTATGAATGCAGCGACGGTGCAATATCTGCTCATTATTGCAAGGAAGTTTTTGTCAGTGACTGTGATATTCATGATATCGGACTTAAAAGCGATTATGCCGCATATTGTCTTTTTTATGCTGATTGTGGAACAGGCTTTACGGTCTATAACTGCAAGATCCATAACAACAGAACAGAGGGACTGCTTTACACAAACGATGCTGAAAGCGTAGTATTCCTCTCCAACGAGGTAACGAAAAACACGTTCACGGAAAGCGCCTTCTACTTCGAATTGAGAGGCGCGACGGTTGACGGCTGCAGCTTTGAAGATAATCTCACTGCCTGGTATAAGTCAAATGCTTATATCAGAGCCACTGATATAGACGGAAACAGGCTTGAAGCTGATCAGTTCACATCCATGAAATATCGCGATATCAAACCTGAGACAGTAGTTCCGAGAAATGACGTTGCTCCCACCCATCAGGCGAGAGAAGTTCCCCCCGGAACAGAGGTTGAAGTAACGACAGTCGATGAGTTCCTCGATGTCATCGGACCTGACCGCACCATCGTTCTCGATGGAGCAAACTTTAATCTGACCCAGGCGGATAATTACGGCGGAATAGGCACCGAGTTTTACAGTTGGGAAGAGACATATGACGGTCCTCAACTCGTCATCCACGATGTAAATAACCTGACCATCAAGGCCAAAGATACCGATCCTGCCGCAACGACGCTTGAAGCTCTCCCGCGTTATGCAAATGTAATCGTTTTCAAGAACTGTCAGAACGTGACTGTCGAAGGTTTTACTGCAGGCCACACTAAGGAGAAGGGCGAATGCTCCGGAGGAGTTATTTATTTCAGTGAATGTGAGAAGATGAGAGTTGACAGCATGCGCCTTTACGGTTGCGGAGTCACGGGAATCGAGACTTTTATGTGCTCGGAAATTGACGTAATAAATACCGAGATCTATGAGTGCAGCTACGGAGGAGCATACTTCTCTGTGACGAATGACATCAGCTTTACGGATTGCAACATACATGATGTTCCGTCTCCGGCCCTTACATTCAGCGATTGTACGAATATAACGTGGAACGGACAGGAACTCAAAGGTAATGATCTGAGATATGATGTACAAACTGACGGAGCGCTCGTAACCTGGAGCAGTACTTAATATAGAGTCCTGCATATAAACAAAACGCAGGGGCTTCGGAATTTTCCGGAGCCCTTTATTTTCAGGCGTTCATCACCCATGCAAAAGCCTTTGCCGTTCTGATATCCGGGTCCTTAAAGTGATTCCCGTTATTCCATTCGAGCATACAGTTCACATTACGTTCTTTCAGCAACTTATGTGCTTCACGTACTCTGTCACCTACGGTTGCCATAACAGGATTGCGCACTTTTTCCTCACGGTCTCCAAGACTCAGATAAACATTACCTGTCATGATCCCGTTCTTTTTCATATATCCGTCAAAGTCCGGAAACCATAAAGAAGGAGATGCTGCTGCAACTCCGCTAAACACATCCGTCTGATATGCTGCCCATAAGGCAAATAATCCGGCGAGTGAATAACCGCCAATGTAATAAGTCTTTTCTTTGTCGTCACACAGCGTGAGCAATTTTTCAAGTGTTTTTGAAGCTCCGCCGCCGAAATCTTCTTTACCGAATACTGCCGGAGCTTTCCAGGGCGAAAGGTCGTTGTTCCAGTCGTCTACCTTGAAAGCGATCAGGCAAAAGTCATTTTCGCATCTGCGTTTAATTTCTGCGAACTCGTTTTCGATTCCTTCAAGATCGTGATCGTCAACAGGCTGGATCAATACAATGTCAGATTGGGGATTTCCGAATCCGGTTATTTCCATCATTAAAGTTCCTTTTCCATCAAGATCTGTCTCTAAAAGATTTACTCTGTGGATTCTATTATATCAATACCGGTTTTCAGCCGAGAGCTAAACCCATGTAATACAGAGACAGTACATTAATAAATAAGAAACCTAAAACGCACAATAAACAACATAAAAAACCGGCAATCCAAATTCCTTTATACCTTTTTATGTGTTTTCTGATTATCAGTGAATCAATCAACCCGATGATCGAAGTAACCGGAAATATCATTAAGACGATATTTAATGAATTGTGAAATACATATGCACCCAACAGATATACACCAAGAAGGATGATGGATAGTATTCCTAAAGCAAAGGGAAGACCAACTGTTTTTATTTCTTCATTATTCATTTAATGTATTCGACGTTTTTTGATTGTCTTTAGTCCTGAGCTAAAGCTGCCATCGTGCCAAAGAATAACAGAACCATCAAAAACAAACTAAGCGCACAGCCAATCAACCCTGCAACCCAGATTTTATGGTGATCATATCTTGAGCCTCTTGTGATAAATGAGAAAACCAAACCTATTATCGAGAAGATCGGTACAAAGTAGACAACACACATAATTACGCTTCTGCTGCCCAGTGCACTCAGCAGGTAAATCAGAAAACAAGTAAAAGAAAGTATGGTCATAACAATAGGAACGTAGTAGGAGTTAGACTCCCCGGAGCTTGTATAATTCCTGTTACTGCCAAACTGATCAATGTAGTTGTCGTTCATAAGCCGGTGCCCATTCCTTAAATTCAAAACATCTGTGGTTTTCTTTGATTGGTGATCTTCAGATGAGGTCATAATAGCACGGCTGATATTGAAATGCAACTAAAATTTATCGAATAACAATAAAATATTTCCGAATTTCGAAAATGACATGGTGCTTACAATGTGGGGTTAGTGTAATATTTCTTCTTGAAAATTAAGATCCCTCGTTATATAGCTGCACATATTTTTGTATCACCTTATCGCTCCAGATATGTGCTTCTATATACCTTTCCGGCCCGTACTTCCCTTCGTCATTCCATTCCTGCGGCATACCGTATTTCTTTATTATTTCCAGGATCTCATCATACATGTAAACCTTTTTCCTGTACTCTTTGCCATCATTAACTCTATCGCTGAATGTAGGCATTGAGTCACCATAAGTAAATGATACTGTCCTGAGGTCAAATTCCTCTACAGGTATTTTTATGTATCTGCATTCTTCATACCATGTTGATAACCATGGGCTGAATTCCAAAACCATATAATGAGGCGAATCAATCTCCATGATCCCGCCCTTATTTGCAAATGCCTCCCGGAGCATGCGCTCGCAATTATGACGGTATTGCACATATTTATCATGCCTGGCGGCGCATAGAGAATTCGGTCGTTCTATCTTTATTCTCTCGATAACTTCTCTGGCTTCATCTTGAGATATAGATGTCAGACTTTTAAATGGACCTGTCCTGGCATCAAAAAAATGATATAAAAACACAAATATCCCCTTACCTGATTAATAGTTAATCCTGATGGTCATACATATTAAGTATCCATGTCACGGACTATATAGTGGTCGTTTTCGGTTCCGCCGTTGTAGTCAGCATACATGCTGCTGCAATCCGTATTGACCTGACTTTATTCATAGAATAACCTTTCCGCTTTTCATGGTAGTTATATCCCTCATACAAAATGTATTATATCATCCGGTTGACACTCTAACAGTCGTTAGGTATTATTGCTCTAACAATCGTTAGAGAGGTTTTAGCTATGACCACAAAAGAGAAAATAATGGATGTAGCACTTCATATGTTCTCTGAAAGAGGCTATGAAGCAGTATCGATAAGGGATATTTGCGGTGAGGTCGGTATTAAGGAAAGCACGCTTTATTATCACTTCAAAAATAAGATGGATATCCTTGATTCGCTTATTGCTAAGTTCAAAGAGCATATAGAAGGACTGTTGATCCACATAGATGAGATGCCGCAGATGCCTTCCGGTAAGACAAAGAAAAAGAATGCCGGAAGCACGGATATCATTGATTCATACATGATGGACAGTTATCTTTTCGATCCTTTCTGCAATCTCATGATAAGGCTGATGATGATCGAACAGTTCCATAATGAAGAAATGCGTGCGCTTTACGAGAAGACTATGTTTACCGACCCTTATGATATCTATCTCAGAGTATTCAGAATGCTTGCTACCAAGGGTACTTTTCCCGAATCCCAGGTTGATGCTATCGTCCGCCGGTATCACGCATATATGACTATGCTGACATATAGATATCTTCTTAACGGCGAACTTACCGAAGAGAAAAAGAAAGCGTACAAAAAAGAAGTTCATGCATTGATGAAGGGCGGAGTTATATGAAGAAGATAGCTATGTTTACCATGGGCACCAGGGGTGATGTCCAGCCGTATATTATCTTATCCCGCGCACTTATGAATTCTGGCTTTGATGTAATTCTGGGGTCGCACCCGTGCTGGCGTTCCCTGATAGAATCCTATGGTGTGCATTTTGAGCCTGTCGGACCGGATATTGATATTGAGGCAGAAGCTGCTGCGATAAGAGGCAAGTCATCAAATGCGGCACTAAGCATGATCAGGTGTATGAACTTTATAATGAAGATCATACGTGATTCTTCAAAAGAGGTATATGAACTCTGCAATGGCAGGGATCTAATCGTTGTGACACACAGTAAGATGGGTGCTGTCGAAGCAGGCATATTAGGGATTCCGACGGTGGACGTTTCTCTTCAGACAGAGATGATCCCTGAGAAGAATAAGCCTGTAAGTTTTAAGGACAGGCTCATCGGAAAAATGATAGGAAAACAGATCGACAAACCATTCAATAAGATCCGCAAACAATATGGTTTAGGACCCATGAAAAACGGCGATGAATTAAGGTCTGATAAACTGAATCTGATCCCGATAAGCAAATATGTCGTAGAGCGGAGCCCGTACTGGGAGGATAAGAATATACTTACCGGTTACTGGTACGATGAAGAGCCGGAATATATTCCGGACGGCAAGCTTGCAGAATTCATCGAAGAAGGTGAGAAGCCTGTGATCCTCGCACTAGGTGCGATGTCATTTGAGGACAGAGCGGATAAGACTAAGCTCGAAATGTTTGTTAACGCATTCCAAAAGACCGGCTGCCGCGCTGTGATCCAGGGCTTCCAGAAAACACTTCAGGATTATGATCTTCCCGATACCATGATCGCATGCGGGAGTGTGCCGCACAGCTGGCTGTTCAGGCATGGAAGCTTTGTTATTCACCACTGTGGTTTTGGTACTACGGCAGCATCAATGATCTACGGGATTCCGTCTATACCTGTTCCACATGTTTTAGATCAGCTGGGTTTTGCCATGCAACTCGAAAAGTGCGGCGTGGCAACAACTCATATAGATGCAAAAGACCTGTCTGAAGAAAGACTGGTCAAAGCCATTGAAGAGATGAAAAAAGACTACCGGCTCAGGAAACACAATGCAGAAGAGATCTCTGAGAAGATCCGCACTGAAGGCGGAATTAATGAGGCGGTAAGACAGATAATCAGAATAACCGGAGAGCCTAATGCTTGACAGACCTGGTTTATCGGGTTAAACTCGGTATGGTTTAACGCATTAAACCAAACAAAGTTGAGGTTAGTGAAATGGAAGAACTGGTATTGTTTGAAGCTGAGAAAAAACTGATGGAGATCATCTGGCAGGAAGCACCTGTTGAGTCAGGCAAGCTGGTGAAGATCGCAGGTGACAGGATCAGCTGGAACAAATCAACTACATATACCGTTCTTCGAAAACTGATCGCCAAGGGTTTTGTCACGAATGAGGATACGATCGTACGCGTCCTTATTCCTAAGGAAAAAGTTCTGATATCAGAGAGCAACCATATAATCAATGACAGTTTTTCCGGTTCTCTGCCAAAATTTGTGGCAGCTTTTTTCGGTAACAAAAAGACCTTAAGCGATGAAGATGCTGAAGCTTTGATGAAACTCATAAAGGAAAACATGGAAGGTGGCAAGTGATGGACGGCTTATTCCTTAAGGTTCTTGAGATGTCCGTCACTGGCAGCATAGTAATCCTTATTACCATGCTTGCCAGATTCCTTTTGAGGAAAAGATCAAAGAGATTCATCATGATCCTTTGGGCTGTTGTGGCGTTCAGATTACTTGTGCCATTCAGCTTTGAATCGTCATTCAGTTTCTTTAACTTTCTTCCATTAAACACACAGACCTTAACTGAAATTACAGAGGTTCACGATGCAGCACTGCCTGACAATTTAGCTGATACCCAAGCTGTAACAGCTGATCACGCTGCAAATACAGAGCAACAGGAATCGATCCGCACCGGAACGGCCGTTAATTATGGGGATGAGACTCTGTCAGTGAACCTTACAACTTCGGATACGTTACCGGATATCAATACCATACTCTCAATAGTATGGCTAACAGGTGCTTTGGGTATTACAGCCTTCTGTTCTGTCCAATTCATCATGCTTAAGAGACAGCTTAGGAACTCGAAGCACATAAGCGGCAATGTTTATGTGTCTGATAAGATCAGCGCACCGTTTGTTTTCGGACTTTTCATTCCCAGGATATATTTGCCTGACGTTCTCGATAAACATGAGAAAGAATATATTCTGCTTCATGAGAGGACCCATATCAAACACTGCGACTGGCTCACCAAGATAATAGGAATGTTCGCCGTTGCCGTTCATTGGTTCAATCCTTTGGTATGGTTTGCTTACAAACTTTTCGAGCAGGATATCGAGATGAACTGCGATGAGAGTGTCGTGGAAGGTATGGATGCTGATCTTAAGCAGGCATATACAATGTCGATCGTTTCTTTCGCTATGCAAAGCAAGGCCAAAAGATATCTGGTAACTCCGTTGGGATTCAGCAAAGCCAACATCAGCAAAACGGAGGTTACTAACAGAGTGAAAAATATAATCAACTTTAAAAAGGGAAAGACGGCTACTGCCATTGCTATTACGACTGTTCTGCTCTTGGTAAGCGCAGGATGCGCACTTAATTCAAAAACGGGTGTTACCGGCGAACCTGAAGTTACAGAAACGGAAGTTACTGAACCGGAGATTACAGAAAATGAAATTACAGAAACAAAGGCAACAGAGGAAAGACCCGAAGGATACGAAGGCGGCCGGACTTGGAAGCTCGATGTAGACGGGCCCAAAGATTTCGCTGCATTTGCAAAGTCACTTATCGGCGTCCCCTATTCAGAAGGCGGCGATTACCCGGATATCGGTCTTGATGAAACAGGACTTGTAATTTATTGCTACAAAGAATACTTCGCTTTAGCTATTCCGTCTGATGTCGAGGAGATATGCCGCGGATTCGACGGTTCATACGACTCAGTAACGGTTAATTCAATCCATGTCGGAGATGTAGTGGTCTATGACTCCGGTAACGTTGCAATATACGTCGGTAACGGAGAAGTGGTTTATGCATCGGAAGCAGAAGGATGTGTCTGCTCCGGTACCCTTACCATGGAAAGCATCAGGGCAATTAAACATTATGTAGATTATTCCATTTCAGACATAGGCGTCGGATAAGTAATTAACTCTGCGCTTTCATCTTAAAGAATCTAATCAAATAAACAGGCACGAAGCTCCGGGAAGTCGTGCCAGTTGTTTTATCTCTTTATTTTCTGCTATATTCTTCGCCACAATAAGGGCATCTGGATCCATATACTCTGCCAATGTGAGAACCGCAATGAGGACATCTTACAATGATGAAGTTAAGGATAATTCCTGCCAGGAAAGTAATTATGCCAAGTACAAGGCAGATGTACAGCATTATCTTATTTCCCAGAAATGCCAGGGAAGACATAAGAACGACAATACCCAGCATCATGACACCAACGCAGATCCAAGCTTTTGCATATATATTTTTCATTTTCAGCAACTCCTTAAATTTCTTGATAGTGTAATAATGCACTAAAGATGTGTACTCTTTATGTACTATTACCATAGAAGAATCTATCGTTAATATATTCTGATAGTATTATCGAAGTGATAAGAAGAAGTAAACAGTGGGATGAGAAATCCCACTTAGTCATACTTGCCGAGTAATTATATTGCTACAACTAGATCAAGACTCACTAGTTAATAATATTCCTGAGTAAACGGTCTGTATGATAAACTTGACTGCGGTGAAAGGCAGGAGTGCCAATTGAGATGCAAAAAAATAAAGAAGGTTAATTGTAGTCGGATATGATCTTAGAAATTATATATGCACTGGAAATCGCAATAATATTTACAGCAAATATTTTTATTGTTCCTCTCACAGGCAATAAATTCAACTTTACCGTTTCACTTGTTTACATGGTATTTGTTGCTGCTTTATATGGATTTGCTCTGGTAAGCAGGAATAAAAGAGCATGGCTGCTTAAGTGGGGAGTATCCATACCTTTTTCGTTTCTTATTCTTCAATATTTCAGGATTACGGACTATTCGATCAGAGCTTTGAATTGGGTATATCCGGGGTATGGCAGACCATCCGGAGGCGGTCAGTTCGCGAATGCATTTATTACCATCCTTTTTACCGCAATGTGCCTGATAAGCGGACTGATATCTTTATTTATTAGCAGTAGGACTTCCGAAAGATTCAAGAAGATCCAATTTATTGCAATATTATTGTTTTCTGTCCTGACCGTTGGCGCTGTGCTGATGTTAGAGATGCAGTTTCCGGCTGTTAATGAGATCTTATCCTGAGCTGCCGGGCAAGACTAAACTTTTTATGATGCTTGCCTTAGATCATATAATTCAAGATAAAACATTTCAGATTTGAATATTTACATTAATCTAATCGCTGTTTGTTCTGCTTTCCCATCTCTTTTTTTAGAACATCAAATGCGACTGTTTTTTCTTCCACTCCATCATCTGTTTCATATTTTACAGTTAGCCCGTCTTCGTCCCAACTCGCAAAATCGATTTCAGGGAGTTCTTCGTGCTTACGGTCAAAATATTCGGAAACACTTATAAGATGCGGATCAAAATTCAACGGATCATCAAGTTTTCCGACCATAACATCATACGGTCCTGCCCAATAACATCCCTCATATGCTATGAGGTCAGTCTCTTTGTTGTAGTTAACACTTACTACAATAAACGATTCTCCGGCGGGAAGACCATAATCATTGTCGTAACCTCGCGGGATATAATTGAAAACGTCCAAGGTATCTACATCGATGAAACTGATGCCATAAAGATCGATGTGGAAAGGATAATAACGGTGGCCATTAGAGTGGCATATAAAATCCTTGTATGAATGATGGTGATGATCATAGGTAGTATAGGAATAAATGCAGTTACCGTCTTTACGGAACTCACATTTCGAACCATAAGAGAGATCTGCGCGTTCTGTCCTGTGAAGGTAATTTCTCACAGATAAAGAATACCCGTCAGGCAGTTCGGTAACATTCTCTCCAAAGAAATATTTTTCATCAAATACATAACTTCTGTCTTCTGCCCATTTTAAATATTCAGGAGTTCCGTAAACATTAGTATAATCCATTCCACGATAGTGAACTCCATATGCCCAAAACGTTTCGCATTGAAATGAAATATTAAATATGCGTTTTTCAGCTGCTAATTCCAATTTTACATAAAACTTTTTCAGCTTATTATCAACAGAAAGACCGGTAATGACAGTTCCGTTCATCATCTCTAATTTATTCAAGAATGTTTCTGGATAATCACCCTTACACCGGAAGTTTTTAATCCTTATTCCACTGAAGACAAGATCATAATGCCTGTATGTATTATTGACAAAATCACCATGGATTCTAATCGAGTAAAGTTTGTCATTACCTTCACCCCAATCACCCACTCCAATACTGGTGATTCGGGTATTAATAAAATCATTCTTTCTGTAAAAATCCCAGTACTTATCCATAAACTCTGTCCTTATGCGGCATTCTGTAATACAGTCTCATGCCAATTTCCCATTTACCTTTACGTGTTAAACAAATCGATAGTATTATTCAGTATTTATTTGTCTATCATGCTAGATTTCAATACAATGTGACTGAATCTCACAGGTTAAAGAAAATTACAGGCTATCGTTTGATGTGAATCTTCATACTTCCAGCCCTGATGCGTTTCATTTATTTCGTTACCGGCATCAAGTTCATCTTGCAGAATCTTTTTCATTCTGTCAGATAACGCTTCAATATGCTTATTGTCTATCTTTGGACCCATGCGTATTCCCCTGTTTATATATTATATAGTCGTATATCCTGTTAATTATCTGAACTAAGGGATCTCTCTCAGACAAGATAATTATAGCATTTGATCATCCGCGTTCCGGTTTCCGTATGTTAAACACGATCAGTGCGATTGCAGCGGCTACTGATACTGCGGTTGTGATGATACTTGCTTCGATACCGTACTTTCCGCCATTTAATATATTGTCTCCGACAGAACTCATATCAAATACGGCAGCATTGATCT
>CADAKH010000022.1 GCA_902788505.1 Oscillospiraceae bacterium
CAGATAATCAAGATAAAAGCAGCCTGAATTATATCAGGTAGAGGCATAAGGCTAGTGCCCTTAAAGAGCCGATATGATATATTCATTTCGGAGATTTATAAATATCAGTCACAAGCTGGTAAATAGCCTTAACCTAACTGACTGAAAATATTTTACTACGTTGGTTCTTTATGAGAAAGATTCGCTTTGTCTTAACCAAATGCAAACGCGGCTCCCGCAATGGAAGCCGCGCCTATGAGAAACAAAAACATTTAAATCGCTAATTAAATGCTCGGGGTTCCTATTCAAGTTCCCTTATCAGCATTATAGTAGTTTTTCGCAAATTTCAACTGTGTCAAATTGCCCTTATCTTTTAGGCAAACCTCAGGCGAAAATATGCAAAAACAACAATTCGATTTACAAAGTATTTTTCCCTGAAATACGGGTTTTCGCCAATGAATTACTTGACGATAACGTTTGTGATGTGCGGATTTGCACCCTCATACCAATAGAGGAAACCTGTCATGTCTACAGTGTCGCCGACCTTGAGAGCTTCAACAGTCTTATATACTGCTGTATCAGAACCTGTGAGGTAAGACTCAACTGTGAATGTGTATGTCTGGCCGTTTACGGAAGCCTTGAAATAGAGGTCATCACCCTGGCTGCCGGAACCGTCCCAGCTGTAGAAGAATGCGCTGCTGCCGTCATCCATTGCCTCGATCGTGAGACCTGTGAATGAAACATACATGTTCTGATAATTGATAAGATCAGAAGATGCGAGCTTGTCTGTGACATCAAGAGGAGCTGCTACATACTGGCCTTCTTCGATCTCGAATGTTGCATCGATAATCTCAACTTCGCCGGACCACTCGGACTTGTAGCCTGTAACCTTGATCTTTGTACCCTGAGCAAGCTTTTCATACTCATCTGCAGTGCAGGGCATGTTGTAAAGGAAGTAAGCTCCGTCAGCATCCTGTGTGTAGAATGTTGCAACGCCTACGCCTTCATTCTCCCACCAGCCCTGCTTAGCCTGGATGTAGGTCTCGACAGTAACTTCTGTGTCAAGTGCTGCTGCACTGTATTCAGCATAAGTCATAACGCCTTCACCCTTCTTTGTATCAGGCGTGTTGCCGTCTGCTTCCGGTGCCTTCTTACATCCGATTGAACCTAAAGCCATAGCAGCCATGAGTACAACGGACATAACGATCTTTGCTGTTCTCTTCATAACTTTTCTCCTTCTAAGAAGCAGCTCTTCTAAGCTTCCATCTTAAGTCCACCCGAGAACAAAAGAATGCTTAACAAGAGCGAGTGTTTACGGACACCCCAAGGTGCCTTCAAGCAAATTATATTAAATCCGCGAAAAAAGGGGCGGTATCAAACTGCCCTTTTCTTTTTGACAAACTGAACTATAAAATATGCAACTATTACAACCCAGGCGGTACCTATAGAACCGAGCAGAAGCTTTGATCCCATCGGAAGCGGGCCTAAGTCTTCTTTTGAATTCATATCATTTGAGCCGAGCTGGTCCAGTCTGTAAAGTGACTTTGTATCTTCGTACAGCGACTCGATGTACTTGTCGTCTATGGTCTGTCCGCGCCTTGTCGATTTGGCAGTATTCTCGATAAGCTGGCCTGCAGCATTGCGGAGGGATGTCGAGCCGTTGAAAACCGGTGTTACAAAGGTATTCGATGTATTATCCAGAAGGAGCTTTGCAGCATCGATCTTGACAGAATAATAGAGCGAATTATCCTCACCCGAACGCGACAGATATTCCTGATACTCGGCCGAATTTCTCGCCTTCGAAGTTACCGGAACATAGCCTTCCGTCGAAGAATATGCAATCTGGACATCGTTGGTTATCATGTACTGGGCAAAGAGCCACGATGCCAGAACTTCACCGCTGTCGGGCTTATTGAAGACGCATATCGAAGGACCCTGCGAGATCATGTACGGATTGGACGGATCAAACTGCGGAACGGTCTTAACAACTGTAGTGAACCTTGCGATCTGGTTCTCATGAATGTCGGAAAGCGGTGCATCCGAGCCCATCCATGTAGCGCCTGCCGTAGAGTCGATCGCGAAAATGCACTCTCCGGCATTGAAGAAATTGCCCGGGTAACCCGATATCTTAAAAGTCGAGAAAGCACCCGTCTTCGTGTGTTCCGAAATGATCATGAGATCCTGCTTGGTCGTGTCGTTAAAGATAAGGATATTGCCGTCGTCATCGGAGTATCCCGCATCCTGCTGCCTGAGCATCGTGATCAGCATGTTATCAGACGACTTGTAGATGAACGGTATCATGACATCCTTGCCGTTGACAACATAGGTGCCGTCAGGATTTTTCGCGAGAGCCTTCTCGGATACTTCCCAGATGAAATCCCAGGTAAGAGTCTCGGGGATCTCATAACCCAGCGCCTCAACATACTCTTTGTTGACATAGCAAGCCTCGGTCGATCTCATATACGGCAGAGCATAGATGTGACCATCAAGAACACACTCGTTAAGGTATTCGGGAATGACTTCTTCCCTTGTGGGTGAATCAAATCTCACTTCACTTCCGCCAAGACCGTAAGCCGGATCGTCGATCAGCGAATCAAGCGGAACAACGACGTTGTTACCCGTCTTATAAGTCGCGATATGGTCAGGATAAGTTATGCAGACATTTGGTGTCGTACCGGTCGAGATATTCGTGATGACATCGTTATAGATCTTGTTGTAATCCGTATAAAGTCTGAGGTTTACCTTGATGTTCGGGTAGAGCTTCTCAAAATCTTCTATGGCCTGATTGTAGATCTTTGTCTGGGTGATATTGGTATCGTTCTTTGCCCAGAAAACGATCTCGTAAGTCTTATTGGGATCAAGTCCTTCAGGCATTGAGAACTCAGAAGAGTCCTTCTTGCCATGACATCCTGTAAGCGCAGGCAGAACACATGCAAGAGACATGAACGAAGCGATGATCTTGAGAATACCTTTTCTCATCCTTTGGTGCCCTCCCTTGATACGCCTTCCATGATCTTGTTTCTGAAGATCAGGAAAAGGATTATGAGAGGCAAAGACACTGCGACGACGGCGGCCATCATGGCAGGAATATTGTCCCTGCCGAAACCGTTTTCGCGGATCTCCTGAATACCGTTGCTGACGAGAAAATAGTTCGCATCATCGGTGATGAGTCTCGGCCAGACATATGAGTTCCAGCACTCAATTACCTTAAGGATTATTACCGTGATTATCGTCGGACGGCATACGGGGATCATGACCTTGAACAGATATTTGAGATCAGATGTTCCGTCAACTTTCGCAGCATAATAAAGCTCGTCAGGGACCTGCTCAAAGTTCTCTTTAAGCAGGTAGATATAGAATACAGAAGTGACGGAAGGCAGGATGAGTCCCAGGAAAGTATTGCGAAGATTCATGTTCGTTATGGTAACGAAATTCGTGATGATTACGAGCTCGTTCGGGATCATCATGAGAGCGAGGAAACCTACGAAAAGAAGCGACTTGCCTTTGAAGTCAAGCCTTGCAAATGCGTATGCGGCAAAGACTATGACGAGCATCATGAGTGCAGTCGTGATAAGAGTAAAGATCAGCGTGTTAAGGAAATATTTAGCAAGCGGCACCTGCGTAAACGCGTTGATATAGTTCTCGAATGTAGGGTCGGTCGCAACGAATTTCGGAAGGCGCTCTCCCATGTAACTCGCATAACTCTTTATCGAAGACAATACCATCCAGTAGAACGGGAAAAGGACTACCACTCCCCAGAAAGCAAGGAAGATATACATGAGTGTCTTGAAGATGGCGCTCTTTGTCTTAGCGGTTCTTTCAAGCTTAATAATGTCCTGATTCTTAGGCACTTATCCTCCCTCCTTTCTTAACCTTTGGGCGCAGTCTTTTTGCTCACGATAAGGTTTATCACCGTGATCGTAAGGACTATCGCAAAGAGAATAATCGCAGCTGCGGATGCGTACGAAGGATAACCTCCGCCATCGCCGTAGAGCATGTCATAAACGTAACCTACCATCGTGTTCATTCCTGCAGCGTTCAGGTCGACGCCGAAGATCGCAACAGCATCGCTGTATGCCTTGAAAGCACCGATAAATCCGGTTATGACAAGATAGAAGATCATGGGTGATATCATCGGCAGAGTGATCTTGAAGAAGATCCTTGTTTTCGATGCACCGTCGATCCTGGCTGCCTTGTAGTAAACAGGATTAACAGAGGCCAGTGCCGATGTCAGGATCAGTATCTTAAAAGGCATAACTATCCAGATGACATAGACACAGAGCACAAGCATTTTCGCCCAGTAAGGGCCTTCGATAAAATCAACTGTCGTCATACCCAGAGCCTTGATCATCATGTTGATAAGTCCGTCGGTATAAGGCGTCTTCCGGAACAGGATCATGAATACCAGACCCACCGCCAGAGTGTTCGTTACATAAGGCAGGAAGTAGATCGTCTGGAAGAGCTTTTTGAGCTTCTCTATTGAATTCAGCGCAAGAGATATAAGCAGCGCCAGGATAGTTGATATCGGCACGGTAAAGATAACGAGGATGAACGTGTTTTTCACTGCCTGAAGGAAATACGGATCTCTCAGAACATAAGAGTAGTTATATCCGCCTATACCAAAGTAGGTCTGTGATGCCGAGTTATAGCCTTCCTCAAATGAATAGATGAAAACATCGATCAACGGATAGACCATGAAGAAGATCAGGAATGCCAAAGCAGGCGCAAGATAGAGCCAGCCCGAAAGCGTGCCCATTATGCCTTCTCTTTTTACACCCGATTTAGTCATGAATTCTTCAAACTCCGTTTAAAAGAACAGTTCAGTCATAATAGACTCTTGCCTCAGTCTCTTTATCAAAGAGCAGTGTCTTAGTCCTCTTGATATTGAATCTTACCGAATCTTTCGATGTCAACTTTAAGTCTTCCGCGCTGATTATCGATCTGATATTAAGACCTGTCATCTTGGGGTTCGTCGATACGATGCTCGTATCTCTTCCCATTACATCGACACCTGTCAGGCTGCAGTGCAAAGCACCCTCTTCATCAAGGATAAATCCTTCCGGCCTGATGCCGCACCAGACCGGTCCGTCCTTAACATTCACTTTGTCCATGACCATGTCTTCACCGATGTAAAGCTTCTTATCCTTTACCTCTGCCTCGAAAACATTGATCGCCGGAGTGCCCAGAAACTTTGCGACAAAGAGATTGACAGGATCGTCATAGACCTTCTGAGGAGCATCCATCTGCTGGAAGATACCGTCCTTCATGACAACGATCATGTCGGAGATGCTCATCGCCTCTTCCTGGTCGTGGGTTACGAAGATCGTGGTGATGCCCGTTGCCTTCTGGATACGCCTTATCTCTTCTCTTGTCTGGAGTCTCAATCTCGCATCGAGATTGGATAAAGGCTCATCCATCAGGAGCACCTTCGGCATCTTAACGAGCGCTCTTGCAATCGCAACTCTCTGCTGCTGGCCGCCGCTCATCTCACCGGGCTTTCTGTCCATAAGGCCTTCTATCTGAACGAGCTTTGCAGCTTCCAGAGCTTTCTGATTGCGCTGCTCTTTTGTAAGCTTCTCGTCTCCTTTGAGGTTCTCTAACGGGAACGTTATATTCTGCCTTACGGTGAGATGCGGATATAATGCGTAGTTCTGGAAAACGAGTCCTGCGCCGCGCTTCTCGGAAGGGACATCAGTCACATCATCTTCACCGAAATAGATCTTGCCGGAAGTAGGCATTTCGAGGCCGCAGATCATGTAGAGCACAGTACTCTTGCCGCAGCCTGAAGGTCCCAGAAGGCCAATAAGTTTGCCCTCCGGAATAGTGAAATCGAAATCATTGACGGCAACAACTTCGCTGCCCTTCTTGTCCCTGCTCGGGAAAATCTTTGTAAGGTGCTCAAGTCTTACTTCCATAATCGACCTCGTAATAATGATTCGGTTTTCCTGATTATACTACTTAAATCGGCGGAACACTTATGCTACAACGGGTGTTTTCCTGCGCCGGCGGACTTCACTGCGCGAAAACCAGATCATAAAAAAGCCCGCCGGGACAATTCACGCGGCGAGCTTAAAATACACAAACTGCAATGTAGCTTATGAGAGCTTCATGTAGCCGGGCTTGATCCAGCCGAGCTTTCTCATGATCTCGCTGAAAATCAGCGAAAGAACTGCAGGCGTGAAGAAGCAGATGCAGAACATGCCGAGCATTGAATACCAGTTAAGAGTACCTGATGCAGACATAGCGGAGAAGCATCCGATAGGACCTACAAGACCGCATGTGCCCATGCCTGCTGAAAGGCCGGTGCACTCGAGCTTGAAGATCATGGTAGACATAGGACCTGTGATAGCAGAAGCGAGAGTTGCAGGGATCCAGATCTGGGGATGTGTCATGATGTTAGGCATCTGGAGCATTGATGTTCCGAGACCCTGTGAGACAACACCGCCCCACTTGTTCTCTCTGTAAGATGCGACTGCGAAACCTACCATCTGTGCGCAGCATCCTGCAAGAGCAGCGCCGCCTGCGATACCTGCGATACTGATAGATGCGCAGATAGCTGCAGAAGAGATAGGAAGCGTAAGGATAATTCCTACTACTACCGAGATAATGATACCCATGAGGAACGGGTGAAGTGTTGTAGCTGTGTTGATGAATTCACCAAGCCAGTTCATTGCGATGGCGATCGGCGGGCATGTTACGTAAGCAACTCCAAGTCCGGCACCGAGAGTAACAAGAGGTGTAACAAGGATATCCACTTTGGTTTCCTTTGATACCATCTTACCGAATTCAACGGCAAAGATAACTGCGATAAATACGCCCAGAGGACCTGCCGTATAAGGCTTATCAAGATAGAAGATGCCGCACTTTCCGACAGAACCCGGATAAGCGTTAGCGAAGTAACCTACAGCGGCAGCGCATGCTGCAACGAGCATCGGAGCTTTCAGGGCAACCGCAACACCGACACCGATGGCAGCACCGGTGATCGCAGATGCAAAAGAACCTGCCTTGTCAATGTAATGACCTAATTGCTGAAAGACCGGATTGTCGATCAGGATGACATATTTGGCGATAGTCGAAAGGATCGTTCCTACAAGAAGTGATGCGAATAATCCCTGCGCCATTCCACCCATGGCATCAACAAAATAGGTCTTTGCGGATATATTAATATCCTTGCTCTTCAAGAACTCTTTGAAAGTTTTCTTTTGTTTGGCCTTCGATTTACCCATTTACTGCCCCTCCGGTTTTTCCGGCAGCCTGAAAACAGGCACCGGTGCATATTGCTAAAATAATATACTCACGCAAATTCAAATCAAATATACTCTTTGCACTAAAAATCAGAGTTTACGGACCGTTCTTTACTGAAAACTCGTTAATAAGGCCAGCTGCCGCATACGTAATTCATGCCGGCCGGACATAACTCAGATCTTCGAATAGGTTCCGATATCAAAATCGTAAACTTTCAAGAGCATTTCAGGTGTCAGGGCTTCACTGATCCCGCCGTCAAAAACTATTCTTCCCTCTTTGAGCATGACCGCTCTGGTACAGCATCTTTTTGCCTGTTCGAGATCATGGAAAACGGCAACCAGCGTGTTATCAGAATCGCCCGTCTTACCGGATGCCCAATCGGTAAGCTTATCGCAGAGTTCTGCCCTGTATTTGATATCAAGGTTGTTGCCCGGTTCGTCCAGGAAGAGGAACGGCGACTTCTGTGCGAATGTCCTTGCAAGAAGCACTCTTTGAAGCTGACCGCCCGAAAGCTCGTCAAGATGCCTTTCCTTAAGCTCACTTATACCGCAGTCTTCCATACATTTATCCGCATACTGAACGGCTTCGGAATCAGACCCGAAGAATGAATTGCCTGAGGAAGCATAAGTTCCCAGAAGAACTGTCTCTCGTACTGAATAAGGGAAATACATATCGCTTGTCTGAGGCATCAGCGCGATCAGTTTTGCGACATCCTTGCGCTTCATCGAAGAGACGTCCCTGCCGCCTATAAGCACATCTCCGGTGTGCGGAATAATGCCTGACAGAACTCTCAGGAGAGTGGTCTTTCCCGAGCCGTTCGCACCACCGACAAAGACCTTCTCGCCGGACTTTATCTCAAGGCTGATACCGTGAAGGATCTCATTCCTGTTATAGCCTGCTGACATGTTCCTGACTGTAAGTTCCATCAGCGTTTCCTCCTTGATGCGAAGAAAACATATGCAAAGAACGGTGCGCCCAGAAGAGCCGTAACAGCGCCGACGGGGATCTCTCTAGGAGATAACAGTGTCCTTGATATAAGGTCACAGAGCGCCATAAATGCACCGCCGTAGATGAATGACATCGGGATAACGAGTTTATGTGAAGGACCGAAGATCTTTCTTACAATATGAGGTGCGGCAAGGTCAACAAAACCTATCACGCCCGTGAACGCAACTGACACGCCGGTCAGAAGAGAACATATCAGGATCGCGATTATCTTGGTCTTCTTTGCATCGACGCCCATGGCCTGGGCCTGAAGGTCACCGAAGCTCATTATGTCCATCTTTCTGGACATCGCGAAAAGGAATACAAACCCGATGATGCACACCGGGAAAAGTATCGCACAGTGCTTCCATCCCCTTGCGGAAAACGACCCCATCATCCAGAGCACGAGCTGCTTGGAGTGATCGGAATTCAATGTCGATAAAAGATTCATCATGCCGTTTACAAAAAGCGACAGGATCATACCTATCAGAACGACTGTTGTGTTAGATACGCTCCTGTCGACTGCAGACGCCAGCACAAGCGCCGCAATTACAGTCAAAAGCCCGAATACAAAGCCTGCAAAAGGAAGCATGAATCCAGCAAGGACAGGGACGGATATCTCAAGGATGAGCACGAGTGCAGCACCCAGCGATGCGCCGGAAGATACACCGAGAGTATAGGAAGACGCCAGAGGATTTTGCAAAAGCGCCTGCATGCACGCACCGCTTATAGACAGCGCGCCGCCTACAAGGAATGCCATGATCGCTCTCGGCATCCTGATAGTCCAGAAGATCGAATCCATCATGGGCTCTATTTCTCCGGGCGTTCCCTTGCCTGTTATATGTCCGCCTATTATCCCGAAAAGGTCTTTGAGAGTTATATATACGCTTCCCTGTCTGATCGCGAGAACAAGTATAAAAAGGCACAGGACTGCCGATATCACTATCTTTAGTCCTGTGCCCTTCTTAGTCATGTTAAATCCCTGAAAAATTATCCGAGAACCTTCTCGAGAACGTCATTCTTTATGTCATCGAATGACTTGGAGAAGTTGCCGTATGTGTCGGGATAGATGCACTTGCCCCATTCGATCGTTGCATCTGAGATGTGATGATTGGGACGTGAGCAGAGATCCTCATCGATCTGGTAAACTTCACCGTTCTTAACTGCGGTAACATTCTCCCAGCCTTCAAGAACCTTTACCTGCTCTGCCGCATCGGGCATCCAGTTACAGTCCATAAGTATCACGTCAGGGTTGGCAGCGATTACATCTTCAACTGATACTGAGAGCCAGCCTTCCTGATCGCCGAAAACATTCGTTGCACCGAGCATTTCGAGCATCTCGTTCATGTATGTGCCCTTACCGAATGTGTAAACCGTGGGATACTCAGCTGAAGGCACGTTCATCATTACGAGAACTGTCTTTCTCTCGCCTTCGGGAATTGTCTTTGCATATTCCTCAACGCCTTCCATGAATACTGTAAGGCCCTTGGCATAAGCGAGTCCTTCCGCACCCTTTCCTACACAGGTTCCGATGAACTTGATATCATCGCAGACACCTTCGATAGAATCAGGTGAAGGAATATCAGCTACACAGATTCCGCTGTCGATGAGAGACTGGAACGGAGAAGTGCCGCCTACAGAGCTCATTCCTGATGTGAAAACGATATCAGGGCTGAGAGCTGCGATAGCTTCGTTGTCGGGTGCCATCATATCGAACTGGGCAACATCTGCGGGAAGCTTGTCTGCATATGAGGCAGAGTTTGTATCGATACCTACGATCTTGTCACCCAGACCGAGTTCGATCAGAACCTGTGTTGTTGAAGGAGCCATTGAAACGATCTTCTCGACATTGTCAGGAACTGTAATGGCATTGCCTGCACGGTCCTGAGTAGGCTTATCGATATTCATCTCCTCGACGACATCCTGGCCAACGGAGACAAGTGCTCCGAAATCGGACTCTTCAGCCATCTCCTTGATTTCCATGAGCTTTGCGCAGCCCGTTGCAAAAGACAACGTGGTTACGACAGCAAGGATAACCGAAAGTAATCTCTTCATAATTGTTTTCCTCCTGAAAGACAAAGCATATATAAAGTCTTTCTTTTCGAAAAGATTATAATCTATAAGCTACTTTTGATGTATACTTTATGGCATCTGTTCAATATCAAAAATCTATGTTCAAACAAGGAATTTTATTATGAAGATTAACAAAATACTTGCTGACAAAAACCCCTCGATCTCATTTGAAGTTTTCCCGCCCAAAGCCGAAACCGGCCTTAACGACGTTAAGAGCGCAGCAGGCGCCATTGCGGCACTCGGTCCTTCATTCATGTCTGTTACTTACGGTGCGGCCGGCTCCACTTCCAAGATGACGATCGAAGTCGCATCAGATATCAAGAATCTTCACGGCGTCACCGTCATGCCCCACCTTACCTGTGTGGCATCCTCAAAAGAGCATGTCAGGAATATGCTCGCCCAGATCCGCGAGAACAACATAGATAACATCATGGCTTTAAGAGGCGATATTCCGAAAGACGGCATCGTCTGCAACGATTATCTTCATGCATCAGACCTTATAAGGGATATCAGGTCAATAGATCCCGATATCTGCATCGGAGGTGCATGCTATCCGGAAGGACACATCGAGTGCGTTCACAAATCCGATGATATCCATTTTCTCAAGGAGAAGGTCGATGCAGGCTGTGATTTCCTTACGACACAGATGTTCTTCGACAACAACATCTTCTACAACTTCCTTTACAGGGTTAAGGATATCGGCATTAATGTTCCAGTTGTTCCTGGCATCATGCCAATCACGACAGCCAGGCAGCTCTCACGTTCCGTACAGCTCTCAGGCACAAGCGTTCCCGAGCGTTTCAAGGCAATAGTTGACCGCTTCGGTGATGACCCGGTATCAATGCGTCAGGCAGGAATCATATATGCCACAGAGCAGATAATCGACCTTATCGCAAACGGCATCAACCACATTCACGTTTATTCAATGAACAAACCGGATGTTGCATCCGACATACTCAATAACTTAAAAGGAATCGTCAGCTAATGCCCCTGGAAGTCGAAATACCGGTAAAAGAAGTTCAGAGATACATGGGCTACCACGGTATCGTTGAGATTGAGCCCGATATGAAGGACAAGATCGATAAAGCAATCGATCATGTCAGCACTCAGTCTCACCCGCGCATAATATCGAAAGAATATCCCGTTAAGATCAACGGAAACGACATCACAATATGCGCGGAATCCGAAGAACTCATCCTTCATTCGGAAGGCCTTGCAAGGAACCTTGAAGGCTGCATCGGAGCAGTGCTCCTTGCCGCAACGATAGGTCCCGCATGCGATATGCTGGTCAGAAGAGCAAGTATCCGTTCTGCTGCCGAAGCTTACATTTATCAGGCTGCAGGTGCTGCTGCGATCGAGGCTTTCCTTGACGATTACAACGAAAAGCTCAAGGCATCTTTTGAAGCGAGAGGGTTCTTTCTCCGCCCGAGATTCTCACCCGGATACGGCGACCTTTCACTTGAACATCAGAAAGACTGGTTCAGGCTTCTTGATATAACAAAGCAGATAGGGATCGAACTTACGGATTCACTTCTCATGGTTCCGACAAAATCCGTCACTGCCATAATCGGTGTCGGTTACGATAAGAAAAACACGGGATGCTGCTCCGGCTGTGCCGGCTGCAACAGAAGCGCGTCCTGTGAATTCTCAAAAGAGAGGAAATGATCGATGGGTTTACGCGAAAGACTTGGTAAAGAATGGTTATTCTGTGACGGCGGCACAGGTTCTATCCTTCAGAAGATGGGACTTAAGGGCGGCGAACTTCCGGAGACATGGAATCTCACAAGACCTGACGATATCAAGGCTCTGAACAGAGGCTATTTCGATGCCGGTTCGAATATCGTAAACACCAACACTTTCGGTGCAAACAGATTCAAGTTTGATAACGTATCCAAGATCGTCACGGCAGGCGTAAAGATCTGTCAGCAGGCCCGCAGGGAAGCCGGCCGCGAAGACGATGCATATGTGGCTATCGATGTAGGTCCTACCGGGAAACTCTTAGAGCCTATGGGCGATCTTTCTTTCAATGAGGCAGTCGATGTTTTCGCTGAGATAATAAAAGCAGGATATGAAGCAGGCGGCGATGTGGTCGTAATAGAGACCATGAGTGACTCTTATGAAGCCAAGGCCGCTGTTGTAGCTGCACATGAAGTGTGCGATCTGCCTGTCATAGTCACTATGGTTTACGATGAATCAGGCAAGCTCCTTACAGGAGGCGGCGTCGAAGGAACTGTCGCAATGCTCGAAGGACTCAAAGTTGATGCGATCGGTATCAACTGCGGTTTCGGCCCCAAGCAGATGCTTCCCATCGCAGAGCGCCTTGTTGCTTGCTGTTCCCTTCCTATCGTGGTTAATCCCAATGCAGGCCTCCCGAGGACCGAGAACGGCGTCACCGTATATGATGTCGATCCAAATGAGTTCTCGGAAATAATGGAGGATATCGCAAAGCTCGGTGTGCATGTCATGGGCGGCTGCTGCGGCACAACACCCGATCACATCAGCACGATGATAAGAAAGGTAAAGGCTCTCCCCTTCATTGAACCTGTTGCAAAGGATACAACCTATGTCACGAGTTTTGCCGACTGCGTAAAGATCGGAAGAAAACCCGTCATCATCGGCGAGCGTATCAACCCCACGGGCAAGAAGAAACTCCAGCAGGCATTAAGAGACAACAACATCGACTACCTTCTGACCGAAGCTTTGAATCAGGAAGAGGCAGGCGCCGATATCCTTGACGTTAATGTCGGACTTCCGGAGATCGATGAGCCCGTCATGATGGAGAATGTCATCATGAAGATCCAGTCGGTAACAAATCTTCCTCTTCAGATAGATACAACAGATATCGAAGCTTTGGAACGCGGAATGCGTATCTATAACGGAAAGCCCATGATCAACTCCGTCAACGGCAAGGAAGAGAATATCAGGGCTGTCATGCCTCTCGTTGCAAAATACGGCGGCGTGCTCGTTGCGCTCCCGCTTGACGAAGGCGGCATCCCTGAGACATCAGACGGAAGAATTGCAATTGCAAAAAGACTCTACGAGGCTGCTGACAGATACGGTATCCCCAGAAAAGATATCGTCATAGACGGTCTTGCTATGACGATCTCGTCAGACCCCAATTCTGCTATCGCAACTCTCGATACGGTAAGACGTGTAAGAGATGAATTCAACGGTCATTCTATACTCGGCGTATCCAACATCTCATTCGGTCTTCCTGCAAGAGAACTCGTCAATTCGCACTTCCTTACGATGGCGATGCAGAACGGTCTCTCATGCGCTATCATCAATCCCTGCAACGGTCCCATGATGGCATCTTACAGATCATATAACGCACTCATGAATCTCGACCCCAACCTCGAAGGATTCATAAATGCGTACAAGGATTATGTGACCGGCTCTTCCGCCTCCGCAGGCACTTCCAAGTCATCATCTTCCGCTTTGTCAGGCACTGTGTTAAGCCTTGCGGAAGCGATCGAAAGAGGCGTTACGGGACGTGCGGCTGAGGCAATGAAGGAAGCTTTGGATTCAGGAAGAGAATCTCTCGAGATAATCGATACTGACCTTATCCCTGCCCTTGACCGCGTCGGAAAAGGATACGAGGCAGGTACTGTCTTCCTCCCCCAGCTTCTTATGAGTGCAGATGCCGCAAAGGCAGCTTTCGCCGTCGTCAAAGAGGCAATGGCTGATAAGCCGAGAAATACAAAGGGACAGGTGATCCTTGCAACAGTCAAAGGCGATATCCACGACATCGGCAAGAACATCGTCAAGGTCATGCTCGAGAACTACGGCTACGATGTAATCGACCTCGGTAAGGATGTACCGCCGGAAGTCATAGTTGACTGCGCTATCGAGAACAATATCAGCGTCGTCGGACTTTCCGCCCTGATGACAACCACTGTAGCTTCGATGGAAGAAACGATCAATCTCCTGCGCGAGAAAAAGCCCGGCACCAAAGTAGTTGTCGGCGGTGCCGTAATGACACAGGAATACGCAGATAAGATCGGTGCCGATGCTTATGCCAAAGATGCAATGGGCACTGTAAGATACTGTGATTCGGTCTTCGGAGAATAATTACTGCTTCTTTTTTTCCTTAATTATCAGGGAAGCTCCGCAGAATGAGCATACATTGGCATTCTCTTCCCTGACAGATCCGCAGTTCGGACAGTTGGTGTAATATTTATGCTTTAAGAACTCGGCCTTCTCGTCGAGTTCTTTCTGGATCTTCTCATTCTTTTCGACGAGCTTTTCCGTCTCTTGGACTTCCTTTGTGATATGCACCTTTTTCATATAGATGTGTCCTGCGATTATATATGCGACGAACAGCAGCATGAAGATTACCGGTGTGTAGTATATAAGGTTGTCCAGGAAGTGAAACAGCGCGCCTTCGATAAACGTATCTTCGATCAAAGGCACCACGAGTTCGTAATACCAGTTCGTGATGAATAAAAGCAGGTTAATGGCGATTCCGGCCACGCCTATCGGAAAAGCATACTTGAAAAATTTCTGAAGTTTCATTTTGCTTTCTCCTCATTTTTTCCGGCAGAAGCATTCTTCTCAGCACCAACGCTGATCTTGCGTACTGAAGTCAGATCTCCTTTTTCGTAGGATATTACTTCCAAAGAAGATCCGCAGGTCAGACATGTTCTCAAAGCTTTTGAAGCTACAGCTCCGCAGTTCGGACAGGAATTGTAATACCACTTCTCGCCGAGTTTTGAATTGATGAAACTCTCGGTCACAAGCCTTTTCTCTGCGGCACCGTTATCTGCAACGATCCTCACTGCGCATTCGTATAGGATCTTCACCTTGAACTTTGTGATAATAAGACTTCCGACAGCGATCAGGAGAGCATTTACAGACATGAAGTAGAATACCACTTCATCTATGATCATAAATGCAATATCAGTCATTATCATGTTCTCGAAAACAGGGATAACCAATTCATAAAAGAAAAAGTTCACCACTACACAACCGATCAGCGCCCAGACAAGTTTTGGCTGTCTGATCCAAAGTATCTTCGGTGTCCTGTTCATTGTCTCAACAACTTTTTTTATATTTTCGGGACCGTATTCCCTGTCGTAGAAGGAGATATAGAACTGTTTGTCATCCTTTGACACCCAGCAGAATTTAGTGCCGTTTCTGGTAGCAGGAGTATTCTTGCTTAAATTCCAGATCTTGCCGACGAATCTCTCAGGATTGGCATACCTGATCGTTTCCAGATCCGAGGTCTGATCGTATTTTATAAGGCTTACAATTAAAATAACAAAGCTTGCAAAGAAGATTCCGAGATTGAGAAGGTTATAACCGGGAACCATGCCTTCGGCTACACTTCTGATAATAAACAGGGTAAAAAAGCCGACAATCAGCACGCTGATTATTCCCATCGTCCTGAAGATCCCGAAAAAATCGCCCTCATCTTCAAGCCCGTAACCGCCATATCCGCCGCCACTGTAGTGACTGCTGCTGCGATATCCGCTGCTGTGCGAACTGCTCATGTGAAAACCGCTGCCACTGCTGCGGAATCCACCGCCGCCGCTGCTGCGGAATCCCCCACCGCCGCTGCTGCGGAATCCCCCGCCGCCGTGGTGACCGCCTGAATGAAATCCTCCTCCGTGGAATCCGCCTCTTGCCATCCTCTATCCCCCTTCGAATGTCTTATATCAATTATAAAAGTTGCGTGGAGTTTGTAAAGAAATCCCCGTGCTGTTTTACCATTCAGCAAAAAACTTACCGGCCGGATCTTTCGGGCAATCCGGCCGGTAAGCAACGTGGAAGGGTATCTTATGATACCGCAAATGAATTCCTGATTATGCTTCTTCCTTCTTTTCGGAAGCGCTTGTGATAGCCTTGTAAACAAAGGCTGCAACTGCACCGCCGATAAGAGGTGCGACGATGAATACCCAGAGATCAGCCAGAGCTGCTCCGCCTGCAAAGATGGCAGGTCCGATGGAACGTGCAGGGTTAACTGATGTTCCTGTGAAGCTGATTCCAAGGATGTGTACAAGAACGAGTGCAAGGCCGATCACAAGACCGCCGAATGAACCGTGCTTGAACTTGCTGTCTGTAACACCAAGGATGCAGAGAACAAAGATAAATGTGAGAACCGCTTCAATGATGAGACCTGCAGCGATGTTGCCGTTGCAGCCGGCCAGAGTGTTTGAACCGAGTCCCCATGATGCCATCTCCATCTCATTTGCATCGTAAACACCTGTCATGTCGATCTTGCCTGTAAGTTCGAAAACATAACGGAGAAGTCCGGCACCTGAGATGGCACCCAAAGTCTGGAATACAATGTAACCCCAGAAATCGTTAAGTGTCATCTTGCCGCTGATCACCATTGCAAGAGAAACTGCGGGGTTGATGTGGCAGCCTGAGATATTGCCGATGGAATAAGCCATTGCAACGATAACGAGACCGAATGCAAGAGCTGTAAGGATATATCCGCCGCCGTTTACGGAGTCACAGCCTACTGCCATAGCGGTACCGCATCCTACAAATACGAGTACGAATGTACCGATGAACTCTGAAGTGAACTTCTGGATAGTAACGATAGTATCGTCCTTCTTGGAAGAAGGGATAACCATGTAGAGGATAACGAGAACTACTGCAAGGATAGCGAGATCAGCCATAAGGAATGAGCCGTTGTAAACCATAGAGTAAACAAGAGCGCTGTCATAACCTGCTTCAGCAGCATAGTCCGCATAGAAGATAACGCCGGAAGCAACAGAACCGAGCCATCTTACGATATAAGCAACTGCAGAGAAAGCGATTACTTTGATAAGTGATGCAGCTCTGAATCTGCCTAATGCATCCTTGATCTTGGATCTTGAATCTGCCTTAAGAGCAGCAAAGCCTGCAAAGCCCAGAGCCGTATAGCCGATAGTGTAATCAAGGATTACCTGGAAAGGCGTTACGAGCCAGCCGCCGATAAGCTGCAAAAGGCTGAAGATAAAAGCTATGATAAAGCCCCATACAGGTCCGAACGCAACACCGTAAACGATGATAGGAAGCGTCGAAGCTGGAGTTACAGATCCGCCCATCGGCATCTCGAACAGCTTGAGCTGTGAAAGAACGAATGCCAATGCAAGGCAGATACCGCCCGTGGAGATCTTTAAGATGTTCTCACGGTTGGATTTGATCGTTTGTTTTGACATAAAAACACCTCCGTCATACGGCTGCCGGGTTCAACTGCTTCAACCCTTCGTTTGGTGCCATAGACAAGAGGCCTTTTGTATATATGAGGTTCCCTACGCCGGCATTATCCGTCAGGTTCAGCGGGTCGGATGTCTGATCCCTCTCAGCTTTTTAAAGCTCCCCGGTTCCGTTTGTCGCGAAAAATATACTATACGGCATATATAAAAACAAGCATTCCCCGAATGAACAATTGACGAAATAATGCTTTATTTGTAGCGTTTTGACGGGCGTTTTATCAAAAGCAGTATCAGCATGGCAACAGCTGTGGTGCCAAGGCTTATCGGATAGACTGTCATTATGCTCTGGAACGTCCTGAAGTGTTCGAATACCGTATAGATCCAGACAAGTCTTATTCCGCAGATGCAGACTGTGGTAACTATCGCAGGAGACAAAGATATTCCGTAGCCTCTCATGTATCCGCTCATTACATCATAGAAAAGAGAGAAAAGATGCGCAGTGGTGATCAGGACAACACGCACATAGCCTATCTCGACAAGAAGCGGATCGGGGTTGAATATCGCCAGAAGTGACTTGCCGGCAACAATAAGCGTAAACACCATGATACCTTCTATTACGATGCCTTCCATCATGCAGAGCTTCAAAGTCTTCTTGCATCTGTCTATCTTTTTCGCACCGAAGTTCTGACCTGTGATCGTGGTGCAGGCCTGACCGAAACTGTTCAGCACGTAATATGAGAATATCTCGATATTGAATGCAGCAGAAGATGCAGCTGCAACCGTTGTTCCGAGACTGTTTATCGCTGCCTGGATAATGATGTTGGCAGAAGAGAATACGCATGCCTGGGCACTTGCCGGAAGACCGATCTTCAGTATCTTCCATAAGATCCTCCAGTCGACCTTGAGATTCCTGAAACTGAATCTGGCAACAGACTTTGTCTTCGCAAGGCAGATAAGAAGGATCAGGCAGCTTATCATATTGGAGATGACAGTTGCCGTCGCAACACCGTCAACGGTTCTGTGAAGATAGACCACAAAGAAAAGGTTGAGACCGACATTTACAAGGCCTGAGATTATCAGCGCGATGAGAGGCGTCCTCGTGTTGCCTATTCCTCTGAACACAGCCGCTTCGAAATTATAAAGAAGTATCACCGGAAGCCCTGATACATAGATGCGAAAATAAAGGATCGCCATTCCGACCGCTTCCTCATCGATGTTCTGGGATCTTAATATCGGCTCAGCGAAAAGCTCTCCTATAAGTGCAACCAATATGCCTCCTATGACCGCAACGATCATGGAAGTGTGAAGGGCCTTTTTTACTGTCTCGTCATCTTTCCTGCCGATGGCATTTGCGATAACGACATTGGTGCCCAGAGAGATGCCGAGAAATGAGTTGACTATAAGTGAGATTATCGGAGTATTTGCGCCTACCGCTGCCATTGCCGCCTTGCCGAGATCACCTGTGTAATTGCCGACGACAGCTATATCGGCAGCATTGAAAAGCTGCTGCAGGATACCCGTGAATGCGAGAGGAAAAGCAAACCCGAGGATCTTGTTCCACAGGCTTCCTTCCGTCATGTCCTTAACATGCTTGATCGCACTACTCATATAACAATTAACCGCAAATACCGCGCACAAAACAGCGCTTGAAAAAGCTTCAAAAATACACCATGAAATGATATCGCGAAAACGTTAAATCAGGCGATGGCACCTTATACTAAATAATCGATATTACAGGCGCCCAATCTTAACAAGTCTTACAATGCAGGACTCGATAAATCTCTGGACCTCACGCTCGTACATGGCCTGGGATCTCTCGTAGCACTCGAGATGCTTTGCGTTATTGACTATTACCATTCTCTTTCTGCAGCGCAGATTATCGTAGATCTCACGCGACTGCGAAGGAGGAGTCACTTCATCTTCACCGCCCTGGAAAATAAGGACCGGCACCTTTATGCTGCTCGCATGGGTTGCGGCATCACACCGGTTGATATCAAAGCCGAACCGGCGCTGGGCAAACCGCCTTACGCTTCCTATGAGCCAGTCAGGCGGAAGCATAGTATCCTTCGGCAGATTTATCTTGAGATAAGATGTCAGCGATGACATCGGGGAATCAGCGATTATTCCGCATACACAGCGGTCAAATTCCTTCTGCTGTGCGGCAAGAAGGCACGCCGTTGCGCCTGCGCCTCTTGCGACCAGATAGATCCTGCAGTTATTTCCGAGACGTCTCTTTGTAAATGTGTACCACGCATCAAGATCGACGCTCTCCATAAGACCCCAGGTGAAGTTCTTGCCACCGCTCATGCCGTGACCTCTCATATGTGTAATCAGGCAGTGGCACTGGACCTTGCGCATCATGAGCCTTGCATATGCAGCCATCTCGGCAGGCGACTCGTCATAACCGTGAACAAGGATAACCATATTGCGGCAGGTAGAATCCGACGAAGGCCTGTAATAGCCTGACAGTTTGCAGCCGTCAAATGATGTGACCCTTACTCCGAGCCATTCGTTGTGGAATGTATAGAACCAGTTTTTGCCGCGTCCTATTATCGTGCTTCTGTCGATCTTTTTGGGAGATCTGTCGACCTGCGGCAGAGGCTTCGGCCTTCTGAAAATCTTTTTGAAGACCTTGTCGGAATAAGACATGAACAGCACCAGAAGTCCCCCGGCAATGAGGACTATAAGAAGTACTATCAATACCGCAACGAGAACCGCGGTTACAGCAGAATTATTATCCGACAATTATTCCCTCCGGGCTGTCCTTCCCGGAGCTCAGGAGCAGACAGCCGTCTTCTGTTACCAGGCAGTCGTCCTCAATCCTGAAGCCGGTGTCCCACTCTGGGATATAAACACCGGGTTCGACGGCAAGGCAATTACCTGCTTCAAATTCCCTGTCTCTCGGACCGACATCGTGAACGTCCAGTCCAAGATAGTGAGAGGTGTTGTGCCAGTAATAACGGCGCACTTCCTCCACTGTAAAATTATCAGGTATTAGTCCTTGTCCCGCAAGCCATTTGCCCGCAATGTCATACATTTGTGAATTAAGACCGGCGAAGGTTTTGCCGGGTGCAATATAGGCGAATGCAGCCTTTCTCAAAGCCTGAATAAGCTCTAACAGCTTCATTCTCTTATCGTCCTCATTACCCGGCTTCCCGACAAAGAAGACACGTGAGATATCAGCGCAGTAGCCGTCAGTTCTGGCGCCCACGTCGATCTGGATTATTGAGCCTTCTTTTGCGATTCCGTCACCATCCTTCTCAGGATCTGAGTGATGGAGGTAGAATGCATTCCTTCCGCATGAGACGATAGTCTCGAAGGCAAAGGACATAGAGCTTCTTTTGGCCATCTCATATTCAAGCTTCAGGTACAGTTCATATTCGGATACACCGGGCTGTATCAGAGTCTTCATCTCCTCTATAGCCTCTTCGGTGATCTTTGCGGCCTTCCTTATGGCATCCGTCTCGCAAGGCTGCTTGATAAGCCTCATGGAAGTCGTGATCTCGGAAAGGTCAGATACCTTTCTGCCGTCCTTTTCGATCTGCTTCTTGAGTTCAAAAGGCTTGGTCATGACAGATGACTTATCAAGATATATCGTGATGTCCGTGTTCTTGATAAGTTCGAATTCCTTTTCCTCGTACTTCTCAAGATCTTTAATATCATCGGCAGAAAAGCCGGTGACAGCCGCAATATCGGCAAAATCCATGCGTTTGCCGTGCCAGCGTTCCTTCATGGAATCTCTTGCGGGAGCATAGATATTGAAAGATGCCTCGCCGTTATCCTTTTGGATCAGGAGAACAAAGCCTGCTCTCTCAAGACCCGTCAGATAATAGAAGTTCCTGTCAACAAAGAACCTGTAATCCGTATCGCCCGACATGTGCTTTTCTTCGCCCGAGAAAAGCAGCGCCGCGGTGCGGTCCGGCAACGCGGCGGCAAAGCGCTCTCTGTTTTGTTTGAAAAAAATAGGATCTATCGCCATTAATTACCTTACCACTGTCTGACTCCGTCCGAACGTACATTGTATTCGTCGAAGAGAATAGTATTGTTGATATAGTTGAGTGTGGCACCGGGTGACCTTCTGATAAGACCGGGGTTGCCGATAACGATCGAACCGTCCGGAACATCGAAGTTGACATATGCACCGGGGGCAATGAGGACGTTGTTGCCGATCCTGATATTACCTACGATAACGGCATTTGCGCCGATCCATACATAGTTGCCGATATGGGGAGAACCCTTCCTCTTACCTCTGAACTGTGTACCGATGACAACACCTGTCGATACATTGACGTTGTGGCCTATAACACTCTTCGGGTGAATGATGACACGTCCGAAGTGCGCAAGATAGAAGCCCTTGCCGATCTCTGTATCGTATGGGATCTGGAAATGATATTTACGGCTCAGTCTTTCGAGTCTGAAATTGCTGACACCGAACTTGAGCTGATAAAGCTTTTTCCTGAAACCGTCATACTTCTTGATCTGGTCAGCATAATAACGTGTACGTCTCATTACACTGATATAGCTGAACTCTGGAGAAGATCTTCTCTCTTCAAGATAGCATGCGTAAATGTTCTTATAACGACGCGCATTACCGGTGTATCTGAACAAATCGGCATATATAATGTCTTTAAGTTCATCGGTCATAAATGCACATCCTTCCCATTTTCTTTATCTTAAAAATTTTATTACTTTTTGGAGAATAACTCAATAAGATTTTGCGGTCAAACGCCCTATTCTACGAGTTTGTAATATTATTCGCTCAACCTATTTTTCAAGTGTGCTTTACACTTTGAGCAAAGAAATATACAATTTTTGTTATAGATGTAATATTTCTTTAATGAAATACGGAATACAGAGGGAAAAAATATGAATATCGATAAAGAATTAGCAAAAAGATTAATGGATGAAGGCGAATCCGGCAACCGCCAGGTCGCATATAACCACGAGATCAGCTTTTATGAGCTCGTAGCAAGCGGAAATATGCCGAGACTTGAAGAAGCACTCAAGACACTCGGTGCAACACAGACTCTGGGCACCTTAAGCCCGGACAAAGTCCGCAACGTCAAGTATCACACGATCATTCTCACTGCCCTTGTCAGCAGATTCTGCATCGAGGCCGGACTTGAGATCTCTATTGCTTATAATCTCAGCGATATTTTCATCGAACTCATCGATTCCGCAAGCACAATAGATGAGGTTTACCATGTGCAGAACGAGATGCTCCGTATGTACTGCCGCAAGATGAGTGAGCTTTCCAAGAGCCGTGTGGTATCACGCCACATCGTCGTTGCCATCGACTACATCAGATCTCATATCCAGGAGAATCTCACCGTCGAATCCATCGCAGATTCCCTCTCGCTCAATTCAAGCTACCTTTCCAAGCTCTTCAAGCAGGAAATGGGCATTACTTTGAGCCGTTACATAAGAGACCAGAAGATCAATGTTGCCTGCAACATGTTAAGGCATCTTGATGAGTCTTCTCTCACTATCGCCAACTATCTTGGATTCTCTTCACAGTCTCACTTCATTCAGGTATTCAAGAAGTCCACAGGCATGACACCTGAAGAGTACCGCCGCAAGAATTATCACCAGAGCTGGATGAACGGCGATAACGAGTAATCCTTATTCCGCACTCTTCAAAGATTCCGCCATGTCGATCTTCTCGATCTTTGCACGCATGACGAGGTTTACTATTGCCGAGAATGCGAGAACCATCGCAAGTGAATAGACATAACTCATAGGCACGATACGGAGATCATAGGTGACCATATCCATCTCTATCTGTGCCATTACGAACCTGTGCAGAAGGAATCCCGACGGAAGCCCCACGAGATATCCCATTATTACGAGCATGATGTTTTCACGCGTGACATAGGCGCCTGTCTCGATCCTGTTAAAGCCCATTACCTTCAGCGTGGCGATCTCTCTGATACGCTCGGTGATATTGATATTATTCAGGTTAAAAAGGACTATGAACGCCAGCGAAGCGGCGCTTACAATGACCAGGATGATGACATAGTTCATCCTGTCGATGGTATTGGCAAAGCTGAGTCTGGAATCCCTGGTGGCAGCCCAGTTCTTCAGGTCGTAATTATCAGACAGATATGAGGCGAACTTATATACATCGGAATATTCTTCACTGTCAGTTGCTATAAGGATAGTCTCAGGTGTATAGGGCTTGCCGAAGAACTGCCTGTAAGTTTCGGGAGTCATCATGACATAGTGGAATGTGTAGTTCATGAATACCGCACCTACTTTGAGCGTTACCTCATGCTCATCATCGCCGTATAACAGGGTGATCTCATCTCCGGGCTTTACTTTATTCTTGTCGGCAAGCTTTTGGGAGATCGCAACCTCGCCGTTTTTGGGCCAGCCGAGATCTTCGCCCGTCTTGTAATCGTTAATTCCGAAAAGCTTTGAGATGTCGGGCGAATCGGATATGAATAATCCGACGTCACGCACATAGCCTGAGGAACTGTTCTTGGCCGTGTCACTCTTTACGACAGCGTAATCGTAGTTAACTCCTGCGAACTCTCCTGCCGCCCTTGCTGCCTCATCGAGCTCATACTGTCTGTATTTATCGTCGAAAGATACCGAAAGGTCATACTTCAGGATATTGTCGTACTGGACATCTACAACATTGCAGATCGAATCGTAAAGGCCGAATGCGGTAAGCAGCAGCGCCGTGCATCCTGCGATACCCACGATCATCATCCACATTCTTCTCTTAAAGCGGAATACATTTCTTATTGAAACCTTGTGAAGGAACTTCATCCTTTTCCAGATGAAACCGACATATTCAAGGAAGATACGCTTGCCGGGGAGCGGTGCCTTCGGCCTTATGAGTTCGGCGGGCATTCCCTTGAGAGCCGAGAGCGCAGTAAATACAGTTACTCCGACCGTGCAAAGGAGCGATACTGCCAGAGACAGTACAAACAGCGGGATGCTCGTCGTGAAAGATATCTTGGAAAAGCCGTACATCATCGCATAGACTTCCCAGATGACCGCCGGGAAAAGCTTGGTGCCGCCCATGAATCCGAGGACGCTTCCCAGTACGGAAGCAGAGCCTGCATAGATTGCATATTTCATTACGATCGAGAAATCCGAATAACCCAGGGCTCTCATCGTTCCGATTATTCCTCTCTCGTCATTTACCATGCGGCTCATCGTCGTGGAGCATACAAGTGCCGCGATCGCAAAAAAGAATACCGGGAATACCGCAGACACACCGTCAACGATCTTCGAGTCGTTATCAAAGCACACATATCCGGTGTTCTTGTCTCTGCCGAGAATATAAGTCTCAGGAGAGTCAACGCTCTCAAGCAGGCTGTATCCGTAAACGATGCCCGATCTGTAAACTGTATCTGCCGTGTACGAATATTCCGTATAGCCCTTCCAGAGCTCGTAAACCCCGTTATGATATTCCTTCCAGCCGTCATCTATCTTCTGCTGTGCTTCTTCTATCTGGATAAGTCCGTCCCTGTACTGTGCCATTCCCGAAGCATACTGTGAGTATGCGGAATCGTACTGGGCCTTTGAATTCTCATACTGCTCAAGCCCCATTTCATACTGGATCTTGTCGGAAATATAAGCCTGGTATTTTTTGTTGTAGTCGGAGAGCTTGTCTTCATATGTCTTCTGCTTCTCATCCAAAGCAGTCTCCATGTCGTCAAAACCTGCTGCATATTCTTCAAGCTCAGCGATCTCGTTATTTGCATCTTCTATAAGCTGCCTGTAGTTTGCAAGCGATTCTTCCTGCGTTGCTATCTGTGCTTCGATCCTCTGTCTTTCGATGTCGGACAAAGGCTGCTCGAGACTTGCTTTGTTATTGGCGATCCCTGCTTCCAAAGAAGCGACAGTCGATTCATAAGTTGATATGGAGAACTTAAGAGATGTTATCCTTGAAGATGTCTCTGTCCTTGCAGTCCTCAGATCCGCACGGCCGTCAAAGATCTCCTGATAGAGCGCATCTATATCTTCTTTCAGGCTGTCCAGTTCGTCCTTCTCCCTGTCTGCTCTCTCGCCTGCCGCATCGACCAGAACTTTCGATGAAGTAAGCTCTGCCCGGTAGTCGCTTAGCTGCTCCCACGACTCGTCAAGCTGCGCCTTGCCGTCATCAAGCTCCTTGCGCTTCTTGTCGAGTTCGGCCTGGCCGTCCTCCAATTCCTTCTTTGCATCGTCGAGTTTTTTCCTCGCATCTTCTATCTCATCCCATGCATCGCTGATCCCGTCGTTGAATTCATCAACGCCGTCGTAGAGCTTGTCGTATTCTTCTCTGAGCATGGATTCGAATCTGTCGCTTATGATGCTCTTTAATGCGACCTTATACTGCTTCTCGGCATTTTCCGCCCAATCCTTGTATTCATCGGAATAAATGTAAAGCCCGGTATTGGCATAAAGATAAGCCTCGGTATAGTATTCGGTGTCGAAAGCTTCAGGAAGCGCGCAAACATAATAAGAGATGCTGCCCGAACCTTCGTTGGAAGTTCCTCTCTGGAAGTTCATAAAGGCCGGTGTTCTCGCAGTTCCTACAACCGTGTATTCCTTATACTTGAACATCTCCATGGATGTCTTGGAAGTCTCTTCTGAAATAACGAGTTTAGTGCCGGGTTCGATCGTTGGGAAATGATACGCATCGATAACAATCTCGTCAGGTCTCAGCGGCAGCCTTCCCGACTCAAGACTTAATCGGTTTACATTCTGCGTGATGGACAGGAATTTTACCGTATCAGTACTCTGGTTGTCACCCAGAACAGCTGAACAGTCCACTGAATATGCGCCTTCGACGACACATCCGGTACGCTTCTGAAGCTCATTTATATCCTCATCGTTGAAACCTATCGTAGAAAGAAGCCTGAAGTCGAAGAGACAATAGTTCTTCGCATAAATATCTGCCGTATAGACAAACGACGGAGTGGTTACTTTTAATCCCGCGAAAAATCCCACGCCCAGAGCGATTATCGCAAAGATTGCGAGGAACCTCGGAAGTGTCATCTTTATCGATCTTAAGATTGTCTTTACGTAGGGACTCATTACCACTCTAATGTTTCAACGTTAACGGGATTCTCGTTAACGATATTGCTCGTGATCTTTCCGTTCTTGACCCTTATGACTCTGTCAGCCATAGCGGCAAGTGCGGAGTTGTGCGTGATTATTACTACAGTCATGCCCTTCTCGGTGCTTAAGGACTGAAGGAGCTTCAATATCGCTTTTCCCGTCTGGTAATCAAGCGCACCTGTCGGCTCGTCGCACAAAAGGAGTTTCGGATTTTTGGCTATCGCTCTCGCTATGGATACTCTCTGCTGCTCACCGCCCGAGAGCTGCGCCGGAAAGTTATTCTTTCTGTCAGAAAGACCGACCTCATCCATGAGAAGATCGCAGCTGATCGGATCTTTTACGAGCTGCGCCGCCATCTCGACATTCTCATATGCGGTAAGGTTCGGAATGAGATTGTAGAACTGGAAAACGAATCCTACGTTCTGTCTTCTGAAGAGCGCAAGTTCATTCGTTCCGAGCACGGATATCTCTTTGCCGTCCAGGAAAACCCTTCCGGAAGTTAGTCTGTCCATGCCGCCAAGGATATTCAGAAGTGTCGTTTTGCCGGCACCCGACTGGCCCAGGATAACGCAGAGCTCACCCTTTTCGATGAAGAAGTCACAGCCGTCAAGTGCAGTAACATTTACCGAACCGGTCTTGTAGATCTTCTTAACATCTCGAAATTCAATATAAGACATATAAACTCTCCGTGTGCTTAAAGGCGCACACATAACAATTAATTCCTTACTTCGATATACATCGGCTGCAGATCGTAATCTGATGCAATATAAGACCAATCGGAAGGAACACTCAGATAAAGTCTCGGACAATCGTCAAACGCCCAGCTTCCGCATGAGACCACAGAATCAGGAACTCTTGCATAACACAGTTCATCGCAGTAGCAGAATGCCTGCGTGCCTATGGATTCACAGCCTTCAGGAATGTAAACATACTCAAGGTCCTCACATGTGTTGAAGGCATAATCACCGATCCTGATAACCGTATCCGGAAGCACGACCGTCGTCAGAAGATCGCAGTCGTCAAAACACCATTCGCCGATCTCGTCGATGTAGCAGTCCTCTGTGAATACGATCCTGTTAAATCCGTTAACATCATCAGGCATCTGAAGCCTACCGTATCCGGATATATAACATACGCCGTCTCTCGTGATCTCATAGGTGGCATAATCGCCGCAGTAGCCTGCCGTGGGCTGGCAGTGCGTTGTATCCGCATCAAGTATCCTGTGATCGTTCGAGAAAGACTCGAGCGGCAAAAGATAGTACAGTGTCGCATTCTCGTATACTTCAATGTCATTAGGGCCGTTATAATATCTCGACATGTCATAAGTCGGATCTACAAAATACCACTTGTCACCGAGATAAACAGCGGCCCATGCGTGATCGGCATAATCGTCAGTCGACGGGGTATAACCTATCATATCCTCATAACTTCCCATACCGATACCGAACTCAACTACCGCAGGGATCCCCTGTGCTCTGCAAAGAGCGGCAAAAGCATTGCCGAATCCTTCGCATATAGACTTTCCGTCTCTTATGACATCGACGGCACTGTCCTGATATCCGCCGGTATCACCGCCTGCTTCGTCATTGTCATATGCCATCTCGTGAGCGATGTAAACATATATGCGGTAGACCTTTTCCCAGTCGTCAGCAGCACCTTCGCATATCCTGTCAGAATATCCGATGAGGACCGGATCGTCGCACTCGATATCATTCTGAGACTCGAGGCACTCTCTCAAAGACTCTTCGTCTGTCCACATCTCCTCGCATGACTTGAGATTATAATCATAGTTAGGTGACTTCCAGAAATAGATATTGTCTCCGCTCTTGAAAATAATGTTGTTGCCATTATCAACGGACCTTCCGAAAGCCTCATAAGTAAGAGTCAGATAGTAGAGTTCATCTTCACTCATGCTGCTTGCAAGTTCCAGATCGAAAGTTGTTCCGCCTCTGGTAAATGTCCTGACGGTCTTCAAAGTCTTGCACTTGGAAAGAGTTATGTTGTACTCCCTGTTTTCGCTTGACTCGAAAATGGCCCTGTCTCCGGTAAGACACATATACAGAGTAGAGCCGTCAGCCAGAGTCAATTCATAACCTTCATATGAAGCAGGAGTGAAAGTGCCTTTCCTGAGAAGTCCCGGAAAAGCATTAAGGGTAATGGATACGCAAAGGATTATGGATGCGGCTACCCTCAAAAACACTATCAGATCTCCTTGGAAAGCCTGATTGCTTCGTCAACCGTGATCTCGGAAGCTTCGCTTGAATCTCTTCTCTTAACCTCTACGATGCCTTCGCCTGCTCTTCTTCCGACCGTGATACGAAGCGGGATACCGAGAAGGTCAGCGTCCTTGAACTTAACGCCGGGGCGCTCGTTTCTGTCATCGATCAGCACTTCGCATCCTGATTTTGTAAGCTCATCGTAGATCTTCTCTGCTACGCCCATGATCTCCTCATCGTTAGCCTTTGTGGGAACAACGATTACCTTGTAAGGAGCGACGATGGAAGGCCAGATGATTCCGTCGTCATCGTGATACTGCTCAATGATCGCAGCAAGTACTCTGGATACGCCGATACCGTAGCATCCCATTACCATGCTGTGTTCCTTACCGTTGTTATCAAGGTAAACGCAGCCCAGGGCATCGGAATACTTTGTGCCGAGCTTGAAGATGTGACCAACCTCAACGCCTCTTGCCATGCCGAGCTTACCCTTGCCGCACTTGGGGCAGATATCGCCGGCCTTGGCATTTGTAATATCAGCAATCTTATCAGCTTCGAAATCTCTTCCGATGTTAACGTTCTTGAAGTGATAGTCAGTCTCGCATGCGCCGACTACGAAGTTCTTCATACCTGCAACTTCAGGGTCAACAACGATGTCTACCTTCTGCTTGAGGTTAACAGGGCCTGCAAAACCGACCTTTGCGCCTGTGATCATCTCAACGTCAGCGAAAGCAGCGAGTTCCATCTCGGTAGCGTCATAGAGATTGCCGAGCTTTGTCTCGTTGATGTCTCTGTCACCTCTGCACATGGCAGCAACGAACTTGCCGTCAATGTTGTAAAGGATAGTCTTTACAAAAGTCTCAGGTCCGCAGTTCAAATAACCACAGAGCTCTTCAATAGTCTTAACGTCAGGTGTGTGGATCTTCTCGATAGCGAGTTCTTCTGCTGTTTCAGCCTCGCCTCTTGTCCAGCCTGCCTTCTCCTCATTGGCAGCATAGCCGCACTCGTCACAGAAACAGATAGCATCCTCACCGACTTCACTCTTAACCATGAACTCCTGTGAACCTGAACCGCCCATTGCGCCTGAATCGGCATCAACAATCGTGTAATCCAGGCCGAGTCTGTCAAAGATCGCACGGTAAGCGTCGTACATCTTTTTATAAGAGACGTCGAGACCTGCCTCGTCAACGTCAAAGGAATAAGCGTCCTTCATGACGAACTCTCTTGCTCTGATAACGCCGAATCTCGGACGCTTCTCATCTCTGTACTTGTGCTGGATCTGATATAAAGTTACAGGAAGCTGCTTATAAGATCTGATGGAATCTCTGACAGCCTCTGTGAAGGGCTCTTCGTGTGTAGGACCTAAGCAGAAAGATCTTCCGCCACGGTCTGTAAGTCTGAACATCTCAGGACCGAACTTCTCCCATCTGCCTGATCCCTGATATGCCTCAGCCGGAAGAAGTGCAGGCATTATAAGCTCCTGTGCGCCGGCCTTGTCCATCTCTTCCCTGATGACTGCCTCAACCTTACGGTATGTACGGTAACCCATCGGCATGAAGGAATAAACACCGGATGCCATCTTGCGGATCAGGCCCGCTCTGAGCATCAATCTGTGTGAAGGGATCTCTGCATCTGCAGGTATTTCTCTTTGTGTAGCCAAAAACAGTTCGGAAACTCTCATTTATCTTGCTCCCTATATTATTAATATTTTACGGGTGTAAGTATATACGAGAGCCCGTGTTTTTGCAATTTAATGTTATTACCCTTCGCTGTTGCAGAATTTGTTCACTGTTCTGACCTGAAAAAACCAGGCCTCAGGTATGGCAATGCCCGTACTTTCGGCCTGGTTTTCACTATAAAAATAAGCAACTAATGAAGTTTAGAGATCAAGTATTCCTATGAGGAAGATAACATCAAGGATGCCGCAAAGTATAAGGATCAGGGCACAAATGATGTATGTGCGTGCACGCTTTTTCTCGACATCGCGCTCTGTCGTGCCGTAGCTTTCTCGTTTGGCCGGCTTGCGGACACGTCCCAACGACATCAGATCACCCCCTCACATTTTTCTCCTTCGCGGTGTCTAGATTATAGACGCTAACAATATGTCATGCTTTGCAGAGTTGTGACAATCAATTTACATATTTCAAAAACGCTTTGAACAAAATGAGATTAGTGGTATAAGGCCGGCCCGTATCTTTGGCATATTGCGACAACCCGAAGCTGAAACTCACCCAAAAATACCCACTTTTTCACTTAGAATGCCCTAAAACACAAGTATGATATAATAATCTTGTAATTATGCGCATATATAAAATGCATGGAAAATAAGGAGAAACAAGGGATTTGAAACTTGTTGGAGTAAAAGAATTCTATAACATTACGCGTGCTAAGGTCATCTCAGCCGCTAATTGTGCTGTGTTGGTTGTTGTCTGCGCAATAGCTACATTTACCGTTGATACTGCACTTAATTCAACGACAGTTGCTGCCCAACCCGTTGAGACAACATCCGATGCCTTCAATCCTGAACAGCCGGATCCCACAGTAACTGATGCAACTGAAGCACCGGAACCTTCCGGAAGCGCAGCCCCTTCAACAGTAACATCCGCGCCTGTAGAGACTTCCGCACCTGCTGCTACCGCTGCGACATCTGTGACAGAAGAAACAGCCGAGACATCTGAGACTGAAGAGACTGAAGAGACCGAAGCTTCTTCCCCTGCCGAGACAACAGAGAAAGTTACCGAAAAAGAATTATATCTTGCAGTTTACGCTACAACGGCGATCAATGTCAGATCAGGCCCGGGCACAGATTACGATGTCGTAAAGAGCCTTAATGCAGGCGATCAGATCGACGTTATCGCTGAGACTTCAAACGGCTGGTACAAGACATATAACGGCAACTATGTAAGCAAAGATTATGTTTCCGAGACAAAGCCCGCTTCCACTCCGAAGACAACTTCCAGACAGACGGAAGCCGAATCCACAACAAGAGAGGAAACTACTGCAGAGGAAGAGACAACGACCGAAGCCGAGGTTGAGACACCTTCCGGCAACGGTAATACATGCACGATCACCTTCTACGGCCCCCAGTCCAACGGTGACGGCACTTACAACAACAGTACAGCCACAGGAACCACATGTACCGAAGGCCGTACATGCGCAGCCGACTGGTCCATCTACCCTGCCGGAACAGTAATCTACATCGAGAACGATCCTTTGGGCGGAGACGGTTACTATACCGTTGAAGACAGAGGTCCAGGCGTAAAAGGCTACCATATCGATATCTATGCTGATGACGGAGAGACCGGAAGTCACCACACGTGCTCCCGCACCGTTTACGCACAGTAACAGACAAGTAATAACTACGACCTGATACTTCTCTTGGAAAGAGGAGTATCTCTCGTTTATATAGAGGAACAATTATGAGTAGTAATTCAAAAAGACACAGTTATAAGGATCCTAAGTACAAGAATCCTAATCCGGTCAAGATCATTCCGTTGGGCGGCATCGGCGAGATCGGCAAGAACATGACCGCCTTCGAGTACAACAACGACATTATCATCGTTGACTGCGGCATGAGCTTCCCAGAAGAGAACATGCCCGGCGTTGACTGCGTGATCCCTGATTTCACATATATCAGGCGCAACAAGGATAAGCTTAAGGGCATCCTCATCACACATGGTCACGAGGATCACATCGGATCTCTCCCCTACTTCCTGAGGGAGTTCAAGTGCCCTGTTTTCGGCGGCACAATGGCGATCGAGCTTATCAAGCTCAAGCTTCAGGACAAGAACGTTCCCTTCGAAGGAATCAAGCTCACAACATGCAAGAACGGAGACATCATAAGACTCGGCAACTCATTCTCAGCCGAATTCATCAGAGTTAACCATTCTATCGCGGATTCCTATGCGCTCTGCATCAACACTCCCGTCGGAAGGATCGTTCACTCCGGCGACTTCAAGATCGACTACACACCGATTAACGGCAAAACGATCAATCTTCAGCGTCTGGGCGAACTCGGCAAGGAAGGCGTCCTGATGTTCATGTGCGAGAGCACCAACATTGAGATCGAAGGTTTCTCGCCCTCCGAGAAGCACGTCGGCGAAGCCTTTTCACATTATTTCCGCATGGCAGAAGGTCGCATCATCGTCGCAACCTTCTCATCGCACGTTCACCGTATGCAGCAGATAATCACCGCTGCCGAAAAGTATGGCCGCCACGTATGTCTCTCAGGCCGCTCGATGGTACAGGTCTTCAACATTGCAAACACACTGGGCTACATCGACATAAAGCCCGACACACTTATCGATATCGACTCTATCGACAACTATCCGGACAACCAGATCGTTGTCCTCACCACAGGCTCCCAGGCAGAGCCAATGAGCGCGCTCACACGTATGGCATACTCTTCACACCGTTCTGTCGATATCACTAAGGGCGACACGGTCATCATCTCGGCTGACCCTATTCCCGGCAACGAGAAGCCTATATACAGAGTCATCAACGAGCTCTACAAGAAAGGCGCTCATGTTATATATCAGTCGCTGGCTGACGTACACGTATCAGGCCACGCATACAGGGATGAGCTCATGATGCTCCACACCCTTATCAAGCCTAAATTCTTCATCCCCGTTCACGGCGAATACCGCATGCTCTGCCTCCACAAGGAGATGGCAGAGAGCCTCGGCATGAACGAAGACAACATCTCTATCCTTGAGAACGGTGCAGTCCTTGAGCTTACTGAAGACGAAGCAAAGATCACAGACCATGTTCCCGCAGCGCCCGTCCTCATCGACGGCACAAGCGCAGTTGATGCTGACGACAGAGTGCTTACAGACAGACTCCACCTAAGTGAAGACGGCTGTCTTGCTATTGCTATCACTGTCAACGAAGACACGGGTGATCTTGCATGCTCGCCTGCCGTTAACTCAATAGGATGCTTTGATGACGAGGAGAATATCGATGTTCTTTACGAGCTCATCTCGGATAAGGTCGATGATCTTCTGAAGCAGGCCAGCAACAAAGCCGGCAGTATCGAAGCCTTCCTCCAGAAGCGTAACTTCAGAGAGCAGATCAAGAGTTTTGTAAATTCAAAATCCGGAAAGAGACCGATGATCATCTTCAACATCAGCTATGTCGGCGGTTTTGACGATGACACGTACTACGGAGACAGGTAAAAACTTACCCTTTACGCCAATAGCTTTAAAAGTTCTTCAGGCGAAATGGCTCTGATCTCAGCCTTCCCGTAATCTTTTATGTTGCGTGTGACTATATAGTCCGCCCCAACTGTTTCAGCACAGGCATATTGAAGTGCATCTTCGTAATCGGAGATTGCAGTATTGTTTATTGCTGTGTCTACAACATCATTACCCACTTCTGCCACTTTTAAAATCTCATTGTACCGCTTCAAAATAGTACGTCTTTCAGCATCTGAATACTGCTTTCGCAGAATGTAATACATATTGCTAATAGAGTGAAGCGCAACATATCCGTCAATAACTTGTTTTGCGCAAAGGTCGATAACCGTAGCTGAAAAGCCTGATCTGCCATCCCTGTTAGTGAGAGCATCTATCATTATGTTTGTATCAATCAGCACCTTCATACTTGCGATCAATGCCTCCATGCTTGCTGATTAACTCCTCTTCAAGAATTGCCTTGTAGTCATCCCCGATATCAATCGGTCTGCAAAGTTTCATTAATTCATCAAATGCTTCCTTCTTCCGCCTCAGTTCTTCCTCGCGTAATCCTTCAGCATAGACCTTTACCCTCTCCCGGTTCTCCATCTTAAGCGTTTCCAAAACTTCGCTTATCTCAAGATTTACCGCATATTCAGGCTTAAAGTACTCAGGAACTATCGCAAGCGTCAAGCCCATTGTATTAAGCATCTTAAGAAGAGTCTCAATCCTGGGCTCAGTACTCTTATTCTCTATCCTTCCGATTGCAGCCTGATGAAGGCCTGATTTCCTTGCAATCTCAGTCTGCGACAGGTGTCTGGACTTTCTGATCTTGATGAAATCATCGATTATCTCGTTTCCTGTCCTTGCATTATGTCTATTCTCGTTAGCTACCATATCCAAAACCTCCTTATTCGTTATATTTATATCGTATTCGTTATAATTATAACGCGAAAAATAGGTCATTGCAACACAATGACCTACCTGACAGCCTATTAAAGCCTTAGTTCCTTATGACATCAACAACATCTTTTACGCGCAGAATCCTCTCGCATGTACGGTCAAGCTGCTCTCTGCCTGATATGTTAATGGTTACGAAAATCCTTGCCTCAGGGCCGTCAACGACCGTATTGAGCTTGACGATGTTAATCTTCTCTTCACTGATCTTATCGAGCACGTCAATAAGCAGGCCGTTTCTGTCCATGGCAACGACAACGAGCTGAACGTCGTAGCTTGAATACTTCGCCTTTGAAAGCCACGTTACTTCGACAAGACGCTGATATCTCTGCTCGTCCCTGTCGGAATTGCCGCGGTTCTTGATGATGTTCTGGATGTTCTTGCAGGACACCTTGTGGATGCCTACGCCCTTCTCCTGTGTGACATAACCGATAATCTCATCGCCGAATACAGGGTGGCAGCACTTAGAGATGTGCGTAACAAGAGAATCAAGTCCGTTGACTACAACTGCATCGTTGCTCTGTGCACGTCTTGCTGAGTCAGTTCTGGCACCTCTCGAAGGCTTTGCAGCAGCCGCAGCAGCGATCGCTTCGTTACCCTTCGGCGTACCGGGAGCGGCCGTCTGATGAGGATCAACATTAAGAGCGTTGATCTTGGAAACATCGTAATCGAGAACCTGCTTGGAGGTCTCAGCCGGCTTGCTTTTCGCTCCCTTGATGTTACGTGTCTGGTCAGCCTTGCCGAGTTCTATCGGAAGTTCGTTCGGGCTGTATGCAACGTTGCCGTCAGCCGTGACACGGTAGCCGAGAGCGCGGCGCTCTTCTTCCGAGATATTTCTTATGTAGTCATCACGAAGACGCGAGAAAACCTTGCTTACGCTGATCGAACCGTAGCCCAGTGCTGCAAACATATCATCCAGGGACTGGAAGTTATTTCTTCTGAGGATAGTCTCGATCGACTTGTGCATAAGGAGCTTAGCGGGATCGAAGCCGTTACGTGTGATCTCATTTGTCAGAAGCTCACGGCCTGTTGTGATGTTCTCGCTTCTTGCTTCTTTCTTGAACCAGGAATTGATCTTGGACTTGGCATTTGCCGAGCGCGCGATATTGACCCAGTCACGTGAAGGACCCTTCACGAGCTTTGCGGAAGATTGGATCTCAACGATATCACTGTTCTTGAGTTCGTAGGACAGCGGAACGATACGGCCGTTTACCTTGGCACCGTGCATGTGGTTGCCGATACCGGAGTGGATAGCATAAGCAAAGTCGATAGGGCATGAACCCTTCGGCAGTTTTATTACTTCATGCTTCGGCGTATAGACGAAGATCTCGTCCGGAGCGATATTCATCTTGAACGCTTCCATGAATTCGCCTGAGTCGGTGAGCTCGTTCTGAGAATCGATGATCTGTCTCATCTCATTGATCTTCGTATCGAATTTGTCAGCCTTGAATTCATGGGAATTGCCGGCTTCCTTATAGTGCCAGTGGGCGGCGATACCGAACTCAGCGATCTGGTGCATCGCAAAAGTCCTTATCTGAACTTCGAAAGGCGTGCCCGTATGGCTTACGACAGTCGTATGGATGGACTGGTATTTATTCTCTTTGGGCATCGCGATATAGTCTTTAAAACGTCCCGGCACGTGCTGGTACATCTCGTGGATGATACCCAGTACCTGATAGCATTCAATGACTTCATCAACGATAATCCTGCACGCGAAAAGATCGTAGATCTCATCGATCGTCTTGCCCTTCTCGTGCATCTTTTTGTAAATGCTGTAAAAGTGTTTCGGACGGCCTTCAATGTCGTAATGGTCAATGCCGTTCTCTTCAAGTTTCGCGCGGATCTCGGAGACAACATCCTCCATGAAGTCTTCTCTCTGCGCACGGTTGCCGTTTACGAGCTTGACGAGCTCATAGTAATCGTCCGGGTGAAGATATCTGAGACACAGGTCTTCAAGCTCCCACTTGATCTTGTAGATACCGAATCTGCCTGCGAAAGGAACATAGATATCAAGGGTCTCCTGAGCTTTCTCGATCTGCTTTTCGGGAGTCTGGAACTTCAGAGTCCTCATGTTGTGCAGACGGTCAGCAAGTTTGATGAATATAACTCTTATATCGTCTGTCAGGGCAATGAACATCTTTCTGACATTGGATGCCTGAATATCGACTTTTGAATTATAGACAACGTTATCGAGGCTTAAGTTGAGCTTTGTAACGCCGTCAACAAGGCTGCAGACGACAGGACCGAACTTCTCGGTGACCATCGCATCATCTACTATGGTATCTTCGATCGTGTCGTGAAGAAGTGCTGCCTGGATAGTTGCAGAATCGACCTTGAGATCGGCAAGGATAAGTGCAACTGCCACCGGGTGCGTGATATAAGGCTCACCCGTCTTACGTCTCTGGTTGCGGTGTGCCTTGTACGCGAAAATAAACGCCTTCTCCATCTCCCGGTTATCTTCTTCGATATCCTTCTCTTCGAGATTGGCGGCACGCGCATATTCGTCGTAAATGGTGATTATCTTATTGAAGCGTTCTTGCAGGTCCTGGGGGATCTCAGGCTTGTCATTGTCGTCCTGAAGATAAGCGCGTTCGGCTTCTGCCTGCACTTCCTCCTCATTTACGGCATCAAAGGTCTGATCATTCTTGCCTTTATTCACCTTGTATTCTCCTATAGACCTCAGAATCACTGAGTTTTACTTTGTTACCCGTTGCCAGGATGTTGAAGCACACTCTCATCGGCGTTATCGTCCTGAGCCTTATCAGGTTGCAGTCCGCGAAAACCTCGAGGCATCTCTTCGTCTGGAACGGAGTCACCGATACATCATAATTGTTAGCAACCAATCTTGCAAGGAATCTCAGATCGGCAGTGGACATTGCATTCCCTCCGAAACGCTCGATTGCCTTGTAGCAGGCACCATACTGCTCGGCCGTGGGCTTCATGGAATTTCTGATATCCTCGCCCGGAGCCATCTTGGCGATCTGGTCTATTCCAAGTCCGCTCGTATAGAGTTTTTCCGCTATCTCGGCCTTCTTCCACATGAAGCCTTCGCCGAAATCCGGCCTGATATCTTCAAGGTGGAGGCTGAGCGATGTCTCGCCGCGGTAGCAGTACTCGTTAAGAGTATACGCGATGTCGATCTTATCGCCTGATCTTAAGATGTTGAAGTAATCACCCATACCGAATCCGACTGCGGAGATACTGCACTTCCCCGTACTGTCGGTAAGGTCGAGCCTTATGTGAGCGCCACCGCTCATCTGAGCGATATTTGTGATCACGAGTCCCGTTGTTACGAATATCGGCTTCGGGTTGCCGATACCGAAAGGCCTGAGCTTGCTTACCTCACGGTAGGAGTCGAATGTCAGACCTTCAGGCAGGATCTCGCACTCGGCGCAGATCGAATCCTCTTCTGACTCTTCGCCGGACTGGCCCTTTTCTTCGTATATCTTTGAAGCCTCCTGCTCGAGAGCTTCCATGAATGTGCCCATCTCAGACTTCCTTACGAGAAGCCCTGCTGCCTTCTTATGGCCTCCGAAATTGACGAGCTTATCGGAGATCCTTTCGAGACACTCGTAAAGGTCGAAATCACCGAATGCTCTTCCCGAACCTTTGGCGCAGCCGGGTTCAGTCGCATCGTCAGTGAAAACAAGTGCGGATCTTCCGTAGAACTGCGAGAGCTTGCCGGCAACGATACCTAACACACCCTGATGCCAGTCCCTGCCGTAAACAACGATAGGACCGCAGGTGTTCGTAAGTGACCACCTGTCAGGTCTTGCGGGGTTCTCCAGTTGTGCTCTTGCCTCATCGAAAACCTTTGCTTCTATTTCCTTGCGCTCGTCGTTCTCTCTTGTGAGATCCTGCGCGGCATTCTTGGCCTCTGTGGGATTATTCTCAAGGAAGAGCTTCAAAGCATCTGTGGAATCGTAAAGTCTTCCTGCCGCATTGATACGCGGAACGAAATTAAACGAGATAAATGTCTCATCCAGAGTCTTTCCCGGTGCCAGGAGCATGTCGTTCATGACGCCGACGCCGACATTAGAAGGCTTCTGCATACTCTTGAAAGCACGCTTTATGATCGTTCTGTTCTCGTTTGTAACAGATACGAGGTCAGCGATCGTGGCAAGTCCGGCAAGCTCTATTGCCTGTCGCCAAATGTTGCCAGTGACCTTATGCCTGCCGTCTTTGCCCAGAGCCTCTACGAGTTTTAAGGCAACGCCCGCACCGCACAGATCAATGAAAGGATATGTGTTATCAGGCCTCTTTGCGCAGATGACACAGTCAGCCGGCGGCAGCTCATCTTTAACATTATGGTGATCGGTTACTATGACTTTGATGCCTCTGTCCTTGAGTTCCTGAACGGTATCGACATTTGTGACACCGCAGTCTACCGTGATCACGAGGTCAGGACTCTTCTCTATGACCTTGTCCATGATCTTCTCTGTAAGGCCGTAGCCGTGCTCGGCTCTGTGAGGCACGATGTACTGCACATTCACCTGGTGGCTTCTGAAATACCTTACGAGGATCGAAGTAGCGGTAACGCCGTCGCAGTCGTAGTCTCCGTAAACAAGCACCTTACCGTGTCTGTCGATAGTCTCATTGATGATATCGACAGCTTTTCGCATGTCATTATAAAGAAACGGATCGTGCCAGATACCGTCGTCTTCAGACAAAAACTGCTCTACAGATTGGCCTTCGGTTATACCGCGATTCTTAAGCAAAACATTAAGGAGCGTATCAGCATCCGCAACTTTTTGGGATGCCGATAAGCGCCAGTTCTTACCGGTCAATAACATAACAATAATCTCAACTTTATCTTTATTGGCTTTATTATAGCCGAACAGAGCCAAGTTTACAAAGGAACTGCCGTACCTGATCTGTATCTGATTCCGCTCATTCAGATACAAAACAGAGCACATTTTCATCATTGTGCTCATTTTCGTATCTAAAACAATCAATTTGAGCACAAAACAGGTACAGTAACAAATTACGCCCTTCAAAACTGTTATTTCCAACCCGAAAACAAGAACTGCCTCATTTCTGAGACAGTTCTTGCCGGGTTTATGGGAGCAATATAAGATATGGTTCAGGGTTTGGTGATGACTTCTCCTCCCCACTCAGATACGACAAGGCCATACCTCTCGTTCAAAGAAGGATTAAGTCCGGATAATTCCTGCGGCTTTATTTCCACGTATTCATCAGATGCATACCAGAGCATATTTACGCGGATCTCAACGTCAGGTTCTTTATCAAGGACAAGCTCTGCCGCATCCGTATAAGCAGTTGTCTGGAAAGTTATTACGTTATAAGGATTATTCTCCATCAAAGGCAGCCAGAATCCTTTGAAATCAGCAACTTCCGTCTCATTAAGGCCAAGTTCGTTCAGTGCTTCATCGAGGAATGCCTCAGTGTCACTGCCTTTCACGCAGTAACCGTATTCCAGATCGTAATCCATGTCGAGATCTGCCTCCCAGAAAAGGAAGCGGTAAGTATCTCCGTTCAAGTCAGTCAGAGTGCCGTCCGGAGAAGCATTAACAGTCCATCCTTCTTCCGGATCATATTCAGGATACGTGCATGTAAGCTCGCCGTTAAGCTCAAGCTGCAGATTAATGTATTCGTCACTTTCGTCGTAAATATATATGACCGGTGCGTGCGCCCTTATGGTCGACCTGGTAGCCCTAGCACGCTTCAAATACGAATAAAAACCGGCAACGAACAGAACAGACAACACGATCATCACGACAGAGAGCGCGATCACGCCGCCTCCACGTGGTTTTTCGTCAGTCTTCCTTTTAACAACAGCATTCATCAAAAGAATTGTAAATACAAAGATAATGATACTTGGTACAAGGAAGCAGACTATATATCCGGACATAACCGTGCCGGTATTGCCTTTTACAGCTAAAGCTCTTGTGTATTGCTCTGTGTCAGCACTATCGTAAACAATATTAATGTGCTGTCCTTTGGATATAGTAATACCGCCGCAGCCGTCCGCTGCATCGCTGTAAACATAGGTGCCGTAACCTGCATTAAACCATTTGGAACCGGATAAGCCTGAAACCTTTATGTGAGCAGCACCGATCTCATCAGGACCTATCGCAACTGAATCTGTCTTCTTGTAATTCGGGTCATCCGGCTGCCATCCCTCTTCCTGAGCGGCTACGATCTCACCCATCACATCGCAGCTTTCGATTTCGGTAACAGTTCCGCTGAATACCGGGTATCTGTCAAATTCCCGTTCCCTTTGAGCAAACAGATCGTAATGATCCGTATTGGCAGGAGCCTTAAGGGCAAAATAGCCTAACACGTTAAATAATATCAATGCGAAAAGCTCAATGCCTGCAATCAGTATACGTCCTATAGGAAAAGATCTGCTGCTCATACTCCGCCTCCCTGAATTTTATACTTTACATACAGATGAGATCCGGAAATTGTTGCAAAAAAACCTGCTAACCAAAATCAAGAGCTTGTTGGCAGTTTTCTGTTTTGAAATAACTGGGCATAGCAAACAGACCGGAGTCAAATCCGGTTTTT
>CADAKH010000023.1 GCA_902788505.1 Oscillospiraceae bacterium
TTGGCTCAAATTACTTTAATAAAAACTCAATTCTTAGAATTGAAAAAGGTCCGTTTTACTTCAAGTTTTGCATTCTATTCAATTTTCAAGATCCGTGCTTTTCTTTGTTCCTGAGGCGCTTTTTTGTTGTGCCTCCGTCAAAGTGCTTGTAAAGGATATACCACAGAAAGAATTAAGTCAAGAACTTTTTTCGTGTTTTTGAAAATTTTTTCAAAAGTCCTTAAAACCCTTTATTCGATTAAATCTTAGAGCATTTCGGAACACAAGGAATAACAGGTTAAAAACGAGGGCCGAAGCCCCCGTATTTAATAAGTTAATTCTTCTTTGTCTGTAACTTTTTGGCTCTTCTTACAGCTGAGTGTTTGATGCGGTTGATGCGGATCCACAATACTATATTCAATATAGTAATAAGAAGCATCAGTCCTCCGATCACTCCGGCTACTACAGGATTGTGCCTGATAAAGAGTTCAAGGTTGTCTCCTGTCTCGACCTGCTCAATGTCTTCCAAATCTTCAGCCGGTACCGGTGAAGGTGTCGGAGTCTCCGTCACAAGACTGAAACCAGTCGGCTCATCGCCCGGATAGATAAGCGGATCGAATTCCGGCTGTTCAGACATAGGTGCATTTACCCATCTGTAATCGCCCGTTGTTCCATATACTCTTGTTACAGGATCTGATTCCCAGCATGCAAGGTTGCCGTATGCCGTCACAGATGCAAGATACATAGTAGTATAAAAATAATAGTCCTGAGGGATACCGCAGATCGATATCATGAGCTCATGGCCGTTCTCACAAACGGTGGAGATCGTAAGTCCCTTACCCGCCTGGGATGTGGTACCTGTCTTTCCTCCGATAACAGCGGAAAGATGTGAATCAGTACCGTTGGCTGTCTTTGATGCAAGCCATGGATCGTACAGCAGATAATTGGAATTCTTAACATAGCTCCATGCATCCGACTTATGTCTGTTGGTTGCAACAAAAACATGTGAAGGTGCACTGATGAGCGTATTGAAATCATCGATCTCAGATGCTGCAGACATGATCAAGGTAAGATCATAAGCAGTCGTATAGTGGTTATCGTCAGGAAGGCCGCACGCATTCACAAAGTGTGTGCCTTTGCATCCCAATGTGTCAGCACGAAGATTCATAAGAAGCGCAAAAGCTTCTAGTTTGCGTGATGACAGGATATGCTCCTGCGTATCGTGCATCGTATCGATGAGATACTGGGCATTTACTCCGTCTTTATTGACTGCAGAACCTCCTGCAGGATACTTCTGAAAGAAAGCATCAACACAGCCTTCGCCTAAAACATTGGCTGCGTCATTACCCGAAGGGAGCATGAGTCCGTAGAGCAATTCGCTAACCCTTACCTTCTCGCCTTCAAGGATTCCCATGAGCGAGGAATCGGCATCAAGTCCTTCCATCGCAGATGCACTGACTTCAAGCTTTGCCGATGTGTCGAGAAGTTCAAGACTTAAAAGGCATGTCATTATCTTGGTCATTGAGGCCGGATAGATGCGGTCATCAGGATTCATGCTGATAACAATATAGCCTGTTGTTTTGTCGTAAACGCAGTAAGATGCGCAGTGAACGTCACTTAAAGCGGGGACCGGGATATCAGGCTGTCCGACAACAGCATTAACAGAACCTGACGGAAGAATAAATAAGGCAAAGAAACAAATGGCAAATACCGCAGCGGTAAAACCCGCTACGGCCTTTGTCAAAGATGTTGTAACCTTGCTAATCTTCATCAGTCGTTGTTATCCCCGTCTTCAGTGTCTTTGCCGTCGTCTGATTCGGCAAGACCTTCTGCTTCTATCTCGGCTGCAAGTGTATCTGCGAACTCCTGAACCTTTGAAGCATTAGGGCTCAGACCGTCTTCGGAAGCAGGAACTTCAGCGCCTTCTGTTACAGGAGCACCTTCAATTCCCTCTTCACCTTCCTCGGGCTCGTCTTCTTCCCTGTCTGTAAGAGCGAAGTCAACGACGCTTGCATTGTTTGCCTTAATGAGCTTAACACCCGATGTTGCTCTGGAGAGCGTAGGGATCTCATTGGCTCTTACTCTGATGATTACGCCCTGACTCGTAATGATAAGGAGATCGTCATCGTCAGTAACCGATACAGTACCGCAGAGTCTGCCTGTCTTCTCGGATACCTTGTATGTGATGATACCCTTACCGCCTCTGCTCTGTACACGGTAATCGTCGATCTTACTTCTCTTACCGTAACCCTTCTCGGAGATAACAAGGATCTCACGTGAAGGATCAACAGGCTCCATGCCTACGACTTCGTCGTCATCAGCAAGCTTCATAGCCCTTACGCCTGTAGCGCCACGGCCCATGTCACGTGCATCATCGGAGTTGAATCTTACGGACTTACCTGCCGCACTTACAACGATGACTTCCTGTCCTGCTCTTGTGAGCTGAACGGCAACAACGCTGTCTCCTTCACGGATCTTGGTAGCGATAAGACCGTTCTTATTGATGTTGGTGTACTTATCGATAGATGTCTTCTTGATAACACCGAATCTGGTAACAGTTGTGAGATAGAGATCCTCTTCCTCAAAGCTGTCGATCGGAATGATGTTCCTTATTGTCTCTCCGTCATTGAGGTTCAGGAGATTGACCAGAGCAGTTCCTCTTGCAGAACGTGATGTAGTCTCAGGGATCTTGTATCCCTTGATCTTGAATACACGGCCTGTGTTGGTGAAGCAGAGAAGGAACTTGTGAGTTGTGGTCGTGATGATCTTCTCAACGTAGTCCTCTTCTCTTGTGGACTGACCCGAGATACCTCTTCCGCCTCTGTGCTGAGCCTTGTAGGTATCTACTCTCTGGCGCTTGATGTAACCGAAGTGTGTGAGAGTTACAACGATATTTTCTTCAGCGATCAGGGACTCATCATCGATGTCTTCGAAAGAACCGTTGATGATCTCAGATACTCTCGGAGTAGCAAATTTGTTCTTGATATCGGTCATCTCAGTCTTGATGATGTCATCAAGGAGTGTCTTGTCGGAAAGAACTCTGTGGAAATACTCGATCTCTTCCGTGAGAGCCTTGATCTCTGCTTCGAGCTTCTCTCTTTCAAGTCCTGTGAGACGTCCGAGTCTCATATCAACGATGTGCTGTGCCTGCTTGTCGGAGAGACCGAATCTCTCGCACATACGGACCTTGGCCTCAGCCTCGGTACGTGATGACCTGATGATGGCGATGATCTCGTCGATGTAGTCCATCGCGATAAGGAGACCTTCGTCGATATGCTTCTTGGCCTCATCCTTTTCGAGATCGTACTGGGTACGGCGTGTAACGACATCTTCCTGGTGCTTGATGTAGTAATAGAGAGCTTCCTTAAGGCCTACGAGCTTAGGCTCAAGCTTGCCTTCGGCATCAGGTACAAGTGCAAGCATGTTGGCGCAGCATGCATCCTGGAGGGAGCAGTTCTTGTAAAGCTGGTTGAGAACGACATCAGCGTTGGCATCCTTCTTGAGCTCGATAACGATACGTACCTGCTCATTACGGTCGGACTCATCTCTTAATCCGGAGATGCCCTCGACCTTCTTCTCCTTAACGAGATCGGCCATACGCTCGATGAGTCTTGCTTTGTTGACGGCATAAGGAATATCGTGAACGATGATCCTTGTTCTGCCCGCGTGCTCCTCGATCTCTGCATGTGCACGGACCATGATACGGCCCTTACCAGTGAGATAAGCTTCGCGGATGCCTGATGTTCCGAGAATGGCACCGCCTGTCGGGAAATCAGGTCCCTTAACGACAGTCATGAGTTCATCGACTGTAACGTCAGGATTGTTCATCATCATGATGCATCCATCGATAACCTCACCGAGATTGTGGGGCGGGATATTAGTAGCCATACCTACAGCGATACCTACCGCACCGTTAACGAGGAAGTTCGGGAAACGTGAAGGGAGCGATACAGGCTCCATCTCGTGTTCATCGAAGTTAGGTCTGAAATCAACAGTGTTCTTGTTGATGTCTCTCATCATCTCGAGAGCGATCTTCTCAAGCCTTGCCTCTGTATAACGGTAAGCTGCCGGCGGATCTCCGTCCAATGAACCGAAGTTACCGTGACCATCGACCAGAGGATGTCTCAAAGAGAAGTCCTGTGCGAGTCTTACGAGAGCATCGTAAACGGATGCGTCACCGTGAGGATGGAAACGTCCGAGAACGTCACCGATAGTGGTAGCGCACTTACGATACGGCTTATCAGGTGTGAAACCCTGGGTAAACATTGAATAAAGGATTCTTCTGTGAACCGGCTTAAGTCCGTCTCTGATATCCGGAAGAGCACGGTCGGAAATAACCGACATTGCGTAGTCGATGAAGGACTTCTTCATCTCGCCGTCTAAGTCAACCGGAACTATTGTCGTTTGTTCTGACTTGAAGACCTCGTCCATCTCGGCTTCCTGTTGAAGCCTGGCCTGTTTCTTGTCGTCGCTGTCTGCCATTTGTCGCCTCCGCCCGTGAAAAGCACTATTCACGGGTAATTAGAATACTTTAGTTAATAGATATAATTCTACAAACTAAAGTATTATACCATAAGTAAACGCGTGCGCGCGTATATAATTATAATATATAGCACAAAAGTCCTTATATCAGGCTATGGGGGTTTTGGAAGGTGTGCCCGCTTTCCTCGGGAATCTTGCGGGAGTGGGACGGATCTTCCTTACAACGATGATAGTTCTCTCCATGTCGGTTCCGGGGAGCTTGAACGTATCTGTCTTCTCGATCGTGCCGCCCAAAAGAGCAATTGCCTTTGAGCCTTCAGCTTCCTCTTCTTCAGAATGCGCCTTCATGGCCAGGAAAACGCCGCCCACCTTAACCAAAGGCAGACAGTATTCGGCAAGCACGGAAAGCTTTGCAACAGCTCTTGCGGTGACGATATCGTATTTCTCTCTGAACTTCTTATTCCTGCCGGCATCTTCAGCCCTTGAGTGCACCGTAGTACAGTCCTTAAGACTCAATGCGGTAATCACCTCATCCAGGAACTTGAGACGCTTTTCAAGCGAATCCATGAGCGTTACAGAAAGCTCCGGGCATGATATCTTGACCGGAAGGCCGGGAAAACCCGCACCTGTACCGACATCGATGAATGTCAGCTGCTTTCCGTTGCCTGCCCTGGTCTCTTCCTCGCGGATATAAGGGCAGAGCGTAAGTGAATCTATAAAATGCTTCATAGCGATTCCCTTATCGTCGTCAACGGCGGTAAGGTTCATTACCTTGTTCTTCTCCTTGAGCATGGATGCATACACCTGGAAGGCACGTATCTCTTCTGCTGACAAAGGCACGCTTATCTCATCGGAATGAGATTCAAGGATAGGTGCAACATCTGCTGGCTCTTCACCATGCTCCGTTATCTTAGTTCCTTCGGAACTTATCTCGACCTTCTTGGGAAGGCTCTCTCTTAAACGCTTTATGTCATCTTTTGTAAGAGGCTTCCTTTTAGGAAACAAACCGTCAGCCATTATCATGTCTCCTTCTTAACTGTTCGAGATAGACCAGAAGCACTTCGCAGTCTGCAGGCGATACGCCCGATATTCTCGATGCTCTTCCGACATTTTCAGGCTTCATAGCAGTAAGCTTCTGTGTCGCTTCGAGCCTGAGTCCTTTAATAAGCGAATAATCGATGTCTTCAGGGATCCTTATCTTCTCGAGATTCTTGAACTTCTCGATCTTCTCCTTTTCGAGCGAGAGATAACCTTCGTACTTGATGTTGGTCTCGCATGCGAAAGTAACGTTGCGCGGAAGCTTCTTCCTTGCCTTATCAACAGGTGCGAGAAGATCATAAGTTACTCCCGGGCGCCTGATGAGATCTGCAAGGCTCTCTCCTGATTTCGGCAGTGTCTGTCCGCATGTATCAAGAAGCTCTCCGAGTTCTTCCGTCGGTGCGACATAAGTCTTCTTAAGTCTTTCGGTCTCGCTTGCGATGGCTTCGGTCTTTGCTTCGAACTTTGCGAAAACCTCATCACTTATAAGACCGATCTCATGACCTACAGGCGTAAGTCTCTCGTCGGCATTGTCCTGTCTTAGGAACAGTCTGTATTCCGCACGTGAAGTCATCATGCGGTAAGGCTCGTTGGTTCCCTTGGTTACAAGGTCATCAATGAGGACGCCGATATATCCCTGTGATCTGTCGATGATCACTGCTTCTTTGCCAAGGCACTTCATCGCAGCGTTTATGCCTGCTACGATTCCCTGTGCAGCAGCCTCCTCATAACCGGATGAACCGTTGATCTGTCCTGCCGTGAAAAGACCCGGTACGATCTTGGATTCAAGACTTGCTCTTACGGACAAAGGATCCACGAGATCGTATTCGATAGCGTAAGCGGCTCTTTGTATCTTCGCCTCCGAAAGACCGGGCAAAGACCTTACCATCTTCTCCTGGATCTCTTCGGGAAGGCTCGTGGAGAACCCCTGAAGATACATCTCGTTTGTATGGCGGCCCATCGGTTCGACAAAAATCTGGTGTCTTGTCTTATCCTTGAATCTCATGAATTTATCTTCTATGGAAGGACAGTATCTGGGACCTATTCCCTTTATCTCGCCGCTGTAAAGCGGTGATCTGTCCATGTTGTCCGATATGACCTTCCTAGTCTCTTCCGTCGTCCAGACAGACCAGCAGGGAATCTGATCTTCAACAGGTGCCACGAGCTTTCCTTCCATCTCGTTTCTGTATGAGAAGGGCGGGATATCATCCTCACCGTCCTGTCTTGTCATCTGCGAAAAGTCTACGGAATTTGAATTGACTCTTACGGGAGTTCCTGTCTTGAATCTCAAAAGCGGAATGCCGAGTGACTTCAAGGAAGAAGATAGTCCGACAGATCTCGGAAGTCCGTCAGGTCCGCTCTCGACTATAACTTCGCCCTTTATCGTTCTCGATTCCATGTATGTACCGGAACATATAACAACAGCTCTTGATCTGTAGATTGCTTTGCCGTCAGTGATAACACCTGATGCTTTACCTTCGTCATCTGTCAGAAGCCCTGTGATGTGAGCCTGCTTTAATGTGAGATTCGGAAGGTTTTCGAGATAGTGCTTCATCTCGACCGAATACATTGCACGGTCTTCCTGAGCTCTCGGAGAATAAACTGCAGGTCCTTTCGAACGGTTGAGCATACGCATCTGGACAGCGCACTTATCTGCCATTATTCCCATTATGCCGCCCAGCGCATCGATCTCTCTTACGAGCTGACCTTTGGAAGTTCCTCCGATGGAAGGATTACAGGGAAGATTTGCAAGGCTGTCCAATGAAAGCGTGAAAAGAATGGTATCAAGGCCAAGTTTTGCACAGGCGTGTGCAGCCTCGCATCCGGCATGACCTGCTCCTACAACGGCAACATCAAATGTTCCCGCTTCAAAGCTTCTCTCCAACTCTAAAGCTTCACGGATAGTCATTTATTTACCTATGCAGAATCTTGAGAAAATGGTGTCTGCAAGAGTTGCAGATACAGTCTTTCCTGTTACCTCGCCGATCTCGTCGAGGCACGCTCTTAAAGCTGAAGCGCATACTTCGGTGCCGAGACCGTTATCCAATGCATCCAAAGCCAAAGCAAGCTTTTTGGATGCCTTTAAGAACTTTGAATAGTGTCTGCTGTTGGTGATGAGAAGTCCCTCGGAAGCACCGCCGCCAAGCTCGTTATAGTAGTCGATGATGGCATCTTCGAGCTTGTCGATGTTGAGGTCCTCTTCTGCACTTATGGAAATAAAGTCCTTTAAGCCAAGGTCTTCAAGTTTCTGTTCTATCTCTTTTCTTTCGGGATTCTCGCCGGCATCACTCTTGGAGAATACTCCTATAACAGTATCGCAGTCGCCGGCAATACCCATAACTCCCGAATAAGCTTCTTCGGCGGTCATGTCAGGCGGGATCATGTAGAAGATCATGTCCGCACCTCTGCCAGCTTCGTAAGCCTTGCCTATGCCCATCGACTCGATGATATCATCTGTCTCACGGATGCCTGCCGTATCGATAAGAGTAACGGGAATACCGTTAATGTTGAGCTGAACTTCGATAGTATCTCTGGTGGTTCCCGCAACTTCTGTTACGATAGCCCTGTCAAAACCCGTAAGCGTATTTAAAAGTGTGCTCTTGCCGCTGTTGGGAAGTCCCAGAAGTGCTACGCGCAAACGCTCTGATAAGATCCTGCCCTTTCCGTATCCCTTGCAGAGAGATGTGAGCCTGTCGTGGCAGTCACTGAGATTATCCTTAACTGTCTCAAGTTTAGAATCCTCTTCGGAAGGATCTTCGGTATCAAATTCAGTGAATGTTTCAAGCATCGCTGCCTGATCGTAAAGTGTCTTCTCGATATAATCGATCTCTTCTGCAAGTTTGCCTGACATAAGGCTTCCTGCAGCTTCGAGCTGTCTTTCTGTCTCTGAATTGATGACATCCATAACCGCCTCTGCGGAAGCAAGGCTCATCTTGCCGTTTATGAATGCTCTTCTGGAAAACTCACCGGGATAAGCCATCCTTATTCCCGACATGCCAAGGCACTTTAATATCTCCTGCTTGACCGCACCTGATCCGTGGGAAGAGATCTCAACCATCTCCTCGCCCGTGTATGAATGTGGTGCTTCAAAATGAGTGAAGATAACCTCATCTACCTTGATGCCGTTTGACGGATCCTTAACATATCCGAATGCACATGTATAACCGGGAATCTCAGAAAGCCTTGAATAATCACCGCTGCTCCTTAATATGACCGAACATTTATCGGCAAGGAGTGAGCAGCCGTTACCCGATATGCGGATAACAGCTATGCCTGATATTCCGGCCGGCGTGGAGCAGGCACAGATAGGTTCGTCATCATACGAATACATCAAGAAATGCCCGTGATAATCCGAGTAAGAAACTAAAGAGAATTACTTCTTCTCTTCAGGAGATACAACAACGCATCTGTTGGGTTCAACACCTTCACTGTGTGTTGTTACACCCTTTACTTCCTGGAGATAAGAGTGAACGATCCTTCTCTCAGCGGGGCTCATAGCCTCCATTGTAACCTTGCGTCCGGAACGTCTTACCTTGGATACTGCCTTGTCAGCGAGACCCTTGATGACCTGCTCTCTGTGCTTTCTGTATCCTCCGACGTCAAGGTAAACATGAACTCTCTGCTCGCTGTGCTTGTTAGCAATGAGATTTGTCATGTAAGAGATTGCCTCGAGTGTCTCACCGTGACGGCCGATAGCGGCACCGCAGTCAGAACCTGTAACAGAGATGAAGATCGTGTCGTCTTCTCTGTAGGAATCCATGTTGCCGTGAATACCGATACCTGAGAGAACCTCAGCTACGAAATTTGCAGCAGCATCTTCAGCTTCGCTTACAGCGTCACCTTCAAAGCTCTCATCGTCACCGAAATATGTATCATCAGACTCTGCTGCAGGAACTGCGCTCTCGCCTGCTTCCTCTGAATTAAATGTAACCTTAACCTCAGCGTCCTTTCTGCCTAAACCGAGAAAACCGCCTTCTGTTCCTTCTTCAACCACCTCGATGGTTGCCTGCTCTTTTGTACAACCGAGCTCGGAAAGAGCTGCCTCAATTGCTTCATCTACTGTCTTGCCTATCTTGATTACTGTCTTTTCCATATGTACAAGGCCTCCTTCGAGCCAATATTAGTTCTTCTTTTTCTTGCCGTTCTTCTTTGAGTCTTCTGCCTTTACGTCACCGTTAGCACCAGCGAGAGCAGCCTTTGCGGACTTCTTGAAAACAGCATCCTTCTTTGCTTCGATCTCAGCCTTCTTTGCTTCATAAGGCTTGGTGAACATGTAGTAAACGATAACGCTTGTGATGATGCTCATAAGACCTGAGATAACCCAGTAAAGACCCATTGCAGCAGGCATCGTAAATGTTGTAACGAGCATAAGGATAGGCATCATCCAGTTCATCATCTTCATTGAGTTCTGAGCCATATCCTCAGCGCCGCCCTTGCCGTCACCGGCCTGACCTGCTCTTGCGGGATTCTTCTTGGCACGCTTCTTAGCCTCTTCTTCTTCCTTCCAGCCCGGCTTCATGATCTTGGAGAGCTGCATTACAACAATGTTTGTAATAACTACAAGGACCGGGATGATGAGCATGGGAAGATATGTCTTGGGATCTTTTGCGATCTCAAAGGGATTCCATGCAGGAGTAACTGTAAGATCCAAACCGAGGAAGTGAAGGTCGATCATCTGATCGAGCTTGATATATCCCTGGTTGATACATTCGTTAAGGAACTGTGCATTCTCGTTTAAAGCCTTGATAAGACCAATGTGAATATCAACGCTGATCCTTCCGTCGAAAATGCCGTTCTCACCGAATCTGTTGCCGAGATCGATCATGGCCTGGATATTCTCTTTGCTTACCTGTGAAAGGTAGACAAGAGGTCCGCTGACGATACGGTAGATAGGCCAGATGATGAACAGCTGAAGGAAAGGTAAAAGGCAACCTGAAAGACCGCCTGCGCCGTTCTCCTTCTGCATCTTCATTAAAGCTTCCTGGTAAGCTTCCTTATTGTCACCATACTGACGCTGTAATTCAGCCTGCTTACCGCTCAGAGCCTGCATCTTGAGCATGGACTTCTGAGATCTGATGTTGAGCGGAATAAGAGCGCCTCTGATAATTACGGTAAGGAAGATAATAGCTAAACCGTAATTACCGAAGAAATTAAACAAAACTCTCGTAAGCCAGCCGAACAATGTGTACAGCGGGTCGAGAATTGATAACTGAACTATAAAGTCTCCCATTATTGGTCTCCGGTTCTGTTAATGATTGAATACTTACTTACTTATCTGACGGGATCATATCCGCCTTTGGAAAAAGGATTGCACCGCAATATTCGCCAAATACCCATGAGTCCGCCCTTAATCACGCCGTACTTCGTCACTGCATCGATCATGTACTGTGAACATGTAGGCTGATACTTACAATGTGGTCCTAAAGCGGGAGAAATATGCTTTTGATACCAGCGAACCATTCCTATTACGGCTTTGCGAATCATAAGGATACACCATCAATAAGATCAAGCCTCGCAAGGCATTTCCCCATATCCGTGCTTAATTCGTGGAAATCCGGAATACCGCCCTTGGCCTTTAAAGTAAATACATAATCAAAACCTTCAGGAAGCCTGTCTTCAATAAGTCTGTAGGATTCCCTCATCAGGCGTCTTGCCCGGTTCCTTCCGACTGCGCCAAGTTCTTTCTTGTTCGCGCAAAAGCCGGTTCTTCTGACAGCCGGATCTACTTTATAGCCGCTTTGTCTGGTTCCTTCCCGTCTTTTAAGCACATGAACCGACAGGTATCTGCCGGTTGCGAATTTCCCGTACCGGTAAACCCTGTTGAATTCAAAATTGAATCTGAGCGCTACCGATTTCAAAGCGAGATTGCGATTGCAGTCTTAAATCAGACTGCAAGTCTCTTTCTGCCCTTAGCTCTTCTTGCTGCAATAACCTTGCGGCCGTTAGCTGTCTCCATTCTTGCTCTGAAGCCGTGAACCTTTGCCCTCTGTCTCTTCTTGGGCTGGAAAGTCATTTTTGCCATAATATAAATCCTCCGGATCGTTGTTGTTTTAAATTGCACACCCGCGTTTTTGGCGGCAGCGCATAATACGACAATCTTAATATAACCTGAAAATTATATTAGGGCGTGTCCTTATTGTCAAGCAAAATCAGCACTTGCCGAACAGGTATTCGATGAACTTCACGTAATCTGCATTGCCTTTTGAACTTGTTGAGTATGCAAAAGCAATATAGTATGTGTACTCTTCATCAAGACCAAGCTTTTTCTCAGCCTCGTCAGTAAGTTTCAGGCAAAGCGGTACGGGCCTGTCCTCATCCTCATCATCCCCGCCGTTGAAGATGTCCTTTAATGAGATGCCCTGTGATGCTCTGGCCTTCTCTTCTTCTGTTGCCACATAGTAGTAGAAATCATCTTCAGAGAAGTTCTCCATATTTACGAGCTGGGACATATCCTGGAAATAATCAGGCGTCGAATAGTTATATACCGCATCCTCACGCATAATAAGATAATCGTATGTGCCGGTCAGGACCGAAGCTCTGAAGGCAACCTCAAGGTATTTGCTGTCATATTCGCTGTCACTTGAGAAGTTGAGATCCTCCGCATCAAGGATAGCCGCAGTCCTGTTCTTCTTATATCCGCCCCAGGAAAGGAATCCGGAAGTGGCATATTCTCTTCCCTCATCAGTGATATAGCAGTTGATAAGACCGCCTCCAAGAACACGCATACTGTCCTTATATACATCTATCGAGTACCAGGTAACAGCTCCGATAAGAAGGAGGATAAGCACTGTTCCGGGAAGATAATACTGTGCAAGATACTGAGCCTTCTGCTTTGCCGAAAGTCCTGCAAGCTTCTCTTTCTCCGTCTTAAAGAATCTGGAGATCTTATTTCCGCTCTTATCTGCAGTGTCAATAGGACTCTCAAGTTCCTTTTCGAGCTCTTTTACATCCTTTTTTCCTGCTGCCAGAGAGATATTGCCGGCAGCATCTTTCTCGGGATCGTACTCAACAGATTCCTGCAAAGCCTTGAGCTTCTCGGCCTGTGTCTTTTCGAGCTTGTCAAACTGCTTGATGAAAACGATGCAAAGGAAATAAGTCATCGTTGTTGAGCAGAAAACATAAATAAGAGGGAACCACTGTGCATACCAAAGGCTCGCAACAACAGAACCGATACCGAAAGCAAGGATAAGGACCAAAGGTATGAATCTGATAACTATAAGGATCAGGGCTGCCTTGAAGACCTCTGTCGTTTTCATCTCGTATCTTGCTATGACCGGGAAGACTGCAAAAGTCATGAGAAGCGCCAAAACAGAAAATACAATTACACCGATCTTGTAGATCAGCGGAGTATTTGCCCAGCCGTTATAGAGGATCCACTGCCAGTCAAGTCCGATAAGTGCATAAGCAGCGAGCATGACCGCCCAGACGATCGTTGACTGTTTGAAATTACGCTTGAATGCCTTGAAAAACGGAACGATAGTACCCGTCTCTTCTCCCCTTACCTTCTTCATCGCAACATAATACTTCGCTGAGTATGCAGCGCCGAAAGTAACGATCGGAATACTGCAGATGATGAAGAGCAGATTGAGGATGATGAGATCAGCTACCGTGCTGATAAAATCCATTACCGGACTGTCTGGTTTTAATATGTTCATTTACTGATTGCTACCTGTATTAAATAATCTATATATAAATGCTGATCACAGCCGTTATATTCTACAACAATAATTCTTCTTTTGTTATAAGAAGGGCTGCCCTGATGGACAGCCCCGTCTTATGTCTTTATTAATTCGGAAACAGTTATTCTTTAACACCACCGATTGTGAGACCTGTAACGAAGTATCTCTGAAGGAACGGATAGAGGGCGATGATAGGAGCCATTGTAGCAATAGTAGCTGCAGCTCTAACCGTGATAGGTGTAATTGTATTTGCGTTTGCTGCTGTCATTGAAGCACCTGATGTAGCACCTGTTGATGCTGATACGGAGTCAAGCAGCTTCATGAGCTCGTACTGGAGTGTTGTGTACTGAGGATCGAATCTGTTGTAGAGCATAGCATCAAACCATGAGTTCCAGTGATATACAGCAACGAACAGAGCGATAGTAGCATAAACCGGTTTACACAAAGGAGTGATAATGCTCCAGAAGACTCTCATGTAACCTGCACCTTCAAGCTGGGCAGCTTCTTCCAGTGAATCTGGGATACCTGCCATGTATGTTCTCATGACCATTACGTTGAATGCACTTACCATACCGGGGATGATGTAAACCCAGAAGCTGGATGTTAAGTGGAGGTATCTGAAGAGGATCAATACCGGGATCATACCGCCTGAAGCATACATTGTGATGATCCAGAAAAGTGAAAGACCTGATTTGAACAAGAACTTCTTACGGCTCAGAATGAATGAGAGCAAAGCATTTGCTGCCAGTGATGTAATAGTACCGAGGATAGTTCTCAAAACTGTGATCTTCGCACCTACACGGATACCGGGTCTTTCGAAGAAGATCTCGTGATAACTCTTCAATGACCACTTACGGGGAAGAAGATAAATATGTCCTCTTACCGCATCGTTACCGTCATTGAAAGAATATGCCAATGTATTAAGTACAGGATAAAGTGTTATGACTGCAAACAATACGAGGAAAATCGTGTTGAAGATAGTAAAGATGATATCTTCGGTAGCCATTCTTCTCTTGTGCTTAATCTTTTCATAAGATACGCCTTGGATATCTGCCATGATTCTTTTCCTCCTTCCTTAGAACAGACGCTCGTCGCCTTTTTTCTTGGCGATGTAGTTGGATACGACGATGAATGTCATTGAAACTACGGTCTTAAAGATACCGGCTGCCGTACCGAGTGAGTAGTCAAGGTTACGTGCATCCAATGCCCAGTCGAGGATGTAGATGTCGATCGTTCTTGATACGTTCTGTACAAGACCGTTACCGAGCAAGTACTGGAGCTCGAATCCTGCATTAAGAACGTTACCCATGTTCATAAGCAGAAGGATCATGATGGTCGGACGGAGACCAGGAAGAGTTACATAACGCATCTTCTGGAAACGTCCTGCACCGTCGATAGATGCTGACTCATAAAGACAAGGGTCGATAGATGTGATCGCAGCGAGATAGATGATCGCATTCCAACCGGTCTCTTTCCAGAGATGGCTGAATGTAACGATACCCCAGAACAGTTTCGGGTCACCTAAGAAAGCATATGGCGCTTTTAAGATTCCGAGGCTTGTGAGGATCTCGTTAATGATACCTGTTGATGTAAGTGCATCGTGAACGATAGCAACAACGATGATCCATGAAAGGAAGTGAGGCAGGTAAGAAATTGTCTGAATGGATTTCTTGAAGAACCTGTTCTTAACTTCGTTAAGGAGAATAGCGAAAATAATTGCAACGATGGTGCTGAAGACAAGATTGAGAACACCCATTGCAAACGTATTTCTGATAACCATCAGGAACGTTTTATCGCTGAAGAGGAATTTGAATTTCTGTAATCCAACCCACTTCGAACCGGTAAGGCCCTTTGCATAAACGAAATTCTGGAAAGCCATTATCCATCCTACGAGAGGAAGATAATAGAAGATGATTCCGTAAACGACATAAACGGCACTGATTGCCACCAGTATCCACTGTCTCTTGAATTCCTTGACAGTGAACTTCGGCTTATTTATATCTATCTCCTTAGTTCTCTTCGACTTTGTGATCGAATTTTCCATTTGTAACCACTCCTGTTAAAAAATGGTGGCAACCATAGTTGTTGTTGCCATGGTTGCCACCACATCGATTATTAGTTCAAGCTACTGATCAAACAGGTGCTGTCCAACCATAGGACTTAGCTGTTTCAAGTCTCTTGTTAACCTCAGCCTGTGCCTCATCGAGGAATGCCTGAGGATCACATTCAGCGTAAGCTGCCTGGTAAGAAGCCCAATCAGACTCGAAGTCATTACTCATAACGACTGTAGGGAGCCAGAGGTGCTTTGTCTCACCCATCTTCTTCCAAGCGATTCCGCCAGGAGTGTCAGAGCTGATGTTGTTAGACCATGACCAGAGAGGATACCAAGGAGCGTTTACAACGATCTCAGATCCGAGGAACTCTGAATATGTACCAACGCCGTAAGCTTCGAAGCACTTTCTAAGAGGTGCTGCGAGACCTTCGATGAACTCTGAAGGCTGTTCAGCAGGCTGCATTCTGTTGATGCCGTCCTTGCTCATACCAGCCCACTGAGGGCAGTAAGAATACTCACATGTGTGCTTAGCCTTGTAGCTGTCGCTCTTCCAGTTCTCTCTCATCTCTTCTGTTCTGTAGTAGAGACCCTGATCATCTACGAGGTAATCAACGCCTTCGATACCCCAGAAACGGAGATCGTGGATGTCCTGATCGAGGAGTGCGTTCAAGAATGCGAATGCGAGATCAGGATCTTTGCAGGATGTTGTAACTGCGCAACCGGAAGACTGGTTGAGCTCGTCATCGTAAGAGTGCCACTGCTGTGACATGCCGGGCTTAGCTGTAAGTCCGAGAGGTACATAGTCGCATCCGAGTTCATCGAGACGGAATGTTGTACCATCAGTTGCTTCGAGGGGTGAAGCGAAGGGTCCCATGATGTTGTATGCGAAGTCCCAATACTGATCGCAGAGACCAAGTACACGACCTGTAGAAAGCTTAGCAATATACTCGTCGTATGTCTGTGTAGCGAAGTCAGGATCGATAGCGCCCTTAGCATACTCTTCGTTCAACTTCTTGAAGTACATCTTAGCTGTATCAGTTGTGTTGTAGTCAACAACCTTAGGCTTGTCCATACCTTCGTCAATATTAACGATAACGCAACCATCGTTCGGATAACCATCGAGGAACATAGGAGCGTTCTCAAGGCAGTAATACTTCCAGTCTTCGCAGAGACATGTATAAGGTATTACAGGTGTTCCATCCGGAAGTTCCGGGTTAGCTGCTGCGTAGTCTTCGAGAAGCTTGAAGTACTCGTCAAGAGTCTGGATCTTAGGATAGTTAGCCCACTCAAGAACACGAACCTGAATCCAGAAAGCCTCACCGTTGTGGCCTGTAGCTGTGTTGTGGTCATAAGAGTTACCGAATACGTTAGCCCAATAAATGTGACCGTCGTCCATACGGAACTTATCCCACTCTTCTTCTGTGTACATTTCCTTGAGGTTAGGATACTTCTCAAGATAGTCATCCCAAGCAACAAGTAAGCCGTTCTCATAGAGTGTTACGGAACCGTCGCCGCCATCAATAAGATCAGGCAACTTACCTGAAGCGATGATAGAGCCGATAGCTTCGCCTGCGCTCTGACCTGTGAGCCATGTTTCCTTAACACGAACACCGGTCTTCTCAGCGATGAGCTCCATGATATCGTTACCTTCATTCTTCTCTTTGCCTGCCATAGCAGCAAACATTGTGAAGTCAACGATTTCTTTTCCATCACCAGTTACTGCAGGTGTGTCTGAACCGCTAGGATCACCTGAACCAGCAGGTGTACCGGTAGAGCAAGCAGCAAGAGATGATACCGCAAGCATTGATGAAAGAATCAATGAAACGATTTTCTTAGTCTTCATTACTAGACCTCCCGAATAAAATTCTCGCTAATATCGAGTATTTAGCAATTAGATTATATGAGTGCCCCAGTTTTGCCACAACCTGAGAAACTCAAAATAAACTCCCGATAAACTCTACAAAAATGCAGTGTTTTCGACATAGCTAGACAAAAGTCGGGTAAGTTTTTAGTGCATCTTGCACAAAAGAAGCCCGTTTTCGAGCGCAAAAACAACAGACCCCCAAAGTCAGTCATGCTTTGGAGGTCCGGTTACTGAGAATTTGTCAGGCGAACTCTAAACTGTCAGGCTTCCCTGTTCGTCTTCCTGTATTTGGAGGGCGTGCAGCCCATGATCTCGATAAACTTGCGGATGAAATAATCGCAGTCCTTGTATCCGACATCTTCTGCAATCTTGTTTATTTTTTTATCGGTATTGATTATCTGCATGGCCGCTTCCCTGATCCTGTAATTTGTCAGGTAGTTCTTAAAAGACATTCCGTACTTCTTGCTGAATACCTGTCCCAAATAGGAACTGTTGATATGATATTTATCACCCAGATATTTAAGACTGATGTTCTCCGCATACTTCTCCCTTACCTCTGTTTCGACTGAAGCAAGGATTCCGTGGGAAATACTCTTTCTGAGTTCAGAGAGGTATGAGGCGTATTCCAAAGCAAACTTTTTAAGATGCTGGTGGCTTCCTCTTACGAATGCATCTTCTGATGTCTGTTCAGAAATATACTGGATGATCTCTTCCTGGTTGACCGTATCGTCAAGTTCACTTGCGAGGTGGATCAGCTGGAAAAGAAGATAGTTGATATTAAGGTCGAAGTCCCTGTTGGTACCTTCTTTGCCGTGAAGTTCATCGTAAAGCTTCTCGACGCCTTCCTCTATCATGGCGGTGTCATTCTTTACGATAGAACCGATGATATCGTCTATCGTGTTTTTGCAGAGAACGATATTCGCATGACCTGTCTGTGTCTCTTCATAGAAATAGAGTTTCTTTCTGTTGTGGAATCCGGCGATACTCTTAAGTCTTCTGCATGAATCGAAAGATTTCGAAAGAGAAGCAATATCCGGAACAGACTCTCCGCAGAACATTCTTATCGGTTTAATAGTCAGAACTTCTATCTTCTTTATAAAAGCATCGAGAAAATCCTTCTCAGACATGTCGCGGATCGTTGCCATGTTCTCACAGTAAAGGAAACCGACATTGTTATTGTCCTCATCGAAAGAAATATCCATTGTAAAGTGATTAGAATATTCTTTGAGAACTTCCCGGCATGCACTGAATAACTGTTTCTGAAGAGCGCTCATATCGTATTCATCGGAATCTGCCGGATCCTCATCTGTCTCCCTGTGAACAAGTTCGATATAGATGAATCTCATGTTGCCAGAAAGCTGAAGATGCTTATTGGCATACTCAATATCCTCTTCATTGAACTTGCCTCTGATAAGGTGCCTGATGATCCTTGCAAGATATGCATCCTCCATCTTCTCGCGGTCTTTTCTTAAGATGATGGATTCTTTGTTGAGATTTGTAACCTTACGGAGAACCGATATAAGTTCCTCTTCTTCTACCGGCTTTAAGATGTAATCAAGACAGCCGTTTCTTATCGCTTTCTGTGTATAGGCAAAATCATCGTAACCTGTGAGAAGAACAAACTCTGCATCTGAGATCTTCTCTTTCTTGACCGTCTCGAGAAGTTCAAGACCTGTCATCTCAGGCATCCTGATATCGGATATGACAAGGTCCACATGATTCTCTTTGAGGTATTTCAAAGCTTCTTTGCCGTTGGAACACAGTGCTGTTATCTCAAATCCGCCGCTCTCCCAGTCGATCAGGACCTGAAGACCCTGAAGGATATAAGGTTCGTCGTCAACCAACATTACTTTAAGCATATTTCACCTCAATCAAGCTGTTGTGATCATATCCGAAGGTATCTTGATGATAACACTCATTCCGATACCCTTTTCACTTTCTATAGCGAACTCCGCCTTGTCTTTGAACATCATCTTTATTCTCAGGCACGCATTAAGGATACCTACATGCTTGGCCTTCTTAATGGAATCGATATTGACGTTGTTCATCCTCTCAAGCAGGAGTTCGGCCTCAGTCTCATCCATGCCGTCGCCGGTATCCTCAACTTCGATTACCAACTGATCATCTTCTTTATAGACCCTTACAAAGATCCAGCCCTGTGATGATTTGGACTCGATGCCGTGAATGCACGCATTCTCAACAAAGGTAACAAGAGTAAGCTTGGGGATCAGGACTTTTTTGCATTCCTCATCGATATCGATATCAAAAGAGATCCTGTCACCGAAACGGTAACTCTGAAGCTGGAGATAGGCTTCAATGAATTCCTCTTCCTCTTCTATCGTAACAGCATCCTCATGCCATTCAACATTCTGTCTTTCCATGACCGCAAGTCTTTGTACCATCTCGGCGGTCTCTGTCTCGCCTTTGAGAATGCTGTGCATTCTTATGCTCTCCAAAGCATTGAAAAGGAAGTGCGGATTGATCTGGCTCTGAAGGGCAAGAAGTTCCGCGTTCTTACGCGCAAGGTCACTTTCCTGTTCACGGAGTTTATCCTTGTAGATGGTATTCGTAAGTTCGTTGTTGATATCAACGATCCTGTTATAGTTATGCATCAGTGATGAGATCTCATCGGTTCCCCTGATTTCTTTTATCGGCTGGAAGATCTCATTCTCGCCTTCACCGAATGCCTTTTCAAGTATCCTGATACGGTCGGTGATCGAACGCTCAAGAAGCTTCATTATGAGGATCGGAAGGAAGAGCGTGAAGATAACCATGGCAAGCAGGATCGGAAGATTGTTCTTTAATACCGTAGTTACGGTCATGTCCTCCGTGAACGCATAGATCTTAAATGTGTTCTCGTACAACTCAAACTCTTTGACTGTCACATACTGTTCGCGTGATGCCTTCTCGACTATTGTCTGATAATCAGGATCAATGTCACGGTTGGAGTAGATTACAAGATCTCCGCTGCAAAGATACATTTCACAGTTGACCGGGATCTCCGCCATATCTCTGGCTATCCTGGAGAGCTTGTGTTCTATCGTAACGATCTTGGTTATGCTGGATCTCGTATTAGTCATTCGACGGACGAAGATGAAGCGCTCCCTGTCAGTTGTCAGAACAACAGGAACATTATCGTAGTATGCATATACGGCTTCCTGTTTGCCGTAATGTGTAAAGTCCTGATACCATGCTTCCCTCTTGGCCTCTGCAAGATTATGGAAATAGTGGCCGCTTAACATTGTCTGGTTATCGGAATAGATTACGAGTCTGTCCTGATTGATATCCGATAATGTCGAGAAGAATGAGTCGGTAACCGTATTAACGTATGAATTGTAGTAATCATACGGAATCTGATATTTGTAGTTGATAAAAGAATTAAGGTTCTTGTTAAGATCGATCGCCGTGGCAACCGTATCATCGTAGGACAGAAGATCTTCCAGATAATTCGAATATGCTTCGATCGCGTTCTCCCTGTAGTAATGCTGGTTTCTGAGTTCTGTTTCAAATACCGAGCGGAACAGAAGGGCATCCGTTATTACAAGCGGCATGATAACGCAGAAAATATACATGATAAGGAATTTCTTATTGAGCTTCAGCCTACTGAGAAAAGCTCCTTTGCCGCCTTTTGCCATACCTGAACGTCCCGAAAAAGAGATCTCCTTCATCTAATAGTCTTTAATATGTTATTAGAAACTCTCACCCTTTGCAAACTTGCATCTAAGTTCAAAGTGTTTGATTTTTCCATGCTCTTATCAGTAATTTATCCCGTTGAATTAAACTTTCCCTTTAACTAACATAAATATAGTTTTACATTTTTCCAAATGAGGTGTCCTTTATGTTGAAGTTAGTTAAGACCGAGAACGGACTTGTCAGAGGCCTTCCCGGAAACAACACCCGTATATCTGTTTTCAAAGGAATTCCGTTTGCAGCGCCTCCGGTCGGAGAGAACCGCTGGAAAGCTCCCCAGCCCTGCAAAGACTGGGACGGCATTTACGATGCATATAAGTTCGCACCTATATCCGTTCAGGATCAGCCGGGTGTCGGAACCGATATCTACTGCAGGGAATGGCACGTTGATCCGGACATCGAGATAAGTGAGGACTGCCTCTACCTAAACGTATGGACACCTGCAAAGAGCGAAGACGATAAGCTTCCCGTACTCGTATGGTTTTTCGGCGGCGGATTCCAGTGGGGCTATACCGCTGAGATGGAATTCAACGGCGAGAATCTCGCCAAGAAGGGCATCATTGTCGTAAGCGTCAATTACAGACTCGGTGCCATAGGATTCCTGTCCCACCCTGATCTGTTCAAAGAATCGCCTGATGCACCCGCAAACTTCGGTATGTTAGATCAGCTCGCCGGACTTAAGTGGGTAAAGAAAAATATCGCTTCGTTCGGCGGTGATCCTGAGAATATAACAATCGCAGGTCAGTCCGCAGGCGGCGGAAGCGTTCTTAATCATCTCACTTCCAGATCAAGCATCGGTCTTTATCAGAAGGCTGTGATCCTTTCAGGAATCATTCAGTTCCCATATATTCCCGACAGCGTCATCTCACCCAAGGCGATAGATGAAGCATGTTCTTACGGCGTTAAGTTTTTCGACAGGCTCGGCGTAAAGACAATCGAAGAAGCGAGAAAACTCGATGTCTCATATATCCGCGAAGTCTATGCGAAGTTCAGGGAGACAGAAGGTTTCTTCTTCACTCCCATGATCGACAAGGTGTTCCTTGAAGATAATCCGCTCTCTCTTTTCGCACAGGGAAAACATGCACACGTGCCTCTTATGTCAGGCAACACTTTCGATGAATTCCCCTGCTTCATCCAGGCAGATTCCGATGAGAAATTCAAAGCAAAAGCAGGAGATATCTTCGGAGATAAGACGGATGAATTTCTCTCCTTCCCTGAAGCACAAAAGACAAACGGAAATATGCACGCACCCGTACGCGCCATCGAATGCGCAGTAAAGGCTGCATTCTCACACAACGACAAGCCTTCTTACTATTACAGCTTTGAACCTGATATTCCGGGCTACGATAATCCGGGCACTTTCCACTCCGTAGATCTCTGGTTCTTCTTCGACAATCTCGGCGAATGCTGGAGACCTTTCACGGGAAGACATTTCGATCTTGCAAGAAATATCAGCACATACTTTGTTAACTTCATCAAGAACGGCGATCCCAACGGAACCGATGTTGACGGCAAGACACTTGCGATGTGGAAGCCTTATACCCCCTCCGAAAAGAATGAGATGCATTTCACTTCTGAAGGACCTAAGACATCAGTCCAGGAGGATTCTCCCGAATCACCTTTCATCTCCTTCATAACAAAATGGATTGACGATTCCGCACTCGGTATAAGGAGCGATAGCGAAAGCACGTCCATACCGCGCGTTGAGTTATATGAGGTTCCTAAAAAACAGGCATTCAACCCTTACCTTCCCAACTGGGAATATATCCCTGACGGTGAGCCTTACGTATTCAACAACAGAGTATATGTTTACGGCTCACATGATTTCTTCAACGGATATGCATTCTGCCTGGGCGACTATGTAACATGGTCAGCACCGGTCGATGATCTTGGCAACTGGACATATGAGGGAGTTATCTTCAAGAGAACAGACGATCCTCATAACCTGGATAACAGAGGCTGCCTCTATGCACCTGACATGACGGTCGGACCTGACGGAAGATATTACCTCTTCTATGCACTGGACAACGACTGTGTTATCTCAGTTGCAGTATCCGATTCACCTTCGGGCAAGTTCGAATTCTTAGGAAATGTTCACTATGAGGACGGCACTGTCCTTGGCAGAAAAGAAGGCGACGAACAGCAGTTCGATCCGGGCGTTATAACGATCGGCGATACGACATATATGTATACCGGTTTCTGCGGACAGGGCGATGCTTCACGTCACGGATGTATGGTAACAGTTCTCGACAAGGATATGCTTACGGTCAAGCGTGCACCTGAATTCGTGATCCCTTCCACACAGCACAGCAAGGGAACGGAATACGAAGGTCACGCATTCTTCGAAGCTCCTTCGATCAGGGAAAGAAACGGTATCTTCTATCTCATCTATTCTTCACAGGTAATGCACGAACTCTGCTACGGTTATTCCGACAATCCTCTGGGACCGTTCAAGTATGGAGGAGTTATCGTCAGCAACTGCGATATCGGAATTGATTCATATAAGCCTGCCCAGAAGCCTACGGCTTTCGGTGCCAACAATCACGGAAGCATCGTTCAGATCGGTGATGACTGGTATATCTTCTATCACAGACAGACAAATAACTCATGGTATTCACGTCAGGGCTGTGCCGAGAAGATCTCCTTTGATGAGAATGGTCAGATAGCCCAGGTCGAGATCACATCCTGCGGTCTTAACGGCGGTCCGTTAAAAGATACATGTGAGTACTCCGCACAGATCGCATGCAATATCTTCAACGACAAAGAGCAGATGTATGTCGGAGAGCATCACGAAGCAAACATCACCAAAGACCATCAGGACGGTGAGAAAGATCCTTCCTATGTCAGAGACATTTACGAGAATACAACGATCGGTTTCAAGTATTTCGATCTTAAGGACGTAAAGGGATTAAAGATCACCACAAGAGGTTACGGCAAGGGCGACTTTGAGATAAGGACTTCGATCGATGGCGAGATCTTAGGAAAGATCGGTGTGGATTTCTGTACGGCATGGACTGACAACAAAGCTGAATTCACGTTACCGGACGGAGTGTATCCCCTCTATCTCACGTTCAAGGGAATGGGGAATCCTTCACTTTTAAAATTCGAGTTTCTCCATTGATAAGGCAAGACGGCTGAACTTAAAGTTCAGCCGTTATTGTTATTGCCTTTTCATTTCCGGAAGCAAAGATCCTGCCGCCGTGGGATTCGGTGATCCCCTTTGCAATGGACAGTCCGATCCCGTATCCGCCTGTCTCTGAATTCCTGGATCTGTCGGTCCTGTAAAACCTGTCAAACATGTGATCCAAATCTTCTTTGGTAAGACTGTCTTTTGTATCGTTGCTTACTGAAAGGATCACTTTTGAATTATTCTTTTTAAGCGAGACTTTTATCGTGCTTTCCTCAGGCGAATACTTAATCGCGTTATCCATAAGGATCGAGATAAGTTCTTCGATTGCCTTCTGGTCACCTGTGTAAGTTATGCCAGAAGCGATGTCTGTCTCAATTGTCTTTCCTGAAGATCTTGCAAGTCCGTTAAATGAATCTGTCTCTTCGGATAAAATATCAGACAGGGGGAAATCGATCTTGACCAGTTCTGTTTTCGAGCCTTCTTCGGTCTTGGCAAGATAGATGAGTCTTCCGGTCAGAACAGTCAGTTTCTCCGTCTGCTTTCTGATGTCGGCGACCCACTCATTGGAGCCTTCATCACTTTCCATTTCGAGCACATCACAGTCTGCATTGATGACAGCCAGAGGCGTCTTCAATTCATGACCTGCATCGGTAATAAATCTCTTCTGCTTTTCATAGGATTCCGCAACCGGTCTGATGACTGCTTTGGAAGATATTGCGATGAGCGCGAAAACTATGAGAAGGCCGATCAGCGAGATGACAATACTTATTCCCAAAAATGACCTTGCATTATCAAGACTTCTTCCGCAGTCGTAAAAAACGATCAGTGTCTCATCACCGTTATCACTTCTTCTGAATCTGTAATCACCTTCAAAACCTTTGGTCTTACCGTCCGCATATACCGATTCGGCAAGAGCTCTTGCATTTGAAGTATCAACAGCTGCGATCTTTCCTGTATCGATCTCAGTGACATTGCCGTTATTATCAAAAGTGATCGTAAAAAATCTCGCTTCGAATCTCATCTCGGGAGACATCTCTCCGCCGTGGTCTTTTCTCCCGCCATCATGACCTCCGAACTGGCCGTCTCTTGGAGGATCAGGATTCGTGTCGGGCGGAAACTCGCCTTCATTTGCTGAAAGAATATTAAGGACATCATCAGCATTACCGATCACTTTCCGGTAGTTAAAGATATTGATGGATGCTATCAGAACCGTAAGCACCAAAGTGACCGACAGCATGGATATGATTATGAATTTTCTGCGGAGTTTACTTATCATCTGACCGCCTCCAGAGTATAACCGGAATTCCTTACGGCCTTAATCTGGACATCAGCTTCCAAAGCGGTAAGCTTCTTTCTTAAATACGAAATATACGTCCATGCCGTGCTGATGTCAGCTTCTGAATCAATGCCCCAGATCTTATCCATGAACTTCTCTGTTGAGATGAGTATTCCGGGATTCATCATGAGCATTTCCATCATCTGGAATTCCTTGCCTGCAAGCCTGTATTTTCCCTTTGGCGAAGAGAGTTCGAAGCTTCCCCTGTCCAGTGTAAGATTGCCGAACTTTAAGATATTGTCTCCTGCAGACTGAGGCTGTCTTGTAAGCACTCTTATCCTTGCGAGAAGTTCTTTGGTTGCAAAAGGCTTTGTCAGATAGTCGTTGGCACCTGAATCCAGTCCTTCGACTTTATCATCGATCTCAGCTTTGGCGGTGAGCATAAGAACAGGAACTATGTTGCCTTTGGACCTGATCTCCTTTAATGCGGATATTCCGTCCTGCTTCGGCATCATGATATCCATTATCACAAGATCATATTCACTTGCCATGGCATAAGAAACGGCTTCTTCGCCGTCAAAAACACAGTCAACGGAATAATTGCTCTTAGTAAGTATCGCTTTCAAAGCTTTGGATAAAGATCTCTCGTCTTCTGCCAAAAGAATTCTCATACTTATACCTCTTACAACTTATAAGACACCGCTTTTACTTATTAAATATTACCATTTCAACAGTTTGCAGTGTCAGTCACTTTTCACTCAGTTTTCATACGTTTGCTTTAAAGTCCGTTTTAAGTTTGCACCCTAAGATTAGGGCAACAAACTTAAACGAGGTTAAAAAATCATGTCATACCAGGATGTTTTCGAAAGATATGAATATAAATACTTTCTTACGCCCTCTCAGAAAAAAGATCTTCTGGAAGAGACGAAAGACAGATTGGCACTTGATCAGTACGGCAGGACAACGATCAGGAACATCTACTACGACACGGACAGTTTCAGGCTCATAAGAGATTCGTTGGATCACCCGGTATACAAAGAAAAACTGAGAGTAAGGTCCTATCAGAGAACGGAAGAGAGCGATATGGTCTTCGTCGAGATCAAAAAGAAGTTTGAAAGTGTCGTCTATAAAAGACGCGTAGCAATACCAAAGACAGCTGCTTGCGACTGGATAGATAAACACAGGGAAATCCCTTTTAAGAACCAGATAACATCCGAGATAGATTACTTCTTAAGTTTCTACGAAGGCATAGAGGCAAAGGCATTTATAAGTTACGAGCGCGAGGCATATTTCGATAAGGAAGATACGGGATTCAGACTGACATTTGATGAGAACATACTCGCCAGAAACGTTGAACTCGATCTCGGAAGCGATATATGGGGACACTCACTTCTTCCTTCAGGCACAACACTTATGGAGATAAAGATATCCGGCGCAATGCCTGTGTGGATGGCGCATTTCTTAAGTGAAAACAACATACTGAAAGTCACCTATTCAAAATACGGAACTTACTACAAAGAACATTTATTAGCAGATCAATATCCGGAAAGGAGCGTTTACTATGCTTAATCTTTTTAATTCGATAATCCCTTCAACAGGAATAACCCCTTTAGTATTCATCATTCTCGTCCTTGTGTCTCTTGTGCTCGGCGGGATCATGGCCCTGATCCACACATACCGCAACGACTACACCAAGAGTTTTGTCATGACACTTGCAATACTCCCGGCAGTTATCTGCGTGGTCATCCTTATGGTCAACGGCAATATCGGAGCAGGAGTTGCAGTAGCCGGAACATTCAGTCTTGTAAGGTTCAGGTCTGCACCGGGAACGGCAAGAGAGATCGGCGCGATCTTTGCAGTCATGGGAATGGGTCTCATCATGGGAATGGGATATATCGGATATGCAGCACTCTTCACCTGCCTCATAGGTCTTGCGATACTCATGTACTCAAGGTTTTCGGCGGACGGGAAAAAGAGCACCCGTAAGATCCTTAAGATAACGATCCCGGAAAACCTTAACTATTCTGATGTATTCGATAAATTTCTCGAAAAATACACTAAGTCCTACAAGTTAAAACAGGTAAAGACCAGCAATATGGGTTCGCTCTATAAACTCAGTTATGAGATAGTCCTCACCGATCCTTCGATCGAGAAAGAATTCATAGATCAGCTCCGCACAAGGAACGGAAATCTCGAGATTTCCCTTGCGGAATATCAGATTCAGAACACAGACCAGCTTTAACAGCCGGAAATGAAAGGAGAAACAACATGAAACGTTTTAAGATAGATCATAAGATTTTGGCAATGCTTGCAGCAGGCGCACTTTTTGTCACCACACTTACAGCATGTTCCGGGACAACTTCGACATCAGGAACTACAAGCACTTCATCACCGGAATCAACGTCTGCATCAACTTCGATCACCGCGGAAGAAGCTTTCACGGATAAAGACCTTGAGACAGGTTACGATGAAGCGGAATCAGAGACCATTACGCTTACGGGTTCTTCTGCTATAACAGATTCATCTTCGGTTCAGATAGAAGGCTCAGTTATCACGATCAAGGGAAAAGGAACTTATGTGTTCACCGGAAATCTCGATGACGGATATATAGTAGTCGATGCCGGAGATTCAGATGATATAAGGATCGTACTGAAGAATGCAAACATCACATCATCTGATTATGCAGCTCTCTACTGCCTTAATGCCGATAATGTCTATATCACTTTGGAAGACGGTACAGAGAACCTTCTGGCAAACACCGGTGAGTTCGATTCCAAGGATGACAACAGTGTTGACGGTGCGATCTTCGCGAAAACAGATCTTACGATCAACGGTTCAGGCTCTCTTATTGTCGAATCCACCGCGCACGGCATCGTCGGCAAAGATGACATCATGGTCACAGGCGGCACTGTTACCGTAACAAGCGAAAAGGACGGCATTCAGGGAAAAGACTCTGTATCCGTACAGAATGCGGATGTGAATATCACCTGCGGCAAAGACGGAATCCAATCTGACAATGATGAGGATGCGGAAAAGGGATATATCTATATCTCATCCGGAAATATAACGATCGATGCCGGAGATGACGGCCTTACGGCTTATTCCTCACTTCAGATAGATGACGGCATAATAAACATAACAAATTCCTACGAAGGCATAGAAGCTCAGAACATAACGCTTAACGGCGGCAGCATCTCAATATATTCATCAGATGATGCTATAAATGCGGTATCTCCTTCGGGTGAGACAATGCAGGCAGACAGTGCCACAACACTTGTGATAAACGGCGGTGAGATCAATGTAAGAACTGAAGGTGACGGCATAGATTCAAACGGTTCATTCGAGATGAATGGCGGAACACTTGTAGTTATGGGCCCTACCAAAAGCGGCAACGGTTCACTTGATGTCAACGGAAGCGCTGTGATCACAGGCGGAACAGTGGTAATGGCGGGTGCATCAGGTATGGCAACAAACTTTACCGGTGCTTCACAGGGGACAATGCTTATAAATACAGGAAACCAGTCCGAAGGAACCGAGATCTGTGTTAAGGACTCTTCAGGAAATGAAATAGTAAAAGTAACAGCAGATTGTTCTTACCAGACAGTACTTATCAGCAGTCCGGAACTTACCGCAGGCAATAACTATACCTTTACGGCAGGAAACTACGAAGAGAGTATAACCCTTGACGACTATATCTCAGGCGGAGGTTCAGGTTTCGGTCCCGGTGGAATGATGCCGGATGGCGCTCCCGGAGGAATGAACGGCGGTGATCCCGGTGCTTTTCCGGGAGGCGGAAGAGGAAACCGGCCGCAATAATAAGAATAAGGTGTAAATTTCGTTAATATAACGATAAAAACCTTCACATTCTTTTCAAATTACATTAATACAACATTTAATATAGGTCGTTGAAATTCAAGGCTAAATAAACTATACTTCAAGTATCAACAAAGACATTTTTCTATTCCTATTATCCCCATATTTGCGGCCACCCTTCGGGGTGGTCGCTCCTATTAAAGGAGCTTTATCAGACGGCAGTTTTCAATGCCTTCAGCCCAGAAGTTTTCAAGGGGAGTATTCCTTATCTGACCAATGATCGCTGAATTCATGGCACCGTGACCTACTATCAGGACATCCCTGCCTTCATCTGTGAGCGGCCAGACCTTTTCATTCAGGAATTCACCTGTCCTGGAGATAAGACTTTCAAGGCTTTCGGCACCTCCGACTGGCTTATATTCTGCGGGATTAAAGAACAGTTCTCTGACAGGACACTCAGGTTTTTCGAAAACATTTTCGGTGCCTTCATAGATACCAAAGCCCATCTCTGTAAGCCTTTCATCTATTATCACGGGGATATTCCTTCCCTGAAGCAGGAGCTCGGCGGTCTCTCTGGCTCTTACCAGCGGTGAACAAAAACAGACATCAAAGTTGATGTCCTTATAGCGCTCTCCTGCTTCTCTCGCCATCTCGCGACCCATGTCATTTAACGGGATATCGGTCTTGCCCTGAAGCTTATGCTTAAGATTCCAGTCAGTTTTTCCGTGTCTTATTATGTACAGCATTCATCTTTTACCTTATATTATTTTTTCCAGGGGATATTTTGCCATAAACTTGCAGTCTTAATCAAATCTTAAGGAGTTAACTTATTTGATATTAAAGTCTGAACCCGTAAAATGTCTTTAGTTCAAACAGTGTGAGGGGATAACATGTACAACATTCTTATTTGTGATGATGACAAAGATATCGTAAACGCTTTGAAGATCTACCTGCAGAATCCGGATTACAGGCTTTTCGAGGCGCATAACGGTGTTGAAGCAACAGAACTTGTTGAGAAGGAAGACATACATCTCATACTGATGGATATAATGATGCCGCAAATGGACGGGATAACAGCGATGGCAAAGATCAGGGAGAAGTTCAATATGCCCATAATCCTTTTGACTGCCAAATCAGAGGATCAGGACAAGATATTGGGACTTAACATAGGGGCTGACGATTATATAACGAAGCCCTTCAACCCCCTGGAAGTTGCAGCCAGAGTCGGTTCGCAGCTGAGGCGTTACATCAAGCTCGGTTCAGGAACAGCCGCCAGAGAACTTCTTACTGTCGGCGGGATCGAGCTTGACGATAACACCAAGACAGTAACGGTTGACGGAAACATCGTGAGCCTTACTCCTACAGAATTCGATATCTTAAAGCTCCTTATGCAGTATCCGGGAAAGGTTTTTGCGCCGCGCGAGATCTACAGCAAGGTATGGGGAGAAGCTGCCCTTTCTGCCGGAGACAACACTGTTGCGGTACATATCAGACATTTAAGAGAAAAGATCGAGATCACGCCCAATGAACCGAGATATATCAAGGTAGTATTCGGTCAGGGCTATAAGATCGAGAAGGGGAGAAACTAATGGAAAAGAAGAAAAGACAGTTTTTAAGGACAGTTCCGGGAAAATTCCTGCTGTTCCTTATCATCAACATCTTAGTGATAGTCACTTTCGGATGTGTATGTGCTTCCGTGGTATGCATACAGGAAGACCTTTACGGTATTACCGAAGAAGAGTTCTATCAGAATAAGGATGATTCATACATTTACTATACTGTGATGGACGAAACTGAGAATCTTCTCGGCATCAAAAACTATCATGTCGAAAACATCAGCATCGATGTTAAGGACAAAGACGGAAAGCTGATCGCATCTACACGCGATTTTAATGATATATCGGCAGCTGCAGGCAAGTCCGGTGAATTCGAAAATTACAAGCTTTATACATTCGATATGAAGCTTGTTTACGATAAAAACGGAGAATACAAACACTCTCATGACAGTTATTCAGAGCCCGGCGATACAGTGGTCGATGCAACAGTCACAGCTTATGCCGATCCTTCGGTCTTATCACAGTACTCCGCATTTGACAGACAGATCGTTCATCTGGTTATAAGCACCCGCTACATAGTCTACCCTGTTGCCATAATCTCCGTAATCGCAGGCATCGCTGCATTTATCGCTCTTATGTGTGTCACGGGTAAAAAGCCCGGTTCTGATGAGGTCTCTTTGGGCCCTACGGGAAAGATCCCTTTCGATCTTCTTCTAGCAGGCTTCATTTTTGTCTCATTCATCGGAGTGCTTATAGCCGGCTCTGCACCCGGAAGACTTGAGATCGTCATGAGCATATTCCTGATCCTGCTGGTCCTGAACATGATGCTCGGATTATGCGTGGCTTTTGCTGCAAGAGTTAAGCTTCACACACTTATCAAGGGATTACTTGTGTATAAGATAATCATGCTGATAGGAAAACTCTTCAAGCTCATTATCAAAGGTATTCTCTCGATCCCTCTTATCTGGAGGACAGTCCTTTTCGTTGCAGGATTATCATTTGTCGAAATCATAGTTATGGCCGGTTCGGGGTTTGAATCTGATGTTATCTCAATAGGTTGGTTTTTCGAAAAACTCATTCTCTGCCCGTTCATTCTTTATATTGCCTTTATGCTCAGGAAACTTAAGATCGCAGGAGATAAGATCGCGGAAGGCGATATCACTTACCGCGTAAGCACAAAAGGACTCTGGGGAGACTTCAAAAAACACGCTCTTAACCTCAACAATGTTTCTGATTCAGTTACTATCGCGGTTGAGGAAAGACTAAAGTCAGAGCGCATGAAAACAGAGCTCATCACAAATGTCTCACATGACATCAAGACACCTCTTACATCGATCATCAACTACGCTTCACTCATGGGAACCACTGATCCTTCTGATCCCAAGATGGCAGAGTATTCCGAAGTTGTTGTAAGACAGTCAGATAAGCTTAAGAGACTTATCGAAGATCTCGTTGAAGCATCCAAGGCTTCAACCGGCAATCTTGAGATAGTTCCCTCACCTCTGGACGCAGTAACTTTCGTATCCCAGACTGCAGGAGAATTTAAAGAGAAACTCGAAGCATCGAATCTGAATCTTATAACTACGGCGCCTGAAGGTCCGGTAATGATCATGGCTGACGGCAGACGCATGATGAGGATCTACGACAATCTCATGAACAACATCTGCAAGTATGCCCAGCCGGGCACAAGAGTTTATCTCACTCTCGAGGTAAACAACGGTCAGGCTGTCACAACATTCAAAAACACTTCCAGTGCCGAACTCAACATCAGTGCAGACGAACTTGTTGAGCGCTTCGTAAGAGGCGACCAGTCCAGAAACACCGAAGGCAACGGTCTCGGCCTCTCAATTGCCAAGAGCATGACTGAACTTCAGGGAGGCAAATTCGATATCACGATCGACGGTGACCTTTTTAAAGTCACTCTCACATTCCCCGTTATAGTCTGACTTGTCAGCTGGAAATATAACAAGAGCCGTTTCAAATATACATTTGAGCGGCTCTTGTTTTTTACCTTAAATATCAGTTTTGTTTCTTTATATTGGCTGCAAGAGAGAACTTCTCTTTATGTTCCTCGAATCTTTCCTTTACGGTATTTTCCCTGAGCACATTGATGTTGACAAAGAACATCTTCATAAGTGTCCTTACCTTTTCACCGGAGTCATTCTTGATCTCCTTCATTCTCTCGATCATTGCCTTGGTTCCCCTGACTCCGACTTTGGTAAGCATGCTTAAGTTCTCACAACCTGAAGCTTCGAAAACCGAGAAAAGCTCATCCACAAAGACTTTCCTCTCATCAAAGCTCATCTCATCGAGCCACTTTGTCATTGTCTCATCGAAAAGATCACTTATCTTATCCGTGAAGTCCCTTGTCTCGAACTCCTTGCCTTCAAGCTGCCAGGATAAAGGATCGTGCTGCATTATTCCCGTCTCATTGCTTCTTACAATAACTGGTTCAGTCGCATTGAATAAAAGCCTTCCAACGATGGAGCTTTCAGGGATCACCTTCACGATCCTGTCCTGTATCTTCCTGAAACTCTCAGACTCTGTCGCATCACGGTTGAATCCCGGACCATCGAAGTTATATATGCTTTCTATTCTGGAATTCAGTTTGTCCTCTGCCAACGCAGCAGAATAAACAGCAAGATGTCCGCCCTTGGAATGTCCGCCTATCCTGACTTTATTGGTATTCCCTTCCGTAACTTTTTTAAGATAAGCTACCGCCTCTTCTTCGGCAGGAACTGTCATGAAGCTTAAGTTGAAATCTTCCTTCCATCCGATTATGGTGTCGTCTGTTCCTCTGAATGAGATAAAGCTTGCTCCGTCAGATGTATCGATCTCTATTGCGGAGAACTGTATCTCACGTGAGATATCCGTATCGTTTACATAGTTAAGTAAATAAGCATCCTTGAACCTGTCTGAATCAGCCAGGGCCTTAAGCATCGAAGGTGCAAATTTGATGAAGGATTTATCCTGTGCCAGTTCTTCCGGAGAATGAAGTCTGAAGAACCTTTCTGATGCTTCTTCGAGCGTTATCTTTTCTTCTCCCATAGCCGGAGCAACATTTGCGAAATCGACATAGGACAGGCATGACAAAAGCAGTGCATCAACACTGTTGAAAGGATCTCTTTCAAGGGGAAGGTCTCCCCGCCATGCCAGATAATCTAAAAGGTTACTCATATTCTCATTATAGTCCCTAAATCAGATTTATGCGCAAAGGAAAAGGCGTCGTCTCAAAATGCCTTATGATCACGCTCCCGAATACGGCAAACAATACGGCTATGCCGTACTCACTGCCGCATTTTTCGCTGTTGCGGCC
>CADAKH010000024.1 GCA_902788505.1 Oscillospiraceae bacterium
TTTGAACTATCTGACTCCCAAGGAATACAAAACTATCTACAGTTCTGATTAAGGGTATATATTTCTTGTTTTTGTGTCTACTTTTGCTTGACTAGTGCAAAATTGAAGCATTTCAGGTACGAAAAAAAACACAAAAAGGAATTTGTGCTGTGTTTTGTACCAAAAACATGCATTTCAGGTACAAAATAGATACAATCGGTTTTGCATCATAATATTCATAAAAAAACGGGCTGATGCCCGTTTTTAATCAGGAGACTTCCTGTTCTTTCAGTTCGTCCCAAGTTCTTTCATCCTCTTTATATCCGGACTTCGACTTGATCTTTACGATGATCTTTATGATGATGCCGGAGCAGAGGATCAGAGCGATCAGTACCCATCCGAAGATGATATTCGCCTTTAATGAGTAACCGTCAACAGCACCATAGATGCCGCCGCTCTTTATGAGGTTAACGAGATTCCACACAAAGAGGCCTGCAAGTGCGACCGGTGAGATGACCTTGATCGAAGGAATGAACCACCATGAAGGCATCTTGAATTTCTTTGTATTGCGGTTGAGTTCGTCTAAGATCTTGGTGGTCTTGAAGAACCATCCTGCAACGATCATCTCGAGGATGCCGGTGATAAGAAGTGTGTAGCTGTTGATAAAGTAATCGACGATGTCGAGAACAGCAAGACCTGCACCTGTTACATAGATGAGGCTCAATATGCCTTCTAAAATGCAGATGGTAAGTGTTGTCGCCTTCTTGTTAAGATGGAACTTGTCTGACAATGCAGTCGAGATTCCTTCGATGATCGAGAAGAGTGAATCAATGGCAAGTGTTATCAGGCAGAAGTAGAAGATGAATGCGAAGATCATGTTGAAGATTCCGCTGTTCGAAATCTGTACTATAGCCTGAGGATAGATAATGAATGCGGTTGCAATACCGGATGCGGACATATTGTCGAGCATTCCTACACCTGCCATCGTCGTAAACATAACGATGCCTGCAAGGATACTTACGAACATGTCTGAGAAAGAGATGATGATAGTATCGATTACTATATTGGATTCCTTGTTTAAGAATGAACCGTAAGCGAACATGATCGCCATGGAAGTCGAGAGCGAATAGAAAACCTGTCCGATAGCATCAACCCACAGATTGGAATCGGCAAGAGCATTCCAGTCGGGAATGAAAAGCTTGGCAAGACCGGACATTGCGCCGGGCATCATAACACCTCTTACCGCCATTATGACAAGGCAGATTACTGGAAGGGATACTGTGAACTTAACGACCTTTCCTACAGAAGTCGTGCCATTCTTGATGCACACATAGCAAAGAATCCACGCTACGACAAGGCATCCTACGACCGGCCATGAGACAATGGTAAATCCGGTTGTCGTACCTGTAGTCTTTATCGTGTCAGCCCAAAGTGAGCTTGCAGCTTCAGTGTTGCCGGTCATACCCGCAAACTTATAGCTCATGATGAACATCAGGATGACCCATGCGAAAACTGCCGCATAGTAGATCGATATTCCGATACCATTGGAGACGGCGATCCAGCCGACAGGCTCCATCTTCCTGTTCATGGCACGCATGGATCCCGGAGCGCCCTGTCTCGTGTATCGTGCAACAGAGATCTCCATCATGAGAAGCGGAATGCCGATAACGAGCATTGCAATAAGATATACAAAAAGGAATGCACCGCCGCCGTACTTTGCAGCAAGTCCCGGAAATCTCCAGGCATTGCCCAAACCTACTGCCGAACCGATAGCTGCTAAGATAAATGCCGATCTTGATGACCACTTCTCGCGCATATATGAACCCCCTCGCGCTAACTTCTTCCGAACAATAATATCACGGGTTAGGGAATATTGTGTAAAAATACTTCCAAAACCTGATATTTACGCGATATTTACAATAAAAAACGCCGGGCGGCATATATTTATGTTTATTGAATAAGTCAAACTTCCGTGATTTGTAGTATAATTCCTATATTCCCAAAAGGAGGGTTATTAAAAATGAAGAAAGTAAAAGCTATAGCATGCGTGCTTATGGTAACTATGCTTGCCGGCATTTTCGCGGGATGCAGCAAGACAACAAAGATTTCTACTGAAAGCTTCGCTAAGGGTTGCGAGAAGTTAAAGCTTGAAGAATTCGATTTTGACGACGATGAGCCTGATTACGATGATATCGAAGACGGTATCTATGCAGTTGCAGACGAGGACATGATCGAGGATGAGCCTGAGGCGGTTGAATCAATGCTCCAGGAAATCGGTCTTGACGAAGTTATCGATGCTGACGATGTAACATCAATGGCTATCGCAGCAAAGTGCATCGGAATCTCAGATTTTGCAGATCTCTCAGATCCTGAGGATCTCGCTGACATTCAGGTTGACGGTGCTTTCGCAGTTCAGATGACACTTGCTGACGACTATGTTGAAGACTTCATGGAATATGTTGAAGATATGCTCGACATGGCTGACATCAGCTCAAAGGATCTCACAAACAAAGAGTTCTATGTTTCCAAGAAAGACGGTTACTTCAGATTCCACATCGACATCGCTAAGTTTTTAAAGCTCGTTCTTGAGAATGAGGACGTTATGGATCTCGTTGATTCAGCTTATGACTCTGATGATTTCGAAGATCTTTGCAACAGCCTCACAGGTGATGTTTCTGTATCCATCGAGATCAACGGTTCTAACATATTCATCATCGCAGGTATCAACCTCAACACAAAGGCTACTGTTCTTCCTTCTTTCACATCAGCTTTCGGTGCTGCTATGAATCCTATGAAGGTTCCTATGAATCAGAAGGTTGTTGAAGACGGTATTGAATTCGCTGTTGATAATGCTAGTTCTGCTATGAGCGGTTCATACTATGACGATTTCGATGACTACGATTTCGACATCTGACGTCTGACAGATATTGATCAGTAATTAGAGGGAGCTGTCTCAAAACGAGACGGCTCCCTTTTTATTGAGAGTTTTAAGACAACGCCTCTGTTGCTTCACAACCGGCCGTTATTCCTGAAAAATACGGGGGAAACCCAAAATCCTTTGATTCTCAAATAATGATGTATAATAGACAAGATAAGAAGCAAACTGAACAAGGGTGACAGGATCGAAATGAATATAACGATCGTATGTGATGTGCTGGGTAAACCTAACAACGGCACAAGCGTAGCAGCGTATAATCTTATAAACCATTTGAAGACACAGGGACATAATGTCACTGTCGTCTGTTGCGATGCTGACAAAGAGGGTGAGCAGGGCTTTAGGATCGTCCCGACACTAAATCTCGGTCCCATTATTAATGCCGCTCTGGCAAGAAATGAAGTCGTGCCGGCGAAGGCAGACCGTGAGATACTTGAAGATGCGATAAAAGGCGCCGATGTAGTGCACCTTCTTATGCCCTTTCCTCTCTCATGGAAGGCGGTAAAGATCTGCGAGCAGTATGGAATCCCCATGACAGCGAGCTTCCATGTCCAGGCTGAGAACTTCACCTGTCACATCGGCATGATGAAATCCAATTTCGCAACCAGGGAAGTCTATAAGTATTTCTACAAAAAGGTTTATGATCACTGCACTCTCACGCACTATCCTACCGAATTCATAAAGAATGATTTCGAGAGCAATATCAAAAAGCATGTTCCTTCGAGAGTTATCTCCAATGGTGTCAGCGAATCATTTTTCGAGCCGGCACCGGCAGATGTTATAGAAAAGCAGAGAGCCAAGCACAAGGATAAGTTCACTATCGTTGTCGTCGGAAGATTCTCCTCCGAAAAGGCCCAGCAGGTCCTGATAAAGGCAGTCGCAAAGTCCAAATACAAGGATAAGATCCATCTGATCCTTGCAGGAGAGGGACCCAAGAGACGCCACTACAAGAATCTTGTCAGAAAAAACGGCGTTGACTGCGAGATGAGATTCTTCGATCACGAAGAACTCAAGGAAGTCCTCAATGCCGCCGACCTTTATGTCCACACGGCTTATGTTGAACTCGAGTCCATCGCATGCCTTGAGGCCATAGTAACCGGCCTTGTTCCGATCATCTGCAATTCAGAAAGAAGTGCTGCAAGGTTTTTCGCACAGGACGACAGATGTCTTTACCGCAAGTGGGATTCCGAAGATCTCAAAAACAAGATCGAATACTTTATGGATAACCCAAAAGAGCTTGAAGCATGCAAAAAGAAGTATAAGACTGAGGCAAATGTCTCTAGACTCGGCGAGTGCATGAATAAAATGGAAGAGATGCTCACGGAAGCAGCAGGTATGCGCGAGAAAGAGGCCTGATCCATGAAGGAGAAGACTTACTATTACTCGGATCTTCTGAATGATGATTTCGCCGGCACGGACATCAATACCGTCCAGCTTCCCGCAGATTACAGGTATTTCACCAATAACCCTGTAAGGCGCGGGATTGCGTTCATTCTGTACAATGTCATAGCCGCACCCATAGTATTTCTGCTCCAGGAAGTTGTGTACGGCGAAAAAGTTGTCGGAAGGGGCAAGCTTAAAGGCTACCGCAAAGACGGATTTTTCCTTTACGGCAACCACACCAGGATAATGGGTGATGCTTACTGCCCGGGCCTTCTCTCATGGCCGAAAAAGGCTTATATAGTTGCCGGTGCAGATGCCTTCTCGATAAAAGGAATTCGCATGATCGTCCAGGATCTTGGCGGGATCGCTCTGCCGAACAACTCCAGGGGCTTTAAGAACTATTCACAGGCAATGCGTCGTCATTCAGAGCTTTGTCACATTGTTACACTCTATCCTGAAGCCCATATCTGGCCAAAATACCCGGGTATCAGACCTTTCAAATCAGCAGCCTTCCATTATCCGGCCGAGACAGGCAAACCGGTGTTCACTTTCACGACCACCTGGCACAAGAGAAAGATCCTTCCAGGTTCCAGAACGGTCGTCTATGTCGACGGGCCTTTCTTCCCCGATATGGATCTTCCGATGGATAAGCGCAAGGAAGCGCTGCGCAATCAGGCATTTGAAGCCATGACAGAGCGCGCCAAAAATTCGGATTATGATAAGGTTCACTATATCTACAGACCAAAGACCGGCGAAGAATCAGCTTCCTAAGGAGTCCTCTTGAGTAAACCTGATATCAGAAAACTTGTTCCCACACTGATGCTGATCTATGTAATAGCCGGCATCCTGGGCTTCATCTACGAAGAAATATGCGTTTATATCAACGACGGTGAGTTCTTCAAGCGCGGCACAACATACGGACCATGGATCCCTATCTACGGTTTCGGCGCACTTTTGATTTTCTTCCTCACAGTAAAGATCAGGAAAAAGCCCTTGCTTGTATTCCTTGTAAGTTCTTTCGCCTGCGGCACTTTGGAACTCGCAACAGGTTTTGTCCTTGATAAATTCTTTCACACAAGGCTGTGGGATTATTCGATCGTTATCCTCAACTGGGGTAATCTGAACGGCTACATCTGTATAAGATCGGTCATCACCTGGGGAATATTTGCTCTGCTCCTTATGTATGCGATCCTTCCGCTCGTCGAAAAATTCCGGAATAAGTGCCCCAAAGCATTCAAAATCGTTTCTATAACGCTCTTTTCGGTATTTGTACTCGACATAGTACTCAGCCTTACGATAAAATAAGCAACCTGATCAAGTATAAAGGACCTCAAAATGAACCTGAGTTATCTTAAATCCAGATTTCCCCTGCTGATGCTGGTGTTTGCATTCGGCGGTATTTTCGGCTTCATCTACGAAGAGATCTTCTACCGTTTCGACCTGGGTGAATGGGTCAAGAGAGGCACGACTTTCGGTCCCTGGATCCCTATCTACGGTTTCGGCGCACTTATCATACTCGGAGTCACATATCACATCAGGAAAAATCCTGTCCTTATTTTCCTTCTTGCAACTGTCGCATCCGGTATTCTGGAACTTGCCACAGGTTGGACTCTTAATAAATTCTGGGGTATCAGACTTTGGAACTACGATGAGGAGATCTTAAACTGGGGTAATATCGGCGGTTATGTCTGTGCAAGATCGGTCCTTTTCTTCGGCATATCCGGCGTTTTCCTGAGATTTGTCGTGGTACCCGTTTTCGAGAAAACAGAGAAGAAGCTCTCCCGTACTGCATGGCTGGCTTTGTGCTATATTCCGGCCGGACTTTTCATCCTCGATATAGTAGCGAGCCTTATCTGCAAGGCCGTCTTGTGACAAATATAAAAATATCCTGATTTGTATTCCAGACCACTAAATAAATTTTTACATTATGTTAATGGAAGTTAACATTTCCCTTTGATAGCATATATTTATTATTTTGAACCAGCTTTGTTGACTCGTGAAGGTATCGGTTTTGATACAAGGGAGCATGTTATGACCGGCATAAATAACAAACATGAAGGCCTTAAGTCCATGGGACTTGTTGTTGGCGGTCTTGCTCTCAATCTCATTTGCGGACAGATAGTTTCACTCCTGAATCTTCCTTTCTATTTTGACTGCGTCGGCACCATAGCCGCAGCACTGATCGGCGGTTTTTTGCCCGGAGTTCTTGTAGGCTTCCTTACGAACATAGTAAGTGTCTTCGCCGATAAATATAATATCTATTACGCTGTAGTCAACGTTCTCATCGCACTTGTTGCAGCCGGGTTCTCCCAGATGGGTTATTTCAGGAAGATCACCTGGAAGATCATCTTCCCTGTTATCGGCTTTATTCTTTTGGGCGGTGGTATCGGTTCGGTAATCTCTTGGGGTCTGTTTGGCAATTCGATGGGCGAGGAGCTTTCTTCTACGTTTGCAGGCAAGATCTACTCCAACCTTATCGCCAATGCTTTCTGGGCCCAGCTTTATGCCGGACTTATCATGGATATTCCGGATAAGATCATAAGCACAGCTATCGCAGTCCTGATCTATAAGACATATCCTAAGAAGCTCAAGCCAAAAAGAGACACTCTCGATCTTGTCGCTATGGCAAAGAGAGGAATCTCTTTGAGCGGTAAGATCATCATATCGGTAACTTTCATCTTCGGTATTGCCGCTGCAGTTGTAACCATCGTAAGCTTTAATCTGTTCAGAGATACCATGGTCCAGTCCGAGGCCGAATATGCTACTGATACTGCTAAGTTTGCAGCTTCAATGCTCGACGGCGACAAGATAGATGAATACCTGGAACGCAAAGACAGCGCAGAAGGTTATTTCCGTATCAAGAAATACTACGGCCTGATCCTGAACAGTTCTGACAGGATCCAGTATCTCTATGTTTATCAGATAAAGGAAGACGGCTGCCACGTGGTCTTCGACATCGACACTCCTGATACTCCCGCATCGGAAACGGGTGAAGTAATCCCGTTCGACGAGAGCTTTGCTCCTTACATCGAAGACCTTCTCGCAGGACGCGAGATCGACCCCATCATCACGGACGATACTTACGGCTGGCTTCTCTCATCCTATGTTCCGGTCTATGACAGCAACAACAGATGCAAATGCTATGTGTGTGTTGATATCGCAATGCCTAACATAGCCGAAGTCGAGAGGACATTCACTTTCAGAATGACCACACTCCTTCTGGGATTCTTCATTACGATCCTCACATTGAGTGTTTATCTCGCAAAGAGATTCATCGTTAATCCCGTTAACAGCCTTGCCAAGCTCGCAGGCGATTTTGCATACACCAACGATGAGGCACGCAAGGAGACTCTGGACAGCATCAAGGATCTTGAGATCAGGACAGGTGATGAGATCGAACAACTCTATAATGCGATGGCTAAAACGACCCGTGACACTGTCGATTACATCAACGAATCCCAGCGCAAGAATGAAGCTATCTCCACATTCCAGAGCGGCATGATCAACGTTATGGCAGACCTCGTCGAGAGCCGTGACCAGTCAACAGGCGAACACATCAAGAATACATCCTCCTATGTTGAGATAATCTGCGACGAACTTATCAAAGAAGGCAAGTTCACCGATATTCTCGATGAGGATTTCAAGAATAATATCGTTTCGTCAGCACCTATGCATGATATCGGCAAGATCAAGGTATCTGATACGATCCTCAACAAGCCCGGCAAATTCGAGCCTTGGGAATATGAGATCATGAAGACTCATGCCGAAGAAGGTGCCAAGATCATCCGCACTGTTAAGAAGACTGTAGATAACAAAGAACTCAAAGAAAACTATCTCGGCGAAGCAGAGAACATGGCTCACTACCATCACGAGAAGTGGAACGGCCAGGGATACCCCTGCGGCCTCAAGGGCGAAGAGATTCCGCTGTCCGCAAGGATCATGGCAGTCGCAGATGTTTTCGATGCTCTGGTTGCAAAGCGCGTATATAAGCCGGCAATGCCGTTCGAAAAAGCTTTCTCTATTATCAAAGAAGGTTCAGGCGAGCACTTCGATCCTGCTATAGTCGAAGCTTTTCTGAATGCAGAAGACAGGATCCGCGCCGTCACGGAACAACTCCACTGATATCCTTCAATTCAACCGGATTTAACCGGAAAACAGCTGTCAGAAAAACAGAATGGCTGTATCTGGGGTAAAATAGCCATATCTTTACTAAAACAGAGGATGCAAAAATGAACAGGATCGATATTTGGAAAGACGGCGAATATAACTACCCCCTTGCTTTTGAATTCAGACCGAACCTGAGAGCCTACCTGACAGAAGGCGGTAAGTCTCTTCCCTGTATGCTGGTCCTCCCGGGCGGCGGTTACGCTGTCACGGTCCCTCCCGAAGGCGAACTGGTTGCAAAAAGATTCAACGAACTCGGATACAACTCATTCGTGCTGACTTATACGACCAACCAGACGATGCGTGCACCTGTAAAAGAACAGGCGATGCGTGACCTTGCAAGAGCGATCCGCTTTGTAAGGAAGAATGCCGGTACTTACAACATCGATCCTTCCAAAGTCTATATCTGCGGTTTTTCTGCAGCAGGACATGTATGCGCTTCAGTATGCGACTACTGGGATGAGATCGAAGATACGGATCCTGAATACAAAGATATTTCCTGCCGCCCTGATGCAGCAGTTCTCTCATACCCTGTAATCACTTCAGGCAGATATGCCCATCAGGATTCCTTCCGTTTCCTTCTTGGCGCGGATATCTATGACCGCACTGACGATGAGGCAAAGATGCTTCTTGAACGTTATTCGCTCGAGAAAAACGTGAAATCGGACAACCCGCCCTGCTTCATCTGGCAGACAGAGACAGATGATCTCGTCCCTGTCGAAAACAGCTATCTTTACGCAGAAGCACTTAAAAAAGCCGGTGTCAGATATGAACACAAGACTTTCCCCAGAGGCCCTCACGGACTTTCCATTCCCACTGAGGCATGGGCCAGAGGCGAACACGGTGAACCCTACACTGCAGAGCAGAGCTTCGCACTTGTAAATGCAATGAAGGCAGGACTTATCGAAGCACCCGCAGAAGGTCCTGAAAGCCTTTTGGGATTCCTGGGACCGTGGCCTTACGACCCCAATGCCGAGAAGTATCCTGAGGTTTGTGTCTGGCCCGAACTCGCAGATAAATTCATCAGGTCACTTTAATCATCATGAGCATTACATAAATAAAAGCAGACAGGGATGATATCTAAACGGGCTGGCGGATGGTAATCTTCATCTTTATGAGAAAATGGGTTGCCGTCAGACCGGCCGCACGGAACATATCAACGACCGCATGGATATTGTTTTCTACGAAAAGGATTAACTATATGAACTACAGAATAATCGACAGAGATAAATATTACCGCAAAGGTGTGTACCGCCATTTCACAGAAGACTGCAAATGTTCTGTCTCAATGACTGCGCGTATCAACGTAACTGAACTCGTGAAGTTTTCGAAGGAATCTGATACAAAGTTTTATATCAACTTCCTGTACCTCCTTTGCAAAGTCCTGAATTCAAGAGACGACTACAAAATGCAGTATCTCTGGAAGTCAGATGAGCTCGTATGCTATGACGTGATCAATCCGACGCAGTATGTTTTCCATGAAGACACAGAGACATGCACGCCCGTCTATACAACCTATTCAGAGAACTATAATGAGTTCTATAAGAATGCTTTAAGCGATATAGAGAATGCCAAAACTTCCCGTGAGTATCTTCTCGATTCAGAGAACCATCCGAACTGGTTTGATGCATCCTATATATCGATGATCTCATACGATTCGCTCAATGTGGAACTGCCCGACGGCTATCTGTATTTCCTGCCTATAGTCAACTGGGGCAGATACAGGGAAGAGAACGGCCGCCTCATGATGCCACTTACGGTACGCTTAAATCACGCTGTTGCAGACGGATTCCTTGTGGCAAATATTTACCGTTTGCTTGAAAAAGAGATTACTGTATTCTGCGGGAACTGATTTTTACAGTGTCTGATCACTGTGCTTAAATAAAAACGATTCTAAGAGGTGGTTTATGAAACTGCGTGCATATACAAGAGAAGATTCACCTGTCATCGCAAAATGGTTAAGAACAGAGAAGGAACTGTATCAGTGGTCAGCTGACATATACGGCTTTTTCCCGCTTCTTCCCTACAGCATCGATGACAACTATAAAGAGGCTGTGAAGTCCGGCCGTTTCATTCCGCTCACAGCCGTTGATGATGAAGGCAATATCGCAGGACATATCATTATCAGATATCCGAACGCGAATGATGACTCATCCGTAAGGCTCGGTTTTGTCATTGTAAATCCTGATATCAGAGGCAAGGGCTACGGCAGAAAGCTGATGGAACTCGCGATTGAATATGTAAAGGCAAATCTCACTGCAACGAGAGTTGATCTCGGAGTTTTCGATAATAATCCCAAAGCCAGAAAATGCTATGAATCGGTCGGATTCAAAGACTACGGTTCACACACGATCGACACTCCTTACGGGCAGTGGAACTGCACAGATATGGAACTCTATTTATGATCCGCTCATAAGCGTGCGCTGAAGACTCAGATTGCTGTTGCGGTTTTGTACACGGTATTCCTTTGGCGTAATGCCGCAGTCTTTTTTCAGAACATTCGTGAAATAACTCTGTGAGGGAAATGCCAGCGAAGCGGATATCTCTGCTATTGAATAATCAGATGATGCAAGCATTGATTTCGCTGTCTCAAGTTTTTTGTTCAGGATATATTCACTCACAGAATAGCCTGTCTCTTTTTTGAATAATCTCGAAAAGTACGGCGCCGAAAGATTAGTCTCGGAAGCCAGTGTCTCCAAAGTGATACGTGTATGAAGGTGCTCGTAAATATAGTTGATCGCAGATTCAACAGCCTTCGATGTTATTGCGCTTTTTTGAAGGGTGAGCATCTGTCTTGTGTAGTGAATACACATCTCATTATGTATCTCGGATATCTCGTCTAACGTTGAGGCTTCGTCTGCAAGACGTATGTAGTAGTCACTCAGCGAATATGCCTCCGACTGCGAAAGACCGCCGGATATGCAAAATCTTGCAACAAGGGCTGTCGTTATTGTCATATGGTATTTCAGGTTCTGAAGAGGATTATCGGACAGGACCCCCAGACCTTTCTTCATATGGAACGGTTCTGAAAGAAGCGATCTGACTTTGCGCAGGTTGCCTGAACGGATCGTCTCATAAAAGTCCATCTCCGGAGCGAGTGGCGCTCTGAAGAATTCATACTCCCTGTGAAGGAATTCCTGGTAGGATATTTTCTTTTTCGGTGAAGGCATCGGGATCCTTTTGTGCGTACAAATCAAATATGCGTGATAATCGGGCTTTCCGATAAGCATTATAGCATGAAAACATAAAAATCAGATATGAAAAGGCAATAATGCCGCAAGGCTAATTTGTTATGTTGAGAACAGAAAGGACATATAAACAAGGAGGCAATTATGAAAAGCAAAAAACTGATCAGTTCATTACTTGCTCTTTCCATGCTTCTTCCTCTCGCTTCATGCGCACAGAAGAAGACAGAGACTCCCCAGATTGAAGGTTACAACCTTCTCTGGAGCGACGAGTTCGACGGCAAGAAGATGGATGAGACAAAGTGGAATTACGAACCGCATGAACCCGGTTGGACCAACAACGAGCTTCAGGAATACACGACTTCCACGGATAATGTTTTCGTAAGAGACGGCAAGCTCGTATTAAAGGCCATCAAGACCACAAAAGATGGCAAGGATTACTACACATCCGGCAAAGTCACAGGTCAGAACAAGACAGACTTCATGTACGGCAAAGTAGTTGTCTCCGCAAAGGTGCCTGAAGGACAGGGCTTATGGCCTGCCATCTGGATGATGCCCCAGGACGAATCCTACTACGGCCAGTGGCCCAAGTGCGGCGAGATCGACATCATGGAATCCCTCGGCAACGATACTTCCATTTCATATTCGACTATCCATTACGGTGAGCCCCACGCCGAACAGCAGGGAACGATCACCAAATCCGGCGATGAGAGCTTCTCTGCCAAATTCCACGAGTATTCTGTTGAGTGGGAACCCGGCGAGATGCGTTTCTATACGGATAACGAACTCGTCCTTACAGTTAACGACTGGTTCACCGCTGTTGAGGGCGAAGACGATAAGCCCTATCCGGCTCCTTTCAACCAGCCTTTCTTCGTTCAGATGAACCTTGCAGTAGGCGGCAACTGGCCCGGCAATCCTGACGATACCACTGATTTCAACAATGCCGAATTCGAGATCGATTACGTCCGCGTATATCAGAAGCCGGCATACGACACCAATGTAACCAGACCCGAGAAGCCTTTCCGCGATGCGCTTCCTGATGGCAACTTCATTCGCAACGGAGATTTTGCAGTAGCAGAAGATCTGACAGACGACGTCGATTGGAAGTTCCTCCTTTTCAATGACGGCGTAGGCGCGGCTGAGATCAAGGACGGTGAGATGATCATCACATCAACAAACTGCGGTACGGAGGAATACTCCGTCCAGCTTGTCCACCCCGATCTGCCAATGCGGAAAGGGCATTCGTATAAGATCACTTTCGACATCCGGGCAGACGAAGCGCGAAAATGTATCGTGTGTGTTTCTGCACCGAATGCCGGGTGGATCAGATACTTCCCTGACACATCGATCGATCTGACGACCGAATGGCAGACGTTTGAATTCACTTTCGACATGACCGAGAAGGACGACAACAACGGCCGTCTCGAATTCAATATGGGTAAGCACGGCGACACGGCAACGATACACATCACAAACGTCAGAGTGGAAGAGATCTGATAACAGGAACAAATATGAACTTCAGGGCTGTCTTCGTATGGAGGCAGCCCTTTTCAATTCTCTGAAATTTGCCGCTTCTTGATAAAAACACCTAACGCTTGTACAATTTATCTTTAATGGGAATAAGATAGTTTTGGGATAAGGCAGATTTTATGGGTGACAAGAGTAACAAAAAGATCAGTGAGAAAAAGCTTCACAAGTACGATCACATCGACAACAATTATCTGACGTTCGATAAAGACACCGCAAACACCATGATCATATGCGGCCTTGCAACCGCTATGTCATGTCTGTTTTTCGCAATTGAACCGTTCGGCGTTATTTTTTACATTATGGCAATCCTTGAGAAGACTCAGGCATATATAAACCAGACTGTCTTTATTCTTATAATGTGCGGAATTGCCACAGTCGGAAGTCTCGCGGCATCGATTTTCGCCAAGATCAAATACCAAAAGAGCAAATGGGCCGTTGTAAACATCGTCTATATCAGTATCGTTCTGGTCATTACAGTATTAATCTCATGGTTCTTTATCTGGCTTGTTAACACTTACGGTACAGCCTGATCCGGAGGAACAGCTCTAATGGGATACATTTTCGACATCAGGAAAAAGCTCGGCCACGATCCTATAATCCTCACAGGTGCAGGCATAATCGTGGTAAACTCCAGGCGTGAGATCCTTCTCGGAAGGCGTGCGGACAACGGTTACTGGGCATACCCTGCCGGCTCAATGGAGTTGGGCGAAAGCTTTGAAGAATGTGCCAGAAGAGAGGTTATGGAAGAGACTGGGCTTTTATGCGGCGATCTCGAGCTTCTCATGATCAGGTCCGGCAAAGATACATACTACGAATATCCCAATCAGGACAAAGTCTATTTCGCAGGTCTCATCTACATCTGTTTCGATTATTCAGGCGAGATGAAGATACAGGAAGAAGAGGTTCTGGAACAGGCTTTCTTCCCTCTAGATGCCCTTCCGGAAAATCTCTCGCCGGGCACAATAGAAGTTGTCGAAAAGGCAAGAGAATACTTGACGAAGAATTAAAAACACCCCGGAACGCAATCGCTGCAGATCCGGGGTGCTTGTTTTCATATCGGTTATCCTTGCTCGAAAAATCTCAAATCACTGTAGCTGAACCAGAAACTGCCGAAGGAAACGGCACAGGATCTGTATGCTTTTTAGTGCATGCGCCAAACAAAAATGTCATCGAAGCAACAGAATGGTATGCGATATAATGTTTTTATCTATAAAGCGTATGGGGACCGGAAAAGATGAAGCTTTACACCGAATGTCACTGGGACGGATGGGACAGGATAGTCGATATCTATCCTGACAGGTGTAATGCGATTCCGGAATATATCAATGATGATTCCACCTATAAGATCATCATTCTGGAAAAGGGCATTCTGGAGATAACAAGTTCCGGCGAAAAGCGCGAAGTAAAGGCACCTGCCATTATCGGCCTTACACAGTACGATAAGCTCGAATGCCGTGTGGTCCAGAGTATAAAGGCCTTCATCATCTTCTTTAAGCCCTCGGTCATCCGTGACGAGTTCACCTACGAACGTATAGATGCAAATGAATTCGATAAAATGGGCGGAACCCTGATCTTTCAGGACTACATCCTTATAAGGCCTTTCCGCTTCTTCGATAATGTATGCGCACATGTTATTCCGATTCCCCTGAACGGTCTCAAGCGCCTGAAGGAGCTTTTCACCATTATGGAAAAGCAGCTCAAAGGACAGCGCGACGGATTCTGGCCCTGCAGGAGCAGGTCTTATCTTATAGAAATACTGCATTTCATCATCTACTCCTATGTCGAGGTAAGTCCGGAAGATCCTTACGATTCCGAACAGGATGATTTCTCGAAGATCACCGAGTATCTTAATGAGCACATTGCAGATCAGATCACACTTGAGACGGTCACAAAGAAGTTCGCTATCAACCGCAACAAGTTAAATGATCTTTTCATGAAGCAGTCGTCAATGACATGCATGAACTATCTTCTGAACCTCAGAGTCGATCTTGCAAAAGCAATGCTTATCAATACCGAACTTCCCATAAACGAGATATGTTCGCGCGTCGGATATTCCGATCAGAATTACTTTTCGAAGCTCTTCAAGCACGTCACCGGCCTGACTCCCACACAATACAGAAACAAATGATTTTGTGCAGATATTACTGAAATCTGTGCTGATATTTCTATTATCACCTGCTCTCCCGAAAATATAATGGTGAAAAATCCCGTATATTTAAGGAGGGCCTGAAATGTTCAAAAATAAACTGTTTGCAGGAATTGCATCTTCATGCCTTTTAGCCGGCATGCTTCTTTCCGGATGCGGCGAGAAGATCCCCGAGATCAGTGATGCTGATATAAATTCCCTTGTCGCCGACAACGAGATCCTGAATGTCACCATTAATCATGGTGACATCCAAAAACTGTCAGGTTCCGAATACGGCTCACAGTACACCGCTTTCGAAAAAGTAACGGTCTCCTATAAGCCCGACGATCTGTCAGGTATGCTTCCGCAGAAGGTCACCAAAGAGATGACTTTCTGCTACGACGGAGGAAACGGTGCCTGGGATTATATCGGCGAGGCTCTGACTTCCTGTGAAGCCGACAGCACAAAACTCCCCGGAACAAGCTGGGTATGCACTTCTCTTTCAGAAGAAGATATCTATGCTTTATTCGGTGACGAAGTTCCTTCAGGAGATACAGGTTCTTTGTATTTCCGCTTCATGAAAAAGATGGGCCTTTTCGCATTCAATCTTACTAATGAAAACAACACTCCTTCCGAAAGATATTTCGGTACGGTCGGAACAGCTCTGAAGGCTGTCTGGACAGGTGCTTCAGGCAACATCGAAAAGAATATCAACATCTACGAAGGATCCGTCACAAATGCGGGCGACCTGTATCTCGTACTTGAGACAGAACACGGCAGTGCAAAGATAAATCTCAAGACAGATGCAGTTCAGGTAACAGAGCTGGAATACGATGAGGCAGTCGGCAAGGAAGTCGACAGATCGAAGGTCTATATGGATTCACTCCCTGTTTTCACCGTGACAACAACAAGCATCGAGAACGGTGAATGGAAGCAGTCCTGCGGTCTTAAGGAAGGCAATCTGTCACCCGAGCTTTCATGGGAACCCGTAGAGGGCGCCGCAAAGTATGCCGTTATCATGCTCGATACAACTACAACAAACTGGCTCAGCTGGTATGTGATCACCGATAAGACACATCTTGATGAAGGTGAATACAAAGACCAGTCGGTCTATGTCGGCCCCTACCCTGCTGAGACCCATACATACGAACTCTATGTCGTTGCTCTCAAGGACGACCCTCAGGATCTTAGTTTCCGCATTGATGACACAGGCGGAGACATCCACCAGAAACTTGATTTTCTCAACACTGCAGCAGACGGCAGCACCGGCAACGTCATAGCATACGGCAACATAACAGCACCATATACATCACCTGAGTTATACTATGGTTACAGGTAATACTTTGAAGGAGATGTAACCCGTGAAAAAAGCCATTTCCCTGATCCTTTGCGGAGCTCTGTTCCTGGCATTTGCAGGCTGTTCCGATACCGGCACTTCTCAAAGTCTGCCGGCATCTGAAACATCAGCAGAAGTTACCGCCGCGACATCCGATACTCCGGCAGACAACAGTGACGATAAGTATGTCAGCGCTTATTCCGCGTTTAAAGTCACCTCTGAGAGCCTCGAAGACGGCAAATGGGTCGAAACATGTGCGAACATCGCAGAAGGCGGAAACGCCTCTCCACAGCTTTCCTGGGAACCTGTAGAAGGCGCAACGGTATATGTCATTTACATGGTCGATATGAATACCAATAATTTCCTTCACTGGAAGTCAGACGGTGTTACGGAGACAACCTTGCCTCAGGGCTGGGCATCCTCTGCCGACTACATCGGACCCTATCCGCCGTCCGGAAGCACACATCAGTACAACATCTATGTTTTCGCGCTCAGGGCACCTGTCGAAAAGGCAAAGGGCAGCATCAATTCACAGGCATTAAAGCTACAGGAATTCATGGAAGGACTTGATACTGACAAAGACGGCAACACCGGCAACATCATCGCCGTCGGAAAGATCTGCGGGAACTACACCGCAAAGTAAAATACTTCACGGCGGACTTCCCGCAACTGGCATTTGATTACTTAATACCTGCCGGATCACGAAAAGAACGATCCGGCAGCTTACATCATTCTCATGGTGGTCAACACCTATCTGTAATGTTGTTTAACTGCTACTTTATTTGAGCCTGACATTTGATATACTTACTACGGAATTACTCTGAAAAGAGAATAAGGTTAGATTAGAGGTGTAGATATGGAAGGCGCAAAAATCGCATCCGTTTTTGGTATTGTATTTCTGATAGCAGCTCTTCTGATGATAGCAGGAGGCGTTCTGCTCATCGTTTTTTCCATACTTAAGACGATCAGGGGAGAGAAAAGGATCGGAAGGATCGTAGGCGGAGGAATACTTACATTCTTCGGACTAATTGGTTTTATTTATGGAATTATGTTCCTGATCTTGGGATCTGTGGCTAATTCCCAGGCTATGGATCAGAACACGCTGTCAATGATGGCGAAGACCGTTTCCGCGCTTACAAACAAAGAATCCGAACAACTCGCAGATCTGTGTGCAAAAGAAAGCTATTCCGGTGACGAGATCAGCTGGAATGACACCATAGAACTCTTCGAATATATCGACGGTGATGTCAGAGCTGTATCCAATGAGGTATATGGCACTGCTTTTCAAAACGACACAACAAATATCACTTTCAAATATATTGTCTATACAAAAGATGGCGACGAATATGTGATCATGATGGACTGCATCACAGAAGGTGATGATGAATATGTCGGAATCCAGCATATAAAAATGAGTGAAGACGGAGATAAGATCTGCGAGTACGGCGCAAAACCGAAGCTCAGCTGATCCTTCTGACACCGGTTTTGAAGGAGACTATATGGAACTGTTAAGATTGCCTTATGATCTTACTGTCTGCAAAGTGGCTGATATGACAGCCGTTGATCTGAAAAGGGATTTCTTTTTCCTCGGCAAGACTGACGAAGAGATCTCTCTGGTGTGCAGGACTGCTGATACTCCTGCTGATACAACCGAGCGTGAGGACGGCTGGAAAGGCTTCCGTATTCAGGGTGTTCTCGATTTCTCGCTGATTGGCATCCTCTCAAAGATCTCAACGGTCCTTGCAGAGAACAGGATCGGGATCTTCGCGGTATCCACTTACAACACAGACTATGTTCTCGTCAAAGAAGAGAATTTTGAACGTGCCATAAACGCTTTGAAAGAAGCCGGATACACTGTTGTCTGAATAAAATAACCAATAACCCATATGGAATAATAAGAGCTGCCCCGATGATGAAGAGACAGCTCTTTTACTTGGAATTTCTCAAATGTTCATTTCCCGCTTCCTACTACCATTAAAAGATTAGCATGCAAGGAAGCAGGACAAAAGATGACAAATTATATACTTTATCCCGTTAAAGTACAGAATCGAATACTCAATCGGCATCAATAAAGACAACACTATACATATCCCTGATCGGAACCGCTTCACCGTCTGTAAAAATGATCCTGTTGCCATACTTATCTATCACCCTTGCATTACCGATCTTGGAACTGTATCTTCCGCCTTCTTTTTTGCTGTCACGGATAAAAAAAGTGACACGGATCTTAGGGCGGTCTTTGATCTTATCAGAGAGTTCCTGAAGCTGACGGTTCAGTTCGTTTATCTCGTCCTGCTCCATCTCGCGTCTGCTGTCTGTAAGACGGGCTGTCTCCTCAACAGCATCCTCATATCCGACAAGAGCTGCAAAAGGAGAGAACTGCGCTGCCCTGTCATGTACCGGCATAGGCGGAAGATCCGGATACTGAGGTCTTGAACAATTTCTGATATCCCCGTAATCTCTCATGCCCTGTGCCCGCCTATCTGTCCGTTTCTTTCAATCGCCGTGCCGCCCTTATTAAGGTTCTTTGCCTTTACTACGGCATTCTTTCCGTACTTGTGCTTTAATTCCAGCATAGCTTCCTGAAGAGCTCTTTCCTTGGCAAGTTTCTCCTCATCGGCTTTCCTGTCTTCGTCATTCCCGTCCAGGTCAAAGATGCTCATCTGCTCGTATTTGCCCTGCTCCGGAGCATCCTCTTCACTTATCACATTGCACGCAGCAATTCCTATCCGCCTCGAAAGAAGCTTGCTGTCTGCAATGGCATCAAAAAGTCTCATGACAGCTTCCGTAATGATCTTCGTGGAAGAAGTATGTCTCTCGAGATTGATCGTTCCGTGCGCATGCTTCGGCACTTCCCTGCCGTAGTAATCCACCACGATCTCACCCTGATACGTGCCGCCTGCAAGACTCTCCCTGTCGTAACCGATAGACAGGACGAGCTGGTTCGTGACCATGCCCTTCTCGACCAGGTCGAGAGATAATGTATCAGCCATCTCCCATGTGATAAGCCTTGTCGTCTCATAGTCTGTCGGCTCCTTTAATACCTGGCCTGTGGAGATGCTGTTGTTGTCCGGACTGTACTCTTTGACATCTGCTATTGAAGTCGGCTCTATGCCCCATGCATGGTCTATCAGGAGCTCGGCATTCTTGCCGAGGATCTTGTAGAGCTGCCCTATGTGCTGACGGTTAAGCGAGCATCTTGCTATATCGCCCATAGTGTAGAGACCGAGCTTTTCGATCCTGGCGGCCGTGCCCCTGCCGACTCTCCAGAAGTCGGTGAGCGGTACATGGTCCCACAGCTTTTCTTTGTAAGATTCTTCGGTAAGCTCTGCCACCCTGACGCCGTCGTTATCGGCAGGAATATGCTTGGCAACGATATCCATGGCGACCTTGCAGAGGAACATGTTGGGACCGATTCCGGCTGTTGCCGTGATTCCGGTGGTCTGAAGAACATCCTTTATGAGCATCCTCGCAAAATCGTGCGCGTCCACGTGGTAAAGCTCAAGATAGTCCGTCGCATCGATGAACACTTCATCGACCGAATAAGCAAAGATATCTTCAGGCGCAACATACTTGAGATAGATACCGTAGATCTTCGCACTTATCTTCATGTACTTGGACATCTGAGGGGGCGCGATGATGAAGTCGACTGCATAGTCCGGATGGCTCTGAAGTTCGATATTCCAGTAACTCTTCTTAACCAGCTTTCTGTCAGGAGTCTTATAACGCCGCTCGTTATTCACCTGTTCAACACGCTGATTGACCTCGAAAAGTCTGGCTCTTCCGGGAATTCCGTAACTCTTAAGTGACGGCGAAACGGCCAGACAGATTGTCTTATCGGTCCTGGTGGGATCTGCAACAACAAGATTCACGCCCAAAGGGTCAAGCTTCCTCTCCACGCACTCAACGCTTGCGTAGAAAGACTTAAGATCGATGGCGACGTACACCTTATCCATAATCCTGCTGCTCCGGTAATTAATTACAGTTTAAGTCTATCAGAACAGAGGTTCGGTTAGTGGGACAAAATAGTGAAGGAATCTCGGCCAATGCCCGCTTTGTATCGTTGTATATTTTTCAGGGCATGAAAGTTCTCTTTTTGGGAACAAAAATAATTTACTATTTTCGATTCTGCAATTGTATAATCTCTAACATCGGGTTCCGGGGGGCATAATAATCAAAACACTATGGAACCTTTATGTTTGAAAGGGGTTATGAGATGAAGAAAACAAGAATCCTTACAGCAGTAATGGCAATCGTTATGGTTGTTGCTGTTTTCACAGGCTGTAAGAAAGAACCGGCTGCACCTTGGCAGGAACAGGCCAAGACACTTGTAGCAGCACAGATGGATGACACAAACGTAGGTAAGTTCGTTATCGACGGAGTATCTTTCGATTTCCCGATGCCGGTATCAGATCTTCTGAATCACGGCTGGACGTTCGAATATGATACAACCGGCTCAACTGTTGTTCAGCCTTACACATGGCATACAAGCTACATTAATCTCAAAAGTGCCGATAACAAGAGCATCGAGATCGCTGTCTATAACAACACTAATTCTGCCGTAGAGATCTCAGCGGCAACTGTCGGTGAAGTACGCGTCAGCAATCTCACGGGCAAATCCATGATCTCCGGCGGAATCGATTTTTACGGAACAACTTTTGATGCCAACGGCAAACTCGGCGACCACGCTGCAGCAGGCTTTGAGCTTGTCCCCGATGATCTTGGAAGAGACAATGTCTTCACCAAGGAATTCGTCGGCAGCAACGGGAAAAACTGTACGGCTACATTCTTTTTCAGTGAATACAACGGGAATATCGTTTTGGGCGAAGTCAAATATGAGTGCTCATTCAAGATCTCATATGTGGATGCAGCTTCCGGAATGATCATTGCAGTTACAAAAAATGATCCTTCCGCAGTCACAGATCTCGACGGCACGATCAACGGTGACGGTTTTGTCAAAGAGATGCGCCAGCTTGTCGCTGAAAGCTTCGTATATGCACTTGGCTTTGACTTTGAAACTCTCACTGACGAGCAGTATGAGCAGGTCTATGCGATAATGGACGCCGTATATGCACATACTCAGTTCTCTGTTCAGGACAAGGGCTACAACACACTCATCGCCTTCAACGCACCCACAAATATAGAAGAGGTCATGGAATCTGCATTTGAGGCGGCTTCTGAGGAATACGAAGGTGATCTGGACGAGTGCATGTCCGATCCGGAATATCTCTCGCTCGTTCTTGCAAATTTCAACACTGATGCTTTCGAGTTCATGCCCGGAAGAGATGTTCTCGTAACAAATGACGATTTTGCCAACGGCATAATAACCGCACTTTTCTACATGCTTGGCTTTGCCGAGTAATGTAAAGCAGTTTAAGTAACCAGACTCAAAAAGAAGGGCTGTCTCAAAAATGAGGCAGCCCTTTATAAAAAGTTGATCTTTCTATTCAGACGATCTTTGAGATATCCTTGATCTTGTTGCCGATCTTCTCTGCCGGATCGTTCAGCCCGTCAATCAGAATCTCACCCAGCCCTTTTGTGCCATTCTTACGAAGTTCAGCAATGACATCGGGAGAAGGGAAATACTTGCTTACAAATTTAACAGCTTCATCAATGCCTCCAGAAATGATTAGGACATCAACGACTCCGCAAAATGCATCTACGCGTTCTTTCGAATTGATCCCGATGCCGTATCCTATGCCGCCGCCAACATTATCGAGATCATCAAGACCAAGTTCGGTGATTCCGCTTTCGTTCTCAAGATCTTTGATCTTCTTTTTCGCATCTTTACTCATGAACTGTTCCCCTTTGACAGATTTGGTTTAATCAGAGATTATCGTTTGCCTTGACTGCGGGATTTTCCTTATCGTCAGGAAGTCCTGCCTTGACGCCCTCAGTGAAGCTGTGTCTGCCTACACCGGGAAAGACATTTTTGGCAACTGTCTTATTGATAAGATCAGGCTTTGCGGGAGTGAAAACCGGCTTTGTGCCGCCTGTTACTTCTTTAATATCATTCAGATCGAGTTCTTTCTTATCCATTTTTTGTGTCCTCCTTTGGTGGATCTCATGCCTTTATTATCTTTGGAAAACAGCAACAAAACAATGAACAAATTCAATTCCGATTATCGTTTAAGCAACACATCATATGTGAAGTGTCAATTAAGAGTATAATTCATTAAAAAGAACTGTCCGGAGCTCATAACTTGGTTAATGAAGACATCCTCAAAAATGACCGTGAATCAATAAGATTCAGGAGAAATTCCAACAATCTCGTTGTCCTTGGAACGGGTGTGATTCTGTTTGGATTCTGGGGCATAATCAAGATCGCAATGAACTTTATTTTCGGGATCGAACTCTTTACTGAGGCAGATATTGAGGAACTCGGTGAATACGGTATGGTCATTACACTGATCATCCTGATAATCATTATGGCTGTTGATGTACTCCTGAGACTTCACACGGGACTTCGTGCGCGCAAAGAAGGTGCAGGCGGAAAAGTCAGTGCCTCATATGTAGTCATAAGTGTTTTCCTTATCATCGGATCTGTTTTATCTGTGGCTATCGTCATAGAAAGCATATTTTCTTTAAAAGAAGATGCCATCGACAGTTTTCTGTCGCTTTTCATGGAACTCACATCACTTGCGCTCACGATCGAATTGTTTATATCAGCAATAAGCGTCAGAAAATATAAGAAAAAACTCGAGAGGGGGAAGTAGTCTTGCAGGCGGATTTTCACTACTATGCAACATACTGTGCTGCTGTACTTGCGGGCTATTCTCACCGTGACGCGCTCGCTTTGTGCTACAGCGACCAGATGGTCGACTGCTGCACCAAACTCTTTCTGAAGTCTGTCTCCGCTTCCGTGCATGCCGCAACGAGCCAGTCACAGGCCGAACTCGTTGACATGAAGACGGATATAACCGGCCTTCAGGACATCACAAGGATCTGGGCATCATTCCATTTCCTGCCGAAAGATCTTTATGCCAAAGTTCCCTTCTCGACGAAAACTTACCGAAGCAAATACCGTCTCATCTGCGGTCCGAACGGTCCGCTTGTAGCTGACACTGTAGAACTTGCCAAAGGCGGAAGTCTTCAGGCGGCCGGCATTGCGATGCATGTTCTGGCAGACACATGGGCACACTATAATTTCGCCGGAACACCCTCGCTCGTTATCAACAATACAGACAATAACTTTTTCGAGATAACGGATGACGGATCTGTCAGGCCGGTAACATTCAAGCACAGTCCGGGTGCTTCAGACGACATCGGAAACGCTGTCTTCAACAGCACGTTGTTCAACCTGAGCGAATATTCGATCCTCAATCTCGGACATGGTCACGCAGGTCATCTTCCCGACTACAGCTACATCCGCTATAAGTACATGCCCGCGTGGGACAACTACCGCGAGTGCCTTAAAGACAATCCCTCCGATTATTTCAAGGCATTCGGTCAGATGGTATATGCGCTTAAATATCTTAAAGGAACCGTCGGTGTTTTCGAACTCGACAGATATGACACCGAGTCCGTGCAGCCCTATGAGAACAGAATCATGTCGATCCTCACCAAGAGACAGGAAGATGCATCTTCGGACTGGAAAGCATTCGGTGAGGAACTCTCCGGAGAAGCTATTCCCGATTTCGATGTCAACGCTTATGTTGATGCATATAAGAATGCCCTTCCCGAATACCGTGACAGCACTTTCCTCGGAAGGTTCATAATCGCAGCCATGTCACAGAAGAGCATGGTCACGAATAAGATATACAAGTCAGGCAACATGCTCGCCGGATTCTCGATCGATTACAGCAAGAAAGGCTTCAGGGGAATCAGAGATTACATGAAGCTTGTCAAAAACAGTAAGAGGAAGAGCGCATGAGTAAAACAAGACGTGTCTTTAACATCATATACGCTGTTCTTACGATCCAGGGTGCTCTGATCCTGATGCTCGTACCTGACATTGCTTTCGAACTGATCGGAATATCAGTCGGTATCATGCTCGCTTACTACGGACTGAAATATATCGTTTACTACCTGACACATGCCAATCATATGGTCGGCGGCAAGCGCATTCTGCTCATAGGTCTCCTTCTTTTCGACTTCGGAATCTTCGCGACTGTTCTCTACGATTCGGCACAGGTGATCCTCGTCATCTATGTTGTTTCCGTACATCTGGTTGCATCGATAATCAACTTTGTAAGGGCCTACGGTAACAGGAAGGATCATAATCCGGGCTGGGCTATCGATCTCGCACAGGGCATAGGCAATGTGGCACAGGTCGTACTATGCCTCATATTCATCAAATATGTTGAGATTCCGGTCTTTATCTACTGTTCAGGTGAGATCTATTCGGCAATACTGAAGATCATCGCATCCTGCAAAAAGACAGCTATCGTTTACGTTCAGTAACCGGATATCAGGCTTTATCATTGGCAACGATTATAATGCCTCCAAAATACTCCGGCTTGCCGTCTTTATCGAACAGGACAAAACCTCTTGTCGTGAGCAATACGTATGTGCCGTCAGATACCGTGCACAATGCACCGAAGAATGCATCAAGAAGACGTTTTCTCTCAACCGGGATCGGATTCGTGATCTCACTCATCTTCCTGAAATCACTGATGAGCTTCGTTGACTTGATCTTGCTCTTGTTCTTATACATTTTCTGATCAGCACGCTTGAATACCGCATCAAAATTCTCATCCTTGCCGGGATGATAAACTGCCATTCCGCATGCGACAATAGGACCTGTACGTGAAATATTGTTGATCTTGGTCAATTCCTTGAGCTGCTTTACAAGCTTTTCACGCTGCTTGTAATCGCTGCCGCTTAATATGACGCATATGAATGATCTCGCCGTCTTTCACGATTCTGTACACGGCCAGATGAGATTCATTATTCTTAAAATATGCGATGGCTTTCTTTTTGTTCAGGAAATCAAGTGCCTGGGAGAGATCATCGGGATGAACGCACTTTTTTGCACACTTAACGGCATCCTTGAAGAAGTTCTTTCCGCTTGACGGAAGGCCTAATTCCTGGAGGATACCGATAGGGACGACTTCAGTGTAGTCGCCTGTATCTATATCAACGAAATATATACCGTCAAAGTGTTTGGACAGTGTGACGGCAACCTGTTTATAAACTCCCTGGTCCTTGCGCATGACTTATAATCATTTCCTTTTAAGATATTTTTCGATTATAACATGCGCTTTTTTATCTATCAGTTAACAGTTTGTAACGTGCTCATTGGACCTTTTCCAACCGCGAAAAGGATTACAGACAAAGACAAAGGCTGTCCCGCTTGCGGTCGGAACAGCCTTCCTGCTAAAAGGAGTTATTTATGACACAAGAGATTACTTTGCTTTTCCCTGGTTGGCAACTGCATCCATCTTTGCTTTCAGTGCTTCCTGATCGCCAAGATAGTAGTGCCTGATCACTTTGAAATCATCGTCGAACTCATATACGAGCGGAACTGCCGTAGGTATATTTACGCCGGTGATCTCATCGGAAGACATATTGTCAAAGTATTTGACCAATGCTCTGAGTGAATTGCCGTGAGCTGCAATTATTACTCTCTTTCCTGCTTTCATCTCAGGCTTTATTATCTCTTCAAAATACGGAACAACTCGCTCTATCGTGGTCTCAAGGCTTTCATTCTTCGGAAGGAATTTCGGATCCACATCCCTGTACATTGCCTGCTTAGTTGCAGATCTCTCATCAGAGTCGTCAAGCTCCGGCGGTTTTACATCAAAGGATCTTCTCCAGATCTTAACCTGATCCTCACCATACTTTTGCGCAGTCTCGGATTTGTTGAGCCCCTGAAGCGCACCGTAATGACGCTCATTGAGCTTCCATGATTTGACTACCGGAAGCCATGCCCTGTCCATCTCATCCAGAGCGATATTCAATTTGTGTATCGCTCTCTTGAGATAAGACGTGTAGCAGACATCAAAGTCGTAACCTTCCTCCTTCAATGTCTTACCGGCATTTTTTGCTTCTTCTCTTCCTTTATCGCTTAAGTCGACATCCATCCAGCCTGTGAATAAGTTGAGCTTATTCCACTCACTTTCACCATGTCTTACAAGTACGAGCTTCATCATGATCTTATACCTCAGACCAAAGCTGCGCCTAAAGCTTTGCATGCTGCTACTGCACTGTCATCAGGAGCATCATTAGCTGTTACAGACTCAGTTGCAAGAACCGCACCTGCTGCCTTGCATCTGTCTTCCCAGTCTCTCATCCACTGACCGTCACCCCAGCCGTATGAACCGAACAGAGCGATCTTCTTATCCTTCAATGAAGACTCGATCCCTGTGAACATAGGATCAAATTCGCCTTCTTCAAGAACTTCAGCACCCATTGCAGGGCAGCCGAATGCGATAGCATCAAACTCTGCTACCTTGGAGGAATCAAACTGTGAGGAGGTAAGAACAACTGCTTCGCTGCCTGCATCCCTGATGCCCTGTTCAACAGCCTTTGCCATTGCTTCCGTATTACCTGTTCCGCTCCAATATACAACTGCTACTTTACTCATAAAAAGTACCTCATCTTTATTTATTAACAGCACTCAGACAACAAGCTGTTCGAGTGTTCTGCCCGATCTAAGCATCCGCCCGTACTCTTCTGTACACTTTTTATATCTGTCGAAAATGCGGAGGGCGCCTTCCGCATCCGAGTACACCTTCCAGTAACCGACAGCACAGAATCCTTCGTTCGGGTTATTGATAAATCCGTCCACGTCCGTCGGCGGATAACCCAGGAACAGTCCGATCTCGTGAGGAAAAACAGGAGATGACTTAACTCTTCTCGCGAGATCGACAACGCACCTGTCAGAACTGTTTATCTGATAACCGAATCTTTCGAGAATACATTTCGCCTTCGGATCACGAAGATCCCTGTCGAGCATTTCCGGTCTGTAAAGATAGATCAGGGCATATGTCTCGCAAACTTTAAGAGGAATAATCCTTATGCCCTTTTTTCTCATGGACCTGTTTAACGCCGTAATGTCTTGTCTTAGATCATCAGAAGGTAAATGCATTGTGAAAAGACTTCCGGTCTTTATTCCTGCCAAAGTCGGAGCGCAGTATCTTACCAGTTGATAATCAGACATTTCTTTCTCCTTTTCGGTTAGCCACCGCTAACTCTATCATGACAAACCCACCTTGTCAATCTGGTATTTTTCGTAACGAATGCCTGATTATAAACCCTTATGCAAAAGTGATTGACATCGGTAAAAACCGTGTGGTATATTCATTCAGGTTAGCAACTGCTAACCGTTGAATAAATCATGTCGTTCCGTCCGGGGGTCCGGTCCTTGCATAAGCCTCCGGGCGGATATGTGATTAGACGAAAGGAATTATTATGACTGAATTGATCATCGAGAATGTAATCGGAAGAGAGATATTAGACTCCAGAGGCAACCCCACTGTCGAAGCTGAAGTAACACTTATTGACGGCACGACTGCAACAGGCTGCGCACCGAGCGGTGCATCCACAGGAGAATTCGAAGCATTGGAACTCCGTGACGGAGACAAGTCAAGATATCTCGGCAAAGGCGTTACAAAGGCTGTAAACAATATCAATACAACAATCGCTGATGCGATCATCGGCATGGATTCTTTTGATACTTATGCTGTTGATAAGGCAATGATCGATGCAGACGGCACAAAGGATAAGTCCAATCTCGGTGCCAATGCTATTCTCGCAGTTTCTATCGCTACAGCAAGAGCAGCTGCAAAGGCCCTTGATATTCCTCTTTACAGATTCCTGGGCGGCGCAAATGCAAACAGACTTCCCGTTCCTATGATGAATATCTTGAACGGCGGTGCACATGCTGACAGCGCTGTTGATACACAGGAATTCATGGTTATGCCTGTAGGTGCTCCTTCATTCAAGGAAGGACTCAGATGGTGTGCTGAGGTTTTCCATTCATTAAAGAAACTTCTCAAAGATATGGGTGATGTCACAGCCGTTGGTGACGAAGGCGGCTTTGCTCCCAACAGCCTTAAGAGCGACGAAGAGGCAATCGAGAAGATCCTCGAAGCTATCAAGGCAGCAGGTTATGAACCCGGAAAGGATTTCATGATCGCCATGGATGCCGCATCTTCCGAGTGGAAGAGTGAGAAAGGCAAAGGCTTCTACAAGCAGCCCAAATCCGGTAAGGAATTCACATCAGATGAGCTTATCGCACATTGGGAATCTCTCGTTGATAAGTATCCTATCATCTCTATCGAAGACGGACTCGATGAGGAAGACTGGGAAGGCTGGCAGAAGATGACAGCAAAGATCGGAAGCAAGGTACAGCTCGTAGGCGACGATCTTTTCGTAACAAACACAGAAAGACTCGCCAAGGGAATCGAACTCGGTGCAGGCAACTCGATCCTTATCAAGCTCAACCAGATCGGTTCTGTATCAGAGACTCTTGAAGCTATTAAGATGGCTCACGCAGCAGGCTATACGGCAATCTCTTCACATCGTTCCGGTGAGACAGCAGATACAACTATCGCAGATCTTGCTGTTGCTCTTAACACATGCCAGATAAAGACAGGTGCTCCTTCAAGAAGTGAACGTGTTGCAAAATACAATCAGCTTCTCCGCATTGAAGAGCAGTTAGGTGATGCAGCCATCTATCCTCAGATGAAAGCATTCCACATCAAAAAGTAAACCTACCTCCTCTGTAAAACATAAAAATAACCCGGCTCTGTCCCCCTTTTGAGCCGGGTTATTATAATGATCTGTTTTGTTATTTACTTGCCGTTGTTTTTTCTGTGCTTTTTCAATGCCTTAAATGTCTTGTCGCTTATTACATGCTCGATACGGCACGCATCCTCTTCGGCAGTCTTCATATCAACACCTAATTCCATGAGAACTTCGGTAATGACAACGTGTCTTTCATAGATCTTTTTCGCGATCTTAAGTCCTTCGTCCAGAAGTGTGATATGACCCTTTTCGTCAATGGAAATATAATTACCAGTTTTGAGAAGTCCCATCGCTCTGCTTACGCTCGGCTTGGAAACACCGAGATAGTTGGCTACATCCAAAGATCTTACAGGCGCACCCTTCTTGGTAAGAACTAATATAGATTCAAGATACATTTCGCCGGATTCCTGCATAGTCATGTGACCTCCATAAAAGTTATTTTATTTTACCATTAACAACAGCACCCGTGTGAACTATTTGTATTTGAGCATTATAGTGTATTTTTTGTTTTCTATGATTTCACCCTATATAAAAGGTAAAAAAATATAGTGCAAATCTATTATTTCGAGAATTTGCACTATAGTAATAAACTTACCGATTATCAATGCTGATCCGTTCAAAGCACAGGCCGATACGAATAATCTCATATTCGATGCAGTATACAGATAGATAATCGCGAAAAACGGCATCAATGTGCCCACATACGCATAACATGCAGGATGGACAAGTCCAGGCGTCGATCCTAAAACGAACAGCGGGAGACAGAACACTGTGGAGACACCGTAATATACACCTTTTCACCACTGTTTATCGACACATTCGGGCGATTTTGCATTATATTCCTATTGAATTAGTAGGTTTATTGTGATACTATAATGCCATGCCATAAAAAACCAATGATCCGGCGTATAAAAACCTTTATAGCATCATGTGTTTTCTATATTTCCTCTATTCTGTAACCATGATACTTTATACGCCAAATCAATTCCAGTTACGGTCAGTAACTTCACTAATAAGGGTTGTCTCAAAAATGAGGCAACCCTTATTTTCTTATCAGTATCCGCTACGCGATCTGCCAGGATACCGCTCTGATCAAAACCCGAACTTCCGAAGATGCCGTGATCAACATGAACTTTTTCGCGCATTATAAGCTGCCCTACAAAAGTCCCTCCGAGCGAAGAACCGATCGCTCCGTTGATATGTCCGCCGAAGTAATCTGTTATGTATTTTTCAATCTTTTCTGTAACATTGATCATTCCCGGAAATATCAGGTCGCTTCCGTCGAAACCGTCGTAATTGACGCAGATAAGGTGATACTTTTCTTTCAGATCATCTATAACGCTTCCGAAGTTCGACTGCCAGTCACAGCATGTTCCGGGAAGCAGCATAAGCGTCTTGCCTGACATATTTCCTGTCTCATAAAACTGCATTTAAAATCACCTCCGCGGCTTACACGATCTCCCACATAACACCCATATTCTGAAAGCCGTCTTTGGGCACGCATCCGGGGCAGGTCTTCTTTTTGTCTCCCGTCGAACATCCGTTGCAACTCCCGCACATCGAGAACTCGATGCGTCTGATCGCCCTGTTTCATCTCAGACAGTTTCTTCATAACCTCTCCTTATGTATCTTTCTGTTTCATTGATAACAATGTATAACCGGCACCGGATACGAGTTCTCTGCAATATGAATCGTCCAATGTCTTTTTGCTCCTAAGAGTTACTGTCTTTTCTCCGATATCTGCCAAAGCCCAAAGACCGTCTTGGGAATTAAATGCGTTCTCAACACGTCTTGCACAGTTCGCACAATGCATTCCGTCAACACGAAGTTCATAGAGATACTGATAATTCTTTTTATTTGTATCGGATACTCTTATCTTTTTCGGCGCAGCCTCATGCTCTCCGCAACATGCTGAACCGTGTCTTACCCTGCGTACCGTACCATATACGGCACCGGCAATAATGAGAACCAGAATAATATAGATAACTATCTTTCCCATATTTTCCTTTCTGCCGGTCACTCGAAAACCATGGCAAAATAATAATTAAATGCATAAAATTAGCCGTAGCTAACCAATAATAGTTAGTTACGGCTAACTTGTCAAGCGTTTTTCTTTGCTTTCAGACAATCAGTTATTTGAAAGTATGATATTGTTCAGCACGCCTTTTTCGCTGATGAATACGGCAACAGTATGGCTATAGCCGTATTGTTTGCCGTATTTTCGAGGCCGCAACAGCGAAAAATGCGGCAGTGAGTACGGCAT
>CADAKH010000025.1 GCA_902788505.1 Oscillospiraceae bacterium
GGCCGCAACAGCGAAAAATGCGGCAGTGAGTACGGCATAGCCGTATTGTTTGCCGTATTCGGGAGCGTGATCATAAGGCATTTTGAGACGACGCCTTTTTTTAGTTGTTTATTTATTATATAAAGGGAGGGACAGCAGAAAACGTGAGGCCGGACGGTATAATTCCAGGAATTAATGGTTAAACATCCGCAAACAAAAAAGCTTCCCGGATAATCCGGGAAGCTTTGCTTTATATAAATACTATATTATTTCTTTTCTGAACTGATCTCTTCTGAGCTGATGGGCTTGTCATCAATAGCCGGCTTATCATCATCTTCCTCTTTGAAAGATATCTTGGCGCCGTGCTTTTCGAAGATCCTCTTAAGGAAGAGAGAGTAGAATATTGCGAGTGTGGAACATCCCATGAATACCATTATGCTGAGTACCGTAGTAGGGAACTGGTAAGCAAGATATGCGAGAAGTCCGGAGAATACGATGTACATGACAGTAACAGGAAGATTTGTTACGGCAATGAGAAGGGAATTCTTCAGGAGCTGCTTGAATGATTCATCAAACCAGGCAAGGATAGGGAATGAGTAGCAGGAAGCAGCGAAAATTATGATCAGTAAGATCATGGCGGGGTATGCTGACCACTGATACTGTTCCGTGAGCATTGTGCGCACCATGACGATCTCGAAAATAAAGAAGGCAAAAAGCGCCATATAGAAGAACTGCAATCCTGTCGCTTTGAGGAAATTGCTCTTAAATGCTTTGAAATAATCCTTGAATACAGCAGGGTTGTCACCTGCAAGTATAGCTATTGTTATTCTGTATAAAGCAGTAAGTGAAGCACCGATCGTAAAGACCGGAATGCATGTGAGCACGAACAGAAAATTAACAATAATCAGATTACATAGGCCCGTAAGGAACCTGGTACCTGCGCTTTTGGGGCTGAAAAAAGAAGATGCCATATAAATCTCCTTAATAACTATATATAATAAACGTACCAATCTTATCACATAACTAAATGTGCGAGTAGCGGTGCGGCATTTGAAGCGGATATAAGCAGTTTGCAATAATGGAAACGACCAAAAGACACTGCAGTTATCACACCTGCACAACTGAAACAAAGCAGGCTTGGCGAAATTGCGAACGAAATATCAAGATTTTATGCAATTTATCTTCTGCGAAAGCAAAAATTGTACAAAATAGTCAAAAAAAGCAAGAAATGTATAGTTATGGGTAAATTGTAGCAAGAAATGTGGAGAAACAATTTACGTTTATAGCTAATATGTACACTGTAGAAGGGCCGAGAGGTCCCGAACAAATTCATTAAGGAGGAAACTTTATGAAAAAGGTTATTGCCAGTGTTCTCTCCGTAGCTATGGTAGCAGCAATCGCTGCTGGTTGTACAACACAGCCTACAGACGCTCCGGTTAGCACAACAGGTGACAATGGTGAGACAGATCCCGTCGAAACTGAGACATCAGCAGACGAGACTGAGGAAACAACAACAGAAAAGCAGACAGCTACTTATGGTACTGGTGCTGAGCACATCAACCTTTGGTCTTTCACAAACGAAATTCCTAACATGGTTGGTCAGTACATTAAGCAGAACCCTGAGTTTGGTGAGAAGTACACAGTTGATTGTACAATCATCGCTACAGACGGTGGTGCTTATCAGCAGGCTCTCGACGCAGCTCTCGTAGCTGGTGGCGACACAGCTCCTGATATGTATGCAGCTGAGGCAGCTTTCATCCTCAAGTATTCACAGGGTGATATGGCTAAGTTCGCTTCTACATACAAGGATCTCGGTATCGATGTTGATGCTAAGATCAAGGATGCTGACATTGCTGGTTACACAATCGAAGTTGGTTCACGTGACGGTGAGGTCGTTGCTCTTGGTTATCAGGCAACAGGTTGCGCTATGATCTATAGCTCTTCTATCGCTCTCGACGTATTCGGTACTGATGATCCTGCTGAGATCGAGAAGATCGTTGGCGCAGGTACTGGTAGCTGGGATACATACCTCAATGAGGTAGCTCCTAAGCTCAAGGAAAAGGGCTATGCTGCAGTTTCCGGTGCAGGCGACATTTGGAACGCTTGCGAGAAGTCTGCTGATACACCTTGGATCGTAAACGGCGAGCTCAACATCGACCCTAAGAGAGACGCTTACCTTGACATCGCTAAGACACTCAAGGATAACGGCTATTCTAACGATGCAGCTGGTTGGTCTGAGGCTTGGTTCGCAGATATGAAGGGTGAGGGCCCTCAGAAGGTCTTCGCATTCTTCGGACCTGCTTGGCTTATCAACTACACACTGTATCCTAACTGCGGCGGCACACAGGCTGGCGAAGGAACATATGGTGATTGGAGAGTTTGTGCTCCGCCGGTTGGCTTCTTCTGGGGCGGCACATGGGTTCTTGGTAACAAGGACACAGACAACAAGGAAGGCGTAGCAGAGCTTATCGAGTGGATCACACTTGATACATCAGAGACAGGTCTCCAGTATCTCTGGGCTAACGATCTCATGGGCAACGGCGCTAAGGATACAGTAGCTTCTGCTACAGTTATGGCTAAGTCCAATGGTACTCTTGATTTCTGCGGTGGCCAGGATATCTTCCCTGCATTCATCGCTGGTAACAGCTATGCTTCTGCAAAGGCTATGACACAGTACGACGAAACAATCAACAGATACTGGACAGACGCAGCTAACCAGTATGCAGAGGGCAACCTCGACAGAGATGCAGCTGTTGATGCTTTCAAGACAAACGTAGCTGATAACCTCTCCTTCTAATAGGATCTAGTTATTAGATGCTTTGGCGGCAGGGTAGATATATTTTTACCCTGCCGCTTTTTAAACCTTAGAGGAGGCGTAATTAATGAGAAACAAAAAAATAGTCGACTATGCAAAGTTCGGATATCTGTTCTCAATCCCATTTATCCTTTCTTTTTGCATTTTTACACTTTATCCGGTTATCTATACATTCGTAATCGGTTTTACTAACTTGAAGGGTGCCGGTAATACTGAATGGCAGTTCCTTCCTTCAGTTGGTAAGAATTTATTCCAAAACTTTATTGATGTTCTTACATCAAAGACATTCCATAAGGCTTTTAGAAACACATGGATCATCTGGATCATTAACTTTATTCCTCAGCTTGGCTTTGCTCTCCTTTTCACAGCATGGTTCACTGATAAGAGAACTAAAGTTAAGGGCACAGGCCTTTTCAAGATCCTTTTCTACATGCCTAACATCATCACTGCTGCTACAATGGCTATCCTGTTCAACAAGTTGTTCGGTTATCCTAAGGGAGCTATCAATGATATCATTATCCTCTTGAATCCTGCTAAGGGCGCTTACAACTTCAATGCTCATGAATGGCCTGTAAAGCTGATCATCGCATTTGTTCAGTTCTTCCAGTGGTATGGTAATACAATGGTTTATCTCATTGCTGGTGTTATCGGTATCAGCCCTGAGGTATTCGAAGCTGCTGAAATCGATGGTGCAAACAGAGTTCAGACGTTCTTCAAGATCACAATCCCTTGTATCCGTCAGATCATGTTGTTCACTCTCGTTACATCACTTATCGGTGGTCTCAACATGTTCGATATTCCTCAGCTCTACATTGGTACTGATGCTAACAATGCCGGACTTACAACAAATATGTATATCCGTAACCAGGCTTTCTCAGGAAGTTATATGTATAACAGATCTGCGGCAGCCAGCGTTATCTTGTTTATCATAATTGTTGCTCTATCTTCCATCCTGTTCTATATCCTCAGGGATAAAGACGAGGCCAAGCTCAAGAAGCTCAAGAAACAGGAGCTTAGAGCTGCCAAGAAAGGTTTTTGAGGTGAAATGATATGAGTGATAATACAGTTAAAATGTCTTCAATCAGGAGAAATGAAATAATACTGAAGGTAGTTATCTACATCGTATCCATCATTTTCTCTATCATGACACTTTTCCCCTTCGTAATCATGTTTGCTAACTCTTTCAAGAGCACAGTCGAAGTTCAGCAGAGCACACTTGCACTTTGGTCTGCTCATCCTTTTGCTAACCTTGCCAAGAACTGGCACGTTATCAACAGTAAGGACTTCCACCCCTTCACAGGTCTCTTGAACTCTTTCATTATTTCAACATGCAGTACGATTCTCAACGTATACTTCTCATCACTTACTGCTTATGCTATTACAGCTTATGAGTGGAAGTTAAGAGATGCATTCAGCGGTATGATCATTGCAGTCATGATGATCCCGACAACGGTTACTACGATCGGTTTCTATCAGATGGTTTATAAGCTCGGTCTTACAAACAATCTCTCAATGCTCATCATCCCTTCAATCGCAGCTCCGATGACAGTATTCTTCATGAGACAGTATTTGCAGGCTAACCTTGCAATGGAAATCGTACAGTCAGCAAGAATCGACGGTGCAGGTGAGTTCAGAATCTTCAACCAGATCGTTGTTCCTCTTATGAAGCCCGCTATTGCTACACAGGCAATCTTCGCTTACGTAGGTTCTTGGAACAACCTCTTCATGCCTCTCATCCTCTTAACGGATAAGACAAAGAAGACTCTCCCTGTAATGGTATCCTTGCTTAACGGTGATATTTACAAGACAGAGTACGGTGCAATCTATTTGGGACTCTTCATTACAGTTCTCCCACTCATCGTAGTTTACGCTTTCCTGTCTAAGTACATCGTTGAAGGTGTTGCATTGGGTGGTGTCAAGTCGTAAGACTTTTCCCGCTCGGTTCACGAGCATCAGCTATTAGCTGAAACAACAAAACTTATACACTGCGTCTTTGGAAATTGCCTCCCCAAAGACGCAGTTTTTTTATGCTTTTTTATAGCGAAAAGAAAGAGGCCTTATCTCACGATAAAGCCTCATAATTGTCAGATTAGATAACTTGAATTATTTCTTCCTGGATCTTCTTATCCTGTTCCTAAACTGTGAAGGAGAGCACCCGTACTGCTTTTTGAAGCAGCGGCTCAGGGAAGTTAAGTTGTTGAAGCCGCAGGACATCGCGATGTCACTGATCTGAAGATCGGTGTCGGCAAGCTGTCTTTCTACTTCTTTGAGTTTTAAAGTCGTCTGATAGTCGTTGAATGTCATACCGGTGTACTCTTTGAAGAGACGCGCGAAATGGAATTTGGAGTAGCCTACATGTGTTGCGGCTTCATCCATTGATACATTCTCGGAGCTGTGCATTGCGAGCCATTCAGCGAGCGATTTGAACTTGATATAGACTTCACGCTGCTTGTCGTTCTGGATGACTACAAGGCTGTCGGAGTAATCCTTCTTCATGAGCATTCCGAAGACATCCATGAGCTTGGAGAAGATGGATATCTCTTTTACCGTTGTCGAATAGAAGAAGTAGAGATCGTTAATCTCCATGAATCTCTCGAAAATAAGGCTGTATACTTCCGGATGTGTATCCGGAGTGATGAGCAAAGGCTCTTTGATGAGCTTCTGGAATTCGTCGTAATCGAAAAAGCCCTTAAGGAAATCGATGTTGAACAGATATATGAATCGGATACCTGATCTTGTACCAGCGATCTTGTGGAGCATATCCGGCGGTACAAAGAGGATCTCCTTTTCCTTGAGGATTATCGTTCTGTCGTCGAAGATATAAGTGTAGGATTTTTCGATCGGAATAGTAATCTCAAGACAGCTGTGTCTGTGGACAGGGTAGTCCTCAGAACGGTTGTTGTACCATATACGCATATTGGCGCCCGGAATAAAATCGACTTCTTCAACATCGTTGCTGACGATCCTTCCGGCGAAGCTGCCGATAGGCTGCTGATATTTGCCCGGTACTGAATTATCGTTAAATTGCATTAAGTTCCCCATCCTTAGATTCAATGCTTAAATTCTAAATGCTCGGGGTAGAGTTTTCAAGAATGAAATAGCAAAAACGGTATAATAAAAGCCGTCTGCGTGACAAGAAATGTGTGGCGAAATCCTTTATAATAAGCGTATTCAATTAAATAAACAGACAGGAGAATTTGTGTCATGGACAGAGAATTAGCCGTTAAAAGAGCAAAAGAGTTAGTTGCAAAAATGACTGTTGAAGAGGCTGCTTCGCAATTGAGATACGATTCTCCCGCGATCGACAGACTTGGTATCCCTGAGTACAACTGGTGGAATGAGACACTGCATGGTGTAGCAAGAGCCGGCACGGCTACGAGCTTCCCCCAGGCAATCGGACTCGGTGCCACATTCGATACTGAACTTCTCGGAGAAGTAGGCGAGGTCTGCGGCAACGAGGGAAGAGCAAAATATAACGAATACGTGGCCCAGAACGACCGTGATATCTATAAGGGACTTACATTCTGGTCACCTAACGTAAACCTTTTCAGAGATCCAAGGTGGGGCAGAGGTCAGGAAACATACGGTGAGGACCCGGTTCTCATTTCAGATCTTGCTGTTCCTTTCATTGAGGGACTTCAGGGTGACGGCGAATACATGAAGACTGCCGCGTGTGCAAAGCACTTCGTAGTTCATTCCGGCCCTGAGGCTGTAAGACATCAGTTCAACGCCACATGCTCTGACAAGGACCTCAATGAGACTTATCTGCCTGCATTCGAAGCATGCGTAAAGGATGCAAAAGTCGAGTCCATAATGGGCGCTTACAACAGAACAAACGGCGAGCCCTGCTGCGGTCACTCCTATCTCAAGGACATCATCCGTGACAAGTGGGGCTTCGAAGGCCACATCGTTTCAGACTGCTGGGCCATCCGTGACTTCCACGAGCATCACAAGGTAACAAAGACCATTGAAGAGAGCGCCGCTCTCGCGCTTAAGAAGGGATGCGATCTCAACTGCGGATGCACATATATCCATCTTATGAGCGCTTACAAGCAGGGACTTGTTACAGAGGAAGATATCAGAACTGCTGCAGTAAGACTCTTTACCACAAGATACATTCTTGGCATGTTCGATAAGACAGAATATGACGGACTCAACTATCTTGATGTTGAGACAAAGGAGAATCTCGCAGTTGCCAAGAGAGCATCAGACGAGAGCATCGTTCTCCTCAAGAATGACGGAATCCTTCCTATCGACAAGAACAAGAATAAGGTAATCGCCGTAATCGGCCCTAACGCTGATTCCAGAGCGTGCCTCATCGGCAACTACTACGGAACATCATCCGAGTACATAACGGCCTTAGAGGGCATCAGGAACGCCGCAGGAGACGATACCAGGATCCTCTATACCGAAGGTTGTGACTTAAGCATCCCTAAGCCGGATTTTCTCTCACGCGAATATCACAGGATAGCAGAGGCAAAGGCAGTAATGAGCAGAGCAGATCTCGTAGTTCTTGTTATCGGTCTTAACGAGAATCTCGAAGGTGAGGAAGGCGACCAGGGCAACCAGTACAAGTCAGGCGACAAGCCGGATCTTCTGTTCCCTAAGACACAGCGAAAACTCATCGACACTGTTATCGCATCAGGCAAGCCGTTCATCACTGTTGTTATGGCAGGTTCGTGCATGGATCTTAGTGTTCTTAATGACAAGTCATCCGCTATCCTTCAGGCATGGTATCCGGGTGCAAGGGGCGGCCAGTCCATCGGCGACATCCTCTTCGGCAAGGTAAATCCTTCCGGCAAGCTTCCGGTCACATTCTATAAGGATACAAACGATCTTCCTGACTTTGAGGATTACTCAATGAAGGGCAGAACATACCGTTATCTTGAGACAGAGCCCCTCTATCCGTTCGGCTACGGTCTCACATACGGCAAGATGGATATCACAGCAGTTGATAAGACAGGCGATGATCCGAAGAACAACGGCCTTACCATCAAGGCAGACGTCACCAACACCGGCGATATCGCTTCTTCCGAAGTCGTTCAGGTCTACATGAAGGCTGAAGACATTAATGAAGTCAAGAATACAAGACTTGCCGGATTTGCAAGAATTACTCTTGGAGCAGGTGAGACCGGTTCAGTTGAGATCAAGATCCCTGCAAGCAGATTTACGGTAGTAAATGATGCCGGCGAAAGAATTCCTGCAGAAGGAAAGATCAATTTCTATGTCGGATTCGGCCAGCCTGATGAGCTCACGGAGAAACTTACGGGCAAGAAAGCGTTCAATTTCTCAATCTGATAAAAACCTTATAAACAATGGATTTGAAGGCTGTGTAACAATGTTACACAGCCTTGTTTTTATCTTTGCGTGAAGAATGAACAGCATCATTCATGGTCAGAAGATAATTGCAGTATTGATTCATGCTGATACCTTCTCTTTTGGCATTGATGGCAAGAGATTTATGCAAGCTCTTAGGCATTCTTAACTTAAACTGTCCTGAGTAATCTTCAAGTGGAGCTTCTTCAGAAGGTTCTACGATCTCAATTCCATCTTCGAGTGCTGCCATCAGCCACGTCTTTTTTGCATCCTGAGCATTGGCGACTACATCCACAATTCTGTTCCCACATGTAATACATCCGGGAAGATCGGGAAACCATGCAGTAAAACCGCCTTCTTCAACATCAGGAATTATCTCCATCTTATAGGGAAGAGACATATAGTATTCAATTGTTTTCTTCTCTGTCTTCATTCTCGTTCTCACTTTCTATTATCTCTTTAACCATTTCAACATATGCTCTCTTTATTGGATCGTGTTGAGGTATAGTGATTGTTGTTTTACCAGGTTTTCGGAAAGATTTATGGCTGCTCCCGCCAGATGGTCCTTCCATTTTGTATCCGTAGTGTTCAAGGATCTTCTTTAGTTCTTCAAATCGCATATTCTTATCCAGAGAATAGATTTTGCGAAGAAGTTTATCGAATTTCGACATAAACACCTCCTATAACTAAATTATAAGTGGTGTCATATATGGTGTCAATTCGATTAATGGGACAGGATTAATACCATCCGAATATAAGCCTTATTATCAGATCTCCGAAAAGTGTGGCCGCAGCAAGTCCGTATGCAAGGAAAGGCGCGAGTTTGAGCTTTGATTTGGGACCTGCTTTTTTGCGGATGAGAAGATATATTCCGTAAAGTCCGGCTGCAAAAAGACCTACGGCAACGCCTGCCACAGTATATTTCCAGCCAAGGTAAAGACCAGCAGCAGCCATGAGCTTGATGTCGCCGCCGCCGAATGCGCCTTTGATCATCAATGCCAGTATGAGCATCGGAACTGAAACACATACGGCTCCGATCAGATAGGGAACGGCTGTATTAATTGAGAAAGGTTCCGTCACAAAGAATTTCACTACGGCCAGAACGGCAATGAGAATTACAAGAAGATCAGGAACGATACCCGCATTAATGTCTGCTACTGCGCAACCTGTAAGGAGCAGGAGAAACAGGGTGGCAAATATACCATAAGGATTTAAGCCGACCACAAAAAGGCCCGCAAAAACAGCAACCGCCGCAAATATATAAAACATTAGCGACGGAATGCTCTTTAGATCTTTTATCAGTTTCGGTGAAGCCTTTGGCGTATCAGTCGTCATAGTAGGCGATACGCTCAAGCTCTTCCATGGTTGTGATGCCCTGTTCTACAAGAGAAATAGCAGCTTTTTTCAGGGTCTTCATGTTCTGGTGTTCAATGGCATACTGCTTCATTTCTTCAGCCTCGGCTCCTGCAGTGATGAGTTTTCTCATCTGCTTGTCGACAACGAGGACTTCGTGAATGGCAGTACGGCCGAGATAGCCGGAACCGTGGCACTGACCGCATCCTACAGCCCTTCTGGCATTCGGAATATCGTGACCTACGAACTCGATCTGTCTTTCTGTAAGAGGTTCGATCCTTGAGCAGTAAGGGCAGACCTTACGCATAAGTCTCTGTGCTACAACACCCACCAAAGCTGATGAGAGCATATAAGGCTCAGCACCGATATCAACAAGTCTTACGATCGTTGAAGCAGCGTCGTTGGTGTGCAGTGTGGACAATACCAAGTGACCGGTAACAGCCGCTCTGATCGAGATGGAAGCTGTCTCGGCATCACGCGTCTCACCGACCATGATAACGTCAGGGTCCTGACGCATGAGGGCACGGAGACCGACTTCGAATGTAAGACCTGCAGTAGGGTGGACCTGTACCTGGTTAAGCCTGGGCAGGTTCTTCTCGACAGGGTCTTCGATGGTACTGATATTGATAGGCTTCTGAGATAATGACTCGAGAGCCATGTAAAGCGTTGTGGACTTACCTGAACCCGTAGGACCTGTGATGTAGATGAGGCCGTTAGGGGACATGAGCATGTTAACGAACTTGTTGTAAGAGTCTTGGTCCATACCGAATGTTGAGTTGTTATCGATGTGGACTGCCGACATGATAAGACGCATAACGACCTTTTCACCGAATACGGTAGGGATAACATTAACACGGACATTGATGATCTGTCCCTGGATCCTTACACGGAAGTGACCGTCCTGAGGAATACGGCGCTCAGCGATATCCATTTCGCCCATGATCTTGATTCTTGCAACGAGTGAATCCTGAACGTTTTTCTGCAGCTGGATGTAGTCGATGAGAGTGCCGTCGATACGCATTCTTACTACTACGTTTGTCTCGAAAGGTTCGATATGGATATCTGAAGCGTTATCCTGGAAAGCCTTGTCGAGAAGGGAGTTAACGAGGTTGATGATAGGAGCATCGTCTGCACCTGCACTGGTATCGATGACGAGCTCTTCAATGTTGATGCCTGCGGTATTGGCATTGGCATTCTCGGCTGCCATCTGAGCCTTGATACCTGCATACTGGTATTCGATAGCATTCTTGAGGACCTGTTCCTGCGCGATGACTGTCCTTACAGGCATACCGATAGTCTGTCTGATATCCTCTATCGCATAAAGGTTAAGAGGGTCGTTAACGGCCAGTATGATCTCACCGTTATCCTGACCTATCGGGAGCATTACATACTGCTCGGCCATCTGCTTAGGAATAAGCTTAACCGTCTCGGAATCGATCGCATATGAGTTCAGATCGATAACCTGCATATCGAGTCTGTTAGCAAGAGCTGAGAGCATCTGCTCCTCGGTAACATAGCCCATTTCGATAAGGACCTGACCGATTCTCTTGCCGCCGGACTGCTTCTGGATACCTAATGCTTCTTTTAACTGATCTTCAGTTATATATCCGTTCTGAACCAGAAGATCACCTATACGAATCTTGGAATTATCAGCCATGGATCAACCCTCCGCTTCTGCAACTGCATCATTGACTGCTTCTGATACAGCTGACTCGTAATCGGCAACATCTGCCATATAAAGATTTACATCAATACGAAGTCTCGCGGTTCCGGGATCCCTGAGGGAAGTTACACCGGTTACCGGATCGATCTCTTCGATCATGTCAACTTTCTCCCAGCTGAAGCCGGTAATACGGACTGCTTTTTTAGTGCAGATATCGTCTATCAAGGCCTGGCATGCTTTGCGTGAACCTGTAACAACAAGAGTGAGGCTTACACACTTTACGCCGGAAGACTTTGTTGAAGTAGTGTTGTATCTGGCGTTGCTGTAAGGTGCGAGAAGGCCGTCAGAATCTGCAGTGTCAGCAGCTGTATCACTTGAAGGTGCTGCCGTGTCTGATCCGGTAGCATAAAGATAAGGTGATTCATCTACTGTATCCTCAGGCATCTTGATTATGAGGCTCTCTGAGAAAAGACCTGAATTAAGAACATATGAAGTAACCATACGGTCGATCTCTGAGCTGTCCATCATCTCGTAGTAATCAGCAGTTGATTCATTCAAGTCGTCTACTGCTTTTCCATAGAGTGCTTCGGCACTTGTAAGATAAAGAATCTTTTCTTTGTATTCCTTCTCGGTGAGCCTCTCCTGTTCGATCTTATCTTCGATATTCAGGGCAGCTGAAATAGTAGGCCTGATAAGGAACCAGCTGATGACAAATACCAATGCGATAAAGAGTACTATCGCAATCGTCATTTTATCTTTCTTACTGAGGTTGGTCTGCATAGCCATATCAGTTCACCTCCTCTGTTACTTCTCTTGCTGCAAGTATGCATACAACATTGATCTCCCAACGGTTGCTGTCACCTGAGAGAGAGTATCCCGTGTAATCGACATTCTCGAAAATATCCATTGACATGAGATCTGCGATGAACAGATTGATATCCTCTACGTCCTTGGAAGAAGCTGTGATGTTGAATACACCGGAAGATGCGCTGTATGAATTGAAATCAACGGATACGCCGTGAGCCTTTGCAGCTTCAAGGATCTTATCGTTGATCGATGAATCAGGAATAGGGTAGGAGTCCAAGTTCTTCTGGAGAATGTCAACGCCTCCCTGGATCTCGCCCATCTCAGCCATGTTATCGTGCATAGCATCGTATTCTGCAACTTTTGCGATAACGTCCTGATCGTAGATGTATCTTTCGATTTCTTTGAGTGAAGCGCTCTCTTTTGCTTTGAAAGCAAGACATCCGCAATAAGCGATTGCCAGGCCTGCAAGAATACAGATGAAAGGAACGATAAGCTTGGACATAAAGCCCTTTTCGGTCTTCTTCTTGCTGACCTGCTTAGTATTCTTGAGGATCGGCATTCTCTCATCGATCCTTCTAAGACCTGCGATCGGATATACGAAGAACGGGAACTGTGACTGATCTGAACTGATCGTAGTACCCTGAGAGGGCTGAGCAATCGAGATATCGACCGTACTGTCAAGGTTAAGGATATCGTTGGCCAGCTGGTTTACCTGTGAATAGGCAAGACCGCAGAAGAGAATATCCTTTACTGTCTCAGTAAGGTGCTGAGCTGAAATGAACTGTCTGATTGATGAGATAGAAGCGTATATCTCTCGTGCAAACTCAGGTGTTCCGGGCTGTCCGAAAACACGTGAAGTTGAATCGTAGTAGTATTTACCTTCGGCAAAGAAGATCGTAACGAGCGACTTGCCGTCAAGGATCATGTAGAGGACTGTCTTTCCGGAAGCCTGCTTGGTGAAATACTCAGTACCGAGCTGAACGCCGTTATGGATCGACTTCAGTTTAAGTCCTGCCTGGGCAAAGATATCAACGTAATTATTTACAAAATCTATTTCTGCAGTCTCATAAACAACTTTCTGTGTTTTTGCTTTAGTATCTTTACCTACAACGTACCATCCGGTGACGGGATTCTGGAATCTGCCGTATTCAGAATCATGGGTCTCACGCTCGATGAATTCTGTTGTTTTCTTATCAGCAAGAATAGGTGCATCTACTCTGTTTGCACGGAGCTGCGGGCTGTTGATGATGAGAGTGACTTCCGATTTGGGAAGCTTGTTGGCCTGCCAGGCAAGCTTGATAGCTTCGATCACCGTCTCCTTGTTCATTACAACGCCGTTAAGCACTGCACCTTCCGGAAGCGGTGAAGATATGAGCTTTGATACTCTTACACCATCGGAGGCGGCAGAACCTGATGCGATCTGGATGTTGGTATTCGACAGAAATACTACTTCAGACATTTGCTTTGTTTCCTTTCGTTTACTGTCCTGATCTTACGATCCTGCGCCGATCGTTTGATAAGACTGATATATAGGGTAAATGATAGATACCATAATGAAGCCGACGGCAACAGCCATGACTACGATCATTACAGGTTCTATGTAAGAAGTAAGACGCAGGAGCGCCTGCTTCGAATAGAAATCAAGGTCATTAGCAACGGATTCAAGCATGTTGCCGAGCATACCTGTCTCTTCACCGACCTTAATGGTGGCTGGGAGCTTGGATACAAATCCGTTAACGTCGAGAAGTGCGGAGGAAAGAGGCATACCGCCTGCAACCTTTCTCTCAACTTCATCGAACTGTGATTCGATATACTTGTTGCCTATAGTACTCCTTGCTATCTCGATGCAGCTGTGGATCGGAATACCTGCGGAGTAAAGGGAACTCATAGTACGTGCAAATCTTCCTGAATAAATAACCTTTGTAAGTTTTCCCCATTTGCCCATGACCTTGATGTGGTCGATCAGCATTCTGACTGCAGGGATCTTGAGGATCATCTTACCGAAAATGATGATCAGAACTACCGCAATCGCAATGATGTACCACTTGGTAGCGACAAAATTGGAGATCGCCATAAGGATCCTTGTGGGAAGCGGAAGTTTTGGAAGTGTTGAGAAGATATCTTCAAACTGCGGAAGAACGTAACCGAAAAGAATGGCTACAACGACTACGATCAGTACGCTTAAGATCTTCGGATAAGTAAGAGAGTTCTTGGCAGTCTGCTCAAGCTGTGCCTCGTTTGTGTACTGCTCAGCAAGACGGAGACATGTTGTATCAAGAGTACCTGAAGTCTCTGCAGCCCTGATCATGAAGATGAGAAGGGGAGGGAATGCAGGTTCAAGTTCTTCCATAACGGTAGATAAAGCAACACCCTGAACTATACGATCACGGAGTCTCAGGTAAAGCTGTCTTTCATAATCGGTGATCGACTCGTCATTTGCGATGATCTCAATAGCTTTTACAAGAATAACTCCGGACTTGATGAGTGTTCCGAGCTGACGGCAGAAATCTGCGAGCTTCGGCTTCTTTAAAGGCTTTAATGCCATCTGCTTTACGATTGGCTTAGCTTCCAAAAGAAGAAGACCCGAATCATGGAATCTTTTCTGCAGATCTGCTTCATCAAAGGCATCTGCCTTACCCTTAACGATCTTGCCTTTGCTGTCCTGAGCCTGGTACTTATATTCCGGCATATCTGGAGTCCCTTTCTTCAGTCTTAATTTTATTCAGTCTCGTATTTCAAAAGTTCAAACGAGTAATAAACATTAAAATCGCCCTCAATACCCGGTTGAATGCCTGCCTTGTAACCTGTGTCGGTATATACAACACGGTAAAGTCCTTTGGTATATTCAAAACTTATAGGACCGTTAGTTGAAGAATCCCATTCATAAAGGGTTACCGAACCATTGCGGTGTGACAGATCGGCGATCTTCTCGGCTGCTCCGTCAACAAGGCCTGTGCTGCTGTGAGGATCGTAGATAGAAGTCATATCGCCATAGTACTCTGTTCCTACAGCTCTCAACGCCTTACGGACATCACGTGCTTCTTTGTAGGCCTGTCTTGCGCCGGAATCAATTGCAAACCACATTATGAGTATAGATAAGAACACAAAAGCAACGAGCGAGATCACAACGATCCGCAATACATCTCTGAAGTAGCTGCGCTTATAAAACTGCGTACCTTCTACATGTACCGGGTTGGAGTTATTGTCCGACACTTGAGACCCCCTCGTAATAAGTTAAAATAATTTTAACACGAAAATTTGTTAAAGACAGTTAATAAAATAAATTGTTACAGCATGGTCATAGTTTTTTAATCACTGGTGTTTCAGGACTTTTTCGAGCTGTTTTTTATAGTGCAAATCTTGTGAAAAATGTGCGGAAATTAACAACATCAATTCATGCGGCGTTTCAAAAATTAATTGGCGAACACTATTCGAGACAAATGTCTAAAAACACACAAAATGTAACATTGTTACACTCTGCTGTCTGGCACTTTTAACCACAGGATTAACAAAACTACCACATATATGAAACAAAAGATTAACACTGCATTATTTGAATATTAAACCCGTACAACATATAATTTAATAAAAATAATTTGCGGTATTATGCACATTGGTCGGTTAGATCTTTTGGAGGCAGAATGACAGGATATAACTTAAAAGGCAGATATCATCTTGGAAGAAGTGGCAAGAAGCACCACGGCTTTACTTTGGTTGAGCTTATCGTTGTCCTTGCGATAATTGCCATCCTTGCAGCAGCAGGTGTTTTTGCGGCAGTAGGATTCATCAACAGATCTAAGTTCGATCAGAACTCTCAGAATGCTATTACTGTCTATCAGACAGCTCAATCTGCATTGTCCGAAAAGAGCATGAACGGAACGATGGATGAGTGGGTCAGCGGGATGGCAGCATTTAAGGGCGGTGATTTATTTGATTCCACTCTTGAAGCTAAACTCATGGATGCCAAAGAGGCAAACCGTTCTATCAACAGGACGATCGCATTGACATACAATCCCAAATCGGCAACCAATCCTGAGGACAAATATTTATATGAATTATTAAGAGGAAGCTTCTATGACATGACCGTGTTTAACGGAACGATGGCTGTAGAGCTTGATATCACCGCTACATACGGAAATGGCAAGATCAATTATTCCGCACGTGTTCTCTCCGCTTTCTACAGCAGAGAGAATAACATAGCTTCCGGATGGGATTCTGTCAGAAAAGGTAAAGGATACGTTCCGGAAGATCCGGAACTTCAGTATCTTCCGGAGGCAAAAGGTTCTAAAGGTTATCTTTACCGTCGAAATACAAGTTATGTCGGTTGGTTTAACGGTACATCAGAATCTATTACTGCTCCGGCAGGCGTATTACCGGTATTTCTTCCTCAGTCAAAGGTGCAGCCTCTCGAAGGTCATATTGTGGCAGGTGAGCAGAACGGTTACCTTTTCAATCTCAGAAACGGAGAGACCCTTGATGTTTCCTGGGCCATTTTTGATTATGATGGAACAGCTCGCAAGAACCATAACGAAGACATAGTTATTACACTTAACAGTGCCGAAGATCATGATCCAACTGTCATCCGCGGTAATGATACATCTGACAATAAGTTCTATGATGGCGTTCAGATTTTTATTACTCCTGATGCTTTGAGTGATTTTCTGAGTTCTGTAGAGCCCAAGCCGTCTTCGACAGTCAAGGAAAATGTAAATGGTATCTATGATATAACCAGAATATCTCAGGATGGCTTTATTAAAGCAAAAGTTGTCAGGACAGAGAATGGTACATCCAAAACATATACAAATATTAATTTCCCGTTAACTGTCACTTTGGTAAAGGGTGACGGCAGAAAGGGTACATCAAGAGATACTAACGGTAACCTTGCTGATTACTATGAGTTCAGGCTTTCTCTTGATGCCATGATGGTCAGAGCAGATGAGAACTCAACCGATCCAGGTTGGAATCATTACAGCATTGACAGATTGCTGGGATATTCAGTCCGCAAGGATAACATCAATAGACTTAATCCAAGAAATATCTATGCTACTTTGCACGGTTCATGGAACTACACCAAGGCCAATGGCAGTAATGGCCAGGAAGTAGTTTCTGATAGTGAGCCTACTGAAGCCGCAAGAGCTATTGATGATCCTGTCTATCTGACAAATGTCAGACAGACAAATGGTGTGATGACTTACATCTATTTTGTTGAATTCAATTCCGGATTGGGCAGATATGACGAACAGGATTCAATGAATAGTGAGACAGACAATGTCATTACAGGAAGATGCGTTGTTAACTCCCTGTTTGGCGATCTGAATTACAGCAACAGTTATGATCCTGCAGATGCTGATGCCATATCAGGTACGTTCTGGGGTCCTGATGGCGGCAATGCGGTTATTACTTCATACCGTCATTTATACAATATCCGAAAAGTAATTGAGGAAAAAACAGCAACTTTCAGGATAGTAAAAAACTTAGACTGGTATATCCATGATACGGTTATGGTCAACGGCACTATGACTGAGCTTTACACGAGTGAGGTTAAAGTATTTAGTCAAGGAACGGATGGTTATAACTCTCCTGTTGTTGCAAATCAGCCCAAAGTTGTGTCTTTCCCTGCTTTTAAAGAATTAAAGGCTAAACATACACTGACATCCATGTCGAAAGCTGACGGAAAAATCTATTCAATTAACAATTTACAGATGCGTGCGGATTCATTTATAAAATCCAACACACCAAAAAGTGAATATGGTCTTTTTTGCAAAAATAACGGAACTATTTTTAATATCTATACCAATAATTTTAGTTTAATATTAGTCGAAGTAGATGATGGTTCAGATAGTGATTATAAACGTATTTGCCCTGATGATCCGGTTACCTATTCTTTTGATAATGATATTAATGCCAATCCGGTAAATTCAGAGACTTCATTGCGTGTCGGTGGTTTGGTAGGCGGTAATTATTCCAATTTAGGAAGCACGGATCCTAATATTCCTGATAGTATGAACACTATTAGAATGAGCAATACCATAGTAATGGCTGGCTATTATTGGAAAGCTTGGAAAAATTGCGATGAAGTTGGCGGAGTAGTCGGACATTTCGTTGAATCCGGTTTAACAAGTGGTGTAATAGAGTTTAAAGGAAACTTTGCTGTTATTGGCGGAGGAAAGAACACCGCGGGAATCATAGGAAACTGTTCAAGAGATAATGGAGCAAGACTTGTTGTAGACGGCGATGCAGATTCTAATAAGTCTGAATTTGATTTGCCTGTAAATTCAGTTACAAACGAGAAAATGGACTGTGTCATATCAGGCCGTGGTAATGTTGCCGGCGCTGTCGCATGGTTTGAGGGGAAATCTTTATCGTACTCTGTCGGAAAGCAGTTGAGTCCTGTTGACATTAGCATTGATGCTGACACTGGCAAGTTGTCTTTCCCGGAAATGAATGATAATGACTATCAAATTGATGTTTATATTCCTGAAAATGGTTTAATTATTAAAAATGGTACTTATGATGATAGTGATCCCAGTCTACCGATTGCCGGTGCAATTGCAAGATGGACTAAAGGTAAAGGAAGTTATGCGAGTATCAGAGTCCGCAATGATGGTTACATCGTAGCTACCGATACTTCATATAATGTTTATTGTGGCGGTGCAGTCGGTAGAGAGGATCTATCCGCTGTAGGTCAGGTTTATATTGATGTTGAGAATGGTGAGAACTCCAGAGTCGGTTCAGTTATTGATACTAATGGTCCGGTTGCAACAGGTGGTGCCTACGGAAGAATTGAAGGTTCCAGAGCCGGCACGATTATGATTAATGCCGCTAATGAAGGAACTGTTATTTCAAGAGGAAGTGGTAATGGTTTAGGTTCTGGCGGAGCAATTGGTGGTGTAGCGGATAATGTTAAAACACACTATTTTATTAATGTTGCTAATCAATCAAATTCGAAAATCATTGGTGTAGGAAGCAGTAATGATACCGCAAAGACCTATGGTACCGGTGGTGCTATTGGTGGTATGCACAATACTAACACGACTATTCTTTCTGACTCTGTAATTTACGCAGAGAACTATGGTTTAATATCTGGTGTTTACTATGTTGGAGGTACAATTGGCAGGTCCGCTATTAATGAAGGTAAGATATTTTCTTCTGACTACGGACAAATTACCGGAAGCCAGGATTGTGTTGGTGGTACAATCGGTCAGATTTCAGAAGCACAGAAGGGAACTGTTCAGGCTATTCTTGATGGAGCCAATATTGAAGGTGTTAACTTTGTAGGTGGTGCTGCAGGAAGAGTTCAGAATTTTAGAAATGATACCGGTTCAGATCCTGTAGTAAGAACTGTTGTTCATAGTGATTCTAAAGTAAAAACAACCAATAACGGCTCACTTATCGGAGGCGTTGTAGGTGATGTATATATTCAAGGCAATGGATCGAAAGGTTACCTTGAACTTAATGGATATGCTTCTGCTCCCAAACTAACCGTTGAAGGTTCAGATGGTGTAGGTGGTGTTGCTGGTCTTATGCGAGCAAACAGCGCTAATTACACTAAAATAGTAACTCCTGATCAGGGTGCGGCTAATAAACTGATAATATCTATTTCAGGCCATAATTATGTTGGAGGAACTATTGGAAAACTGCGTTCTACTTCCAGTAACGATACTAATATCAATAACTTATTGAATTCTAATCAAACCAACAAAGATATTTTTGTTGAAATCATCTCTGTTCTTAATCCTCAATCAAGTATTACCGGAACCGGTGATAATGTTGGCGGAGCTATTGGCTGTGTTGATAGTGCTTCAGGCAAATTTAAAGGAAATATTACATTAAGTTCAGCTGTCGGTTCTTCTAATGGCGGTTCCATTATTCAGGGCAATTTGAATGTTGGAGGAGCTGTAGGTCAGTTCTATAAAACATCACCTTCAGAGTTTTCTGAAACATCGGCTGGGATTTTCGTCGATTTCAGTAATTCTCCCTGGTCTGTTAAGAGTAACAGCGGTGTTGGAAGTGATGCTAACGTTGGCGGAGCAGTCGGTTTCTTTAATAACGATTCTGATGTAACGGATAATAAAAAGTACAGTACTTTTGGATTAAACGGAACCCTATTTCCGATAACAGTGAATTTAGGTTCATCAACAGTTGAGTCTGATGGTAATAATGTAGGTGGTGCAATTGGTAAAAACCTCATAAGAAATGGTGTTGTTGATGTCACGATAAACGGAACTGTATCTGGTGGTTCAAATGTCGGAGGCGCAATAGGAGTTAACAGAGCAAGACTAAATACAGTCAATGTTAATGTTTTAGGAAATGGTGAAGTTCATGGCAAGTCAGAAAACGCAATTGATTTTACTAATATTCCTGACTGTACTGGAGGCAATGTTAATACAGGCTCAAATGTTGGCGGTGCTATTGGATATAACTATTCGCCTGTAACTGTTGGTGTTAATGTTGTTATCAACGGCTGTGTTATTGGTGATGGTGGAAATGTTGGCGGTGCTATAGGCTATTGTTTTGCAGTTAATAATCAAAAAGAAGATAATAAATTATTATGGATAAAGAGTATTGATGTAACACTACAAGGAAACGCAAGGGTTGAAAGCGCTGCAACATGTGTTGGAGGTGCTTTGGGCTATACTCTGGGTAATATAGAAACAGTTAAAACGACCATTACCGGTAATTCGAAAATAAAGGGCGATAAGCAGGTTGGTGGAACAATAGGATTTGCTACTTCTTCCGTAAATATCAGCGGAGCTAATGTTACAACTCAGGGCCCGGGTATTATCAATAAAGCAGAAGCTGTTATTACTGCTAACGAGGCCTTAGTTGGCGGATCTAAGATTGGCGGTGTTGTTGGAGAAGCTGGATATAAACAATATGTTGGAACAAAAGATAACTGGGCTGCTCCTAGATTTGAAACAATAAGGGGTGAAATCAATGCTGCCAAGCTGTTTGACACAGATGAAACAGGCGTGGATAAAGATGAAGAAGCTATGATTGGCGGCGTAGTAGGCCATTATTGTGACGGCACTTGCGGTGAGATTATTCTCGGTGGAACCGGTGGCGTTGTTGAATTGAACGACGAAAACATGAACTACCCTAAGCGGACATATAATCATTCTATTCTTATTCAAGCTAAAGGCAGTTCTATTGGTGGTATTGTTGGCTTAATAGGAACAGATCTATATCATCAAAATGTATATTTATCCAATATCTCTGTTGAAGAAAATGGTCCGTATATTTGCGTGGTTTCTGTAAATGGTGCTGATAGAATAGGTGGTTGGATCGGTAGCGGTAATGGTGATGGTGGCGGTCTGGGATATAGATTTGAGGCTGATTGGAAAACGAAACATGCTACCTATGAAGTAAATACTGTTAAGGTCGTTTATAGTGAGGGTAGTTATGTTGGTGGTTTTATTGGGTATATGGAAGCATATGGCCGAGTTAATACTGATAATGAAAATTCATTAAATAAATACACCGATAACCACACTTGGGCTGATGTTACAGTTAATCTTGATGGAGCAACCATAATGGGCAAGTCTTGTGTGGGCGGCGCAATTGGTGGTCAAGGCTACTGTAGATGGGTTTATGGAAAATTAGATGTTACTTACTCGAATTATACTAATGTAGGTGATATAGGTAATCCTGTTCCTGGAGATGAGAACGAATATACAAGAATCTGCTATGAAGCAGGTGGTGCTATAGGATGTTCTTACGGCAAAGCAGGTCGTGAAAATCTAATCAATATCCCCATCAATGTGGTTATTGATTCGACATCTCAGGTTTGTGCGCTTGCTGATCAGGAGACTGATGGTTTTGATTTTGATAACTTTGGTGTTGGCGGTCTATTTGGAAGTATAGATAATACAAACTTTAATCTTAATAATGTAGTAGCAAGTGTTACTACAGATGCTTCTGTTGTATCTGTGTATTCTGCTAATACAAATGTCGGCGGTTTTATCGGTGTAATGAAATCAGGTTCAATTACTCTATCCGGTGGTAAGCGTACAGTTAACTTCTATAGAACGAATGCAAATGTTAGAACAAGTGGACTGAATGCATGTGCTGGTGGTTTTGTCGGCCGAGTCGATCGTGGAACAATTAATTATTCTTATGCTACCGGAAATGTCTTTTCGAACGGCAAAGAATCTAGAGCGGGTGGATTTGTCGGTTCATTGCATGGCGTAGAATCTACTACGATTGAGAATTGTTTTACAAATTCTATTGTAGAATCCAAAGGAAGTTATACTGGTGGATTTGTAGGTGTTACGGAAGGTACCAAAAACATCACTATTAAAACTTCTTATATTGGTGGTCACACATACGATGGTCAATATGTAGCTAGTGAAGGTAATGTTTCTGGTGAGAATAATGTTGGCGGTTTTATCGGTGCAAGTACAGGCACCGGTGCCGTTTCTATTACGAACTGCTATAGCACTGCATCTGTTCTTGGTACAGGAAATAATATTGGTGGTTTTATAGGATCGATGAATAATACCTGCAAATTGGATGATTGTTATTCTGCCGGACGTGTTACTGGTACTAATGCTGATACAGTAGGAGCATTTGCCGGAATACTGTCTGAAATCAACAATAACAGATTCAGTAATACTAATAAGTGCAAATCATTGTCGGGAATTAACGGAGGAGGACTTCGTTTGGTAGGTTCTGTTAATGGAAATATTCTGGGCGATACTGATATAGCAACATGGATAGTTTTCGATACAGAAAGAGGTATAAGAGGTAAAAATGATCTATGTGATGGATTCCCTTATGATAATTCTCTGATTACTGATAGTGATTCTGGCAAAGGTAGATTCCCGCTTAAGCCAGTTATTAATGTTGCTCATTATGGAGATTGGCCTATTCAGACATCCGATCGAATTAGCATTGCAAATGCTGAGATTATTTGGGATCCTGACAAAGTTCAGTTTGTAGAAGGTATGCCTACATTTGAATTTACTAGTGATGTCACCGCTGAAGCAATAATGGGATTGTTAACTGTAAAAGTTGAAGGAACAACTTTGGTTTGGGGTACTGATTGCACATTGAAAATTGAAAATAATGTTAATGTAGGTCAGGCTTCAGTAATCATTTCCGGTCAGGACACATATGCGGGAGTTGTTAAGACAAGCTTTAATATCGTACCTTTAGATATCAAAGATGTAGATGGTGTTCATACCACAATAGTCGAATTAGTTCAGGATCATTATGACTATACAGGAGCTCCGATTGTTCCGGTTTTATCTGTCTCGATAAACAAAGTTGGCGAAGATGGTCAGATAAGAAATATACCTCTTACTGCTTCAACTGATTATTATCTTACATACGAACATCTTGATTTAGGCAATACAAACAACATTCGTCCTGGAAGAGTACAAATAACTGTACATGGCACGGGAAACTATAAAGGTGTTGCTGAAGGTGAAAACCAAAAGCGTGTATATATAATCGATGGTTTGAATCTAAAAAATGCCGAAGTTGAAGTAATTAACGCTGATGATCTTTATTATAGCGGAAATGCGTTAGAACCTGGGGTTTTAGTCAGACTTAACAATAGATATCTCGTTAAGGATCAAGACTACACAGTTACTTATGATAATAACATTGAAGCAGGTGACAATACTGCTCAGATTATTATCGAGCATGTTGAAGGCAGCAACTATGTTGGACAATTTATAAAGACTTTTACTATTAAACCCTTGACGAATAAGTGGATCGAAGAACCAGATATAGATGATTGGACTTATGGCAATCCTTCTGATCCTCACGGTGAACATTTGAATGGTACAGCTTTAGAAATTGAGTATTATCTGGATTCAGCATGTACAGTTAAAACAACAGAAGAAAACAGTGGAACTACAGATGGTGATGGAAGCAGACCTGTAAATGTCGGAACATATTATATGAAAGCTAAAGCGTTATTGATGCCAAACGGAAACAGTAACGTAGACGAAGGAGTATTCTTATATAATCATACAAATGATTTAACAGAAGTTATAGTTGACTTTACGATATCCAAGGCTGATATCAGCAGTGCAACGGTGACCTTTGGTTCCTCACAGTATCACGGACATATTGATGAATATGTAATCCCTGATATTACGGTCAGTCTGAACGGTACTGATGATCCTCTGGTAAAGGGTACGGACTTTGAAGTAATCTATCCTGAGTCAACTGCTGAGCCTGGCCTGTATTCAATCACTATAAAGGGTATTGGCAACTATGAAGGTACGATCGATGGAAATCAGTACGAGATCGTTCGTTACTTCTATGTTGATTTTGTTACCGGAGTAGATGATATCAAGATAGAACGGCAGGATATCAAGACCGGTGAAAAGGCCAGTGAGCCTGTCAATCCGAGAGAGGGTTACACATTAGTCTGGTATTTGGACGAAGCCTGTGAGTTGTATCCGTATGACTTCAACGTTGCGGTTGATAGGAACATTACGCTGTATGCTAAGTGGACACAGGATGAAGATCCAAATAATGGAAATGATAATCCGGATGATCCAAATGACCCGAATGATCCGAACGATCCGAACGATCCGAACGATCCGGGTACAGACAATGAAGACCCGAATAATCAGAATGAGCCCGAAACAGGTGGCTAATTACAGAATCATATAAAACAAATAAGTTATACTGGCAGTCTAACAGGTGGCTGCCAGTTTTTTGTGTATGGTATTTAGATCCTCCGTAAGGCTGAAGCGCTCACTAGTTAATTCAAAGAAAAGCCGGACTTTTTGGTCCGGCTTGGTTACTGGTTAGAATTGTGATTTGACTAGATTAATGTGCAGGAGCTGCAAAGCAGAGAACTGTATTGCGTGAATAAACGAGCTCGTTACCTTTCATTACATCTACCTTGCACAACACGTGTGCAGGATATGTGTTGGATTTGATCGCGATATCCGAGAAAGTGAGATTCACTGTATATTCACGATATGTAGCATAAGGGAAAGGATTTGTGAAATCATAATACTCATCAGGCTGGATCCTGTTAGAAGAATCATAGGCTGACTTATAGTAACCAAAGTGAACATATCCGCTGTTGATATCAGGATTATTCTCGAAAGCGAACAGATTGTGGATAGCAAGACTTGTAATCTTATTATCTATAAGGACATCTGCAGCCTTGAAATTTGCCTCATAAAGAGAGTTTGTGATTGGTTTGTTTGAGAAGATCGTCTCGCAATAATCCGCATTCTTGTGAATAACGAGCACGGAACCGCTTGCAGCAGGATTTACAGCAAGAAGGCTGTCGTCTGCGAATTCACCGATAATAACATCGCCTCTGTCTTTGATATAAGTATTTGCACATTCTGTTCTGAGTGAATCTACAACTGCGTCAGCAACAAGCTGGGCACGGCTTACATCGGTGCTGCGGGTGTATATGCGTTCAACAGGCAATACCAGCAATATGCAAGATGCTGCAAATATAGCGGTCAATGCCATGGCAACAACTAACTCAACAAGAGTCATTGCTTTTCTGGTCTTTCTGTTACGGAGTATACGTTTCATAAAGACTTACCCTGGATAGAAGACTATATAAGTATTGCCGTTAACTTCATATTTGTAGGATTTGACTGTATCAGAACCTACAGTGATTATATTTCTTTCCTCAGCGCCTTCCTTGGGTGTGGAAGAAGCGAGTTTTCTCTGAAGATCTATCATTGACTGATCTGCGTTTTCACGGTTTTGCTTAGCGCTGACTTCAGAATTGGAAGCAGAAGCCAAGCCCTGTGAGAAAATGACGAGCATAATAGAAAGCAGAATGAATGCGACCAGTACTTCAATAATGGATTCGCCGGAAGTGTCTTTGAGGATAGATACTGTCTTATTGATTCTCTTCATATCAGTATAACCTCTGGTAATTTGTGCCTGAGCCTGAGTACTGTGCGGAATACTCATGCGTTGCATCAGCTACTTTGGCTACTACGGTGACAATATAAACTCTGTTACTTTCGTCAGCGCTGAGCGGCTTAACTTTTGCAGAGACTGTGGCATAAGCAAGATCGGAAACTGCGGTTTCAGGTATGATCACTCCGCCACCGGTCGCGATGTCGGCAAGAGCAATGCTCTTGTTATTAACAATTAACTCATCTAAGGAATTGCCAAGGCTTGTTGCCATCTCATATGCCTGATCCTGGTTGAGCTGCTTATCTGCTGAAGCCCAAAGAGCGCTTGTTGTAGTACGGAGAATAATAACTCCGGTAATAATGAGGATAGCAATGATAGTTACAAGAACGATGCTTGCACCTTTATTGCCGCGAATGATCGCTGCAATTCTACGATTTAAGGATGTCTTGTGCGTACATTTCATCAAGAAACCTCATTAGTTACTTATTATTAAGTATATTACAATTCTAACCTCGGGAGCATTATTTTTCAACGAATTAGGGGTTACAGATGTGTTAACACAAAGAAAATCAAAGTAATCATTTCTTGGGAAAAATGTATTATTGTAGTAAAAACCAACAAGGATAATTTCAAAAGCTCAATTTATATGCAGATTGTGAAGGATTTGTAGAGGTTTTATCTATTCAAAAAAAATAAAATATAGACAAATGACATGTTTGAGGTATTGAGATATGAGCAGGAAAGCAAAAAACTCCAGAAAAGCATTTACACTTGTTGAACTTATTGTTGTTTTGGTAATACTTGCCATACTTGCGGCTATGCTGGTACCGGCACTTACGGGATATATCAGACGTGCAAAGAGCGAGAAAGATATTCAGCTTGCATATGATTTGCGGACAGCTTCACAAGCTGTGCTTAGTGAGATGTATGGCAGGGGTGAAAATCCTGCTAAAGATCATAAAAACATTGATTATAGTAATTCATCTGCAAGTAGCTATAGCTGGAGTCATGAATATGAAAAAAGAATTTATGAACTTGCCGGCCTTCAGAAAATGCCTCATATCTTTATGATTCAATGCGGAAGCTACTATGAATATAAGGGTAAGTCTGATGAATACAAGGCATTTACTGTATATCGTGTATTCTTTCAGAGCGACAAGAATTCTGACTTATATATTATCGATGATGACGGTGTTCACGAAGCAAACGATCCTTCTTTTAACATGTATTGGGGAAAGAACACTGATATCAACGGGGAGAAGATACATACTGTAGTATATGGTGCCCCTGCCAATAATCCAAATGGAATTCTCAGTCAGATCAGGAATCATTCGTATAATAAATAAACGTCATTCCCGTTTACAAACCGTTCTCAAACCGGCCTTTTCACGTTTTGGAGTTAACAATTTGTTACTCGAAAATGAATTGTGGCGAAATTGTGTTGAACTCCTTTTTGTGATGGTTTATAGTAAGACCATCAAGCAAGTCAAAAGCATTTGACAAACAAAACAAACTCAAAACTCACTTTAAGGGTGAACAAAAAGGAGGTCACTAACATGAAGAAATTAGGTAAGTCAACAAAGAAGGGTTTCACATTAGTTGAGCTCATTGTAGTACTCGTAATCCTCGCAATCCTCGCAGCTATGCTCGTACCTGCACTCGTTGGTTACATTGACAGAGCTAAGAAGGAAAAGGAATATCAGGCAGCTTCCACAGTTTATGCAGCAGTTCAGGCTCTCGCTACAGAGACATACGGTAAGGGCGGTACTTTGGGATCAACAGATAAGGATAAGAGCACTTTTACTCGTGAAGAAGTTACAAAGCTTACCGGTGTTACTGTTACTGATATTCAGTATTGTCCGAAGGCTGGAACTACAAAGATTGACGAATATACAATCTATTATGTAGCTATTAAGTTTAAAGCAGATGATGATGCTGTATATTATCAGTATACATCTGGTGGTGAATGGTCAACAACAGGTACTCCTACTAAACCTGCTTCTGGCGCTGGTGCTTTAGCTTCAATGCCTGCAAAGGTTGATACTTAATCTAAATCTTTAGTAGATGTTAATCATAATAATTAAATAGTTATCACTGCACCGGGTTCGAAAGAGCCCGGTGCTTTTTTATGTCTTTTGGCAATTCTTTTCAAAGTGTATAATCAAGGTCAGAAATAACCTTTAAGGAGATTCCGGCCTTGATTCTTTCATATCCGTTATTTGATTCGCTATTTATCGGCATTTACTGTATAGTCCTGGCTTTTATGTTTGGCGCGATATTTGCAAGCTTCATTACTTGTACGGCATGGCGTGTTGTAAGAGGTGAAGACTGGATGCTGGGTCACAGTCATTGCGATACTTGCGGACATGAGTTGTCAACGGCAGATCTTTTCCCGATCATTTCATATATCGCTTTGAAAGGTAAGTGCAGATATTGCGGTTCCAAGGTTCCGCCGAGAGATCTTATTTTCGAGATAATACTGGGATTTGTTTTTTCAGGTACTTTGGCATTGCATGGCGCTATTGACGCTCCTGTCATTGCTGCACTGACTTTGGAAGTGCTTTTGCTTGGTTTGTCTTTGGCTGACTGGGATTCGGGCGTTATCCCGAACGGATTTCTTGCAGCTATCCTGGTCGTATGGATCATGACTGTAGGATTCATGCCGGACATAAGAGAATATGCTATAGAAGGTCTTATTGCTTCTGCATGCGTAGGTCTTGTCATGGTGCTGGTTACGGCTGTTATCGGCAAGGTTAAGAAGACCAAAATGAATTACGGTCCTGTTAAGCTTGCTATGTGCTTGATGCTCTTCCTGCACATCAGGGGTGCCTGCATTGCAGTGGGTATCGGTGTTGTGCTTGGAATAGTTTTCGCACTTGTCTGCAAGTCAAAGAAGAGGAAGATTGCTTTGGCGCCGGCTATCTCTATTGCAACGATATCAGCGCTACTCTTAAGTAACTTGTTTGTATGATTCTTTAGGCTGATTGAATCTAGAAATTGATAGATTTCATATCCCAGCTCTTATATGCGGCCAATTCTTTCTTGGTGATTCCCGTTAATAGGACAACTAGCTTTACTAGTACTTCTTTTGTCGTGTCTGGATGCTTAACATTTGTTCAATAGCATAACAACGAAAAAGGAGGTTCATTTATGGTTAGGAAGAATGCCCGTACGATAAGTCCGGAGGATTCGGCAAGGATTGCTCGCCTTAAACTCATGGATGATGATTTCATGACGACCTGCTTCAATGAGCACATCAGAAAAGAGCAAGATATCATTCGAGTATGATTGATGCTGACATGTTGAAGCCGGGAGAGGATTTTACTGATCTTTGTGAGAGCTATGTAATCTTTATTACAGAAAATGATGTTCTTGATTCGAGTTTACCGATTTATCATATAAACCGTTCAGTTGATGAGACTCAAGTGCATTTCAAAGACGGAGAGCATATAATATATGTAAATGGATCAATAAGAACTAGAGATACGGCACTGGGCAAGCTGATGAATGATTTTTACTGTACTGATGCCAAAGATATGTGCTACAAAGAACTGTCATCGAAGGTAAGACACTACAAAGAGACAATGAAGGGAAGACAAGAGATGTGTGATATTTGGGAAGAAGTCAGAAATGAAGGAATAATAAAAGGCAAAGCAGAAGGCAAGGCAGAAGGTAAAGCAGAAGGTAAAGCTGAAGCTTCTGTTGAGCACGCTTTGGCAATGATTAAGGATGGCTCTTTATCTTATGAAAAGATTGCCGAGTTTTCAGGTCTTCCTGTTGATAAGGTAAGGGAACTTGCGGGCAACAAATCTGCCTGATTTCAAGGTGTTTGACTTATCCGCATACGTCCTATATAATATGCGAGTTTGAAATCCACGCGAAGAGAGGGGGGATAAAGATGTCTGAGATTAAGGTTAAGGAAGGCGAGTCCCTTGACAGTGCACTTCGCAGATTTAAGCGTTCTTGCGCAAAGTCAGGCGTTCTTGCAGAAGTTCGTAAGAGAGAACATTAC
>CADAKH010000026.1 GCA_902788505.1 Oscillospiraceae bacterium
TAATTGATAGCCTCTTTTTGTTCAACTTTCTTCTTAAATCCGTCAAATATCCCCATATTCCTCTCCTCATAAGCGCTTTTCTAATATTCCAATATACTGATAATTTTCCTAACTAAGGGTTGCCCCTCAATAGGGATTATAACATGCCTGATAAAGGAATATTGATTTTATATGGGTCTCTGTCTAAAAACAGAGCACTTTTAGCATGATCTGAAAAATGTAATATTAAATAAAAAAAAAAGCCCAAAACACCCCGCCAAAATGAACCCCTTTGTCCAGTAGTAGGCTTTTATCAATCTTCAACCACCTTCAACCACTTTTTGCCAAAAAATCAGGGGTTTGGGAATGCCCCAAACCCCTTGCAAATACTGGTGATCGTGAGCGGATTCGAACCGCTGGCCTACCGCTTAGGAGGCGGTCGCTCTATCCAGCTGAGCTACACAATCGTGCTTTATCAAAAACTGTCCGAGATTATATCACAATCCTGGAATGCAATAAAGACAAGTTTCAGCCAGCATGACTACCAGCGAAATAAGCACTAAATAGAAAGGAAGTCCTTCGATATATTTTGATTTTGATACGAATATGAGCCTTCTTCTGATCACTGATAACAATCCGGTCATTACTACATCGGCAGAAATGATAAACAAAAATGCTATAAGGAGATGGGCGATTTTCGGGATGCCCGGATGCACCAGGAATATAAGCGAAATAAAGGCTGCTGCAATGGAGACCTCACTTATAAAATATCTTAATCCGAATATAGACCTTCTGAAATTGTGTTTTGCCGCATATACAGCCAAAGAGCCCAAAAGCAAAGCTAAGAATTCACAAACCGGGATTGTCATAAGTCTGAACCAGTCAGCATCCGTGATGAACTTAAGAACGTACAAAACGATCATACAGATAACACAGAAAGCAGCAAATTCCCCTCTCGCAACCAGGAATCTTCTGAGTTCCGAGATGTCTGCTACAGGAATATCCCAGAATTCAGTTAGTTTTTTAGAGGTAGCTCTTCTCGGAATGCCTGTGATCTTGGATATCGCCCAGCTCATCAGGATCAGGAACATTATTGCGGCAATAAGTGATACAAAAAGGTATCTCTTCTCGAATATGTATGTAATCAGATTACCGAAAAGAGCACACACAAGGGCTATAGTATAAGGCAGCATAACTTCGGAACCGAATGCCGGTTTTGTGTATAACTCGTTGTCGTCGTCCTTAAACCTGGCAACAGACATGATTCCGATAGCCATTGGAATGAACCCGACCGCTGAATAAGGTTCACAAAGTCCGAACCTGTATGATATCTCACCCGATGCGATAAACAATCCGATAACAAATGCAAACGATATAACGGAAAGATTACGCGGCATGAAAAACCTGAGTGTTAATGACCAGACAAGAATGCAGACCAGGGAACATGCTACCGGCCACCACAACGCATTTCCGGAGATCAGGAACTCAAGGCAAAGAGAAACCAGTGAATATCCCAGGAGCAGAGAACTCCTGGTCGAAAGATATTTCGCTGGTCTTATATGGACTGCGGATACCTTATCATCTATTTTCCGCCTGGTCTGTTCGTTATCGAACGGCGAATCGTATTTCTCGGTAAATAAGCCCATCAAGTCACCTTCCATTTCAGGTATTCTTTCAGGAATTTGTAACAGGTGTTACATGCTTTTATAACGGTTCTGGTCTGATCGTACGCGTTAGGTGCCGGCTCTACAAGAGAAGCAATCTCAGACATCGGAAGATCATCAATACTGTCCGTCAGTATCTGATCGTCTGAATTTCCGCTTGTTATAAGGCCGTCCTCACCGGCATCATAATCTCCGGTATTTGCAATCTGAACATCACCATTCTTGTCATTTTGCCTGTTATCGTATTCAGATTCAGTATAAGGCTTTCCCGTAATTATCGATTCGATCTGTCTTACACCCATATAGCCGATCACTGCCTCGTTATCGTCATATATTGTGTAAAGTTCGGGAGTCTCTTCGAATGAGAAAACAATATGTCCGTCTTTATTAAGGTATTCCAAACCTTCTGCATTATCCTGATAAAGATGGAAGAGCATCATGTTAAGACCGCGCATATAATCAGTCTTGCTGTAGCCGGCCCTTGAATTGCTGATACATTCCTTGGAAAGTTCAATAAAAGGCCTTATATCGCATGTAACACCGGCAACTATATCTGTCGTTCCGTCTGACTTCATCGCAAGACGGTCAGGATCCTGACACTCAAGCAGCGCGTGGCACAGGTTATAAGACTGAGTAGCCCAGTCAAGACCGGATATCTCGTAAGCACCTCTGAGTGATGCTTCACTTCTGTCCTGGTTAGTGGTATCAGTACAGAAAGCATCCCACTTCACTTTTATTATGACACCGTTCTCAACTTCCATTTCGACGTAATCAATATACTTGTTTCTGTCGTCAAACAGGCGTTGTGCATAGTAAACACCGTCTTTCAATCCGCCGACAGTTATCTTCTCCGCATTCTCATCCTCGTCGGGATTCTTATCGGTTATGAAAGCCATCGGTATCTGTCTTCCGATAAGTCTGTCTTTTATCTGATTCATTTCATCTTCGCTGATTGTGTAAGCGTTGTCACCGGTCACCGGATTCAACGAAAGGCCAACGATCCTGGTGCTCTCATAATCAAGAGCAACAAGCATGCTGAGATCCCTGTTATCAGGAGATTTTACCGAAAGGTCGACTACATATCCTTCCGGAGAACCTGATGCGTTGTAGCCTATATAAACGCCCTTGATTTCAGGGAAATTACTAAGAGCCTTACTCTTTACCTTTTCATAAGAATAGGAATCCAAAACAATATCAAATCTCGCATGGTATTCGTTCTGGACACGCTTATTGGCATTGTCCTGGGAGATAAAATAACCTCCGATTACCAGTACGGCACCAAGTATCAGCAAAATAACCGCTTCAGCGATAAACTGCTTCAGCTGCGCATGTGTCATCATGATACATCCACCTCCCTCGAATGGATCTTACGTCTGGAAAGAGTTTTCGAGAAGAAATCCAAAACGAAAGAAAGGAAATTAACTGCAAGTACCGGAGCAAGCAAAGATACCATCGGACTTACAAACGGTTTTGTAACCAGTGTCAGTATGCCGCAGACAACTCCTGCAAAAACACCTGATGCAAACCTTGAAGGCATGGTAGTAAGATCGCCCATGATGAATACCGCAACGAAGAACGCACCTGATGAAAGCAGATAGATAAGAGAACCGTCAAAACTGAATGACCTTGTCTCGATAAGCATAGTTACAGGATACAGAACAGAGATAGTTACAAGATATGAGATCGGTGAATAAAGTCTTATCGTACCTTTAAGGGTAAGGAAGATCGCTCCGACCAGAATGCAGATAAAACATGTAGTACCTATAAGGCCGGGATAGTTACCGCTTAAAAGCTCCGCAAGCGATAAGTGTTCATAAGAGGGTGATACTTCCGGCTGCTGCTGAACCACAAGTGAGATAAGTGAGAACTTTGAGTTTGTCTCACCATAAGAGAATCCCTGAAGTCCGGATGGCCATACAAGTTCAATAAACAGACGTCCGGCGCAGGCAGGATTAATGATGTTGCTTCCGGCTCCGCCAAAAATCTGCTTCGTAACAATAGAAGCGAACAAGACTGCAGTAAGAGCGATTACCAAAGTAGTATCAGGAGGCAGCATCAGAGCGATAAGAAGTCCCTCTACAAGAGAACTCAGATCAAAATAATCACCGCCTGATCTTCTTCCCGTTACTCTCACACAGAGATTGTCGATAAGCACAAAGGAAGCCATACAGAACAGTATCAATATGGCTGCTCTGATTCCATAATAGAAAATACCGTAAACTACACAGGGAACCAGTGCGGCAAGGAACGTCAGATAGATATACGGAGCACTTTTCTCCGTATGTATAAATGGCGCAAGCTGTCTTGAATCCCTGATCATACTTCTTTATCCTTCTCGAAAGGCAGAGTGATCGCATCAGGCGAACTCTTGCTCTTGTCTTCTTCATCTTTGGCGTAGTCTTCAAGGAGCGATGCCTCTCCGACATAGGAAGGAGTGATATCTTCTGCAGGTCTGTCTTCAGCGCTGCTGTTATCCAGGAGCGAATTGGTCTCTATGATCCTTCCTTCACCTGCAAAGCTTGCAATAGCTGTCGTAAGATTGATCCCTGCAGGACATACATAAGAACATGAACCGCAAGCAATGCACTCTCTTGCACCTTCTTCTGCCGCTTTCTGGCTTAATCCCTGATTGAGCATCTCGAAAATCGTATTAGGCGAAAGATTCATCGGGCAGCATTCAGAACAAAGACCACAGTGTATACATGGCGTTCTCGGAACCTCAGCACGTCTTACAACGGAGATAACGGAAGTGGTCTTAACTATCGGTGTGTTCTCAGGATCGGTTATCTCGATTCCCGTAAGGCAGTTGCCCCAAACTATCCTGTCACTGCTGTTCTTTATATCCTGAGAATTTGTAAGGACTTCTGAAACAGGTGTTCCGACAGGAACAAGGATGTTGTGTCCGCCAGAAGCATCTCCCGTAACAGATACGATCCTGCTCATCATGGGAATGTTGTCTGACAGAGCTTCCCAGCAGGCAAGCATAGTCGAACAGTTAAAAAGAACCGCACTGCAGGCTGTCTCAAGAGTCTCGCCCAGAGCAAGATTCTTTCCGTATAAAGCCCTTGCAACAAGTCTGTAGTAGCCTTGAGGAAAACGCTCTCTGAAGAGTTTTATATCAAACTCAAGATCTCTGAAATCATCCTTGATCCTGGCAATTGAATTTGCCAGGGCGCGTCTCTGTTCCTTTCTGGAATCAGATATAAGGAAAACACATCTGGATGCACCAACTGCTCTGGCACATGCGCTTGCACCAAGCACTACATAATCGGGATACTCAGTTATCGCAACAAGATCTGATGTGGAATACGGCTCACTCTGAAGACAATTGACCAGAAAATCCTTTACAACTTCAGTTCTCGCTCTGCGCAGCTTGGCTGCTGTCGGGATTCCTTCACCGCCCATACCGCAGATTCCGGCATCTCTTATTACGCCTATTGCTTCACTAGCTGAAAGCTTGAATCCGGATCTTGGCCTGATCGAATCAAGTCTTGTCCTCTTCATGTCATTCTTGATAGTTACAGCGGGCGTAAGGATACCGTTGGGAAGCCTTATATCGGAAATATCGGTTACCTTTCCCGAGACACCGCTGTGAACGGGGACGGAGAATGAACCCTTCTCCGGAACTCCCACACACTGTCCGACACGGACATAATCTCCGACCTTAACTGCAGGTACAGCAGGGACGCCATAATGCATCTTCATCGGAAGGATGATCTTCGAAGGATAGATCCTTTCGAACATGATCTCCTTGACAAAAGGGGAACGCTTCGAAAAATTCAAAACGTCCCCTGTAAATAATCCTCTGTAGAATGAATACCGCCTGCGGTCAGCCACTTTATCTGTCTCCGTAATGGAAGGCCACTAAAGAGCCTGACTTATTAGTCAGAATAGCCTTCAAGCTTCTTGGACTTAGGTGATCTGTTGAGCTTTCTGATAGCCTTGGCCTCGATCTGTCTGATACGTTCACGGGTAACGCCAAGCTTCTTACCAACCTGCTCCAATGTCATCGGAACACCGTCCTTGAGACCGAATCTCAATTCAATAACTCTTCTTTCCCTGTCTGTTAAACCGTTGAGAGCCTGAATAAGATCTTCCTTAAGAAGGATCCTTGCGACCTCTTCTTCAGGTGCGGCAAGTTCGTCATTGGAAATGAAGTCAACCAGGTGGCTGTCTTCTTCCTCGCCGACCGGCTTATCAATGGATATAGGATCCTGTGAGATCTTCTGGATCTCTCTGATCTTTGAAACTTCCATACCCATAGCCTCAGCAAGTTCCTCTGTAGTAGGTTCTCTTCCGAGATCCTGAACGAGCTGACGCTGTACTCTTGTGAGCTTGTTGATAGTCTCAACCATATGAACAGGGATTCTGATCGTTCTTGCCTGGTCAGCGATAGCTCTGGTGATAGCCTGACGGATCCACCATGTTGCATATGTCGAGAACTTGAATCCCTTTGTGTAATCGAATTTATCTACAGCCTTTATGAGACCTATGTTACCTTCCTGAATGAGATCGAGAAGAGAAAGACCACGGTTCATATATTTCTTTGCGATAGAAACTACGAGTCTCAGGTTGGAGTTGATAAGGAGTTCTTTTGCCTCTTCGTCGCCCTTCGCCATTCTCTGAGCGATATCCTTCTCCTGCTCTGCATCAAGAAGTTCGATCTTACCGATCTCTTTGAGATACATCTTGACCGAGTCATCAACAACATTGGCATCCTCACCATCAGAATCCACCACATCGTCATCAACGCCAAGATCCGGATCACTGATCATTACGCCGCTGTTCTCAAGCTCGGCTCTGAGATTGATCATCTCATCGGGTTCTATCTTAAATGAGTCTGTAAGTGTCTCAAACTCTGTCTCGGTAATCTGATTCTCGTTCTTCTCTGCGAATTTCTTTGCCTGCGCCAGCGCTTTTTCAAAATCTGTCATCTATAGATCACCTCATGAATATCTGTGTAAATGTGCCTAAACCCTTGCCGCCTGTATCACGGCAACCGGATAAATTACTTGGTTGTCTCTGTTACGGGCAGTATCTCGACCGGAGTCTGAACATCCGTTGTTACTCCATCTTCATTAACGAAGAAGATCTTATCGGGAGTATAGATATACATCTCGACTTTGCCTGAATCCTCGCCACGCTTGTCAGCACGGAGTTTAGCGTAGTTGAAATAAAGTGCCTGTGCATCAGCTTCTTCAATATCCTCGGAAAGGCCAAGCTTTACAAACTGGCATGAAAGACCATAGATGTTTGCCTGCTTGAATTCAAAGTCCGAATATGAAACATTGGAAGATGTTGCATAGATAGTATCGAAATCAGCTGTGATAGCCTCTTTGAGTGATTTGCGGCTGAAATAAAGCGGAAGCGCAATAGCCATTATGATCGCAACGACAGCAACCAATCCTGCTATCATGCCGATGACCAGCTTCTTGGGGGCTTTTACATCGTTAGGCGAAATCTCAAACTCATTGGGCTTTAATTTTGCAGAATCTGTCTGCGTCTTAGAAACCTTATCCCTCTGAACAGCCTTCTCAACAACATCAGGCATTACGGGATTGGAATAGTAGTGCTTAGTTCCTTCCTGTTTCTCGAACTTCTCGTTCTTAAACTCATGTCCGTCAGGATTTGCAAGAAGCTCAGCAGCTTCAGCAGAAGGGAAAACACAATTGCAGAATACGCACTCGCAAAGTTCGTCCCTGTCATCGAACATAACCAGCGAACCGCAGTTCCTGCACATACCTTGTTTAGTTGCCATCAATAATCGTCCTTTATCTTTGAAGTTTGCGCTTTAAGCAAACACGCGCCCTACTTAGATACAGGGATAATGGTTTAAAACTGGCCGTAAATACGGCATTCCCTTTGCGCAGGCATAGTTCTACTTATAGCAATCGTAAATTATAATATGCTAATAAACAGCCGTCAAGCATTATTTGTATTTCCTGACATATTTCTGCCGGTCTGTGTCCAAATAAACCGTGGGAATTCATGTTGCCTGTTTTACGCTTGACACTTCTGCCCTGCCGTCTGTATCATTTTTCTGACATCACAAGCTGCGGGGTTTATTCGTGCCGAAATCCAAGTTATATCCTGACCTTAAGCCTTCTGACGATAACGAAAAGTTTATGCTGGAAGCAATCAGAGAAGCCGAGAAAGCAATCGATCTCGGTGAATGTCCTATCGGCTGCGTTATCGTAAAAGACGGCAAGATATTTGTAAGGTCACATAACCTCCGGCTGACAAGAGGAAATGCACTCGCACACGCAGAAGTCATCGCAATTGATAAAGCATGTAAAAAGCTCGGCGACTTCAGACTTGAAGACATGGACATGTATGTGACTCTCGAACCGTGCACCATGTGTTCCGGCGCCATAATTCAATCACGCATCAGGAAGGTTTATTTCGGTGCTTACGAGCCGAAGAGCGGTGCCGTAGTCTCATGCAACGATATCTTCAATGTGGAACACGGTCACAACCACAAAGTCGAATTCGAAGGCGGCATCCTCGAGAAAGAATGCTCACAGATGATGCTCGACTTTTTCCGTGCCATCAGAAAGCGTGATGCCGGAAAAAAGAAGACCCGCAATTAAACTTCAACAAACTCTCCATATCTTACAAGATATAAAAGCTTGTGAACGATTGTGATGCCGTCCTTTTTGCATGCTGAAGCATAACTGTAAAGCTGGAACGCATGTCTTTCAAGAGCTTCTTTCGCTCTTGATTCCGGATCTGCCCCGCTTAAACGGTCTGTCTTGTAATCCAGTATCGTAAACCCGTCATCCGCTTTATAGATCAGGTCGATAATTCCCTGAACCAGCGCAGAATCACCATCAGTCCCTTCTGTATATACGGCAAAGACGATCGGCTTCTCCGATCTGGCAGTTCCCTCTTCAAAGCTTCTTATGATCTCACTGCATCTTTCATCCCTGCAGAATGCCATTATTCCTTCTTCAAACTCAGATGCAACATCAATGGCGTCCGAAGGTGTGCAGATGTTCAGATATCCTTCAGCGATCATGCTCCTGATCTCTTCATCAAAAGTCACTTTACCGTTCCTGATACCATCAAGATCGATAAATCTCATTATTCTGTGAAGGATCGTACCTTTGTTGGCCGCCGTAAGCATTGAGATATTCGCACTCTCGAAATCGTCTATACCCCTTATCTGAAGATCAACATGGGTCGTATCAGATGGCTTTCCGTCACCTTTAATTCCGGTAACTGCGACCTTGAAAGGAATATCGACACTATCCTGATATTTGTATTCAGGGAAAACCAGTTTCCCTTCAGGATCGAACACAGCATGCGATTCATCCTTCTGTTCTTTGTCTTCTTCCTTTTGCTCTCCGGAAACCGACTTATGGGCATCGTATAATTCAACAACCCGTTCCGCAGGAACTGTTACCACTTCATAACCTTTGACCGTATTACCGTCAAGATCTGTAAACGGGACAACATTACTTTTATTCAGATCTCCTGACCTTGCCAGATCTCTTAATACATCACCGTCTTCACTTCTTGCAAGCGCACTGAAAAGACAGTACGGAAGTTTCATGTCTCCTGCAAGCCAGTGACGTTTATCAAACGCCTTCTTTTCGTAACCGATCGCCTGGGTAAATGCCTTCCTGATCGGGCTTGATTTGCCGTCATCCTTAAAATCGCAACAGGTGATGACTGAAAGATTCTCCTCAGCTCTTGTCAGTGCAACATAAAGAAGCCTGACAGTCTCGGCATTTGATACGAGCTTCATCTTCATCTTGTAGATATACTGCTCAAACGAATGCTTTCTGGTAACATCTTCAAAATTGTAGTCTTCTGTTATGAAACCATCATCACGGTCAAACATAATACTTGAAAGATTATCCTTCATCTCATCCTGGCCGCCTGTGGCAACAAGAATAACAAACGGAAACTCCAGACCTTTACTCTTATGCACGGTCATGGTCGTGATCTTGTTCTTGTTCGCATCGACAATCTCAATATCCGCTTTCTTGATCTGGATCTTCATCTGCTCAAGTTCCAATGCTATACCTGATACATCAGAGCCTCTCCTTTTGAAGCTCTCAGACAGCCAGTCTTTGAATACATCGAATTTGCTGCTGTCGCCTTCTCTCGCCTCAAGAGTAGCTTTGATACCTGTCTCACGGTAGATAAGTTCGATTATGTCATCAATATCGGTAACCATTGAACTCATTCTTATCCTGTCAAAGACATCAATGAAGTTCCTGACTCTTGCTGCCAGTTCCGAATCACATTTTTCGGAATAGACCCTAAGTCTTAGCATCAGCGGTTCTTTCTCAAGACACATTCCTTCGAGTTCGTGGATAAAGACCTGGATTGATGCAAGTTCCTCAACAGTAAAATTCGAGAACTTATAATTGGAGAGCATTACTCCCGCAAGATATTCATCCCTGTATTCATTTCCAAGACAGATCAGGAAATTGATCAGCCTGTGAATGTCACGGTCTTCGAAAACATCTGTCGTGAATCTTCCTGATGCCTCAAGCTTTCTGCCGTCCTTTAAAGTGCATCCGTTAAGATATCTTGCTATCGATTCAGCCTGATTGTTGGATGCCGTAAGGATGCAGATATCCTTAAGTTCAGTCCTGCTTCCGTCAACTCTTGTACATTCTTCAAGATATCTTCTTACTTCACTTTCTACAGCCGCAAAGACCGCTTTCGTATCAGGTTCTGTTTTGTCACCGTCTCCGCTTCTCGGAATGCCCTTGTCTGCAACAACGATCCTCGGTACAGGACCGTGCTTTGATTCAGATGCTTTGCTTAAACGCTGAGTCTCATCGTATTCGATCTCGGAAGCATCCCTGCTCATAGTCTGACCGAAAACGTAGTTTGCAAATGCAAGGACTTCACATGTGCTCCTGTGATTTTCCTTGAGATAATGAACTGTTCCGAGATTCGGATCAGCACTGTAGCTTTCCATTCTGGAACCGAATATCTTCGGATCGGCAAAACGGAATTTATAGATACTCTGCTTGATATCACCGACACGGAAAACATTTCCTTCAGAACGCTCGAACTTCTCGATGATCTTATCTTGAAGCCTTGTATTGTCCTGATATTCGTCGACAAAGATCTCGGTGAATTTCTCACGGTAGAATTCTGATGCTTCTTCCGTCTTCAATATCTCATATGCGGTATGCTCAAGGTCGGAATAGTCCATCCCGTGCATTGAGTTCTTTATCTCCTGATAGGCTCTGTCAGTTCGTTTCAAAAGCTCAACAAAACACTTCGAAGCTTCTGTACCGGCCTTCTGGTATTCCAACACCTGTCCGTATTCAAATCCTATAAGACTTCCATACTCTTCCGGAAGGTCCAGACTGTTCTCGTACTTTGCATCGGCCCACTTGCCTGGATCGATGAAATGTCTTAAAGAGATAACCGCAAATAAGGGCTCGTCATCGCCTTTAAGATCGGGATTCTTGAAGATGCTCTTAAATTTCAGTTCTGCCAGCTCTTTTATGGGCATTAGACTGGCAAAGAAATCTACGCCTTTATGGGTTTTGAAATCCTCGATAACCTTATCGATCCTGCCCGTAACCTCGCTTATGAATTCTTCATTCGAAAACTCTTCAACTATCTGATATGTCTCATGACAGTTAAGCATGTATGAAAAATCGCTGCTCTCAAAAATATCTTTGAGCTTAGTCAGGTACTCTATGATATTTGAAGGGATCTCATTATCACCTTCAAAATACATGATCTGGCCCTTAGCATCGCGTTCTTCACGGACAGCAACAAATCTTTCGCAAACTTCCAGATAATCTGGAAGACTGCGCAAAGTCTTGTATGTGCTTGTAACGATACCGGTCAAGGATGCATCACTCCTGCCGTCACCAAACCGTCTTGTAAATCTGATGAAAGGCTCATCCTCTGACTCACATTCGGAATAGAGCTCCCGTATTGCATAATCAACTGCTGTCTGAAGGAGAACGCCCTGCTCGCTTTCGCTTATGATCCTGCATGAAGGATCAGTAAATTCGGCCATAGGACCGTCTTCCAGAAGATATCCCTTCTCCTTGATAACACGTGAGCAGAATCCGTGCATTGTTTGGATATATGCATTAGGAAGAAGATCGATCTGTGAAGAAAGTCTGGAAGCGAGGTCCTGATCCCCGTTTGATGCAGCCCCGTTACGTAAAGATCTCAGCTTCTCTTCTATCTTATCTGCCATATGTGAAGCTGCATCTTCAGTGAATGTAACGACCAGCATCTTATCAACCGATAAGATCCCGTTTGAAACTTCATCACCGATCCTTGCGGTAAGAACCGTTGTCTTTCCTGATCCTGCTGAAGCGGAGACCAGATTGTTATCAAGTCCTGCATTTATGATCTTATTCTGTTCATCTGAGAACTTCATAACTTACTCCTCCTCTCCGCTGTTTTTACCGTTCTTTCCTTCAAGAATATCCTTCATTGCAAGGATAGCCCTTCTGTCATCTTTACTCATGTTTTTATCTGAACCGATCCGCTTCGTAGAATCATCGTAACCGTAATCCTTTCTGGGTTTACCGGACTTTGTCGGCTCAGCGGATTTCTCGCAGTTTGAGACAATTTTTCCGTACTCACTCGAGCTGCTTGTATCAATCGGTTTTCTTCCTTTTGAAGAAGACGGATCGTTACCGCAAAAGCCCTTGTAACTGCAGTAGCTGCAGAGTTTTATGTGAGGGGTTGCGGTTATTGCATCAGCCTTGCCTCCTGCTATCTGGTCAACGCTCTCCCTGATAATGTGCTTCGAATAACTGATAGCTACGTTAATAGCCTCACTGTTGTATCCTGCAAGCTGCGGAAGACATACCAGCGGTTCTCCGTCGTCATTAGCTTTTAGGCCTACAAGAACATAACCGTAATCGTCAATAACAGCCTCCGAACCGTTCTTCCGGTTCATGTCGAGTATCGCACCTGAATAAGCAGGAAGCTGGATCTGAGTTCCGTTCAGAAGTGCAATGGAATCAACAGCCTTATCACCGCTCTTGTAATCGATGGTTCTCACATGGATCTTTTTGTCCGCATCGCATCTAATATCATAGCGGTCTATATATCCGCTGAATTTAAGATCTATTCCTTCGTAATGTATATCAAGAACAAGACCGCCGTTACCGATCTTCTCTTCAACACCTTCAGGAACAAATCCGGTCGTTACTGAATCAGAAAGAACATCACGGAACATCTTGGTAAACATCCTGCGAAGCTTCGAACATGTATCCATCTCGAAAACTTTATCTTTGGGGTTGCCTTCTTTATCAACAGAACCGAAAGACGCTCTTGAGGCAACGGAAGCCTTAAGGCATTTATCGGCAAATTCATTGTATTTGCCTTCATCTGTAAGAAGTTCGTTTGCCAGTTCTTTAAAAAGTTCCGGATCTTTATTGCTCTCATCTCTCAGTGTTCTGTATGCAGTCTCAAACATACCGTGTATCAGGCTTCCGAAAGAATTAGGCTGTATCCTTGTATTGTCTTCTCTCGGAGAAATGGCAAGTTCCCTGTTCAGCATGAACTGGAAAGCGCATTGTCTGTAACTTTCAATGGCAGAAACACTGGCATAGATCACTTTACCCTTAGTTCCGTCTTCACGCTTTGCCGTAAGAAGTCTGGACATAATATCAGACGGTATGGCAGCCTTTTCGAAGTCATGTCTGAACTTAACAGGCTGGCCGGCAACCGGATTTTTGAATGTGTTGACGATATGGTGTTCCTGACCGGCATAGTTCTCGAGATATTCGAAGATCCTGCTCTTCGGTAAACCGTATTCGTGGACCATGTAGATAATATCGGTTGCAGCACCAAGATCCAGACAGGCCGTAACGAATTCTTCCCTCATCTTGCTCTCTGCTTTATCAGGAAGATCTATCTCCTCTGTAGAAGCCGACAGAGCCTTGAGCTCAATACCGCTGAGTAAGCCTTCTCTCATACGGACATAAGGGAAATTATCCTTCTGCGCACCGATGATGAAAAGGATCTTGCAAGGTGTAACAAAAGCATGTTCTGGAGTCGTGATCTCAATCGAATCGACCTTGAGAGGAATAGTTCCTTCTGTACGGTTCCTCATATCAGTCCTGAGCATCGATGTGAAATCCTTCTGACTGATCTCACATTCGTTCATCTCGTGCGTCGAACACATAAGGAGGCTTACGAGCTCGTCATATCCTCTTACAAGTGCCACAGCCGTAGCATCATCTCCTCTTGAAATGAACTCATCTCTCAAAGGCTCGATAAAGCCTCTCATACTGTCCAGATACTCAAGGCTGGCTTTAGCCTTGCCTGACAGTGTATTTTGCCTGCGAATAGATTCGCAGGCCTCTCTTAAGGGCATTAAGGATCTTACGACAACATATTCATAGAAGAACCTGCCTGCATTAACAAAACCTTCTTTATATCCCGGAACCGTGTTTTCCATGATCCACAATCTCCCGGGTTTTGCACCTTCTTCATCAGCATAAGCATTACTGTCAAAGAGTCTTCCTGCATCCGTTATATTCCTTGCATAACAGTAATTCTCAAAACTGTCGGCTATGTAAGGCGGGATCCTGAGCATTCCGGATCTCATTGCCTTCATTATGAGTTCAAGCGTGTATCCTGAGCCCGGAAGTTCCAACAGAATCTGCATCATGTAGGGCACTACAGTACCGCCTAACGCGATCTTCCTGTCAATAAACACATCCAGACCATATAATTCAGCGGTACTTCTCATCCTGGTCATGATGTCTTCATTACAGCATATTATCCTTATGTCACGGTATCTGTAACCGTGATTTCTCGTAAGATCGATTATCTCGCTGAAGATATAGCCCACTCTGTCATCGATTCCGGAAAGCTCGGCAAGTCTTACTCTGCCTTCAGAGTCAATGCCGTCAGGCTTAGTATCAGAAGCAAGTCCTGATATTAATGCGGCCAGCACTTCCTGCTTATCTTCAACAGTAAGCACGCTTCCTTTTGCACCAAGACCTTCAAGCATAGAACGGAAATCGCGTCCGTTCTTATAAACTGCTGAGTATTCAGAACCTGAATTACCGTCAAGAATGTTGAACTCGATATCGCTTCCCAGTTCAGATAAAAGTGATACAAGCTTGATCTCTTTGGGAGTAAGCATACGTGTAGCACCGAAACCTATAAAGACGATCCTTGAATTCTTAAGAGAATCAAGAAGACTCCTGCGTCTTGTCTTCAGGCTGCCTGAGATAAATGCTTCAAGCTTGTCGCAAGCCAAAGCAATAGGTTCTCTTAACAGGTTAAGCCCGAACTTCGCATTCATCAGTTCAAGCTCACTCATTATGAGATGAAGATCCCTGAGCTTATTTAGAAAAGCGGGTGAGGATGTGGAGCTATCCAAAGCCTTAATCGCTTTATCAATGTCTCCGATACCTACTCCATATCTTGAGAAATCGCCTAACAGTGCGATCATCATATTGATATAGTCGATCCTGGAAGAGAGCGTGCCAAATGCGTTTAATCTGCTCTTGTTATTGGCAAGAATGTTATATATCGCATTGCGGAGCATAATCTCTCCGCCTTCGGCCACATAATTAGTACCGAGATCATCAAGTATATTCCCTGCAAGCTTCCGGAAGCTCAGGACATCTCCGTTAACAAGTGAAGAAGAAAGTGTCAGGATCCCGTCACCTGTATCGATCACCGAATCTTTCTCCGAAGTCTCCTCTTTGTAAGCAAGAACTTCACGCTCCACCTGAGCCTTCGCAAACTCAGGCGCAACAAAAATGACCTCCTTATCCTGAGAGTCCTTTAAGGCATCCGCTATCACCTCATGCGATACAGGTCTTACCGCACTGTAGGATTTATATCTGATCATACTGCTACCCCGTAAATCTTTCTGAATAGATTTTACGATTCAAAAAATCTTTTTGAAAGCGATTAATAGGACAGTTTTAGCCTTCCGGACCGGAACCGCATTTATTTAGCTATTATCTCGATATTTTCCACGCTTCTGAAAGACCAGTCATTGGAAAGATCCATATTCTGCCAGTCTTCTCTGTGGCAACTGAAACTGAGCGTGAAAGTATCACCTTCATCAAGAATACCGCTGCCGGGATAGATTATAAGACAAGTATCCCTGTCCTCACCGGAACATAAACCAAACTCAGCATCAACATCGTTTGTAAGCGCTGTATATTGTCCTGAAGCGGAATTCACGGCAGCGTGATAACAGTCAAACACCATATTCCCGCCGTCATTTGTGAAGTAGTAATTAATCCGCAAATCTGACAGATCTACCGGTTCATCGCCCCTGTTGGTGATCTCAAGAGTCCCTGCAATTGAATTTGCGCTTGAAGAATTATCGTTATAAGTCATGCGTACATCAAGATCTCCTACCGAAGTCTGACCTCCTGATGACTGATTCTGAGTGGGCTTTGCCGTGCTCTGAGAAGGCGCTGTGCCGCCGGCCGAATCGCCTGAGCCTGAACCTTCTTCATCAGGCAGGATACCGAAGACCACTTCACCGTTATCAAGAAGAACTGCTCCCGTGGAATTGTTATACGAATAATCGTTGCCGTTGTCCCAGACACCGTTTGGACTGGTCATCCTGACCTGAATCTCTGATTTATACTGAGACTGACCTCCGGGTCTTAAATTACCGTCATCGAAAACAACGGAAAGATAGTAGATGTGATTTTCTTCATTCCAGACTTTCAGTCCGTCCACTCTTCCTGACTGCATATAATTTGTCGATATGCTTACACCGGACACATCTCCTCCGGCTTCATATATCTCAGAGAGATCCACAAAGTATCTGAATTCAAGGTTCTCAGCTGTTCTTGCAGGCCATGCAGTCCTGTTATAGATAAATGCTTTTATCTCGGCAAAGTCCTGACCTTCAACATTAAGAGTACACTCAGCTGTATATTCATCACCCGGAACTTCTTCTACTGCGCCGAAATCAATGAGAGTCTTTCCGTGATATTTCGAATACATGGCAGCCATAAGACCGGTAAAACCGGCATTATAGTCACAGGCAACCTCGTTTTTATTGTAGTCGCTTACCGTATCGGTATAACCGTCAGATGCATCGGGGCCTCCGACAAGCGCACCGTAAAGAGTATGCCTTGATTCACCGGGTTCATTCATGTTATCGCAATATGAACCCTGACTTGTCCTGTGGTGCGGATGTACAGGAGGATTCTCACCGAATCCGACCACGTAAGATCTTCCGGAAGAACCTAAAGCATAATCTGCCTGTGACCTTGCAAAATCCCAATAAACAGACACCTTATCAGAAGGGCAGCCTTCCCATCTGCTGTATACAGCTGCAACAAAGGCCGTTGTCGTTGCATATCTTAATGAACCCCACTGGTCGAGCCACGCAAGACCTTTTGGCGAATACGTGATCTTCTGACCGTCAGATGTGCCGCATGACCAGTAGTCGAGGTGCTTTTGGATCTCATCTTTATAGGCATTATCACCGGTTATCCTGGCAAGCAGAACGCAGGCACCTATATGCACGTCATCCCAGCATAATGCCCAGTCAAAATCGTGACCTGCCTCATTGAAACACTTCTTGGCATTATCAAGATATGAAGCATCACCGGTAGCCATATAAAGCCAGCAGCCTGCCCACGAAAGCTCATCGTAGAATCCGCTCCATGAATTATAGAAGCCGTTAGCTGCTGTATATCCGGAATCGCTTCTTGTGGAATCAGAGAAAGCATACAGGCTCTCCGCATGTTCAAGACAAAGCTTTGAATACTCCTGATCAGTATCCTTAAAGACGATTGAAGAAACAGCCAAAGCGGCTGCAGCCTCTCCGACTACTGCCGATCCCGGATTATCCTTGGTAACGCAATAAGAAGGTCTGTTCATAGTCATGACTTCACAAGGACCCCACCATGAGTGATCGGCATTACCGTCACCGACCTGATAATAGAAGACCTCATCTTCAGGATGACACTTGATAAGATAATCGCATGCCCACTTAATATCACCGAGTATATATTCAAGCTGGCCGCTCTGCTCGTAAGCCTCACGGTCCTCATACACGGACCAGCCGAGCATTGCTGCGGAATATGCCATTGGGAGATTGAATTTTACATTATCACCGGCATCATACCAGCCGCCTGTAAGATCCAGGCCGTTATCAGCACCGTCCTCAAGTCCTGAATCTCCACGCCAGTTGCATCTTGTCTGTTCAGGAAGCGGTCCGCTTCTTTGAAGTTCATAGAATAGGACTGATTTCTGCAGTGCTTCTCCGTAATTATAATCACCCGTTCCTTCGATTCCCTCATAACCGTTACCAAACTCGGTCAGTCCCGAAGCCGAATGAGTGACTCCCGATGTACCCTCAAAAGTACCCGTCTGTGTGGTTTCTGTATCTCCACTTGTGACCGCAGCAGATGAGTCAGGTGTGGAAGTCTCATCAGTAACCGTTTCCTGTCCCTTATCACATGCAGTTAATACCATTGCACCTGCAAGTATCAATGCCATGGCGCTGTTAAATCTCTTCATATAAGCCTCCGGAAATTACTGGCACTATTATACGACAAGAATATTAAGATACAGTAAACAAAGGCTTATCTGAAAATTATAAAGCACGTTTTATAAGCTCATTTATATGTTTGTTATATTTGATCAAAATCGTCATCCGGTTTCGTATTCTTAAGGAGCTGCTCCGGAATCGAATGTTGCCTGCCCTCGTATGGATTCACACCATAGTTAGAAAAAAGGAAATGTCTTTCTGTCGAAGGCACATCATCCATATCGCGTAAATAGTGTATTCCTCTTAATGAATACTCATCCATCCTACAGGAAGAATCACCGAAATTACTGTATTTATTAAGTATCTTATAGACAATGAATAAAGTAATGGATACTCCCGTAAACACCAGCATTCCTATAAAAACCGAATACATCATAAAAACCTGTTCATCCATATACATTACCCCTGTCTTTTCTTAACAAACTTGAAAATTTCTTCCGATTGAGTAAGCTTGAGATTCTTATTAATTCTTCTGAGTCCGGCAATTCCTTTAGTAAAAGAATACGTTCCGAGCAGCGTGATTGCCGCTAATGCATATACAAATATCGTAGAAAGCAAAACCCATTTTTCAATCAGACCGGTAATGATCATTGCAATGACAGCCATGACAAGCACAAATGTCGTTAATGCTAAAGCGACAACGCGTTTTTTCTCCCACGGCATTGTTCCGACGACTTTGCCTGACTGTCCGTTGACAAGCACCGTGTACGGTTTCCCGTTGTATTTGAATGTAAAAAACCAAACCGGAAACATCATATATATTGGTTCATCATGAATATCGACCCAATAAATCGAGTCCTCTATCTTTACGTCTTTGGCTCTGACTGTTTTTACAACTTCTTCCGCAAACATCTTATGGCATCTGTATGCGGCCGACTTCCGAAGATCAAAATAGTTCATATCCGAAGTGTTAGAATAAAAACCGTTAAGATAATCCTCGTCAAAGCTCTTTGAATCCTCAAGGTAAAACGGTTCAAGCTTGCTGCTGATATCGTCATTAAGTATATTTGAACCGTCGACAGGCACATTCTTTACCGTGATCTCTCCGGCTCTGGAATAATATTTGGTAACTGTGCTTTTGCCTCTCTTGACCTTTCCACTCAGATAATCCGCTTCAGTATAATCAGCATTGATTACCCAATACGGAATATAAATACCGCGAAGATTTTCCGGAACACACTTAGCCATTACCTCTTTTGGCACGATCGGATTTTTAAGAAATCTTATCTTGATATTCTTTATTGCTTCCTCTTTTGTAATCTTGAACGGTATAAGTCCGTCAGGTCTGTATTCTTTGGAGATCCTGTCAAAAACGATCGCCGGATTACCGCAGTAAACACAAAATGACGAAGATTCAGTATCACTCGTAATCACTTCAGCTCCGCAATGACTGCAGACATATACCCTTGTATCGTAATATTTCGTATGAAGCTCGGCATTCTTGTCTTCCACATCCTCCGGCCTGAAAGAACTGCCGCATGTGGCACATTCCAGTTTTTGGGTAGCCGGATTAAAGACAAGTCTGCCTGCACAATTACTGCATAAAACTGCCATATTTATATTTCCTTTCCCTTTTCCTAAGGATAATATAGCATATTCAGACCAAAACAGTATTTAATTAACCGAAGGGACAGCCGTTAACCAGGATCAGCAGTTTCCTGTATAAACAAAGTTCAGTGAATTCCTTGCAATATCTGCAAGTTCATAAACTGTATCAACAGGAGTAGCAGGACGGTCAGTCATGTGAAAACACGGGAAGAACCGTGATACATGTAAAGGTATTTCCTTACCTGTCACATTTCCGCTGCCGTCTTTGAGGGATGCGATCCATCCTGCCATTTCACGCATCATGTCAGGTGAATCATTTAAGCCCGGAACGATAAGACAGGTAAGCTCAACATGAGCATGCTTAACGGCCTCTTCAATGAATTCCATTGTCATCTTGAGACTGCCACCCAAAACCTTAGAATAGATCTCCGGATCAAAGCATTTCAGGTCGATATTCATTGCATCAATATATGGTATCAGCTCTGATAATACGGACAGCGATGCCGTTCCGTTGCTTACAATAACGTTTTTCATGTCTTTCTCATGAGAGAGCTTTGCCGTATCTCTCACGAACTCATATCCTGTAAGCGGCTCGTTATAAGTAAATGCTATTCCGATATTTCCGTTCTTTTTCTGCTTTTCCGCTATGAAAACCAGTTGTTCCGGAGTAATAACATCTGCCGTCACGGAATAATCCTTTACCTCTTCACCCCATGAAATCTCACTGTTCTGGCAGAACGGGCACCTGAGATTGCAGCCATAACTTCCCACGGAAAGGATCTTTGAACCGGGATAAAACCTGTGGAGAGGTTTCTTTTCGACAGGATCCAGCGCCAGAGAAGTTATGCGGCCATAATTAGCAGGAGCGATGCTTTCCGAATGGCATATTCTCGCACCGCAAAAACCCAAATCGCCTTCGTTCAGATCACAATGTCTGAAACACACATGACATCTGATCATCTGTTCCTCCTGATATCAAGTATGACGGACAACTTCAAACCTTTGGAGATAATACTTCTCGCCAGGCTTGATCCCACCCTTCTGCATTGCGATCGCAACCTGGTAATCAACTGTATCAACGCCTTCAAGATCAGGTAGCAGCAGACCTCTCCTGCCGTCACGGGTCGATACGATAACACCGTATTTTTTTACGTCTAACTGCTCTTTTGAATCTATATCCTCAGCATCGCCTAATACGTCAACATTTATCTCAAGCATGGGAAGCTCATCTTCGGTAATGGGATCAAATCTCGGATCTCTTGTAGATGCACTTACCGCGTTATTTGCGATCTCCTGAGCGATCGAACCCGTGGTAGGACCTATCGTCCCTATGCAGCCGCGAAGTCTTCCGAATTTGTGTATCGACACAAAAGCACCTGCTTGTCTGTTAAGAAGATCGTCAGGTATGTTTTCGCCCTGCGAGATAAGATTGATATCTTCGGGAATATTTATCCTTCTACGGTCTCTGATATATGTCTCAAGTGAAAGCCTTGCAAGCCTTACGTAAATATCCGAAGCTGATCTTTTATCTGACAATTCTTTTTCCTGTTTATCAAGATAGTTATTAAGTAATCTTCTTTCACCGGACTCCTCTTCAGGATAGAAAGTTATAATGCCGTAACCTACACCGGTAACATCCTCATGAGATAAGACATCAGTCTTGACCTTTTGGCCGTCCCAGCATCCTGCCATGATGACAAACGAGCGGTGTCCGCACTCGGCAGCTTTGTCACAGAAATCTTCAGAGAAATCAAAGAGTTCACCAAATGCAGCACGCCCCATGACATCCATTATGCGTTCATCGTACTGTGGACCTTCTTTGGCAAATCCATACGGGCCGTAATCCTGCAGTTTATGGGAAAGATCTCCGCTTGCAACGATCACAACGCGGCGGCCTAATGATTCAGCCGCTTCCCTGATGAACATTCCCAATCGGTAATGATCTGTCAGAGGGAGACCTGAAAGGCCGATGCGGACTATCTTACCGCCCTTGTACTTGTTACGGATAAACCAGAGAGGAACCATTGTGCCGTGGTCAAGTTCACTTTTCTCCTCACCCAGAGTGCCGCACGGGAAATCATGAGTGTCTGCGATCTCACAGATCTTATCTGCAAGGTCTTCGTCGTATTCTTCTGAGAAACACACATTTGATGCGCCGAACATCGCAAAAGACCCTTTTGCTCTGCTGCCCGGAGATATGTGGAAATAGTCGGCATACATTGTTGCATGCGGACTGGTAATAACAATTGTATCAGGACAAAGAGAGGCAATCTCGTCAGCAACTCTCTCATAGGATGCGATGGTCTTTAAGACCTGTTTCTCTCCGCCCTTACCTACGTCAGGCACTATTAAAGGCGGATGCGGGACCATAAACGAAGCCATTACCGACATATTGTTACCTCGCATAATCTTTTCGCTGAATAATGCTTCCTAAAAAATTATAGCAGATAACCTGTCGACGTCAGGCGGTTTATGATCCCGCATCGTCAAAAAGTTTTATTGTTTACTTACTCGTAAATATAGAAGTATGTGTCTCCGTTAGCGTCAACTGCAAACTCTACGAAATCAGTAAGATAGAAGTCGTTATAGATATCATCGATGCAGAAAGCATAGAGATAATCTGCTTCCTCGAGAAGAGCATATGTGAGTTCCAGAGAACCGGAAACAACATACTCTGCACCTTCCCAGAGTGTCTCTTCATCACTGTCGTCTACAAGAGATACTGAAGTGTAAAGAGGAACGATCTTATCGCCTGAATTGATCTGCTTAACAGACTTAGCTGCAGCGCCGCTGTCATCGATACCATCCCAGGCACCTTCAACAACGATGGAATAATCTTCTGTGTAGAGCTTGAATCTGAGGTTTGTCTCAACACCATTCAAAAGGATGGGTGAAGAGTAAATAGTATATTCATCAGTAATGGCAACTACAGAGATAGAGAGATTCTGACCATCGGGAAGTGAGAGCCAGTATCCGTCAAATCCGTCTTCGAACTGGCCTTTATCCCAGTCGCAGTTAATTTCAGTTGTCTCACCGAGAAGGAGAGCATCGTTATCTATTACCTGATATACATATGCACTTACAGAAGCTGTACGGTCAACGCTCTTAGGTGTCAATGTGAAGGAATAGATACCGTCATCGTCGATAACAGGAGCCTTAAGGAACTTGATGTAAGGGCTCTCGCCTGTCTGCTCGATCTGATCTGCATAATCCCAGTGATTGTTATTTACTGAACGTGAACGGTAGCATCCGGAGTTGTCATCGTACTCCATGTTGGAACCGCCCTGCCAGCAGCTGTCGTCACTGAACCAGTAATCGTCATTGTAGCCGAAATCATCGTTTGATCCGCTGTAATCATATGAATTGTAGTCATACTGGGATTCTGTCTGTGTCCAGTCATCAGCATTCTGATCATAGCAATAATACTGATCCTCTGACTGGTCATAGCAATACTGTGTATCACCCTCAGTAAAATAATAACAGCCGGATCCTTCATCACAATAAGCCTCATCACCGGAACCGGCAGATTCATCATAATTGATGGAGCTTGAAAAGTCCTGACGGTCAATGAAAGAAGAATAGAAAGGACTGATACTGATATCTTCTAAGACCTTAAGTTCTGTTGAACCCTGAACTGATAAAGGATAGTAGATCGACAATCCGCAGCAGCCGGAGTGTGTGGATCCGCACTTGTTGTAAACGACAGCCGAATCAATGGCAGAAACTACAGCTGAAGCATCGGCATAATCACCGCAGGCACTTGCAAGGCCGCTTAAGTCAACCATGTTCGTGTATCCTTCAGATCTGTTGTTGCCGCCAAAGTTATCAGCGTTCTCAATGTTACGGATAACATTTGTGAGAACAGAAGTATCTTCACTTGCTTCATACATTCCCTTGGCAAATACATTAAATGCTTTTACAACATCATCGATCTTATCAAGCTCTACAACAGACAAAGTTGCATCCTGCTCCTCTCCTGTCTGTCTGCATGAGTCATAGAATCCGTCAGCAATAGCCGCACCAAGTTCAGCGCCGTTAGCACCCGGATTGTCTGCAAGATAATTGCCGATCACAGTGTAATCCCAGCCGTTACCGGGCTCAGTTTCCTGTGACGCGATCATATAACGCGAATAAGAGGCAAGAATGTTAGCTGTCTCAACAGTACCCATAAGGCATGCATCAAATCCGATGAATTCAAATCTGTCGCTCATACCCTCAAAGACTGTAAGTAAAGCACTGTCTATCTCACGGATGCTCAAAGAATCATTGTCATTGAGCTCGTCGAAGCATACACCGGAAATGCTTCCGCCTCCGTGATTCCAGAAAATGACTCCCATATGCTCAGCCGGATATTCCTGAACACCCCACTTAAGGAAATCTGCAAGAGTTGCAGGATCACCCATATTACGGGCCTCGAACTCATCTAAAGCAACTACTTCATTATCCTGGATAATGTAACGGCCGGAACCGCTTGTAATATAGTTATTCTGCCACTGTGAAGTACCGCCTGTCTGAACAACAAAACGCACCTTATCTGAAGATACGGCACCGCACATCTCTTCAAGGTCGCCTGTACCTGCACCGCCGTCTGACTCAAGATCAGTACCGCAGAGATATACGAAAATAGTCCAGCTGCCGTCATTTGCCATGGCTGTCTCAGAAGATTCGGGTCTTGTGATCTGAACGCTTCCCGACTCCTGATCTACAGACATCTGCATTGAAGAAGCAGATCTTACGGAACCGCTGTTGCCGCCGTTACTGCTTGTTTCGACGGTTTCATCTTCATCATACTCATAACCGTCATCATCATAATCATCGTAATCTTCGTCCATGTCGCAAGCAACAAGGCATGTCATTGCCATGCTGAGCGATAAAACTGATGCGAGAATTCTTTTGAATTTCATATTAGATCTCCCTCTATAAAAAAGCTGTTCTAATACTACTCAAAAAAACAGAAATCGCAAGAATTTTTATATTTTTCTCATACATCTCATAGCATTGAGGATTGCGATTATCAATACTCCTACATCGCCGAATACGGCAATCCACATGTTTGCTATGCCCAAAGCACCAAGTATCAGGATTATGCCTTTTACGCCAAGTGCGAAAATAATATTCTCCCAAACGATGCGCATTGTCTTTCTGGCAATCTTCATGGCAGAAGCGATCTTCGACGGCTTGTCATCCATAAGAACAACATCAGCAGACTCTATCGCAGCATCAGAACCCATTGCGCCCATTGCGATTCCGCAGTCAGCACGCATAAGGACCGGAGCATCATTGATACCGTCTCCTACAAAAGCAAGTTTGCCGTTCTCAGATTTAAGCAGTTCCTCAACCTTGGAGACCTTATCAGCAGGTAAGAGCTCTGCAAAGAAACCTGTCAGACCCAGCTTATTTGCAACATTTTCGGCAACGCTCTTCTTATCACCGGTGAGCATTACCAATCGCTTAACCCCAACATTTTTAAGTTCTTTTATTGCTGCCCCGGAATCTTCTTTGATCTGGTCATTAATAATAATATGACCTAAATATTCCACTTCATTTTCGTTCTCCCGTGCAACATGGATTATCGTGCCGGGAAGATGGCAGTCATGCCATTTGGCACCGCACATATCCATGAGCTGACCGTTGCCGCAATAGTATGTCTTGCCGTCAACAACCGCTTTTACGCCCTTACCGGCAATCTCACTTACATCACCTATCAGCGACTTATCAATATGGCCTTCATGAGCTCTTACGATAGACTGGGCTACAGGATGGCTCGAAAAACTCTCACAGCAGGCAGCGATATCTTTTAATTCCGCTTCACTTACGATATTCGGATGAACATCATCAACTTCAAACACACCTTTGGTAAGAGTTCCGGTCTTGTCAAAAACAACAGTATCTATCTTTGATAAGACCTCCATATAACCTGCACCTTTGATCAGGATACCGTCTTTCGATGCGCCGCCGATACCGCCGAAGAAAGACAAAGGAACAGATACCACAAGAGCACAAGGGCATGATACAACCAGGAATACGCATGCTCTTGTAAGCCATATCTTCCATATCTCCCAGGAACCTATACCCAGGAAAAGCGGAGGCACGATTCCCAAAAGGAGTGCCGCAATTACGACTGCAGGTGTATAGTATCTTGCAAATTTGGTAATGAAATTCTCAACTTTGGCTTTTTTGTCAGATGCATTCTCGACAAGTTCCAAGATCTTGGAGACAGTACTCTGACCAAAAGTTGAAGTGGTTCTTACCCTGATTACACCGGTAAGATTTAATGTACCGGAAATAACATTATCACTGAAAGCCTTGTCAACAGGCGCAGATTCACCCGTCAAAGCAGCCTGATTAACGGTGCTTTCTCCTTCGATGATCACTCCATCCAGAGGGATCTTCTCACCGGGCTTTACCACGATAGTCTCTCCCACTTTAACTTCTTCAGGAGATACTTCGATCTCTTCCCCGTCTCTTAATACAGTTGCGCTGTCAGGTCTGATATCCATAAGCTTGGCAATCGATTTTCTGGATCTTCCGACTGCTATACTCTGAAACAGTTCTCCTACCTGATAGAAAAGCATTACAGCAGATGCCTCCGGATACTCTCCTGTACCAAAAGCACCTATCGTAGCAACCATCATTAAGAATTTCTCATCAAAGATCTGACCGTGGATCAGGTTTATTAATGCCGTTCTTAATACATCATAACCGGCTATTACATAAGGAACAGCATATATGATCAATTCAGCCCACCAGGGAAGTTCGATAAAATGCAAAGTGACCACAATAACCGCGAGCAAAGCTAAGGCGATTATTATCCTTATCATCATTTTTTTCTGTTTTTTGGTGAATTTATATTTCATATAACTTTTCCTTATATAATCTCATTGAACAACTAAGGGATGCTCTAAAACATCCCTTAATCCTTTAAAGCAACACTGTGCAATCAGGTTCAACTTTTGCGATAGCTTTTACAGCGAGCTTTACGATCTTGTCGAAATCCGCATCATCTGCTTCCAAAGTCATCTTCTGCTTAATGAAATTAACTTCACAGCCCTTGACTCCGGGAATCTTCAGGATAGCTTCCTGCATCTTCATGGCGCAGTTTGCGCAGTCCAGGTCTTCCAGTTCAAATGTTTTTTTCATATGTATGCTCCTTCTAATTGAATTACTCTGTTATATGCTCATATCCCTGAGCTATGATCGACTTAACATGTTCATCTGCCAAACGGTAGTAAATCGTCTTGCCGTCTCTTCTGCTTTCCACAAGGTTTGCAGCCTTCAATACTTTTAACTGATGAGAGATTGCAGATTGAGTCATTCCGAGAAGATCAGCAATAGCACATACGCACATTTCGTCTTCATATAATGCATACATGATCTTGATCCTTGTGGTATCTCCGAAGATCTTGAACAAGTCACCAAGATCCTGTAAAAGCTCATCTGAAGGCATATCAGCCTTAATATGCTTAAGTAATTCAGCGTGATCGTGAGGCATATTTCTTCTCCTTTTGGCGTATCATATGAACGATTGCTCATATGTTCATTTGAGCGAATTTTATCATTTCATTATCACGGTGTCAACCATGAACTCAGAATGGCTCCAAAAACCCTAAAATTAAGGCTTTTTTGAAAAAAAATCTCTCAAATTCTCTTGTTTTTAATGTCAAAGAACTTTATAATATCGGCATTGTCGGTGGCTACGGCCCTTTCCGGCAAAGTAATTAACCCATATTCAGGGAGGATTTAATAATGAACAGAACAGAATTAGTTGATGCAATCGCTGTTAAGGCTGACATCTCCAAGAAGGATGCTGATGCTGCTGTTAAGGCTTTCATCGAAGTAGTTTCTGATGAGCTTCAGAACAAGGGTAAGGTTCAGCTCGTTGGTTTCGGTACATTCGAGACATCCGAGAGAGCTGCAAGAACAGGCCGTAACCCTCAGACAGGCGCTGCTACAAAGATCAAGGCTTGCACAGCTCCTAAGTTCAAGGCTGGTAAGGCACTCAAGGATAAGGTTAACACAAAGCCTTCTAAGTCGGACAACCTCTTTTAGTTTGATATTTTTTTAACCGAACAGGTTTATTATGCTTGCAAGAATATCCGGCACATATGAATAGACAAACAGTAAGAGCGCAAATGAAAAGAATATCCACATCTCCACACTGTGAGTAAGCGTTCTGAGAAGAGCTTTTCTGGGCGGTTCTCCCTGCATTACTGACAGCTTGAAATTCTTGCGCTTTACGATCAAAAGAACAAATCCCGTAATCTGGAATCCTACAAGGATCAATATCCACAAAATAAGGAGCAGCATAACCGGAAGCACCGATCTCATGACAGTATCGTAATCAATATCGGTATTAATCATACCCGTCTCAGTATCGAATCCCATACTTTTCATAAGATTTGCAAGAAGCTCGATTGTGACAGTTGAGGTAACGAGATTCATACTCGCATGCATGATCATGGTGTAGATTACATTTCCCGTGCGGATATATACGAATGAAAATAACACACCTACGAAGAAAGCAAAGAAAAACTGCTGGAAATTGCCGTGCCAAAGGCCAAACATAATTCCCGACATGGCACAGCTAATGAATTCTCCGTATCGTATAGTCCTGTCTATAAGGAATTTTCTGAACAACAATTCTTCAAAGATAGCGGGAAGAATTCCTATACATATGATCCTTATAATCACGTTGGAAGACAAAATGAGATTATCTTTGAGCGCGCTTACAGCATCTTCGGTATCTGCGCCTAAGGATCCTAAAGTTGAAAGAGCCAGATGAACAGGCATCCCCATAAGTGATCCGATCTGTGTAAGACCATACATCATCATTATAAGAAGCAGGAGCTGCCTGATCTTCATCGGTCTTTTCTCTATCTTGACCGCAGGGATCTTGCGCAGGGTTATTGCCAGAACTGCTGTACCGACAACGCAGACATTAAATGAGTTCATCAGAAGATAGATTGTAGTGAAATATTGAGAATAGAAGTCATAACAAAAGACATTCAGCATAACTGATGCGAACTTGATCAGGAATATGAAAAACCATCCGAAAATGGAATACCTGACTGCAATAGCCGCGATCATCTCTTCTAATGTAGCCGTACTATTGTAGTAACGTGTAAGGATAATAAGGATCGTCAGAAGCGGTATTGCAAATGCCGCTATGAAAGGTACACCGTACAAAGTGGCATCAGAACCGAACAGTATTCCGTTCGTACTGCTGAGGCTCATAAGAATTGCCGTAATAATGATCAATACAACAGCAACTACTGACAATCTTTTGCGTATTACTTTATCTTCCATATTTCCTCCCCACATTCCGTTATAAAATTAACATCATAACGGAACTCATTCCATACGGATTATAACCAATTATGCAAAATAATTATATATATTTCGAGCCGAAAGCGTGTATACTGTCCTAGTGACTATATAGGTAAAGAAGGAAATTATATGTCAGATTCAAAAGTGTACCGTATTTTCGTAGTAAATCCCGGAAGCACTTCGACAAAAGTCGAGTTTTTCGAGAACGAGAAAAGTATCGTTGAAGGCAATGTCTTCCACGATTCGGCAATTCTTAAGAACTTCCCTACAATTAACGACCAGCTGGATTACCGCATGGAATATGTAAAGAAGTGGCTGAAAGACAACAACATCGATCTTACAGGTGTTGATGCCATTGTAGGCAGAGGCGGCGCATGCTATCCGATCGAAGGAGGCACATACGAAGTTGACGACAGACTCGTAAACGATATCCGTGAAGCTAAAGGTGGCGTATATCACTCAAGCATGCTCGGTGTTCAGATGGCAAAACAGCTCCATGACGAATTCGGCGGAAGACTTCTCATGGTTGATCCAATCGTCGTTGATGAGTATCAGGATGTTGCAAGGATCACAGGCGTTAAGGGTATTTACAGAACCTCTGCCACACATGCTCTTAATCTTCGTGCCACAGCTCACAAATATGCCAAGAGCGTAGGCAAAAAGTATAACGAAATGAACCTCATCGTCTGCCACATTGACGGTGGTATCACGATCACTGCTCATAAGCACGGCAAAATGATCGATGCCAATGACGGAAGCGGCGGAGACGGCCCGATGACTCCTACAAGAATGGGAACAATGGCAGTTACTGATGTTCTCACCAAGTTATATGACAGACCCAAAGAAGAGATCAGAAGCCTCTGTCTTGCAACCGGTGGTCTCTCCTCCTGGTTCGGCACATCCAATTCAGATACGATTCATGAGATGGTCGAATCCGGTGATCCCAAGGCTCAGCTTATCTGGAACGCAATGATCTATCAGATCACAAAGTGGATCGGATCAATGGCATGCGTACTTCACGGCGAAGTTGACGGTATTGTCTTAACCGGCGGACTTATGCGTTTCCAGGATGTGCTTGACGGCATCACCGAAGCATGCGGCTGGATCGCACCTATCGCATCATATCCCGGAGAGCTTGAGCATGAAGCAATGAGAGCAGCTGCTCTCAGAGTCTTAAGAGGAGACGAGCAGGCAAAGACTTATCCCGGCAAGCCGAGATTTGAAGGATTCGATTTCCTTTAAGGAGAATTACATATGAGTTTTATCGAGACGATCAAGCAAAGAGCAAGAAGTGACGTTAAGACGATCGTTCTTCCCGAATCAGAAGACGACAGAACAATACTTGCAGCAGCAAAAGTGTTGGCAGAAAAAACTGCTCAACCCATAATCATCGGAACTGAAGAAGAAGTTATGGGTTCTGCTTCAAGACTTGGTGCAGATCTTACCGGAGTTCAGATCCTTGATCATACAAAATCAGCAGAGATCGACAAGTATGCAGCTCTTCTTGCAGAGATCAGAGCCAAGAAGGGAATGACTTTCGAGAAGGCAAAAGAACTCATATCAGGTGACAAGCTCACATTCGGTATCATGATGGTCAAATCAGGCGATGCAGACGGCCTCGTATCCGGCGCATGCCACACATCAGCAGACATGCTCCGCCCTGCACTTCAGATCATCAAAACCGCACCTGAGAGAAAGATCGCATCCATAGCTTTCATGTTCGAACTTCCCGACAAGTCCATCGGCGAAGACGGAATCATTCTCTGCGCAGACTGTGCATTGATGCAGGATCCTACACCTGAAGAACTCGCTGAGATCGGTGCAGAATCTGCTGCATCATTTGAAGCACTCATCGGAAAGAAAGCCAAGGTTGCTTTCCTCTGTCACTCAACAAAAGGTTCAGCAAATCACCCCTTCGTCGATAAGGTTGTAGAAGCAGTCAAGATCGCTAAGGAAAAATATCCTGATATCCTTCTCGACGGCGAGTTGCAGCTCGATGCGGCTATAGTTCCCGAGATCGGCGCTTCCAAAGCACCCGGCTCACCTGTTGCAGGTCAGGCTAATGTCCTCATCTTCCCTAACCTTGAGGCCGGAAACATCGGATACAAGCTTATCCAGAGAATCGGCAAGGCTGAAGCTTACAGCTTCCTTCAGGGCCTTGCAGCACCCGTTAACGATCTTTCAAGAGGCTGCAGCGTAGATGAGCTTGCAGGTGTAATCGTTATCACCGCAGTTCAGGCTCAGCAGATGTCAGCAACGAAATAATCGATTTCAAAAAACTAATGTAAAATATAGGAAGCGTTGAAAGTTCAGCGCTTCTTATTTTATGCATAAAGGTTGATCTGATTATGTGGAACGGTCTTAAGATATCAGAAGTTTTTTTCGGGGAATACGGGCTTCCGATGCTCGAAAAGGAGTTCCCTCAATATGCAAATGAAATAGCAGCCGGTCTGGCAGGTCAGACCTCTGAATGTTTCGGATACGATGACTATATCTCACGCGACCACGACTATGCACCCGGCTTCTGTCTCTGGCTTCCCGAAGAACTCAAAAAGAAGATCGGCGAAGATCTCCAGAAAGCCTATGATTCCCTTCCCGTTGAAGAGTTTATTCTAAACCACAGGGCAGATGTAGGTATGGCTGAACCGAGCAATATCATGACCGGTGCAAGAAGCCACAGAGTCGGCGTTCACAGTATAGAAGAGTTCTATTACGAACACACGGGAATGACATCCGCACCTGTTACGACACAGGACTGGCTCGCCACTCCGCAAATGCATTTAGCCGAAGCAGTCAACGGAAAAGTTTTCCGTGACCCTTCGGGAAGATTCAGTTCTATTCGTAATGTATGGGATAGTTTCTATCCTGAAGATGTTTTAAAGAAGAAAGTCGCTGCAGACCTTGCCATGGCGGGTAAAACCGGGCAATTTAATTATATTCGCTCTATCAAACGTGGTGATATCGGGGCCGCTTATTGCTGCGTTACAGAATTCATATACAAGATTACTGCGGCATTGTTCCTTCTTAACGGCCGGTATATGCCATATTATAAATGGCGCTTCAGAGCGATGAAGGAGTTTACCACCTTGAGCTGCGTTGTTGAGCCGCTTTTATTACTTTCCCAAATGAGCGAAGAAGAAAGTCAGGGTAAGGTAGATCTTATTGAAGAGATAAGCGGCTCTGTTGTCAAGGAACTGGTTAAACGCGGTTGGTCTTCGGGCTACAGCGACTATCTTCTCGACAATGCAAAACTCGTGATGAAGACCATAAGTGATACAGAGATTGCATCTTGGAATGTATTCGTCGGTGAAGATTGATAAGATTTAATTCCCGCTCTTATCAGGCAGTACCAAAGCCACATGGCCGGAATCTTCAACTGAAGTTTCCACTCTTGGCTTATCAGTATCTATACTGAAAGTGGAAGAACTGTTTCTGACTCCGTTCCAGCGTGCAAAAACAATAACAAAAACCATTGTTATTGCGAGCAGGAAGCCCGCAATAACAACGAATCCGCTCCCCATATTTGCGGCATAATTCTTAACTCTGACAGCTAAATCCGGAAACATGTCATTTCCTCCTTTGCTCAACTTCTGAGGTTATTATCACAAAGGAGAAAATCAAAAAAGTACTAAATCGGCATCAAAATGGCATCAATTGTAAACAATCAGTATGTATCCACCATGCCGTACGGAACGGAGAATGTCACCGATAATTCAAAGGTGTAATTCCTGTCATCCTTAAAGATAAACAGATAAGTTGTGCTGTCACCTGCACCGGAATCATCCAAAGGATGATATGTAACGATCTTCGCATTGAGGCGCGTTGTGTAGTGATTATAAAGTGCATTACGGAACTTTTCGCTCAGATAATCAGTCGTGTTAAACGCGTTATTAAAACCGACTACAAGACTTTCCCAATAAGCCGGGTCGCCATAGAATGAGCATCTTAATATCGCGCCTGTTTTATCGTCAACAAAACATTCGAAGCTCCAGTTGTCATTCAGCCAGACATCGACATACCAGATTACGATAGTTCCCCTGTTATTCGTGAGATTAACCAGCATAGGCGTTGCCTTCATATCTCTGGAAAGATTGAATCTGTAACCTGTAAAATCCGCTAGAAAATCTCCGACTATTTTTGCAAGCTCATCTCTTTGAACGAAGATACCTTTATCGATCTCGATCGTATCCGAGAGTCCGTACTCGAAATGAACGATGTTTATCTTCTGGCTCATCGCAAGGTCATCTCTGTACGAAAGGTTGACCTGTTTTATATCCAGATCCTTCCGCCTTCCTTCATTGACCTTGTCGGATGCATCAAATACAACAACAGGAAGGAACCAGCCGAGCATTGCTGCAAGAATAATGAAGACCGCTGTAATGACTGTGCTGAACTTTCTCATACTGCGAGCTCCTTCACGGTAACTGTAACACAGGTTCCGTTTCCTTCTCTTGATGCGAACGATATAGTTCCGTTATGCAGATCGATGATCTCCTTACAGAGATTAAGTCCCAGACCTACACCGCCCTGTGCTCTCGAACGAGACTTGTCAACACGGTAGAACGCTTCGGTAATGTGCTTGATTGCTTCTTCAGGCATACCCCTTCCGTTATCGAAAACTCTTATGCGGTAATTACCGTTCACGCTCTCACCCATTATCATGATATTCCCGCCATGATCCAAAGCTTTTCTTGCGTTATCAAGAAGATTGGTTATTACCGACTTGAAAAGGTCAGGCTCTACCATGCACAGAGCCGGTTCAACCCTGCTCTGAAGGACGATCCCGTTCTTCCTGTAAACAGGCTGAAGATGGAATGTAAGATTCTCGATAAGGCTCTTCATATCAGTAGGAACAAAACTGATATCCTGCTTTTTCATCATCAGCAGATCCAGAAGCTTTAATGACAGCGATTCGAGTCTTTTTCCTTCTGAGAAAATATAGTTCGCTGCCTCCTGGGTCTCTTCACCGCTCAGCGCCTGGCTTCGAAGAAGGTCAGCATAACCGATAATGGATGTCATAGGCGTTTTCAATTCATGCGCAAAGCTTCCCATGAATCTCTCCTGATGTTCCATTGAAAGCTTGAGCTCATTGATACTGTCAGAAAGCCTGTCAGCCATGTTGTCAAAGTCAGAACCGAGCTGGCCTATCTCATCCTGGGATTTAGGATTGACTCTGGACCCGAGTTGTCCGGAAGCCAGAGCCTTTGCAGTTCGGGAGACCTTATTCAACGGTTTGGTCATGAAGTAGGATGTAAGCCATGCCGCTGATCCGCCCAAAAGTATCAGCACGAGCAAAACCTGATGATACATTTTAATCTGCTCGTCTCTTGCCTGATAAACCGGTGAGATATCATACATAACCACAAGTTCCAGCGGCTTATCGTTTGTTTTGATGATTCCGTTGATCTGGTAGATGTGAATTGAATCTCTTGTATAAAGGAAAGATTCAAACTCGGATTCAGTATCAAGATCAGCTTTGCTGACACCGATCTGATAAAGACCGATTCCGCCTCTTGTAAGACTGATTCCGATAAGGCTTTCAGAAGTATTCATTCTCTCAAGAGTCGTACTTATACTGGAAATATCCTGCTGGATATCTACGAAGTTAACGAGTTGAACCGACTGAATAAGCATCTCGTAAGATTCGACGCAGTTGTTCTCGTACTGTTCAAGACTGCTCCTGAAATTCTGTCTGATCAGAAGAATGCCTCCCACACCGTAGCTTAATGTGAGAAGCCATACCATTACGAGAAGCATCTTCTGCCGAAACCGCATTGATTATGCCTCCAGCCTGTATCCTACTTTCGGCACAGCGTGGATTACTTCCTCCCAGCCGAGCTTTTTACGAAGTCTCTGTACATGAAGATCAACGGTCTTGCTTCCATACGGGAAAGGTTCGTTCCAAACACGCTCATATATTGTCTCTCTGTACATGGCAATTCCCGGATTCCTTGCGAAAAGAAGGAGCAGTTCATATTCCTTCGGAGTCAGGGGGATCGGATAACCGTCTTTATAAACGATCATAGCCTTCGTATCTATTGTAAGACCTGCAATACGGATCTCAGTATCCGTCTTGTTATAACGGCGCAATACAACATTTACTCTTGCAAGCAGCTCAATGATCTCAAAGGGTTTTGCAAGATAGTCTTCAGCACCCAATTCCAATCCTCGTACCCTGTCTTCTACCATATTCTTGGCAGTAAGGAAAATTACAGGCACCTTCATAGGACGGATATACTGCATAAGAGAGAATCCGTCTATCTTAGGTATCATTACATCCAAAAGAATAAGGTCATAAACATAGTTCTTGATCAGATTCAATGCTTCCTCACCGTCAAAAGCACAGGTGCATGAATAACCGGCCTTGGTAAGGCTCATTCTGATCAGATTAGAAATAGGCTTCTCGTCTTCAACAATTAATATATGAATCATATTTCCCCACCTCAAACATTACAATTATACATTGAAGCGGGAAAATGGACTATCAATTATTATTTAGGTTGTTGCAAGTTGCCTTTTCGTTCTGTCAGGAAATACCTGTAACTTTAAAATCCTTGTCTTCAACAGCCTTTGTAAGAATATCGTCCGCAACATCTTTTTCGAGAGCGACTACTGCTGTACCCTTATCGTGAGAAACATCAGCGGAAATAACACCTTCCAAAGCTTCCAAAGCCTTCTTTACTGTTGCTTCGCAGTGTCCGCACATCATGCCTTCGATAGTAATTGTCTTTTCCATTTTGTTGTTCTCCTTTATTGCTATTTTATTGAATTCATTTTCAATCTCACCGATCCTGTTCCTGACATTGCTTTTGGCTCTGTCACGATTGGATTCATACGGCTTTACGAGATTAAGTCTCAACGCATTCATGCAGACGGTAAAGCTTGAGATACTCATCGCCGCAGCTCCTAGCATTGGTGACATTGTAATTCCCAACGCCGCATACGCACCTGCCGCGACAGGAATGAGAGCTACATTGTAGATAAACGCCCAGAAGAGATTCTCATGAATATTGATTATCGTCCTTCTGGATATTCTTAAGGCTGCCGCAGCGTCTTTCAACCCTGATTTCATAAGAACACAATCAGCCGCATCGATAGCTATATCAGTACCTGCACCAATTGCCATTCCTATATCTGCAGAAGTAAGAGCTGGAGCATCATTTATACCGTCACCCACCATAATGACCCTGCCGTATTTCTGAAGGGTTTTTACAACTTTCTCCTTATCACCCGGAAGTACATCTGCAATGGTCAGATCAACGCCTGCAGTCTTTCCTATTGCATCTGCAGTTCTTCTGTTATCACCTGTCAGCATAACCGTATAAAGTCCCATTTTCTTGAACTCTTCTATCGCTTCAGATGAATCTTCTCTCATCGTATCCGCTACCGCGATAATACCCTTGAGCTTTCCTTCCGATTCAAAGAACAGAGGCGTTTTTCCCTGTCCTGACAATTCATCGGCTTTGGCCTTTATCTCATTATCAACCGTGCAATTCTTTGATATAAAACTGAGGTTTCCGCCGCGGAGCATACGGCTGTTTACTCGGCCCTCAAGACCATTTCCCGCAAACACTTTGAAGTCATCTACCTGTGCTGCATTCATATTGAGTGAAGTGCAGTAATCCGTTATTGCTCTGCCCAAAGGATGTTCGCTTCCATGTTCGAGCGCATATGCATCTTTAAGAAGTTCATTCTCACTGACGCCATCTGCTGTGACGATATCCGTAACCTTCGGAATACCGCTTGTAATGGTTCCGGTCTTATCAAGTACTATTATGTCTGCTTTGCCCGTCTGCTCCAGCGAAGATGATGTCTTGAACAGAATTCCGTTTTTGGCGGCAACGCCGTTACCCACCATTATCGCGACCGGTGTAGCAAGTCCCAACGCACATGGGCAGCTTACTACAAGAACAGCTATCGCTCTTGTCAGAGAATCACCTATGGGAGCACCGATAAACATCCATATTGCAAAGACAATTGCAGCAATCACCAGAACTGAGGGAACAAACACGCCCGACACCTTATCTGCGATCCTGGCAATAGGTGCTTTAGAGCCTGCTGATTCACTTACCATCTTGATTATCTGGGCAAGTGTTGTATCTTCACCGACTTTCTCGGCACGGCACTTAATAAATCCCGTTTTGTTTATGGTAGCTGCAGATACCTTGTCTCCTACCTGCTTATCAACAGGAACGGATTCCCCTGTCAAAGCAGATTCATCCACCGTACAGTCACCTTCTAAGATCTCCCCGTCAACAGGAATAGATCCGCCCGGTCTGACAACATAGATATCACCTGCTCTTACTTCCTCAATGGGAACGGTAACTTCATTTCCGTCTCTTAAGAGAACCGCAGTCTTTGGCTGAAGATCAAGAAGTCCTTTCAGGGCATTAGTTGTCCTTCCCTTTGAAATTGCTTCAAGGAGTTTTCCTATCGTAATGAGAGTTAAGATCATGGCGGCCGATTCAAAGTAAAGCTCGTCCATGAGAGCCATCTGAGCCTCGTGTGAATGCTCAGAAGTCATGCGTAACAATGTTACAACGCTGTAAATATAGGATATTCCGGACCCCATGGCTACCAGAGTATCCATGTTGGTTCCCTTATGCATAAGAGCCTTAAACCCGTTCACAAAGAACTTTTTATTGATCACCAGAACGATCCCGGAAAGCAGCATCTCGATAATTCCGATACCGACCATGTTGTGTTCAAGGAAAGACGGGACCGGCCAGCCCCACATAGAAGCACCCATTGAAAAATACATGAGTACGGTCAGGAACACCAATGAACTTATGAGCCTTCTTTTAAGAACCGGAGTCTCGTGGTCTTCAAGCCGGGCTTCCATGTTTTTCAGTAGACTGCTTTCAGCCTTATCCCCTCTTGTTTCCGGAGAAGCTCCGTATCCTGCATCTTCTACCGCTTTGATTATCTTTTCAGGGTCAGCCGTACCCGTAACACTCATTGAGTTTGTAAGAAGCGACACGCTGCATGACTCAACACCGTCAACACCTGACACAGCCTTTTCGACATGTGCCTGGCACGCGGCACAGCTCATTCCCGTGACTAAATACTTTTCGGTTTTTGTTTCCCTGTTATCCATAAGGATACACTTTCTAAGGTTGATGATTATTTCATAAGTTTCTGAAGAAGCTCAACCAACTCTTCAGTCTTTTCATCCGAACCGTTCCTGATATCATCGGCAACACAAGTCTTTATATGATTGCCAAGCACCATTTTCGAAAAACTGTTCAGCGAGCATTTGGCTGCATTGACCTGAGTTAAGATATCCACACAGTAAGCATCTTCCTCAACCATATTGCGTATGCCCCTGATCTGACCTTCAATCCGGTTCAGGCGGTTGATAAGATCCTTTATCTCCTTCTCGCTTCTATCCTTAGTCTTACAGTGAGGACATTTCTTCTCCGCCATAATGTAACCTCCTCATATACCCCCCAGGGGTATTTAAATTATCCATACAATATACCCCCAGGGGGTATGTGTCAAGTTTTGAAACCTGATTTACCTACTAAAATCCCAAAACGCAATTTTAGTAGGTATTTTTTTTCGGGAAGGCCACGAAAATGCAACGAAATATGCTTTAAAAGGCCTCTTTCAATGCTGCGACTCCGAAAACATCACGCAAGATGGCCTGTTTTCGAGGAAAAGCATTGAAAAACACGCATATATACCCCCACCCCTTACCACTAAATTTCGAAAAATCGCATTTTAGTAGGTAAATTCAGACTCAGCCACGTCAACACCTTGCAAATCCCACCGCCTTAATATATATTTCTTTTGCTTTATATTTATACATAAAGAAAGGAAAAACAATGCGCCGCACCAAGCCGATAGGTATAGTAATGCTTCTTATCACCGCCATCATCTGGGGTTCGTCATTTGTTGCCCAGTCGATCGGCATGAAAAGCATAGACGCATTCACTTTTACGGGCATAAGGACAGCACTCGGTGTGATCTTTCTGCTTCCATTCACACTGATAATCAACAAAGGTTTTGACTTCAGAAAGAAGACCTTGAGAGCAGGGCTGATATTGGGCGTGGTATTCTCATTTGCGCAGAACTTCCAGCAATTCGCATTCTATTATTCAACTTCAGGAAAGATAGCTTTCATCACGGCTTTCTATATGTTCTTTGTTCCTCTGTTTTCCGTGATCTTTCTTAGAAAGAGAATCGCTCTTCTCACCTGGGGTTCGATCATACTTGGACTTTTGGGATTATTCCTTCTATGCATCAACCCGTCAGATCTCACCGACATTAACTTCGGAGACATACTTGCACTTATCTGCGCCGTATTCTACGCAGTCCAGATAATGCTAATTGATAAGTTCTTGGAAGATGGCGTTAACGGTATCCAGCTGTCATTCATGCAGTTTGTTGTCGCAGCGGTGCTTTCTCTGATCGCAATGTTCATATTCGAAAAGCCTGTTTTAGCGGATATAAAAACCGCAGCCCCTTCCCTTCTTTATTCGGGAATAATGAGCTGCGGCATTGCATATACTCTTCAGATCGTGGGACAGAAAAACGCAAGTCCCGTCGTTGCATCTCTTCTTATGTGTCTCGAATCAGTCTTTGCGGTTATTACCGCTTCGATAATCCTTCACGAGGCGTTGGCACCGAGAGAGATGGCAGGGTGCCTCATTATGTTTGCTGCGATACTTATTTCGCAGGTTTCTGAGACTCTTTCTGCAAAGAAGCGGAATCAGGAGTCGGCAAAACTTTCTTAAGAACAAGTACTGTTCCAACCATGAGAACTATGCCTATAACAAGAGAGAGCGCGGCATTCCTTACGATTCCGGCGATCATATAAGTAACAAATGATACTCCTGCACATGTAAGAGCGTAAGGAAGCTGAGTGGATACATGCGCTATATGATTGCACTGCGCTCCGGCGGAACTCATGATAGTCGTATCTGATATCGGTGAGCAGTGGTCACCGCACACAGCACCTGCCATACAGGCAGATACACATATTACGGCAAGAGTTGCCTTTGCGGGATCAGGGTCATTGAGCTTGAATACTTCCAGAGTGATCGGGATAAGGATACCGAATGTTCCCCATGATGTTCCTGTTGCAAATGACAAGAGGCATGCAATAAGGAATATGATCGCAGGAAGCAGCACATTGAAATCACCCTTTCTGCTCTCTACGAAAGCAGCTACAAAATCAGAAGCGCCCAAAGACTCAGTCATAGCCTTTAATGACCATGCAAGAGTAAGGATAGTGATCGGGCCTACCATCGCCTTGAATCCTTCTTCAACGCATGTCATGCAGTCCTTAAACTTAAGGACCCTTCTGAAAAGATAGAATATAACTGTGAAAACGATTCCTCCGAATGAACCGTAAGCAAGTCCTACCGAAGCATCACTGTCAGCAAAGGAATTAATGAATCTCGTAAAGAAATTAGGGTCTGCACCTTCATCAAAGAATCCGCCTGTGTAGATCATTCCGATAACACAGCAGAAAATAAGGACGATTACGGGAAGAACAAGGTCAATAACCTTACCCTTCTTTTCGACATTCTCTTCTCCCGCTGCAACAGGTGCTTTAACGGTAAAGATATCTCCGTTCTTAGCATTGATCTCGTGACGTGCCATAGGTCCGAATTCGATCTTAAAAACGGCCATGAGGATCATCATGAGGATGGTTAAAAGTGCGTAATAGTTATATGGAATAGCCCTTATAAAGAGCATGAGTCCGTTTGTGCCTTCCGGTGCGAAGCCGGATACAGCTGCTGCCCAGGAAGATACCGGAGCGATAATACAGATAGGCGCTGCCGTAGCATCTATAAGATATGCAAGTTTTGCACGGGAGATCTTCTGTCTGTCCGTAACAGGTCTCATAACAGAACCTACAGTAAGGCAGTTAAAGTAGTCATCGATAAAGATCAGGACACCGAGGCCAATTGTTGCAAGCTGGGATCCGACTCTGGATTTAACATGCTTGGATGCCCAGTTGCCGAATGCTGCAGAACCTCCGGCCTTATTCATCAAGGCAACTATAATGCCAAGGAATACAAGGAAAACAAGGATTCCGACATTATAAGAGTCTGAAAGAGATGCTATGATTCCGTCCTTGAAAACATGTTCCAACGCAGTAACAGGATGGACCATATAAAGATACTTAACAGGAGTAGCTGTAAAAGAATAGATCAAACCACCTACCGCGACACCGATAAAAAGTGAACTGTAGACTTCTTTGGTAATGAGCGCTAACACGATAGCCACAACCGGCGGAACAAGTGCCCATAAAGTGTTGTACATTAAGGGAATAAATTCGGCTTCCATAAAACCCTCCGAATGATAATTGATTTTTCAATAATAGCACGGAGTATATTTCGTCTCAAACCCACAAAAACAATAAAATAAAGCATTTCAAGTTGTCACTATGCTTATTCATCAAAAAAGGCCGCCATGTAAATGACGGCCTCATTGAAAACTGATTAAGTATTTATCAGAACTTGCCTGCCTTAGCAGCTTCCTCAACGGATACTGCTGTGGAAACAGTCATACCAACCATCGGGTTGTTACCAGCGCCGATAAGACCCATCATCTCAACGTGAGCAGGAACTGAAGAAGAACCTGCGAACTGAGCGTCAGAGTGCATACGACCCATAGTATCTGTCATACCGTAGGAAGCAGGGCCTGCAGCCATGTTATCAGGGTGAAGTGTACGGCCTGTACCACCACCGGAAGCAACAGAGAAGTACTTCTTGCCTGCTTCGAGGCGTTCCTTCTTGTATGTACCTGCAACAGGGTGCTGGAATCTTGTAGGGTTGGTTGAGTTACCTGTGATGGAAACGTCAACGTTCTCTTTCCAGAGAATTGCAACGCCTTCCTGAACGTCATCTGCACCATAGCAGTTAACCTTAGCTCTCGGAGAATCAGGATTCTTGGAGTAGCATGTTCTGGAGAGCTCCTTGAGCTCGCCTGTCTTGTAGTCGTACTCAGTCTCAACATATGTGAAGCCGTTGATTCTGGAGATGATCTTTGCAGCATCCTTTCCAAGACCGTCAAGGATAACTCTGAGAGGCTTCTGACGAACTCTGTTAGCCTTCTCTGCGATACCGATAGCACCCTCAGCAGCTGCGAATGACTCGTGACCTGCGAGGAATGCGAAGCACTCTGTATCTTCTTCGAGGAGCATCTTGCCGAGGTTACCGTGGCCAAGACCTACCTTACGTCTGTCAGCAACTGAACCGGGAATGCAGAAAGCCTGGAGACCTTCACCGATAGCTGCAGCAGCATCTGAAGCCTTGCGGCAGTTCTTCTTGATTGCGATAGCAGCGCCTACTGTGTAAGCCCACTTTGCATTCTCGAAGCAGATAGGCTGAATGCCTTCGATGAGGTGATAAACATCAAGACCTGCATCTTTTGTGATCTTCTCAGCTTCTTCAATGGATGCGATTCCATATTCAGCAAGCTTAGCGTTGATCTGGGGGATTCTTCTCTCGTATGATTCAAATAAATCTGCCATTTGTCATTCCTCCTTATTCCTTGCGCGGGTCGATGAACTTAACAGCATCATCTACACGTCCGTACTTACCGGAAGCCTTCTGAAGTGCTGTAGCCGGATCGTCACCCTTCTTGATGAAGTCCATCATCTTACCGAAGTTAACGAACTTGTAGCCGATGATCTCATCGTTCTCGTCGATAGCGAGGTCTGTGATATAACCATCTGTGAGCTCAAGGTAACGGGGACCCTTAGCGAGTGTACCGTATGTTGTACCTACCATTGAACGTGCGCCCTTACCAAGGTCCTCGAGTCCGGCACCGATCTGGAGACCGTCCTCAGAGAAAGCACTCTGTGTTCTGCCGTAAACGATCTGGAGGAAGAGCTCTCTCATTGCTGTGTTGATAGCATCGCAAACGAGGTCTGTGTTA
>CADAKH010000027.1 GCA_902788505.1 Oscillospiraceae bacterium
AGATTGCTGCCGGATTAAATTCCTCGATAGCTCAGTCGGTAGAGCGTTCGGCTGTTAACCGAAATGTCACAGGTTCAAGTCCTGTTCGGGGAGCCAAAGGGGTTGTCTCAATTAGAGACAACCCCTTTTTCGTGTGTGGAAATATAAACACAAATCAATTTATGCTCTAAATCTATATTCTTATAAGTCGGTACGGCGTTTTTGCAGTTAAAGAAGATTACAACGTGATTCCGAATATCGCTGCCAGGAACATTAGGATGTATCCTGTAATCGCAATTGACAGTACACCGAGAATGATGAAAAGTATAATTCTTCCGAGGTTTGAAGGTGTTGCGCAGTCAACTGCGCCTGTCTGGCCGTTGATAACAACGGTGTAGGTTCTTTTACCGTATGTGTATGTAGCAAAGTACATAGGTGCAAGAATATATTTGAACTTTACGTTGTAGTAGTTCGTTGAAAGATCCACGCCCTTGACTATATCGCCGCGATGAATGCCTTTTTCATATTGGCCGATATCATTTTTGAGTTTATTGTTGATCAGTATTTTCGCGCGTTCCCAGGCGTCATTAAGTCCGACTGTGTAACGTTCGGCTGCAAAGCCGGCAAGGTATTCAGGTTTGTAGGGAACAAGCTTGGAAAAGTTGTATTCCTGAACCTTCGTTATTTGAGGACTCCTTATCTTATCGGTGCCGTAAACGACCATGTCATCGATAAACTGATTACGGACACCTTTGTATTTTTTGTATGTGTAGTATGTACCGCCTTCACTGTCAGAGTGCTCGAAACCAATCTTGGCAATATAGGATGAGACAGTGTCGGTGTCGAAAGTCCAGAATGGAAGATAGACTCCGATGAAGTTTTCGAGCCTGCTGTTCAGGGCAGCTTTCGGAATGAAATGTGCATAACGCAGTCTTTCGGCAAAACGTTTTGCAGCTGTTATGTTATCTATTGAGAAAGGAATAAGTGCACCGGGTGACATTATCTGCTCATTCTCGGATGCAGGCATAACACTTGTGGATCCGCAGAACGGACAGAGGCCTGATACCTGGGATGCATCGTAGAGTGTCTGGGCACCGCAGTTCGAACATACGATGAGCTTTCTTACCGTGCCCCAGTTAACACTTGCACGCTGAATTGCAGTGTTGAAGTCGAGTTCTTCTATTACCGCACCGGCTTCAGGCGGTGGAAGCTCTTTCGTGGCTCCGCAGAAAGGGCAGACCATCTTTAATGTTGCCGGATCGTATTTAACGGTGGCACCGCATCCCGGACATTTGACGTCTGTATCAGACATCGTGACTTCATTGATGACTTGTATGTTCTCTGCCATTTCAAAGTTCCTCTTTTCGCGGTGCTTATAAAAGCATTTTATCAAATTCGTAAGTTAAGTTTAAGTTAAGGTAAACAGATTTGTGGGTTAAGGTTCGTTGTTTAGAATTTAGATCGTAAGGGATGGACCTAAGCGGTCTGGAAAAGAAATAACCTTAAGAAAGAGGTCGCAAATATGTGGACAAGGAAAAGTGTAAAGCAAAAAGGTAAGAAAGCTTTTTACCTGAATTATTGGAAGTGTGTTCTTGTAGCGCTCATCCTCTGCTTCGTAATCGGAGCAACAGGCGGAAGCTACAGCGGCGGAAGTTATTCAATCCCCGCAATCACGAGTCAGTTTACAAATTCAGATACAGATAATGATCCGGATATTGATATTGAACCTGATATTGATCCTGAAGATACAAGCTTTGATCTTCAGTTAGATCTTGACGGAGACGGAGTAAACGATGTCGATTCAACTGTTGATAAGGATCAGGCAGTAGGATTTGCAGTAGGCGCGGTAGTTGTTGCATTTGTTGTCGGATTGATCTTCTCTATCATCATTGGAGCCTTCGCACTTGCATTCAAGTACCTGCTTCTCACACCGTTCGAATACGGATGCAGGAAGTTCTTCAGAAAGAATCTTGATGAACCTGCTAAGCTTAGCAACATCGTATATGTTTTCGATTCACACTATAAGAATGTCGTAAAGACAGCATTCCTGAGAGATCTTTTCATCTGGCTCTGGAGCTTGCTCTTCGTCATTCCGGGAATCATCAAGAGCTACGAGTACAGACTGGTTCCTTATATCGTCAGTGAGAATCCTAACATCAACTACAAAGATGCTTTGGCTGAGAGCAAGAAGCTCATGCAGGGCAACAAGTGGAAGACATTCGTTCTTGATATTTCATTCATCGGTTGGGATATTCTCTCACTCATGACATGGGGTTTCCTCGATATCTTCTTCGTAGGACCTTACAAGGCTTCAACAGAAGCAGCACTCTATGAGACATTAAAGTACGGCATCGATGCAAAGTAATACAGGGAATAAGATAGGAATAGAAGCGGAATTGGGATAGAAGCGGAAAATCGGGAATAGGAATAGAGTATAATAAAGGACACCGGAGGAGATTCGTCTCCTCCGGTCGACTTTGGAAACGGAGAGATTTATGGGATACAAGGTATTGGTAGCAGATGATGAGATGGAGATCAGGAATCTCTTAAGACTCTATCTCGAGAATGACGGCTTCTCGGTAAAGGAAGTTGCCTCAGGTGATGCGGTAATGCCTGAATTGACAGAGTTCAAGCCTGATATAATCCTGTTGGATGTCATGATGCCCGGCAAAGACGGGATCCATGTTCTTAAGGATATCAGGGAGATAAGCAATGTTCCCGTCATGATAATTTCCGCTAAAACAGCTGATGTTGAGAGAATATTAGGTCTCAATGTAGGTGCCGACGATTATATCTGCAAACCGTTCAATCCTTTGGAAGTCGTTGCCAGGGTCAAATCAAATCTCAGAAGATTCTATGCTCTGGGAAGCGGCGAAGAGAAGTCAGAGAAGATAACTCTTGGCGATCTTGAACTCGATACTGAGAAATGTCTTCTTATAAGAGCGGATGAGCCGATCGAGCTTACATCTGTCGAATACAAGATAATGGAACTTCTCATGAAGCATCCCGGAAAAGTTTTCACCAAGCAGCAGATCTATGAGTATGCCTGGGGCGAGAATTATTTCGTTGCAGACAATAACATCATGGTCGCAATAAGCAAACTCAGGACAAAACTTGATGAGGATCCTTCAAAATACATCAAAACGCTCAGAGGACTGGGATACAGGCTGGAGGCCTGAATTTCAAGGATAACAGGGTAGTGTAACATTGTTACAAAGGGAATAAACGATGGGAAAAAGTCAGAAAAGCAATGAGAAGCAGTTAAAGGGTCTGATACTTTCAAGATTCTTTTTTGTGCTCGTGATAGTGAGCATAGTTGAGCTCATTGTCGTTGCACTGACGAATACATATCTTATCCCTAATCTTGTGAAGATCATGAAATACGATTCCGTAATTCAGGTAAATGGTGCGGAAGGATTATTCATAATCGTATTTGTCCTGTTAATGACACTGATCGCAAATAAGATCTTTCCGACATTGAAAATATCTCCGGTAGATGTAAATAACTTTCTTGAAGAAATACTGGTAAGACACGGATTTTATGGAACAGATGCCGCTGAAGCGACAGAGACGATACGCGTTATAACCGAACATCCGACAGTTATATTTTCGCTGTTGGGATCATTTCTTTTGGTTGTTCTCATACTCATAACTCCTTATGTGATAGGCGGAATCGCTTATGCAATATCCATAGCGAAAAGTATCAGAAGGTTTGAACGTGAAAAAGAGATCGAACGCCGCAAGGAAGAAGAGAGAAGATATCTCATGATCTCCAATATCGTTCATGACCTGAAGACACCCATGACGACTGTTTACGGCTATGCCAAGGCATTAAATGACGGTGTCGTTCCCAAAGGAAAAGAAGCTGAATATCACGAAGCGATAATGAATAAGACTAACAGGATGAATGAAGTCATTGCGCTTCTTTTGGACTACGTAAAACTCGACAGCGAAGGCTTCACGATAAAGAAAGCACGTATCGATATCTGTGAACTTGTCAGGTCATGCTGCGCGCTCAGTTTTACTGATATAGAGGATGCAGGAGACGAGATGGATGTTGATATCCCGGAACGCCAGATATTCATTAATGCGGATAAGATCCAACTTTCGCGTGTAATTACGAATCTCATAACAAATGCAATGCGACATAATCCCGAAGGCACAAAGATCAAGGTATCTGTCACTTCGGATTCAGTATCAACAGCAGATGATGTCAGGATTTTCGTTGCGGATTCGGGAGAAGAAATACCATCACCTTTATGCGACCAGATCTTTGACCCGTTCGTAACAGGTGATGAATCTAGAGCATCAGGCGCCGGGACGGGACTCGGTCTTGCGCTGTCAAATAAGATCTGTGATATGCATGGATATACATTAAAGCTGGTCCAGATGCCTGAGATACAAAGATACCACTTGGGAGACGAGTATCAGAAGGTTTTTGTTATAGCGACATAAAGTTTGTTTTGAAGTAAAATAATCAGGTGGAACTAAAGGGATAGGGGTAACACACATGAGATTTATTAAGCGACATTATTCAATGACAATCTGCATTATGCTTCTTGCCATGCTAATGTTTTTATGTTCATGCAGTATCTCCGGCAGGAGAGAACTTATAGGTTATGCAGAGAAGCATTACGGAGACTGCAAATTACTAAGGGAAGAACACAAAGGCTCAGGTAACGACGAGTACCGCACAGTATATTTGCAGGATAAGGAAACAGGCATCGAATACAAAGTAACTTCTTGCCTTCAGAATATTAACGTCGACGGCAGCAGCTTCGGATATGTAAATGATATCAGTTCCAGTTTTGAGGTGGAATACGTTGATTACCTGTCTTCGGAGGCTGACAAAAAGATCAGTTCTCTTGAAAGAGATTACGGCTGCTTTTTTGTGTTTTCTGTAGATTCGATCGACATTTATTTTGATAACCGCGTAGAAATTGATACGGCATTCGATGCAGCGGAAAGCTGCGATGTTATTCTTGCTGATATTGATGTTAAGGGAATGCGTCCAGTCCTTTATAACCTCTATGCAGATAAGGCATATCTCGGCTGCTACGAAGCAGACAGTAAAACTGCAAATGCATCAAATACATATAACGTTATCGATTATGTCCATGAGAATTACGATCCGGATGCAGAGTATATAGACTCGCTCGGAGCTTATGCCAGTCAGTTTTTGACATACGAAGAAGTAGATAAACTGTTTCCCGGGCATGATGGTACGCCAGCTGGAACTTCATACTATTTCAAGGATTCAGACGGAGACATTTTTGTTGCCATAGATCTTAAGGATTTCGGTGCCGATAAGAACGAGATCCGTTTATACCGTGATACCTCAAGTGGTATGGAAGAAATCGTTATTTAAGGAGTTCGCATGAGGTACGATTGTCTGATAATCGATGATGAAAAAGAACTTGCAGATAACACCTGTGAGTATTTCAACATGTTTGAAGTAAAGACCGCTGCAGTTTATTCGAGTGCTGAAGCAAATGCTTTCTTAAGCAGCAACGAACCTGCACTTGTTTTGCTTGATATAAACCTTTCCGACGGCAGCGGATTCGAACTCTGCAAAAAGATAAGGCAGACACTTAATATCCCGATACTATTCATCTCTGCCAGAAACACTGATGACGATAAGATAATCGCACTTAACATCGGAGGCGACGACTACATCGAAAAGCCTTATTCTCTGGGCGTTTTACTTGCAAAGGTCAAAGTCGTCCTCAAGCGTTTTTCGAATGTAGCTGATAGCGACAATTCTAAAAAGGAAGGATTCGACGACGGCTATCTTAAACTTGATCCGGTCAACAAGACTGTGTTCGTAAACGGCGAAGAAAAGAAGATCACATCGATCGAATTAAAGCTTCTTGAATATCTCGTCGAAAACAAAAACAGGCTCGTTACCAAGAACGAGATCTTCGATAAAGTATGGAACGATAAGTTCACGACTGACGGCACTTTGAATGTGCACATCAGAAAGATAAGAGAGGCAATTGAAAAGGATCCTCAGGATCCGAAGTACATCGTAACCATCTGGAAAGAGGGTTATAAATTCGTAACTGCCGGAGATAATTAATGAAAAAAGCTCCGTTTGTCGTTCTTCTGATCGTCACATTTATTGCCGAAGCTCTGGCATGTTTTTTTCTGACGACAAGGATCAAGGATATCAAGACAGATCCTGTCATGGTAAACGAGTGCATGCATTCGATATCGGATAACTACGGTGATCCATCAAAGTACAATAAACAACTTGATTATGTCGTAATAGATAACGATGGAAATCCTGTATATAAGACAAAAGACGGCTTAAGCGAATCAGTTAATGAAGCAATAAAGACCAGAGGTCTCATCATCGATCTTGAGATAGACGGAGAGGTAGTGGGAAAGGTTATTTTCGACTACAGCATGGACGAGCAGATAGAAGGTTTTAAGAAGAATATCGTCATCGGTTTTGTTCTGATCGGAAGCCTACAGGTAGTGATAATCATCGCTTGGTATGTCTATCTGAAAAAGACGATGATAACTCCTTTCAAAAAACTCAGTTCTTTTGCGTCAAGAGTTGCAGAAGGTAATCTCGACCTGCCTCTTGAGATGGACAAAGGACATGTTTTCGGTGAGTTCACGGAGAGCTTTGATCTCATGAGATCCGAGCTAAAAAAAGCGCGTATCGCAGAGAAAAAAGCGAGTGACGACAAGAAGGAAATGGTCGCAAAATTATCTCACGATATCAAGACTCCTGTTGCATCGATCAAGTCGACATCCGAGATCGGAATGGCGATCACAAAAGAAGAACGCACCAAGGAAATGTTCGGTGTTATCAACGATAAGACAGACCAGATAAAAGCACTTGTCGATAACCTCTTCACATCAAGCGTACAGGACATTACCGAGATCGAAGTCAATCCCGGCCAGCAGCCTTCCGAGATCATCACAACTCTTATCAAGAATTCTGATTATCTTAACCGCACAGGCGCGTATGAGATACCCGAATGCAGTGTTTATTTTGACAAGTTAAGACTTCAGCAGGTGTTCGATAACATCTTCATGAACTCATATAAATATGCTGATACCGACATGAGTGTCGCATCTGAAATAAGCGGTGATTATCTTGTCATAAGAATAAGCGACAAGGGCCCCGGAGTTAAGGAAGAAGAGATCCCTCTGCTTAAGGAAAAATATAGAAGAGGCAGCAACACAAACGAAAAAGACGGTGCGGGTTTGGGCCTCTATCTTGCGAACTATTTCATGGAAAAGATGGACGGCCAGTTAGGCCTCAAGAATCTGGATAAGGGATTTGAAGTTGCGGTTTATCTCAGACTTGTCTGACTGTCTTTTCGAGCATTCACAGATAAGTATTTCCTGGATATTCAAAATGATATTGATATCCGGATCCTGAAGGAGAATCAGAAGGAAGAGTTTGATAAAATAATCCCATACTCAGCATAATAAGTGTTGCTGCCTGGGGAGGTAATTTCGATGCATTACAAAGATGAATTAACCGGACTGTTGAAGGAATCTTTCAAGGAGGCTTTTCCTGCGCTCGTAAATGAGTATGGTGACGAGAATATCACTGTTATCTCCATCGATGCGGACAATACTACTGGATTTGGCGATGCTTATTCTTTCACACTGTTTGTAAATACGGAAGAGAATCAGGACAGACACATCAAGGCAGACGAGGACGATCCGGATCCCTGGTATTACAGATTCACCGAATATGAGATGTACATCGTTCCCGATCCTGATAACTTCGATAAGGTGCTCTCATTCCTCAACGAAGGCTATGCTGCCGGTATGGCAATGGATGAGGTTTACGGGTGCATCGCAGATGCAGTAGAACAGCTTCGCGCTGAGAAGTTCTTCGACTCAGTATTCCCGCATGACATCCTGATCGCCATTAACGGTTCTGAAGTCTTCGGTGCTGATGAATTGACCAAGTTAATTGTAAGGATGAACGGCGAAGAACTCAGCAGGGATTATGTTGAGAATACTGATTCGTTTATTTGATCAGATATAACATTATATATAAGAGGGATGTCTTAATGGCATCCCTTTTTGATTGTGCTGTATTTTGTTTTATACTTGAAGACGCGATTTAAGAACTATTTAAGATTCTCTTAAAGGCATTTAAGGGTTGAAAAAGTATTCTTATGCCATAAGGAGGTCGCAAGACATGAAAAACATTATTGAAACTAAAAAACTTTGCAAGACATTCTCCAATGGCGGAGTACAGCAGCACGTATTAAGAAACGTAAATCTCGAAATATATGAAGGTGACTTCACGATCATCATGGGTGCGTCCGGTGCAGGCAAGTCAACACTTCTTTATTCTCTTTCAGGAATGGATAAGCCGACTTTGGGAAGCGTTTCTTTCGACGGCACAGAGATCACAAAGATGAATACAGATGAGCTGGCGATCTTCAGAAGAAGCCATTGCGGATTCGTTTTCCAGCAGGTATATCTTGTAGAGTCAATGAGCGTTCTGGATAACATTATGGCGGCAGGACTTCTCGTGTATAAAGACAAGAACACTCTTGTTAAGAAGGCAGGAGATCTCTTAAAGGCAGTAAACATCGATGAGACACTTTGGAATAAGTTCCCTACGCAGATCTCAGGCGGTGAGGCACAGAGAGTAGGTATCGCAAGATCATTGATCAATGATCCCAAACTTGTTTTCGCTGACGAGCCTACAGGTGCTTTAAACTCACAGACAGGTAAGGCAGTACTTGATACTCTCACAAGTTTTAACGAGAAGGGCCAGTCGATCGTAATGGTTACACACGATATCTCAAGTGCAAGAAGAGGCAACCGCATCCTTTATGTTAAGGACGGTGAGATCGCAGGCGAGTGCAACCTCGGCAAGTATGTAACAGGTGATAAAGAACGTCATCAGAAGCTCAATGACTTCCTCGCTACAATGGGGTGGTAATCATGAACAAAGCATTATTACTTACCAAATCGAACCTCAGAAAAAACAGAGGTACGTCAGTTGGACTTTTCCTTCTTATAGTCATCGCAACATGCCTGATCGGCATATCCCTTTTAATCTTTATGGACTGCTATCCTTCAGTAAGCAGAGAAGCAGTAAGACTTAACGGTGGAGACGGATACATAAGTATTTCCGGAGATCTGGAAGGATTTACTGATGAGAAGATCGCAGAACTTTTCGAAGATGATACAGACAGTTACTATGCATATCATGATCTTAAGCTTGCAAATCACCCTGTACCTTTCGGTAATGGTGAAGTTGTAATATCAGTTGATATCTGTGATGATGCAGCTTTTACAAGACCGATGAATACTTTCGAAGTGATCACGGAAGACACCTCAATCTCCGAAGACTATGTATATCTTCCTTATCAGTTTTATACTTCAGGCGGATTTAATACCGGTGATACATTTGAGATCACAAATTCAGGCAAGACATACAGCTACAAGGTAAGAGGCTTTACCAATGTCGTTTACGGCGGCTGCAATAACACTGCTCTTTTCGCGCTCGTTGTCGATAACGACAGTTATGAGGAGCTCTGGAATGACACCCACGAAGAATATGAGAATATTAATGTCATCTTTGATCTTAAGGATGGCGTGAAGAACGGCAAATTCAGGATCAAGGCGTTTAATGAGCTGCTCAAGGTCAATCCCGGTGCGGTCATCGAAGGTTATGACATTAATGGCGTTATCAGCAACAGAACATTCATTGGACTTATCATTGCAGTGTCTTTCCTCGTTGCAACATCACTCATCATCGCTGCAGTTGCAATGATGCTCGCAAACAGCATCAGCAACTACATAAGAGAGAACATGAAGACATTAGGTGCACTTAAGGCAATCGGCTACACGGGAAAGGATATCAAGTCTTCTCTTGTGATCTGGTTCCTGCTCATTGCCGCAATAGCAAGTGTCATCGGTATCGTTATTGCATATCTCGTAATGCCTGCTTTTGCTTCGATCATTATCGGACAGATGGGTGTTCCTTATGCCGCAGCTTTTAATCTTCCGGCAACATTGATCCCTGTAGGATACATTATCTTATTCACTCTTATCGTAACTGTTATCTGTGCAAATAAGGTATCAAAGATTCTTCCTATCGTTGCCCTCAGAGAAGGTGTAGAATCACACAATTTCAAGAAGAATCATGTAGCTCTTTCCAAGTCTTCATTAAGCATTAATGCAAGCCTTGCGATGAAAACATTCTTCGGCAACATGAAGCAGAATGTGATCACATTCTTTGTGCTCGGATTCATGATCTTCTGCTGCGTGATCTCTCTTCTCCTTTACGAGAATTTCAGCCGCAAGCCGAAGCTTGATATCCTTGCAACAGAGATCTGTGCAGGTGTTGTTACTTCTGATTATGATACAAGGAAAGAAGTCCTTGATTATCTAGAGAACAGGTCTGACATAAAGAACATCAGAGAGATCATCAACATGAACGTTTACTATAACGATGAGGAGAGTCTGTTCTGCTATATCGTTAAGGATCTCTCGAAAATGAATAACACCAATCTCTGCTACAAGGGAAGACTTCCCGAGTTCGATAATGAGATCGCAGTAAGCGGTTCTTTTGCCAAGGCATACGGATTTGATATCGGCGATGAGATCAAGATTGATTATGGTGATAATTCATTCAATTATCTCATCACAGGATTCATCCAGACCACAAACAACAGCGGTCGTGAAGCGATCTTCTCATACAAGGCAGCAGATCACATCATGGACATCGACGCCATCCCAGGCTGGTACTGGTTTGATCTGACAAACGAGTCAGATGACGTAAATGAGAATATTAATGAGGTTAACAAGATCCTTGAAGAGTGTGAAGATAAGTACGGAAATCACATCATCAGCACAATGAATTTCTACAAGATGATCGGCGGCGCCATGACAACCTTCCAGGGAATATCCATCATGATGCTCGTCATAATGTGCTCTATCTCAGTTGTTGTAATCGCATTGATCCTGTTCCTGCTCATCAAGTCGCTCGTATATCACAAGCGTAAGGACTACGGAATCTATAAGGCATTAGGTTACACTTCAGGAAGCCTCATGCTCCAGACAGCATTAAGCTTCATGCCCTCAGTAATCGCGTCAGCAATAGTATTTTCGATCGTATCGTACAATGTGGCAAATCCTTATATCTCGTTGTTCATGCGTTCGTTCGGTCTCATGAAGTGCGACTTCGCGATCCCGGTACCCGGTGTAGTGGCAATCGGAGCAGGCCTTACAGTTGTATCTTTCCTGCTTGCACTCTTGCAGACAAGAAGGATCAGGAAGATCGAAGCATATAACATGCTCGTAGCCGAATAATAACGTCACAGTAATAGGGTATAGATTGAGTTTGTGAAAGGGGGCTGTCTCATAGGAGGCAGCCTCTTATCATATTGTGATCCACTGCCCGGGAAACAGGATAAATCGTAACTTCCGTTTTTTCTGATATAATCTCATTGATAGATTATCAGGGGATAAGAGGAGCTTTTTATGATTACCCAGTGCAGAAACTGTGCAGGTCCGCTTGTGTTCGATCCCGAAAAGCAGATGCTCGTATGCGATCACTGCGGAAGCGAATTCAAGCCCGAGGAATTTACGGCCGAAGAGAAGGAGAGCTTATACAGGCAGAAAGAAGAATCTCTGAATAAGGTTTATGGGACTGATTCAGAAGAGCTCATGGACTGCTATGTCTATACCTGTCATACCTGCGGCGGCGAGGTCATGATCAACGGCAGTGAGGCATCGACCAGATGTATCTACTGCGGTAATTCCACAGTTGTATTCAGCAGGATCGCAAAGCAGAAGAGACCCAGGTATATCATCCCGTTCGGCATCACGCAGGATGAGGCTGTGGCTGCAGTACGCAGCAGGTTTAAGAAGGGCATTTTCATTCCCCGCGCGATCAAGAACTTCAAGGCAGATAATGTGCGAGGAATCTATATACCATACTGGATCGTTGACAGCGACAACAAGGGCGCTGTCGTAATCAAGGGAAGTGTCGGAAGCGGCAAATCGCGTAAGACAGTTTATTTCGGAAGGTCAGGAAGAATGCTTATCAAAGATCTTCCTCTCGATGCTTCGAAAATGCTTTCCGACGAATCGAGTTCAAGACTTGAGCCTTATGATATCAAGGCCGTAAAGCAGTTCGATGAAGATTATCTTCTTGGTTTCTACTCAAATGTCTCGGATATCACATATGCTGATCTGAGGCAGGCTGCTACAAAGCGTGCGCAGGATTATTTCAATGAACTTGCGATAAACAGCGTTAAAGGTGCATCGGATAAGGGTGTGTACAGAGGCCACTACTGCACTTCGATCAATTACAGCAATATGCGTTATGCAATGTTCCCTGCGTGGTTTATTACTTACTACTACAAGGGTCAGCACAATACGATACTGGTCAACGGCCAAAGCGGCAAAGTAGTGTGCGGTGTTCCGTGGAATAAGGTGCTGTTTTTCACGCTCCTGATAATTGCCGGAATCGCACTCACAGTTGTATCTTTCATCATCCTGAAGCCATTCCTGGAGTCTATGTTCAATTCTTCGTCTTCAAGCAGCAGTTCATCAGACAATAAGGGCAAGATCATTGGCGCACTGGTTGCGGCTGCGGTTGTTATGTTCACATTGGGAATTGCCAAGATCAAGAAGGTCATCAAGAGCATTAACCTTACTCAGGCTAAGGCTATTTTCAATTTCGTAAAGAAGAGGCAGGAATAAGATATGGGTGTTGTAGCTTTTATTTTCGCAATCGGTTTGGGATTCGGACTCGCATGCTTTATCTTTGCATCTCTTCTTTCGAAGTCCAATGACATAGGCAACAGCATCGGAAATGCCAACCGCTACACAGGCGGCATCGTTTACGATAGGTCTGTTGACAGACTGAGAAAAGACGAGATCGAGTCTTTCGGTGTCAGTTACATTCAGCGTGCGATGGAAGAGAAGGGCAGTGAACCTTCAGATTCTGCTCTTGTCGAACAGCGATACATGGATTGAGTTACTCTTTTGACTTGTAGTATTCGTTGACAAGGCTTCTGTATCCCAATACCTTGAGATCTTCGTAGCGGACATTGAACCTGGATTTTGTGTGCGTGCCGCTTATCAGAAAACGCAGAAGGTCCTGTGCGTAAAGGTCGATCTCATGAAGGCTTTTGTCCGTTGTGATGACAGGGAAAAACCAGAGACTCCATGTGAGATCGGAGTCTTCATTAACCTCGAGAAGTTTGCGGTTGAATATCCTGATAAATGCGGATGCAGCCTTGGTGCCGTCTATTCCTTCGCGGTGTCTCCAGCGGTCAAGTGCGCGTGCTTTCCTTCTCATTTTCTGCTTTAGCTTAACGACAGAAGCCGGCGCGATATCGATCGTTCCGTTCTTAACTTCGATGCCAAGAAATGTGAATCCGTCTTCGGGCCTTGAATAAACTTCCTTGTCAGGATTTACCGTAAGGCCCTTTGCTTTTAAGTGATCCAGTATCACATCTTTATACCTGTTAAGATCGTCTTCCGTCTTCGCGAAAACGATTATGTCATCTGAATATCTCGCATACAGAATCCCACGTGACCTGAACCACATATCGAGCTCTTTCAGATAAAGATTTGCATAGAATGATGCGATTGGTGTGCCTGCCATTATGCCCTTTTTCTCGGTGATGATGTCATCGCCTGAAAGAACTCTTTTCTCGTTCAAAAGAGCTTTCATGAAGTCTAAAAGATCAACGTCATCGGTGATGGTGTCATCTAAAATGGCACAGAGTTTTTCGACAGGAATCGAGTTGAAATAATCACTTACATCGACTTTGTATGAATAGAGGGAATGAAGATTCCTGGTGCGGCATATGTGCATGATGGCATCTTTGGCGCAGACGCCGGGACGGAACGAATAGAGATTCGGTGTAAAGAGCGAATCGTATTTCCGGAGTGTCATGTAAGTCAGAAGCTTCAGGATCATGTTGAAGTCATAGGGGTACTTATATACCGTGCGCTTTTTGCGGCTGCTCATCTTGCTGATGACAGCTTTGGCAGGGATTGGGAGGCCGTTACATGATTTGATCTCTGCGGAGTATTCGAGATAAGCTTCTGAGTCGATATACTCCCTAAGCTCTTTCTTGAAGCGTTTTGAGCAGTGAAGAGAGGACTTGTATTCGTAGAATCTTTCCCAGCTACTCTTTTCGAAGAGCTTATCGACAAGTGACATTTATGATTCCTTTATCCTTATGTTAGTGAGTGCGCACTGGTCACCGGTCAGTGAAATATACACATCCTTTGAAGGATCTTTCATCGTGGTGACGTTGGTTATATCGATACCCAGATTTTTTGTCGTCAGAATGATTTTGTCGCCCTTGCGTCTGACCGTTGCAGAACAGTCAAGGCCTTCCTTGTTTCTTGTTTTCCACATATCCCAATTGGTGAATTCATCGGACTTGTTGACCGTGATCTCATTGGTGCCGAAATCGTCCGAATCCCAGTTCTCGCCGTCGAGTCTTAAGAGACCGTATTCGCGGAAATCAGGACCGTTGACCTTGCCGTTGTCGGAGGAGAATATCGAGAAGTACGGACAGTGCCATACAAGTCTTGCAGTAGGAAGACTCATTGTGTGGAACGTGACGGTTACTTCATCTTTTACGGGGATTCCGTCTGTGGTGGCAGAACGATAACCGTCGCACTGGATATTCGGCAGGTCGCCGGCAGGAACATCAATGTAACTGATCTCTTCTGCAATCCTCGGAATATAGTTATCGGGAACGCTCTGGTCGTCACGGCCGATGCTGACATTATGCAGATGGCAGTGTTCACCCGTAAGGCCGATATAAGCCCATCTTGCGCTGTCCGGAAGAGCAACGATGACCTCAATCGTCGCTGAATCTGAATCAATGGTGAGAAGGAGATGGTCCTTGACTTTGACAGCTTCGATCGAATAAGAGACAGCGGATGACTGCCCGGCATCAACAGATTTTTTGGTAAACTTCGGTTGCATCTTTCTTGCACCTTTGCGGATCACCTGACCGTCGAAATGGATCTCGCCGTACTCGAAATACATGAGTCTGGCAATATTCTTGTCTTCCGTATGGATCCTAGCATCGAGTGAGTCGAAAAGGATGATCGAAGGGTTGGTTCTTTCACGCGGGAATCCTTCTTCAGGGATACACTGGAATTTGATCTTTGTGATCTCTTTTGTAACGACAATACCTTCAGAAACAGCAGATCTGTATTCGCCGCAGATAAGCTCGTTCTTGCCGGCGAGCTCCTTGATCTCTTCCTTTTCCTTCATCTGATATTCTTCGTCAAGGTCGATCAGGTGGATCATGATCTTGCCGAATACCGGATCGAACTGTGTTCCGAGACCTTTGACGAATTCTTCTCTTACTACCTGCTGCGGGATAGTCTCACGGTAGCTTCTTGAAGATGTCATGGCATCGTAAGCATCTGCAACTGCGATGATCCTTGCGATCTCAGGAATATCATTACCCTTAAGACCCTGGGGATAACCTTTGCCGTCGTATCTTTCGTGGTGTGATCTTGCTCCGATGCTGAGGTAAGGGGACTCGCTGATACTCGACAGGATCTGTGCGCCGATATCCGGATGTTCCTTGATTACCTGGTACTCCTCATCTGAAAGCTTTCCGGCCTTCTGGAGAATACTTCTTGAGATACCGATCTTACCTACGTCATGGAGAAGTGCGGCATAGTAGATCTCGTCGCATTCCTGAGATGTCTTGCCGACAATCTCTGCGATCTTCCTTGAGTACTCGGCAACTCGAGAGGAGTGACCCTTGGTGTATTTGTCCTTGGCATCGATTGCGCTTGCAAGTGCTTCAGCCGTCTGGGCGAAGAGCTTTCTGGAATTCTCGTTCTCTTTCTTCAGAAAATTGAGTTCAAGTGTTCTCGCATTTTCGATAGTCTGGTTCATATCGCTCAATGCGAAAAGATAGAGCATCGTTGTAAGGAAGCCCGTGGTAAGATCAATAAGCGATAATCCGTAGAAGCAGAACTGGAGTATGCCCGCGAAAAGAGGGAGCGTCGTAAACAGCAGCAGGGAGATGAAAACTCCGGTGCGGAAATGTTTTCTGTGCTGAATTGCAACAGACAACTGTATTATCAGTACCGTCGCCGGTATCAGAAAGCTGATGAAATAACCCGGTGAACGGTGGTAGAAATTATTCTTGTCGATCGTGTAATAAAGCCCCGTAATTTGGGAAACTGCGAGGAGGAACAGTCCTGTCAGGATGATGTAATTGCAGGCAATAAGTCTTTTCGACTTCTTCCCGATAGCGGGTTCGTCCTTGCAGATGTCCTGAAAATAATTGTTGAATGCCCAAAGGATCATGAGGAGCATGGCAAAGGTCATGAAGTTGCTGACTCTTACGACGTAGCCTCCCAACTGGCTGGGATCGCCTCTGTATCTGTATGCCGCACGGTCACTGATAAGAAGGAGCACCGAGAAGAGATTTGCGAGGATAAGGTACAGCTTGCGTTCTTTATCAAGGCTCTTGGAAAGCGCTAAGAAAAATGCCACGGCACCTGAGATACCGCTTAATATGAGCATAAGATCAAGTTGTACGCTTCTAAAGACTTCTATCATACAGACATAGGACTCCCGCGAATCTATACAATAGAAATTATAACTCTTATTTGATATTCATGTTTTAACACTTTATAAATGCCTCGTAAATCTTACTTAACAAACTATGGACAAGATTTGCATATTGGTATAATTGATTTCATTAATGAAAAGGTCAGGAAAACACATATGAACGACAAAAAAGGCGTTATTTTCGATATGGATGGAACCGTCTGGGATTCCTCCGCAAATGTTGCAAAAGCATGGACTTTAAAGGTCCGAGAGGCCGGATATACCGACAAGACAGTCACAGCTGACGATATCAAGAGCGTTATGGGCAAGCCGATGGATGTCATAGCCGACACTTTGTTCACATATACCGAGAAGGGACCTGAGAGAGACGCCCTGCGTTCATCCTGCGAAAACTACGAGAACGAGTATCTGAGACAGAACGGCGGCATCCTTTACGACGGCGTCCTTGAGACATGGAAAAAACTCAAAGATATGGGATATCACATATATATCGTGAGCAACTGCCAGGAAGGCTATATCGAGTCATTCCTCGGTTATTATCAGATACTCTATGGTCATCCGGAAGACCTTGTCGAAGACATCGAATGCTATGGCAACAACCTTCTCCAGAAGGACGAGAACATAAAGCTTCTTGCAGAGCGCAACGGCCTTACCGCAGCATGCTACGTAGGCGACATCCAGAGCGATTACGATGCTACCCACAAGGCCGGTCTTCCGTTCATTCACGCGAAATACGGGTTCGGCGAGATAAATACTGAAGTCCCGTTTATAATGAGTTTTGACGAGCTTACGAGAGTTGTTCCCGAAGTAATCGGCTAATCTGAAAGCGAGGTAAATACTATGCCAAAAGACGAGATCGCAATCCCTTCAATCCTCAAGATCGAGCGCGGAGTTACCGCACACATCGGTGAATACCTGAAGGACGCGGGCATCACGCAGGTCACGATACTTTTCGGCAACGGCCTTACCGACATGTTCGGCACTGCCGTCTTCAAGTCATTCGAAGATGCCGGCGTCAAAGTGCTTCACCATCAGGAGATGGACACTGTCGACTTCAACGACATTACCGATCTCGCTTTCGAGCTTCCGAATAAAACACAGGCCGTCATTGGCATGGGCGGCGGAAAGGTTATCGATGCCGCAAAATACATCGGCTATATTCTCCGCATCCCTTTTATCAGTGTTCCGACGAGTTCTTCGTCAGACGGATTCTCGAGTTCGTCCGCTTCTCTGATCGTTGGCGGACACCGCAAATCGCTTCCGGCAAAGATGGCTTACGGCATCCTCGTCGATACGGACGTCATCAAGAGCGCGCCAGTGAAGTTCCTTTATTCCGGCGTTGGCGACATGGTCGCAAAGATCTCGTCCACATACGACTGGCAGCACGAGGAAGACATGGGATTCGACGAAGTTAACGACTTTGCATTCATGGTCGCAAAAAAGGCTGCAAATTCATTCGTCCGCACACCGTTTGAATCGATTGAGGAAGATCTCTTCCTGAAAGAGCTTCTCGATTCCCTCGCCATGAGCGGCGTCGCAAACGAGATAGCAGGATCTTCCGCGCCTACGAGCGGCAGTGAGCATCTTATCTCACACGCGCTGGATTCATTTCTCGAGCGTCCCCAGCTTCACGGCATCCAGGTCGGCATCGCAACTTATATCATGTGCAAGATCTGTGACCACAGATGGAAGAGAGTCGATAACATCTTCACAAAGACAGGTTTCTGGGACTACTGTGCAACGCTCGATCTCAAGGCTTCCGACTTCAGCAAAGCGATCGACATGGCACCCTCGATCAAGCCCCACCGTCACACATATCTCCATGAGGAGAAGTACAGGGAGCTCGCGAAGGCGCTGCTTACCAGCGACGACAAGCTGACTGCGATACTTCACTAAGATTCAGTCTGTATAAAAAGCAGAGTAATCACGGTGTTTCTACACATATCAGCAAATTGTGTGTAGAAACTCCGCATTTGTATGTGCGCTTATACACGAATCAGCTGCTTTCCTGTAGAAAAAAGGCCTTCAGACAAGGCTTTCTACACAAGCTGCAGAAATGCGGATTCCGTGTAGAAAGACAACTTTATGACCATGTTTTAAACACGACCTAATTTTGAGACCAGTCTCACTTTTCGCGAAAAAGTCTCAAATTCGACACTCCATTTTGAATTTGGATCAATTCGCACACAAAAGCAGATTTCTTCGTCATAAGATTACCGGAAAGGAGGAGATGCTTATGGCGAATTACCTGAGAGAACACATGAATAACCGTTGCGTGCTTCTCGCAAAAACAATAATTGAGTTGGAGAAGAAGATTAAGCGTTTACCTGAAGGCAGCATCCATGTTGATCAACGTAAGAACACAGCATACTACCACCGGTATGATGCTGAGTCAGGCGAAAAATACATACGAAAAACCGAAAAATCCACCATCACATCATATCTCCAAAAAGACTATCTCATAAGGGTGCTGTGTGCTGCCAAAACTGAGCACGAGGCATTAATGAAAATGATGGAGTTATATCCGGAAATTTTGGCGGAAGATGTATATGATCAGCTCCCGGTATCGCGAAAACGATTTGCTACACCAATCGTTCTTGGTGACGACGAATATGCGCGCCAGTGGCTCGGGAAACCGTTTACACATAAAGGTTTTCCAAGTGATGCACCGGTATACACCACGATAAGAGGCGAGCGCGTAAGGTCAAAGTCAGAAATGATCATCGCCGACAGGTTATGGGCTAACGGTATTCCGTATAAATATGAGTGCCCGTTGAGAATCGGGAATACGATAATTCATCCGGACTTCACGATACTGAGAATGAGCGACCGCCAGATACTTTATCATGAGCATTGCGGAATGATGGATAATGACCAATACAGAGAGGATATGGTTGACAGAGTTAATGAATATAACCTGGCGGGAATTTTTCTCGGTGACAGACTGTTTCTCTCATTTGAATCTTCGGAAATTCCGCTCGATGCAAGGATTATAGATAACCTGATAAAGACCCATTACAGGTAGATCATGACCGCTTGGTTGCCTGCTTTGTACCGCTTGGTTGCAAACCCGTTGAGTGCATTATCAGAGCCGATATAATGACCTCAAAACCAAGGAGGTACAAGACAATGACAGACATTACAAACACAAAGATCACAAGGAAAACAGAAAGTTACGGCAATGATTATAAGGCGATGAAAACAGAGGCAATGATCCTTCAGAAGAAGGGCGCACCGTTCATGATGGCATCGGTCGTTATCTGGACACTGGTCACAATCGTAAGAATGCTTCCGGTAGATGTGATGACGAAAAATCTCTACACATTCTATTGCCCGGGAATGCTGCTTCCCTGTGTGCTGATCTTCTCGAAGATCATTGGAGCACATGTATTTAAGAACAGGAAAAATCCGTTCAACAAATTAGGCTTTATCAACACTGCAAACCAGATGCTCTATCTGCTTATCGTTATGTGGGCATTCAATCAGAAGCCGGATGCAATGCTCATGCTTTTCGCGATGGTATTCGGTGCACATCTCCTGCCTTTCTCATGGCTCTACGACAGCAAGACATATCTTGTTATGTCACTTGTTACGACATTCGGTTCTATGCTCATTTCGATCTTTGCAGGCGAGGTTTATGTCGGAATCTTCATGATCGTTTGCCAGGTGATAATGTCGGCACTTCTTCTCGTCGAGTGCAGAAAACTTGACCGTGCTCAAAAAGAGAATGTTGAATTATAATGATTCCATTACGGGTTATGGGAGTCATTGATGAAAGTCACTATTACTAAGGATATTGAGTCAGGCACGGCGGTGGAGATCCACTGCCGTGAAGTGACATTGGAGATTGAGCGCCTTCAGAGGTATATCAGCCGTTTTGATGAGAGGATTCAGGCGACATCTGACGGCAACACCTACAGCGTTCAGGTCGATGAGATACTTTATATCGAATCGGTGGATAAGAAGACTTTCATATATCTGCCGGGACATGTCCTCCAGACTGAGAAAAGGCTTTATGAACTGGAGGAACTTTTGGACGAGAAGACTTTTTTCAGATGCTCGAAATCGACTATCGTGAACCTCAATAAGATCACGAAGCTCAAGCCTGAAGTTACCAGAAATATTCTTGCGACGCTTACGAATGGCGAGATCATTGTGATCTCCAGAAGAAATGTCAGAGCACTCAAGGATCTGATCGGATTGGACGGGTAAACCAGATGGAAGATATAAAGAAACTGCTGATATATTTCAGGAATGCACTGGCATTCTCATACTCATGGCTCGTGCTCCTCACGGTCCTTTTGTCACTTGCAGGCGGCAACGCCGATGTGTCGGTAATCTATCTTGTAAAGCTCCTTGCCTTATGTGCATGGGGATCGCTCAGCTTTGTTTTTGCGTTCTTCGCGAAGATCATGAAGAAAAGAGGATTCGTGTTCTGCCTTACGGCTTTCTTCATACTGTTTGTGCCGGCTGAAGTGCTGATGTTCTATCTGATGGGGATCTTCGAGGGCGCGGGAACACCTTTGCTGTGGATCTCGCTCGGCGTGATTGTTGCTGTGTTCTATATCTCAGCTATACTTATCGACGTGTTCGTTATGCGCAGGCGTTCCAAGGTTTATACAGATAAGCTTATGGAGTACAGATCGAAAAATCAGGCCGGTTAAGAATTAGCAAAAAAGGTATATCTTTTAGCAATAAAGGTTTTACAAAGCACCTTAATAAATGGTACTATCAAAGTAGTGTAATTAAATTGGAGCAAACAGAGGTGCATATGAAAAAGAACGAGAGAAAAGAGCTTGTCACACACATCTACACAGCAGACCCTTCTGCACATGTATTCAATGGTAAGATCTACATTTACCCTTCACATGATGAAGACAACGACCTCCCCGAGGATGACGATGGTGAGCAGTATGTAATGAAGGATTATCACATCCTTTCTATGGACTCCCTCGACAGCGACTGCGTTGATAACGGTGTTGCTTTAAAGGAAGAGGATATCCCGTGGGTTGGAAGACAGCTCTGGGCTCCTGATGCCGTTTATGTCAACGGCAAGTACTACCTTGTTTTCCCGGCTAAGGACAAGAACGAGATCTTCAGGATCGGTGTTGCCGAGTCTGATTCTCCCGTAGGTCCCTTCAAGCCTCAGGACAACTTCATTGAGGGCAGCTACAGTATCGACCCTGCAGTACTTCTTGACGATGACGGCAAGATCTGGTGCTACAACGGCGGACTCTGGGGTGGCCAGCTCGAGATGTGGCAGTCCGGCTCATTCAATCCCAAGGAGCACCGTCCCGAGGGTGACGAGAAGGCATTGGGTCCCTTGGTTGCGCAGTTCAAGCCCACAATGGACGGCTTCGTTGCAGCTCCCAAGATGATCACTATCCTCGATGAGAACGGCGAGCCTCTCAAGGCTAAGGACGAAGACCGCCGTTATTTCGAAGGTCCCTGGATGCACAAGCTCAACGGCAAGTACTATCTCTCATATTCAACAGGTACAACACACTATCTCTGCTATGCTGAAGGTGACAATCCGGAAGGACCTTTCACATACAAGGGCAGGATCATGGAGCCTGTTATCGGCTGGACAACACATCACTCCATCGTTCAGATCGACGGCGAATGGTATCTTTTCTATCACGATTCAAAGTTCTCCGGCGGATGCGATCACAAGAGATGCGTTAAGTTCACAAAGCTCAACATCTCTGAGGATGGTACGATCGAGACGATCCACCCTTACGATCACGAGTAAGATCTTAAATAGCAATTGCTTATTACGAGGCTGTCCGGCATGCATGCAAGGGCAGCCTTTTTACAATCTGGTCCTAATTTCCAACAGAAACTTAATACTTTTTATGTTTTGTTATTCACACCTGCATGGTTTATTAGTTTTATAATGTTCGCAATAGAAAAGCAGTCACAGATGTTTTTGGAGAAAGATTAAGAAATGCCGGTAAGAGATAGAAAAGCTGCTGTAATTCTGTTTTTCTCTTTGCTCGTTATTATTGCAACGGTCTTCGTTTTAAGTGCAGTCAAAACAGACAGATATAATAAAGTGCTTCATCAGGATACATATTCCGGACCTGATCTTTTCCGTGTGAATGACGATAATGACAAGGAACTGTCTGTCAGGGTTGAGCCGATATCAAGCACATGGACCAAGCTTTTCGATCTTTATGACGAAGGCATTACCGAACCTAACTATCAGGCCTATACTCCCGATCGCCGATATCTTCCTTGATATCATCAGGAGCGGCAAGGCTGACAATATCTGAGCAAAATAATCAGGCAGAAAGAGAAAATATTAAATCCAAGTATTAAAACTTGGATGTACAAGATCGTACACGGTCAGGCTGCCTGCGAAGCCTTATAAAAGATCGTGCCGGACCCGCCACAGGCGCTAAAGCGTTCTCTTTCTGCCGGAATCAATTATACACACGCAAATTCTTAATTCAAATTTGATTAAAGACTAATCGTGATATAATTCTCCTTGGAATAGTTTTTATGAATAGGGGAGATTATTCGTATGATCACTTATTGGCCTGATTATTACCGTGAGTTTAAGTGCAAAGCCGGCTCGTGTCAGCACACATGCTGTTCCGGCTGGGTAATCGGCATCGACGAGAAGTCCATGGAACGCTTCGGCAAAGAGCCGGATATCGTCTCAAAGATCACCGACTGCAGATTTGACATGAGGGAGGACGGCAGATGTCCTTTCTTAAGAGATGACAATCTCTGCGAGATGATAATAGATTACGGTGAGGATTTTCTCTGTGATATCTGCCGTGAACACCCGAGATTCTATAACGGCGTTGACGGACATATCGAAGCAGGCGTCGGCCTGGTTTGTGAAGCAGCCTGCGATCTTGTTCTCGATGCGGAAAAACATTTTGCGCTTGAAGGTGAGGACGGTTCTGTTTTGGAACTGCCTTCTTACATTAAGGATGTTTTTGATGAATCAATGCCTCTGACATTGCGTCTTACCAAGATCGCCAATAACAGAAGGGCAAGTTCAAAGCTCAGGGCAGAGATCTTCGACGAGATGGAGACATTAGATCCCCTCTGGGACGAGCTCACCGCAAAGATCATTGCTGATCCCGTTACAGAAGAAGCAGAGGATGAGCTGATAAACAATAATGCAAAAGCTTTTGCAAATTTTGCAGCTTATCTTCAGTACCGCTACAGGGGATTTGGAAGATTCTCGGCTGAGGCATGCTATTTCGTCGCTGACATAGTTCTCAAAGGTCTTCCTTTTAAGGATGCGGTCAGGATGTTCTCAGGTGAGGTCGAATACTCTGACGTGAACATCGATTCGGCTCTGGAGATATTCGAATAAGGGCTGATCTGAATGGAAAAATGCGGGTGTAACAATGTTACATTTGCCTGAAATAAGCGATTTTCGGAGGTTTTTTATGATTAACGATTACAGCAAGATGGAATGGGCTCCCAATCCCGGTTTCAAGGGCGGCGAAGGAGTCTTCTACAATAAAATGTTCACTGACGGCGTTAATAAGATGATGCAGGGCAGGCTTCCTTCCGGAGCTTCGATCGGCTATCACAAGCACGAAGGAACATGCGAGATGATCTTCATCCTCGAAGGCGAGGGCAAAGTCATTTACGATGACACCGAATCACCCGTAAAGGCAGGCGAGGTTCATTACTGTCCTGAAGGTCATTCACATTCGCTGATAAACAACGGTACCGAAGATCTCGTGTTCTACGCGGTAGTACCTAAACAGTAAGGCATAAGGGGGAATAAGGGAAATGCCACATTCATCAGGCGGAGGATCGCACGGAGGCGGTTCTCACGGTGGTTCGCACGGAAGCAGCGGCCCAAGGATCTCATCACATTATTTTGCTGGATCCAGACGTTACAGAAGACATCACATCTCGACCGGACGTGACGACTATATCTATGCTTCATCGAAGCCGCAGAGAGCAAGTCTTTCTTCGATAGTCTTTCTGGGCGTAATGCTTGCCGTATTCTTAAGTGCATTCGGATTCGGAGTGCAGTCGCAGATCCCGCATAAGCTCAAGGGCCACTACCTGGATATGCCGGCAATTCATGACGATGTTGATCTTTTCGCAAACGATGAGGAACTGCAGGATGCAATCGACGAATACTATGAGACCACCGGTATCTGCACGGTCTTCTACACTGTTTACGACGAGATGTGGGAAGATGACTATGATGATCTTGAGTCTTATGCTTTCGACAAATACGTTAGCAATTTCAGCGACGAGGAACACTGGGTCTTCGTTTATTCAATTCCGGTAAGAGATGCCGTTACAAGTCCGGATGCCAGACCAGACAGGATCCCGGATTACAAGTGGGAAGCGATTCAGGGCGACAACACGGATCCTATAATCACCGAGTCAATGTTCAAGCGATTTGCCGATAATGTTCAGGACAGTCTCGAAAACGGTGACGATCCGGCTGACGCTTTCAGTTATGCATTTGCTTATGCTTCAGATAAAGCAGTGAGCATGCTTACTCCGGGCAATCCTTATAGGATCTTCCATTCAATGACGTCATATATTCCTGTACTTTTCGTAGCAGGGATCTTCGTGCCGATGCTTATCATGTCAATCAAGAAATATAAGCAGGACAAGGATGTCGAATACGAGGAAGTGCCGTTTGATACGTCAGATAATGTTCAGGGCACAGCACCCGGCGGTATTTCCGTTGGCGGATATACACAGACAAGCAGTGGCTACTCGAGATCGTATAATCTGACCGACAAAAAGAAGATAAAAGTTGTCCAGATCGTAGGCCTTGTTGTGATCATCCCCTTTATTCTGGTTGGCATAGGGATACTGATTGGAGGTATATCCAGGGTTGCACAAGACCGTGTGGAGGGAAGCTTCTTGCTTGTCTTTGGTGCGGCATGGCTGCTCATATCCGGTTTAACGATGGTCAAGATGATCATCGCGGTAGTAAAGAGCGGGAAGAACGAAGATTCAGATCCGCTTACTGCCGAATACCCCAAAGCGGAGTATCCGAATGCGGAATATCCTGATATGAATCCGAATGTGAATCCGAATGTGAATCAGAATGTGAATCAGAATGTGAATCCGCAGACTGTAAATCAGCCCTTCGCGCCTTCAAATAATCAGACTGAATTCGATCCGCAGTTCTTCAGCAAGTCTCAGAGCAATGTTGAAGACGATGAAGAGGAATACAGGAGAATGAAGAGAAAAGGCTTCGAGTAAGCTGTTCGTTGAACCGGCGATCAGGGCTGTCTCTGTTTGCAGACAGCCTTTTGTGTGGCGGCGAATCTTTTGAATAACGGCCGATACGACACTCATTATTCCGCGCTTTCCCGATTCTTTTTCTATTTCTGCTAAAACTGGAAAAGAATTAGATAAAAATGCCCGTTTTTTCCTAATCCGTTTCCTGAATTTGCATTTTTAGGAAAAATACTTGGAAAACCCAAAAGCAAATCCCGCAAAAATACCGCCCCTAACAACTAGTAAGCTTTTGGGACGGTATGCGATAAAACCAATAATCAGCTAACCTTCATACTGCCTGAATACATCTGCATATCTCAGATTCGGCTTGATGTACACAGGTTCAGCGTAGTTGGTCGCGAGCAGGATCTCGTTGACCATGACGTATGTGCCGTCGATGTCGATCCAGACATAAGCGAGTGTTCTCTCGTACTGGTCGAACTGCGCTTCATCGTATTCAAGATAGACTACGTCGACATCGGTCAGGAGTTCTTTCATGAATTGGGAAGCCTGGCGTCCTTCTTCGGTATTTCTGCTCTCGTCTTCGTGGACCGATTCGGGTGCGTTGATACCGGTGAGACGGACTCTCAGGCGGTTGCCGTCGGGATCGTGCACGATTATAGTATCGCCGTCTACCACGCGCTCAAGGTCGCAGGGGACAAGGATCTCGGGGTCGATCTGCAAAGTGACTCCGTAGGGAAGTCCGTCTTCTGCAGCAGGGACATCGATCTGTTCTTCAATATGGACAGAGACAGAAGTGACCGGTGCCTCTGAATACGTGATCTGGACGGGTTCGTCAAGAAAACACCCGGTCAAAGGAAGCGACAGAAGGATAAATCCCAGTGCTGCTATAGGAATTAAGCGGCGGGATGCGCCGGAAATATGGCTTTTTGCAAGGGTAAAACCTTTGTTGCTGTCAGGCTTTGTTACATTTTTCATGAAAGTATTTTAATCCATAATTTTTGTTGTGCAAAGAAGGGATACCTATGTTAGAATTCTATCCAGTAAATTTATATTAGGACTATATAAAGGGGGCGTAAGACTATGCCAAAGAGAGAAGATATCAACAAGATCCTTATCATCGGTTCAGGTCCTATCATTATCGGCCAGGCATGCGAGTTCGACTACTCCGGAACTCAGGCGTGCAAAGCCTTAAGGAAACTCGGTTACGAGATCGTCCTGGTCAATTCCAATCCTGCAACCATCATGACAGACCCTGATGTAGCGGACAGAACATACATCGAACCGCTCAACGTTAAGCGTCTTGAACAGATCATCGCAAAAGAGCGTCCTGATGCGCTTCTCCCTAACTTAGGCGGACAGTCAGGTCTTAACCTTTGTTCCGAGCTCTCACAGGCCGGCGTTCTCGAAAAGTACAACGTCCAGGTAATCGGTGTCCAGGTAGATGCCATTGAGAGAGGAGAAGACAGAATCGAATTCAAGGAGACAATGACATCTCTCGGAATCGAGATGCCGAGATCTCACGAAGCATATTCAGTAGAAGAGGCTATCAAGATCGCTGACGATCTGAGCTACCCTGTAGTTATCAGACCTGCTTATACAATGGGCGGTGCCGGCGGCGGTCTCGTTTACAACATTGACGAGCTCAAGACGGTAGTCGAGAGAGGTCTTGCTGCTTCCATGATCCATCAGGTACTCGTTGAAGAGTCCATCAGCGGATGGGAAGAGCTCGAGCTCGAGGTAGTAAGAGACGCAAAGAACAACGTCATCACAGTCTGCTTCATCGAGAACATCGACCCTATCGGCGTTCACACAGGTGACTCTTTCTGCTCAGCTCCTATG
>CADAKH010000028.1 GCA_902788505.1 Oscillospiraceae bacterium
AAAAGACCGCACGTCAGGCCAATTACTCCCCTAATTATAAGAAAAGTGCAACTGTCGGAGTTAATTACTCTCTAACAATTACACTTTCTATGGTACTAATATATGACAGCGTAAAACCCCATACAATAATAGAACGGGTAAGATGCAAATCCGGGCGGTAAGATGCAAAAAACAGGCTGCCTTTGAATAAAGACAGCCTGATGAACTGATTTGTGGTTTGATCTTACTTCTTGCCGAAAGTGTTGTTTAAAGTATCAACATCAGGAAGATCTACGCCGACCTTCTTCTCGACAGCATCGATCGCACCGTTGGCAGCTTTCTTTGCGTTCTCATCTGCGGCTACTTTTCCCAATGCATCCTGAGCAGCATCTTTAGCTTTATTGATATCAATTTCCATAGTGTTACCTCCGTTGATTTTGATAACTATATTCTATCACTTTGAAAAAAAGATTACTTATCAGTTCCGAACGATATTACCGCTGCTGTTGTCATCTGCATTCTGTCCGCAGGCAGTCAAAAGAATGTATAATGATTCTGTTACTTGGAATCTGACAATTCGTATAAGAAGGCAGGACAATAATATGCCGGTTTGTGTATCAACTGAAGTAATGAGGACCAGTGATAAATGGACTATCGATAATCTTGTTCCGTCAAAGGAGCTGATGCAAAGAGCAGGTAATGCGATATTTGAACAGGTCACCTGGGAAGGCCCTGTCGGGATAATCTGCGGCAAAGGTAATAATGCAGGTGACGGTTTTGTAGTCGCATCGCTTTTGAAAGATCATGGCATAGAATGTGAGATAGTTTTGCTTTACGAAGATTCTTTTTCGGAAGACGGTAAATATTTCTTTGATAAATGCATGTCGAAGGTCATTCCGGTAGTTAACGATCCGGACTACAGCAGGTATAAGACTATTCTTGATTGCATCTTCGGAACAGGATTCAAAGGTGAAGTAAGAGAACCTGCGAAAAGCGCTATCGAGAGCATCAACGCTTCAGATGCATATGTCGTAAGCGCAGATATCAACAGCGGACTTAACGGCGACACTGGACTTGGCGATCTGTATGTCGTATCAGATCTCACAGTGTCGATCGGAACATATAAGTATGGTCATTTCCTTGGGCATGCAAAAACAGCGATGAAGAATAAAGTTAACTGCGATATCGGAATTAAGATAATCGGCGAGACAAAAGAGTTGAATTAGTTTACTGATCAATCAACATAGGCTGCCATTTCAGAATTCCGCTATTAGCGATTTTTAATATTGAAAAATCATCTCTTTGAAATCTTTTTATGAATGGTAAAATCTTCATTGATGTTTTTTTGATTGTTGAGGAGAGGTTATGATCAAGGGTTTAAAGAAAGTCGTTGACGGCAAAGTGTTCCAGGGTATTATCCTGTTTGTTATTATCTTCAATGCTGCAATTATGGGCGTTGAGACGATTAAGGGTCTTTCAGAAGGAACAATAGGTGCGCTTGCACTTATTAACACGATCTGTCTTTGGATATTCATTGCGGAAATCATTATAAAGTTCCTGGCTTATGGTCTGGATTATTTCAAGGATCCGTGGAACTGGTTCGATATGATCATCGTGGCTGTATCAATGCTCTCAGGGCTTTCTTTCATGTCTGCATTCCGTGCGGTAAGAGTATTCAGGGTATTGAAGTCTTTGAAGGCGTTGAGAGGAACAAAGCTCATCGGTCATGTCCGTCATCTGCAGGTCATCATCGGTGCTATCATAAAGTCTATTCCGAGCATTTTGTGGACAGGGATCTTGTTGCTCCTGATCTACTATATCTTTGCGCTTATCGGCGTAAATCTTTTCGGTGAAGCATTCTACGACTGGTTCGGAACGATCGGAAAAGCAATGTATACTCTCTTTCAGGTAATGACGCTCGAGAGCTGGTCAATGGGTATCAGCAGACCCGTTATGGAAGTATTCCCGTATGCATGGGCTTACTTTGTACCTTTCGTACTGCTTTCATCTTTCGTTGTCATGAACGTTGTTGTCGGTATCGTTGTAAATGCGATCAGCGAAGTTACAGCTGAGAACAATGCTGAGAATACAGAAGAGAAGGCGGAAGCTCCTGCTTCCAATGAGGAACTTATCAAGGAGATCCGTTCACTCAAGGATCAGCTGAACCGTTTGGAAAACTCTTTGGGTAAGAATAAATGAGATTTGAAGATAGAGGGATAGTCTTAAAGGACGGCAGGAAATGTATTCTCAGGCCTACTTCACCTGAGTATGCAGATCAGATGATCGAATACCTGAAGAAGACTTCTGCCGAGACACCGTTTCTTTTAAGAAACCCGGATGAGGTTGGCTTCACGCTTGAAGGCGAGAAGGAGATCTTAGGCAGGCTTATGGACGATCCCTACACTATCATGATGTGCGCTGTGGTTGACGGTAAGATCGCCGGCAACGGAAGCATCAGCGGTATCGGAGAAAAGCGCAAGATCCGTCACAGATGCAGCATGGCCATAGCTCTCTATAAAGACTATTGGAATCTCGGTATAGGAACTGCCATGATCGGTTACATGACTGAGCTTGCAGGCAAGATCGGCTGGCATCAGGTTGACCTGGAAGTTGTTGCCGAGAATGAACAGGCTCAGATTTTATATAAGAAATGCGGTTTCATTGAAACGGGCAGAAGACATAATGCACTTCTTTTCGATGATGGGACATATCACGACGAGATATTGATGTATAAGAGCCTTAAGTAAATAAGGAGGGTTTTGCCGTGGATAACAAAGAGTATCTGAAACTGATCGATGAAGTGATCGAAAAGGGAAGATATAAAGCCAATTGGGCCTCTTTGTCTAATCACAAAACACCTTCCTGGTATTACGAGGCAAAACTCGGAATCTTTATTCACTGGGGAATCTACAGCGTTCCTGCATATGCGTGCGAATGGTATCCGAGATGGATGTATAATCCCGGTTCTCGCGAATATGAATTCCATAAGGAACATTTCGGTGACCCGAAAGATTTCGGATATAAAGATTTCATCCCGATGTTCAAGGGTGAGAAGTTTGACGCCGGCAAATGGGTTGAACTGTTCAGGAAGTCAGGTGCGAGATATGTAATGCCAGTGTGTGAACACCACGACGGTTTTGCGATGTATGCATCTGACCTTAACCGCTGGAACGTGGCGGAGATGGGACCCTGCAGGGATGTTGCCGGTGAGATTCGTAAAGCATGTGAAGAGAATGGTCTTGCATTCTGCGGTTCTTCGCACAGGGCAGAACACTATTTCTTCATGAACATGGGAAGAACGATAGACTCAGATGTTAACGATGAAGAATATCGTGATTTCTATGGTCCTGCTTATCTTTGCGCCGAACTGTCGGACACTGCCGTGTTCCATACATTGGAAAATGTTTTCTCGCCTGCGAAGCCTTCTGAGGAATGGCTTTGCGACTGGCTTGTCAAGACATGCGAGCTGATAGATAAATGCAGGCCCATGATCTTGTATTTTGATACATGGATACAGAATGAAGCATTCAAGCCTTACCTTAAAAAAGTCTGTGCGTATTATTACAACCGTGCTGAAGAGTGGGGCAAGGAAGTAACGATAAATTATAAGCACAATGCGTTCCCGCCGACGGTTGCGACATTCGATGTCGAAAGAGGCGCGCTGACAGATATCTCTCCGGTGCCGTGGCAGACTGATACTGCAATCGGCAGAAAGTCCTGGGGTTATATCACTGATAACGAATTCAAGCCTTCCAGGCAGATCATATGTGACCTTGTCGATATCGTAAGCAAGAACGGAATGCTGCTCATCAATGTCGGTCCCAAACCCGACGGAACCATCACAGATGAAGAGACAGCCGTTCTGGAAGAGATAGGCGAATGGATGAAGATAAACGGCGAAGGCATCTACGGAACAACTCCGTGGCAGGTTTTCGGCGAGGGTGAAGTCAATAACGAAGCCGGTTCTTTCCGGGATAATGATGAGAAGAATTTCACTTCCAAAGATTTCAGATTCACATACAAAAACGGTTTCATATACGCATTCTGCATGAGGCCGGATTCTGAGAAATTCCTGTTAACTTCATTGAAGATCAGGGGTGAGCGGGATGTGATCTTATCTTCTGCGGAAGCTTTGGGTGATTACGATATCGTAGATTCGGTCAGAGATGAAGATGGTCTCCACCTAACGCTTAACAGGAAGCCTTCATCTGACAAACCCGTCTGCTTCAAGATCGGTTTGGCCTGATATATTTTTTCCGGCATATAGCAAATAGATAGAATTTGTCCCCTATCAATAATGCTCTGACATGGTAACCTGATTATATCGAAGGTTACAGGGAAGCGCTGTCTGATGGGGAGATCTACGCATGTGTCCTGAGGAATCGAAGATAAAAAATAATAAGAAACTCATTCAAGCAATCGTTATAACTGCAATTATCCTGATGGCAGGTTTTGCTTTTGTGTATTTGGTGATCTTCCGGCCGGTACCTGAGCTTCAACGGTTAAAAGGCCTGGAAGTTAACTATTATGACATTGGCTGCTATGCATATAACGGGAATACATTCAGTTCTGTCCATAAAAAATTTAATTCAACTGATGAGTACAATAAAGAACTTCCGAAGATGCTCAGGATGATGGATACCAAATGTGTAAGAGTTTATGACTGGACTCCTGATGATATTACGTATCCATTATTTGCGCTTGAGATTACTCCTGTTATTTTCAAAAGTGAAAAGTATATACACGGTGAGACATTTGTCTGGAGCAACGGCTACCTGATCACATCTTCCGGAGAAGTGTACAGGAGCGATCTGTTTTTCGGATCATTCCTGGAAAGTGATGAGAATGATTACATTTACGAGACGGAAGATGTAACAGAGATCACGGATATCAGAGTTTTCCGCCCGCTTTTTATGGCTAACAACATGTGGAATCCGGATATGCTTTATCCTTCCGAACTTAATGACAGCAGTTTTTCTGAAGATATAGAGGCGGTCGTTACCGGTATTACCGGTGAAGAGAATGAGAGGATCGTGACCGTCAAATTAAGAAACTACGGCGAAGAATCCTGGAGTTACAGTAATCAGTCTTTATTTGTCCGGCTGGAAGTAAATATCGGAGGGCAATGGTATATAATCCGGCATGATCCGAATGTGGATGATGACATCCGTACTGTACTTGGGTATAACCAAAAGCTTGGTCCCGGCGAAGATGTTGATGTTGAATTCCATCTCGGATTATTCGGCAGGATTCCTCCCGGCAATTACAGAATAGTAATATGGGGAGACAAAAACCAAAATGCTTCTGCAGAGTTTCACAAAAGCTGATCAGATCTGTTTTTCCTGTGAAAAGAGCCAGCCCATTATGTCTTCCTCGTAAGCGAAAAGCAAACCGCCTACATGCTGGCTGTTAAAACCGTAGTATCCGAAGTAATCGCCATCTCTTATATCGAGGACTATGAGCTTTTCGATCTGACTGTGAGGAAGTCCTTCTGCAATGTAATATCTTTTGAGATCGTTATATGCAGATTCCGTGTAGTAAGAACCATAGAGTTCATCATCTGCTCCCTGTGCAAAATAAACGGGCACATGGGCATCTGCAACAGGCTTAAGCTCGCCTTCCCACCATGAGCTTATTATGAGCGCTGCGGTGTAAAGGTCAGGCCTTGCGGAAACGGCATAAGATAAAGTCTGTCCGCCGGAAGAGTAGCCGGCGATATATACCTTATTCCTGTCGATGTTGAAATTTGCAAGCATATATTCCGTGAGTCCTATCGTCTGACGCATGCTCATTTCTTCCCAGTCTTCAGGCTGCGGCGCAGCCACGATCATCCTGTCGTTATAGTATCTTCCTTCGGTCGCAAGACCTTCTTTGAAAAGATTCTCTCCGACACCCTGGAAGTAGAATCCGCCGTATCCCGGAAGCGCAATATACAGCGCATATTCCTCGTAACCTGTGTAGGAATCGGGTATATAGAGATTGAAGTGAAGATCTTCTGTATCGTCCTGAAAGTGCAGAACATTATCAAGTCTGAATCCGTCGTAGAATGTGTTGCCGAGATAAAGTGTCGCGCCTTTTTCCTCGAAAATGCTGGCGGGTGTGGGGCTGACTGATGATATATCGCCGGAATCTTCTCTTTTGAATTCTTCAGAACTTGATCTTCTTCCTGAACCGCTGTTGTTACTGCTGCATCCTGTAAAGGATACAAGCAACAGCAAAACAAGGACTAAAACTTTGATCTTATTCTTCATCAATTCTGATAGTAGGATCTGATATCCGCATTGCATGCAGGACAGTATTCATAGATTACACCTGAATGCAGAGGAGTGCCGCAGAACGGACAAGTATCGGGGCCATGGAATGTTGGGATGTTTCCTGAAAGTACAGCTTCGTTTGCCATTGAACCGGCCATTCCTAAGCCCGCAAAACCTGTGGCAGCTCCTGCCGGGTTTGAGGCTGCTGAGTTCATGGCTTCCGTTAATCCCAGAGCAACAAGGGCATTCAGAGCGCCGGGATCGTCAGCGAAGATCTTTGCCGAATCGAATTGTTCGACACGGGCTCTGGAAGCTTCATCAAGTGTCAGCCCTGTAAGAGCTATAGATTCTATTACCATACCGCGTTGCTCGCGCCATAGTTTGGATAACACCTCATTAACGGAATCTTTCACAATGCTCTTATTTGAGATCAGCTGAGGGAAGGGAACTTTTTTGTGGACAGCGCAGAGGTTTAAAGCTTCCTCCATGTGGTCCTGAACTTCCAGGACCGGCATTTTCGGTCTTGTGGAAGAACCCATGTAATCGTAAACAGTAGTATCTTTGCCGGTCTTCTTGAAAAACTTTTCAGGGTCAACGATACGGAATGAGAACGTGATCCTGAAAGTGAAATACAGGTTGCCGTAAACCGGATCCGGATATGGGAGATGCAGAGGTTCATCGCAAGTCTGATTCATTATCTCGAGTCCGTTGACGTAGTATATTCTCTGGGTCTTTGTGATTTCTCCAGCAAATCTGAAGCGGTCGAAAACATCTCCCATCACGCTTTTCATGCCGCCTGAAAGAACGGAAGCTGAAGATGAATTTTCCCATGTGTAGAGGCCGGGAGTGGTAACCGAATCTACGATCTTGCCGTCGTCGATCATGAGAGCATATGTGCCTTCGGGTACAAGCACCTTGGATCCTGCAGTGATTACGTCGTTGCTGCCCTGGTTAAATCCTCTGGAATTTTGTTTATATGCGCGCTTAACGAGTATGTTCTGTCCTAATGAATCGGTTCTGAATGACTCAAGATACTGATCATTTATTTCCGAATTAATTGAATCTGAAATGGTTCCGGCGATGTTGCTTATAAATCCCATGGTTTCCTGTATTCCACAAAATAAAACTTATTTAACTTACTGTTCAAGTATAAGTTTGAAGGCGTGTTTTGTCCATAAAGTGAATAGCCCCGTATCCTTTGAAAGGTAATGTATGGTGAGATGATGTTATAATAATTAATAATCACAAGTTTGTTTCATTTTATGGGGGTAAATGCTGTGAAACGCTTGTTAAGTTTATTGACTGTTGTTGTTTTCGCAATAGGTCTTTCAGGATGTTTTCAGCCGCTTGATAAAGACGGCATGGTCTTCGGTGGTAAGAAGGTTGATGTCCTGAGTATTGAGAATGAGGATGTTTTCGATGAGAAGTATTACGGCATACAGCTCAAATATGATGGCAGGGAACCGTCATATGCCGAGAAGATAACCGTTACCGTATATTTCGAGAGTAAGGGTGATCCCGGTACAGACTGGGAGGTCTTTGTTACGGACCACAAACTCCCCGAATTCAAAGATGATGTCAGTTATCTCAGTCATGCCGAGCCCGACCTTTACAACGAAGGAAATATGGAGATCGTTTCAGGTCAGTGGATATATGTTCATTGCACACGCAATGCCGCAAATTCCGATGCTCCATCAAATGGAAGCTTTAAAGCATATTACTATGCGGATACAGGTAATGTGATTACTTATTCTCCTGACGAGGAATTCTACAGATATGTTATCTCAGGATCTATGTTTCAAATGTCAGATGATAAGTTCCTTGAACTTCCTTATTATTCGGCAGATGTTACGGGTGACGGTGTTGAAGACAGGTGTACATCGAGAACTAACGGAAGCGGAATGGTAAGGACACAATGTCTTGTTTACGACATGCAGAATCACAAAGGATATTGTCTTGACGGATTCAATTACGATTACAATGTTGTTGGTGTCGAAAACGGCCGCCTCATTGTAGAAGAGACCGGCCCGAACGGCTATGGTGATCCGACTGCCAGAGTTACCGGAACAGTTGAGTTAAATGACGGTGAACTGGTATTCGTGCCGGATACATGATCTGATATGTTCTGTTTTTTCTCGGAAAATGGTTGTATATAAAGCTGAATGGACGGTTGCCTGATTTTCGCTCGCAAAACTGACAGGTACACCATGGCACATTACGTCAACAAAAAGGTCCAAAAAGCTGCCGGCTGACCCACTCCGATTCTTTCCCAGTTCGGCTCTAAATGCTGTATAATTAAGATGTAAATCATTTTTGATTTCATGGAGGGGATAGAACATGAAACGGATAATATCTATACTACTGACCGGTCTTATGGTCGTCGGTATGTTCGGTTGCTCTAAAAAGCCTGAGCAGATCACTGACATCCCGGCTACACCTGAGGAAGCCATGACCGATGCGAACCTGGTCTTCTACTACTACGAGGCTGTTACCGGAACCGTCGGCGGAGACTGTTCAATGACTTACAGGCTGTACCGGTATAACGGCACCGAACTGGTTCTTTCCAGAACAGATCACACCACGGACGATGAAGAGATTTCCACCTACCGCTTAGTTCCCGCTTCGACCCTGGACGACTGCATGAAGGTCGTAAAGAAATACAAGATGGGTAAAGGCAAGTGGATCAACGGAATCGGAATAACCGGCGGTTACCGTTCGGTAGGCTTCTACAAAAAGGATGAATGGATAAAGGTCACATCCGACAACATGCCCGACAACGGCCAGGAAGCTTTCAGTGCCATCCATAAGATCCTTGCTAATGCTTAATAATATTGTCTATATATCTTTGTTTTAGATCAGGAGGAAGAAAATGAAACTGGTAAATATGCAGTGCCCTAATTGCGGCAGCCCGCTTACACAGGAAGGCGAACAGCTCATATGTCATGCATGCGGCGGTACTTTCACCGTAGATTACGATGATTCCGACGTTGAATACGAGAGAATAAAGACTGAACCCGAGCGTGATCAGAGAAAGCTTGAACACGAGAAAGAACTTCTTGAGAAGAAGTACGAACTCGATCAGAAAGCCTGGGCTGAATATGATAAAAGAGAAAGAAAGAGATCAGGTAAAAAGAAGGCGATGATCATATCGCTGATCATTTGCGGCGTGGTCACTTATATGACCATGTGCGGAATCATAATGTTCGTACAGCAGAAGCAGGAGTCCAACAGACGAGAACAGGAGCGTATTGAGCGCGAGGAAAGCGAGAGAAACAATACACCTACTCCTTCACCGACACCTACACCTGCTCCGAACTACGACCTGACTCCCGCAGATATTGATCCTATTATGGACGACCTGATCGAAGCCGGCCAAATCGCAGAGATGGATATTATGTCTTGCAACGTTGATACTAACGGCAATTTGGCCCTTGCAGAATACAACAAGACCGGTGCCGTTTTTGTTGATGCATATCTCGTAACCAATATTCCGAACCCCCAAAGGCTCGATGAGTCCAACAGGGTCGTCATTATTTACGAGGTCACATGGAATAACGACGAACTGGGCGACAAAACATGCTATGATGCAGTCTATTTCGAGGGCCTTAAGATCTATCCCGGCGACACAAAAGTCATCTGTGATTTTAATCCTCTGACCATCGACAGAAGCGATGCTGCATGGGGCTGGTTCAATGCGTACAGCTATGAAAACTACAATCAGTGCTACCGTGAAAACATTACGGCACTGGGCGGAGACGTTACGCCACTAAGAGGAAATGAAACGGAATTGCCGACGAAAGGTACTTAATCGCTGAATAAATACAAGCTTAAAGAGGATGCACAAAGCGGCATCCTCTTTTTCGATGATATAAACTCAGTCACTACCAGTACATATAATTTTGAGTCTTTTTCATTTTTATATGTGCGTTTTCGCTGGATTATGAGGTTTTCAAGCCCTGCGTACATATATTTTTCAGAATTTCGAAATTTTATCTGTGCGCTGATTCATTATTTTGCCATACAGATCCTTTCAACACCAGTGTAATTCCCTAACAAAAAAGGAATGCCTCATGCGGGCATTCCTTTTCGATTGCTTGTTTGTAGTCAGGGATTACTTTGCTACGATGTTAGCGATTCTTCCCTTAACGTAGATGAACTTAACGATCGATCTGCCGTTCAGAGCGCCTGCAAGTCTTTCGTCTGCATTAACGATTGCTTCAACAGCAGCCTGGTCAGCTTCAGCAGGAATGTTTACCTTGAACTGAACCTTACCGTTGATCTGGACAGCGATCTCGATCTCATCTTTAACGAGCGCACTCTCATCTACTTCAGGCCACTTCTGGTTGTAAACAGAATAGCTGTTGCCCAAAGCTTCACACCAGAGTTCCTCGGTAAAGTGGGGAGCGAAGGGTGAGAGGAGAAGAACGAGCTTCTCTGTAGCATATCTCTTGAACTCAGATTTAGCGGAAGCATCCTGGCCATACTTTGTGATCGCGTTAAGGAGCTCCATCATACGTGCGATAGGAGTATTGAACTGGAACTTCTCGATATCGGCAGTGGAACTCTTGATCGCGTAGTTGATCGCATAGTTGAGTTCCTTATCTGCAGATGTCATATCTGCCTTGGCAGGTACGGAAGATGCAGATGCGCCTGCGCAATCTGCAACACAAGTCTCTATTCTTCTGAAGAACTTGACGATAGCTTGAAGTCCCGAATCAGCCCAGGGACCGCCCTCGACATATGCAAAGCCGAAGCCGAGGTATGTTCTGAATACGTCTGAACCGTACTTGCTGATGTAATCATCTGGTGCGACAGTGTTTCCTCTGGACTTACTCATCTTCTGACCGTCAGGTCCGAGGATTGTTCCCTGGTGAACGAGGCTTGTGAAAGGTTCGTCGAAATCAAGGAGACCCATGTCACGCATTGCCTTTGTGAAGAATCTTGCATAGAGCAGGTGCATGCATGCGTGCTCGGCACCTCCGACATACTTGTCAACAGGGCAGAACTTGTCGATCTTCTCCTTAGAGAACATCTCCTTGTCGTTCTTATTATCAGGATATCTGAACTGATACCATGAAGAGTCAACGAATGTGTCCATTGTATCGGGATCACGTTTTGCATCGCCGCCGCACTTGGGGCACTTGCAGTTCATGAAAGATTCGCACTTTGCAAGCGGGCTCTCACCGTCGGGTGTGAACTCAACGTCGTAGGGGAGAAGAACCGGAAGCTCATTCTCGGGTACGGGTACAACGCCGCATGAAGGGCAGTGGATCATCGGGATAGGTGTTCCCCAGTATCTCTGACGGGAGATGAGCCAGTCGCGGAGTCTGTAGTTGATCTTCCATTCGCCCATGCCTATCTCGGCGAGCTTTGCAACAATAGCTTTCTGTGCATCGTGCATCTCCATACCGTCGAACTCACCGGAGTTGCAGAGATAACCCTTCTTCTCGCAGTAGGGAAGCTCATTGTCAACGCCCTTTTCAGGCTGGATTACACGGATGATATCGAGACCATATTTATGAGCAAAATCAAAGTCTCTTTCATCGTGTGAAGGAACAGCCATGACTACACCTGTGCCGTATCCTGCAACAACATAGTCTGCAGCCCAGATAGGAACTCTTCTGCCGTTAAGAGGGTGGATGGCGTAAGCACCTGTGAATACACCGGTCTTCTCACGTGTTGTTGACATACGGTCAATCTCATTGACCTTTGCAGTAGCCTTGCGGTATTCCTCGACAGCCTCTCTGCATTCGTCTGTAGTGAGCTGAGCGCAAAGATCTGATTCAGGTGCGATAACAACATATGTGATACCCATGAATGTATCAACTCTTGTAGTGAATACTTCGAGCTTCATGGGCGTACCGTCTTCGTTTGTGAGACGCTTGCCGTCCTTTTCGACATAGAGGGCAACCTGCGCACCCTCGGATCTGCCGATCCAGTTCTTCTGAAGCTTCTTTGTCTTCTCAGGCCAGTCGAGCTTCGGAAGATCGTCTAAGAGTTCCTGTGCATACTCTGTGATCTTGAAGAACCACTGAGTCATGTTCTTTCTTACTACTTCGGAGTGGCATCTCTCACATGCGCCGTCGATTACCTGCTCGTTTGCAAGAACGGTCTTGCATGAAGGACACCAGTTAACAGGTGCGTTCTTACGGTATGCGAGACCTCTCTTGTAGAGTTCGATGAAGAACCACTGGTTCCATCTGTAGTAATCAGGCATGCATGTCTTGATCTCATAGTCCCAGTCGACTGTTGTGCCCATTGCTTTGAGCTGGCCTTCCATCGTTGCAATGTTCTTGAGAGTTGAATCCTGAGGATGGATACCTGTCTTGATGGCATAGTTCTCGGCAGGAAGTCCGAAAGAATCGAATCCCATGGGGTGGAAAAGGTTGTAGCCCTGCATATGCTTGAATCTTGCCCAGGAGTCAGTTAGTGAGTAGTTGTACCAGTGACCAAGGTGAAGATTGGCACCGGAAGGATATGAGAACATCTCAAGGCAGTAAAGCTTCTTGCCGTCTGCATCGGGATTAAACTTGTAAAGGCCTGTTTCAGCCCATTTCTCTTGCCACTTGTGGTCTGTCTCAATTGAATAACTCATGTTAAAGACTCCTATACTTTTAAAAATGAACACCTAATTATACTCCGATGCATACGAAAATTACAGCAAATAAAAGAATAGTATGTAGCAATGAGCAGAGTCGTTTTCGAGTTCGGTCTGTCGAAAATGCCGAAATATCGCCGCAAATTGAAATCAGAATGTCACTAAAATAGGGCGTCGCGTGATTGATTTTTACTATTCTTGATGTGATAATAAATTGAATTTTTACCGACTAATTCGCCAAATGCGGCGTTTTCTTATATTTTGAGGTGATTTTATGGGCTTAGGCATGGAAATAGGTGTCGATCTCGGCACCAGCAGCGTTCTTGTTTATATCAGGGGAAAGGGTATCGTTCTTAAGGAACCCTCCGTTGTTGCAGTAAACAGCAAGACAGGTAAGGTTTTGGCAGTAGGTGAATCCGCTTCACTCATGCTCGGCCGTACTCCCGGTATCGTAGAAGCGATCAGACCCTTGCGTGAGGGCGTTATTTCAGACTTCAGAGCAACTGAGGTTATGCTTAAGGCATTTATCGGCCGTGTCTGCACAGGTCTTCGTGCAACATACTTCAAGCCTACTATCGTAGTTTGCGTTCCTTCGGTTATCACACCCGTTGAGCAGCAGGCAGTTGAGAATGCTTGCCGTCATGCAGGTGCCAAGGATGTATTCCTTATCAGAGAGCCTATCGCTGCTGCGATCGGTGCAGGTATCGATATCACAAAGGCTTGCGGTTCGATGGTAGTTGATATCGGCGGCGGTACAACAGATATTTCCGTTATCTCACTTTGCGAGCCTGTCGTAGATGCATCTTTGAAGGTTGCAGGCGACAAGTTCGACGAAGCTATAATCAAGCACGTTAGAAAGAGACATAACATCCTCATCGGTGAGAAGACTGCGGAGAAGCTCAAGATCGAGATCGGCTGCGCTTATCCGAGAGATGAGGAGCTTACACTTGACGTTCAGGGAAGAAACATCATCACAGGTCTTCCTTCAACAGTTACGGTATCTTCCACAGAGATGCTCGAAGCGTTGGAAGAGCCTATCACACAGATCTTCGAAGCCGTACACAACGTTCTTGAGAGAACACCTCCGGAACTCATGGCAGATATTTCCCAGAGAGGTATCGTTATGACAGGCGGCGGCGCTATGCTCTACGGTCTTGATCACATGCTTTCCAACAGAATCGGTATCGATGTTTACCTTGCTCAGGATCCTGTATCCTGCGTCGTTATCGGTACAGGTAAGGCACTTGATATGATGGACAAGTTTGCCGCACTCAGTGACAATTAAATTTGATTGACTGAATGAATTACTAATGTTATATTATGCGCGTCGGGTAAATAACCGGCGCGCATTCGTTTTAGTTTAGATTTTTCCTTTTCAAAATAGATTATCAATTATCCCTTTGGATGAAATACGCGATATAAGGATTATTGGGGAAACTCAGACGGAATTACATATTTGAAAGGCGTTTATGGACGATTTAGACAACCTTAACTCCAAGACGGATTCTGACTTAAGACAGATAGCCGTTGCATTCGGAGATTTCACACCGGAAGAAGCACAGTCGAAGACAAGAGATGAACTGATCCTTGCGATTACAGGTGCCAAGGATATCGGCGATGTAACCGTAGTGGATCTGGCAGATGACCCTGTTCCTCTCAAGGCTCCTGTTATTCCGGAACCCGTTAAGAACACAGAGAATACAAAGTCTCTTGACGAGCTCATTGTAGATGTCGGAAGAGCCGCAAGGTTTGAGACTAATGAACTTGCAGATGCCATGATCAAGGCAGAGAAGGAAGAGGAGAATAAAGTGGCAAAGGAAGAACCCGTTGCAGAAGAGAAAAAGGTAGAGAAGAAGGCTGAGAAGAAGCCTTCCAAAACACCCAGAAAAACAAAGGCCAAGGCTGATACAAAAGCTGACTCCAAGGCTGAGGAAGCTGCTAATGAAGTTGCACCTGCAAAGGTTGAGGAAGCACCTGCAGAAGCCATATCGGAGAAGCCTGCCAAGGCCTCAAAAAAGACAGCTGAAGCAAAGCCCAAGAAGACAGGAAGCCGCAGGAAGAAGGCTGATGCTGTTACAGAAGTAAAGGCTTCAGAACCTACTCCCGTAGAAGCATTGATCTCTGAGGCAGAATCAGATAAGGCTCCTGCTTCTGATGTTCAGTCAGAAGAAGTTAAGACTGAGGCTTTAAAGCCTGAAGAGACAAAGGTACCTGAAGCAGGTCAGGGACAGAATAAACACGGCAGATCCAGAAGAAGAAAGATCTCTTTCGGTCCGGGTCAGGATACCAAGACTGTAGAGACAACAGATGAGGCTCCTTCCGACAATGAGGAAGAGATAACAGAGCCTGTAGTTCCCGTTGAGATAGAGATCGAAGGTGTCCTTGCTATCAACAACAACGAAGGCAATAAGAACGATTTCTGCGGATTTGTCCACAGACACAACTATCTGCCCGGTGAAGAGGATGCTTATGTTCCGGGCCAGATCATTAAGAGAATGGGACTCAGAAGAGGTGACTATATCAAGGGATTTGCTTTGCCTAAGCGCGGCAAGGACAGATATGCACCGCTTAAGAGAGTTACTGAAGTTAACGGCATTCCCGTTATCGAGGGCGATTATGAGAATATCAGAAGACGTCCGAAGTTTGAGAGTCTCACGGCTATCTATCCTAATGAGAGACTTGACCTTGAGACAGATAAGGAAGATATCTCCACAAGAATAATCGATCTTTTCTCGCCTATCGGCAAAGGTCAGAGAGGTATGATCGTATCACCGCCGAAGGCAGGTAAGACGATCCTTCTCCAGAAAGTCGCAAATTCGATCACAGCAAACAATCCGGACTGCGAACTTATCGTTCTTCTCATCGACGAGCGTCCTGAGGAAGTTACGGATATGCAGAGGAATATCCAGGGCGAAGTTGTTTACTCAACTTTCGATAAGCGCCCTGAAAATCACGTAAGAGTAACAGAGCTCGTTCTCGAGAGGGCAATGAGACTTGTAGAGCTCGGCAAGGATGTAGTTATCCTTCTTGACTCAATGACAAGACTTGCAAGAGCTTATAACCTTACGATCAATCCTACAGGAAGAACCCTTTCCGGAGGTCTTGATCCGGGATCGCTCTATGGTCCTAAGAGATTCTTCGGTGCGGCACGTAACATTGAAAACGGCGGAAGCCTCACTATCCTTGCAACTGCGCTCATCGAGACAGGTTCAAGGATGGACGAAGTCATTTTCGAGGAATTCAAAGGAACAGGTAATATGGAAGTTACTCTGGACAGAAAGCTCGCAGACAGAAGAGTTTTTCCGGCTATCGCAGTCGACAAGTCCGGTACGAGAAGAGAAGACCTCCTGCTTACACCCGAAGAACTCGATGCAGTATGGCTCATCAGAAGAAGGATCGCCGAGGCGGATACCATTACGGCTACCAATGCGGTCATCAGCTTCATGGAGAAGACGACAAGCAATATGTCATTTGTCCTTTCCGTAAAGAAATCTTTTGCAACCGATTGACAACCGCATACGATTCAAGTAATATAGCAAGGCTAACACGAAGAATCCGGTATGACATACGTGAGTTTAGGATTACGCGTCATATCTTTGATTGAGAGGTGAAAAGACATGAAAGAAGGAATTCATCCTAAGACGCAGATCGTCACTGTAAAGTGCGCTTGCGGCAACACATTCGAGACTCTTTCCACAAAGAGTGATCTCAGAGTTGATATCTGCTCCAACTGCCATCCGTTCTATACAGGCAAGCAGAAGCTCGTTGATACAGGCGGACGTGTTGATAAGTTCAAGAAGAGAATGGAAAAAGCTTAATTCTCGTATTTGACAGGTTTTTAAGAACCGCTTCCGGATTCCGGAGGCGGTTTTTGTATGCGGATTATTCCATTAATTTGCCTTTTGTCTGTAACACCACTGCTACTATTAAATGTTATAATCTCCGCAGAATGTACAATTATGCTCATTTGGGGGAACGATATGTCAGAGTCAAATGACAACACGAAGATAATTACCGAAGTGCAGTTCAGTGATATCAAGCCCGAACATCTCGGTCAGGAACTTGCACCCGTTGAAGAGCCCAAGCAGGTCTCCACTGAGATCAAGGCTCCGAAAAGAAAGAAGAAGGGCTCTGATGCACCTTTAAAGAAGACTACGATCGGCGGTCAGGCGCTTATCGAGGGTGTCATGATGGTCGGTCCTGCCAGAACATGTATGGCAGTAAGAAAGGGTGACGGCACGATCTACGTTGAGGAGATCAAGCAGAGCGAGAGGACAACTTATTTTGAGAAGGTTCCCTTTGTAAGAGGCTGTATCAGATTTTATAAGATGCTCGTAACCGGTACAGGAGCTTTGATGAAGGCTGCCGATATCTCTGAAGAGGGCAAGCCGGATCCGAAGAAGAAGGAAGGCGAGAAGAAGTCACGTCTCGATGAGTTCACCGAAAGACACTTCAATCTCATGATGTCTATCTCGGCAATTATCGGAATCCTTCTTTCGATCGGACTTTTTATCCTTGCACCGAGGCTTATTGTTGAAGTAGTAACCAAGTTTATCCCTGAGCATATCCGTGAGATCACATGGGTGCCGATCCTTTTGAATATCGGAGAAGGTATCTTAAGACTTCTTATATTCCTTTTCTACCTGATCTTTGCATCAAGTCTCAAGGATATTAAGAGAGTATGGCGTTACCACGGCGCTGAGCATAAGACCATCGCTTGCTATGAAGCAGGCCTTCCGCTTACAGTCGAGAACGTATTGAAGCAGACACGCTTCCATCCCCGCTGCGGAACATCTTTCATGTTCAACGTTCTTGCAATATCTATCATCATCTATACGGTAATCGGAATCTTCACGGGCGCTCAGCCTATGTGGGTCAACCTTGCGATCAGAGTCGTTGCTATCCCGATAATCTGCTCGATATCTTTCGAGGTGCTGAGATTTGTCGGCAAGCACGACAGGAACTTTATCTGCAAGCTTATGGCAAAACCTGGCCTCTGGCTCCAGAAGTTTACGACCGCAGAGCCTGATGCTCCTATCGTTGAAGTTGCAATTGCATCAATGCAGGCTGTAATTCCGGAGAACAAGGAAGATGACGTCTGGTAATGAAGAGCTTCTTAATCTCCTGCAAAAGTCAGGTGATGACGAAGCCGGACTCGATCTTAAGATCCTTTCGGAAGAATATAAGGATGAAGCTTTGACCAAAGCTGTTATGAGGCGCGCTGAAGGCGAGCCTCTTGCTTATATACTGGGATACCGACATTTTTATAAAGAATGCTATAAGGTATGTCCCGGTGTTCTGATACCGAGAGGTGATACAGAGACTGTTGTAGAGTCTGCTCTGAAGTTTCTCGGTTTAAATGATATGGCAACCGGAGACCTTCTCAATATCCCATCACGCGAAAAGGATTATTCTGAGATAAGGTTTGCGGATCTTTGCACCGGCACGGGCTGCATCGGGATCTCCTTTGCTAACGAGATCGTAAGAGCAGGTGTTAAAGCCTCAGGAGTTCTCGTTGATGTAAGTGATACGGCAATTGATGTGGCATCTTCCAATGTGGCATCACAGGCATTGAAGCCTGAAGATATCAGGATAATCAAGCACGATGTTTTGTCAGGCGCACCGGATATCGGACAACTTGACCTGATCTTATCCAATCCTCCTTATATAACCGATAAGGAGATGGATGAGTTGGACGGTGTGGTTAAGGATCACGAACCTGATCTTGCATTGAGAGCGGGGGAAAAAGGACTCGATTTCTATGGCCCAATCCTTGATATTGCCAGAAGCCTTCTTAAAGAAGGAGGTGCTCTTATCGTTGAGCACGGATTTGACCAGGGGGATCCTGTAAGAGATATTTTTGAGCGAGGTGGTCTTAAAAACTGCATGACTGTTAGAGATTACGGCTCAAATCCGAGAGTTACCATCGGTTTTAAATAAGCTGAAATGCCCGTAAATACGGGCTTTTCATACATCGGGAAAATTTTTTTGAAATAATTTTGGTTTTTCTTGTAACGAATTTGGGATTTCTCCGTCTAACAGGTGAGATCACAAAAGAAAGGTGAAATGATACGTGGATAAGAATACCGCAGAAAAGCTTTATGAAGCCTTTTATATGAAGGTATTCTCATACGTCATGACACTTGCCAGGGATCGGAATGACGCCGAGGAGATAACCCAGGAGACCTTTTTCAGGGCGATATCGACTGATAAGGCCTTCAAGGGCGAGAGCGAGAGCTTCACGTGGCTATGTGCAATCGCCAAAAACATCTTCATAGATGAGAAACGGCGCGTTTCAAGACAGGATGAGGAACTGAATGAAGAGCTTCCGGATACAAACAAAGGGATAGAGGAGAAGCTCACCGACAGGGACACATCACTGAAGATCCACATAATACTCCACAAGCTGGAGGAACCGTACAAGGAAGTGTTCCAATTGCGGATATTCGGTGAGTTGTCATTTGCGGAAATCGGATCGATCTTCGGAAAGACAGAGACCTGGGCCCGGGTTACGTATCACAGAGCCAGACTAAAGATCAAGGAAAGGATGGATGAAAATGAAATATAGTTGTGATTTGATCTCGGATCTTCTTCCGTTATATAAAGACGAAATCTGCAGCGAAGCAAGCAGAAAGATCGTAGAAGAACATCTGGCTGAATGTCCTGACTGCAAAAAGATCTTGAACAGTCTGAACGACATTTCGATAGATGAAAGTATCGTGAAAGAAAAAGAAGAAGTAATCGGAACCCAGGCCAAGTTTTTTAAGAGAAAGAGCGCTCTGGCAGGAAGCATTATCGGATTGATATTCTCTATACCGATCCTCGTCTGCCTTATAGTTAACCTTGCAACAGGAGCAGGCCTTACATGGTTCTTCATCGTACTGGCAGGAATTCTGGTCGCTGCATCATTGATCGTTGTTCCTCTCATGCTCCGTGAGAACAGGATGTTCATTACAATGGCGTCATTTACGGCAAGCGTTATGCTGCTTTTGGGAATTGTCTGCATTTATTCGCGTGGAGACTGGTTCTTTGTAGCAGCAGCTTCAACGCTCTTCGGACTGACAATGTGCTTTGCGCCTTTTATAGCATACAGAAGACCTGTAAATGCATACCTTAAGAATAAAAAGGGCCTTGCGATAATGACAGCTTACACGGCGACATTCGTGCTCATGATGCTCGCTATAGGTCTTTATGTCGGAATGTCTGAATTCTTCCCCCTGGCATTTGCAATCTCAATGCCTTTGGTCGGGATGTGCTGGGCAATCTTTGCGATCGTAAGATATCTCCGCATGAATGCTGCAGTTAAGACAGGCCTTTCGATCGCTTCTGTAGGAGTCTTGTCCGGCATTCTTGCTCAGCTTGTAATCAATGCAGCTAATGCAGGAAGAGCCACAGGAGTAGTAATTACATCAGCTCCTTCACTCGCTCTCATTCTTTCAATCGGCGGTGTAGGACTCTTAATAGCCGGGATCGGTTTCTTAGTTGGAAAAAATAAGGGAGGAAAAAATAATGAAAACAAGTAAATTAGTAACAGGAGCTTTGGCTCTTATCGTACCTGCAACATTCTGCTTTACAGGCTGTTCGTTTGGTCTGTTCAATTCGTTCAGCTACCAGTATGAGAACGGTGAGAAGTATAGCGCAGGCGACCGTGAGATAGACGATGTGATCACAAAGATAAACATTGATTATGTTTCAGGAAATGTGAAGGTTAAGGGCACTGATACAGACAGAGTTGAAGTATCTGAGACTTCCAACAGTCAGCTTGATTCTGACCATCAGGTACACACATGGGTAGACGGTGATACGCTTTATGTCAGATACTGTGTTTCAACAAAGATGATTAACTTTAACAAGATCGAAAAGTCTCTTGAGATCACGCTTCCTGCTGACAGGGAACTGGATGACTTCATTATCGAAGTCTCTTCCGGTGACATTGATCTGGACGGCTTTGCAACCGGAAATCTGAATACACGCTCTTCATCAGGCAACGTTGTCATTGATTGTTCAGCTTCAGACATGGAGGTTAAGGCTTCTTCAGGAGATATTTCTCTCAGCCAGAATGGCAACAGCAATTCTTTAAAAGTCAAGGCTTCTTCCGGTAATATCAATATCAATTGGGACGGCGACTGCAATACGTTCGATATTGATTCTTCTTCAGGTAAGATCAACATCGAACAGAAGGGCCTTATCGACATGGCAAAGATCCGTTCCTCTTCAGGCGGTGTTTCTGCAGTAATGGGTACGGTAGATACGCTTGACATTAATGTAAGTTCCGGCAAGATCATGCTTGATGCAGATGAGGTAAATAACCTCAGCACAAAAGCTTCCAGCGGCCATTCGGATATCATCCTTGATAAGGTTCCTGAGACATCTGATATTGACTGCAGCTCAGGCGGAATCGATGTCAGTATTCCTGAAGATTCGGATGTTACTGTTCATACACAGATCTCCAGCGGAGACTTTAACTCTGAGCTTTCTTTTGTTAAGGACGGCAAGGATTACATTAACGGAAACGGAACTGCTGTCATGAACGTTCATTGCTCATCAGGTGATGTAAGTTTTCACAAAGCTTAAGTCCGGATAGTTTCATAAACAAACAGGGTTTGCTCCGTCTGGAAGTAAACCCTGTTTTGTAATTGATGATAAAGGATGGAGCAACAAGAATTCTTATTCCAGATACTGCGATACGCAGATGTGTCTTCCGTCGATATCCTCGAAAACGAACTGACGGTTCTTATTCTGCTTTTGAGCTTCCTTAGCCTCGGGGAGTGCTTCTATTATCTTGATTCCGTTTGCTGCAACTTCATTGTGAAGGAGGAAAGGCTCTGAACAGTAGATGTACATGTCGTAATCGATTCCGAATTCGCGCATGGGTTTTGTGACTGCGCCTTCTCCTTTTACCAGTACAATGGCAATATTGTCTCTTACGAGCTTTATGTGAGGCATTGCTTCATCGTCCAAATGTGCGGCTTTGAAGCCGAGCTTGTCTTCGTAGAAAAGAGCAGTCTTATATATGTCATCACAAGCGAAAACTGCAGCCTGGCTGTTCATTAGGAGGAGTCTCTGGCCTTCGGCTTCTTCGCCTTCCTTGACTTCCTTGGGAGCATTGGTTCCCATGTTGAACTGATATCCCATAAGAGGAGTGCCGAAGAGCTTCTCGTGTTCTCCGAGAGAGTTCAGAATGTCACTTCTTTTTTTGATCTCATCATTGGAAAGAGTGGAAGGAACTTCACTTAAATATTCGACTTTTTCGAGATATTCAAGAAGGTTCATGAGTCTTACGTGAAGGGGGATAATGTCTGATGTAGCAGGAATCTCGCAAGCACGGCCGTGAATAAACATCATGCCCTGTTCGACGGCTTCTGCCGGAAGTCCCGCATAAAGATGCATCAGAAGATTCATTTCTTCAGCGGTCTTGTCATGTACTCCGCCCTTGGCAATAGAGTTTTCGATCATGTCGAAAACAAGGTTCATATCATGTAATGGATATTCTTTGTTAAGCATAAGACTCTCCTAAACTGAAAGTAATGTATATTTTATCAATTTGAATCTCATAAGCAATAAAGATAGAATATGCAAAGCTTATAAACAGGGGAGAATTAAAGTGGCTCAGTTTAAAAAGACAAATGCAATGAGGATCCTTGATAAAGCAGGGATCGGCTATACATATCAGGAATACGAGTACGACGAGAACGATCTTGACGGCCATCACGTCGCCGAATATCTCGGTGTCCCTTATGAAGAAGTATTCAAGACGCTGACAGCGGTGTCGGATAAAGGTGAGTATCTTGTATTCTGCATCTGTGTTGATGACGAGGTCGATCTTAAGAAAGCGGCAAAACTTGCAGGCTGCAAGAGCGTCAGCATGATCCACGTAAAGGACCTGTTGAACGTTACGGGATATATCAGAGGAGGTTGTTCTCCCATCGGAATGAAGAAGCAGTACAGAACTTTTATCGATGAGATGATAGAACTTGTTGACGATGTGTGCGTCAGTGCAGGACAAAGAGGTGTGCAGTTAAGACTTAAGTCTTCTGATCTCATTTCATTTACAAATGCCGTAGTCGGCGATTTTGCTATGCGCTCTTAAAATGTTAGAATTACTTCGAAATTTAAAAGAAATAGGGAAGTGATATCTGTGTTGGATGCTAAAACATTTAAATTGAGTGATATCAGAAAGGATGCCAGGATCTATTTCATCGGCATCGGCGGAATATCGATGAACGGACTTGCAAGGCTTGCAAAGCATGCGGGTTTTGTTGTCGGAGGTTCTGACAATCACCCGGGTGAGAGAACAGAGATCCTGGAAGCCCAAGGTATTAAGATCTACAACAACCAGATCGCAGCCAACATCGATGACTTCAAGCCTGATTATCTTGTTAAGACGGCAGCGATCCTTCCTCACAATGAAGAGGTTAAAAGAGCTTCGGAGCTCGGCCTTCAGATTTTCGACAGAGCTGAGTTCCTTGGTGCTTTCACGAGAACATACAAAAATGTTATTAACGTTTCGGGAACGCACGGAAAGACAACGACCACATCGATGATCTCGATGATGATGATCGATGCAGGTCTTGACCCCACTGTCCATCTCGGTGCCGATCTTGATATCTTTAACGGTACGGTAAGAGCAGGCTCTGAAGATCTTCTGGTATCTGAGGCTTGTGAATTCAACCGCTCGTTCCTGAATTTCTCATCAACTACTGCAGTTATTACAAATATCGATCACGATCATGTTGACTGCTATCCGACGATAGAAGATGTGATAGATGTTTTCGCACGTTTCATAAGACTTGTCGATGATGACGGATATGTTGTCGTATCAGGACACGACAAGAATACCGCAAGATCTCTGGCAGAGGCGAAGGAGTACTTTGATAAGACCGGACGCACATTCCCTCAGATAATTACCTGTGCAACAGATAATGAAGTCTGTGAAGCAACAGGCAGAAAGGCTGATTTTGTTGCAGAGAATATCGAGTTTGTTAATGGGCTTCCAAAGTTTGATATCGTTATCGAAGGCAAGGAGAGGATCGGCGTAAGTCTCAATATCCCGGGCAGTCATAATATCTCTAACGCTCTTAATGCGGCAGCTGCTGCATATCTTAACGGGGCTGATCCTGATGCGATCAGGACTGCGCTCGACAGCTTTTCCGGAGCGGACGGCAGATATACGGTGAAGGGCAAGTATAAGGGCTGTGACGTTGTAGTAGATTACGCACATCACCCGACGGCAGCAAGAGCAACCATCGAAGCAGCTTCCAACATGCCTCATAACGATATTCTCGTTGTGTTCCAGCCGCTTACTTTTAACAGAACTAAATTGCTTTTCGAAGATTATGTAACAAGTCTTCTTCCCTGTAAGAAGGTGTTGTTCGCTGAGATCTTCTCAGACCGTGAAAGCGATGATCTCGGTATGTCAAGCAGGATGATATCCGATGAGATCAATAAGCGCGGCGGCGATGCCGAGTTCTTCGGCAACAGGGATGACCTTAAAAAGCGGATCGATGAGCTCATTAATCCCGGTGATATAATACTTATTCTTGGACCTGAGGATATCAGGTCGTTAGGTGATGAGCTCTGCAGATAAAAAATGATGAAGAAGACATCCGAAAGACAGACAGAAGAGAATATAGCGCCTCAGTACGGTTTCCGTAAGATGCGCCCTGCCAAGATCCCGAAGGGAGCATGGTTTGCTCTGGCATTTGCTCTTATTATGGCAGCTGCCCTGTTTGCTCTTTATGCGATGACATTCACCAGACAGATAAATGCGGATAAGACGCTCCTTATCTATTCCGACGGAAGCAGTATTCCCGAAGTATCGCTCAGAAACAGCCTTTATTCTGCGGGCTTTGATTTCGAGATAATAGAACCCGACAAGAGAGCATCAAAGCCGGATTTCATCTATGAGATCCCTCAGGATTATCTTAAAAAGTATGTGGTTGTCTTGGCCGTGGGAAGCAATTCCTTCAAGGTCATGGATGACATTCTTGATTCTGACAAGGGGAATGTTGAGGGTTTTATCCTGATCGAACCTGAATATCCGGGCAATGTTGCACTCGAAGGATATACAAGTGAATACCCGGAAGTACCCTGTGCGGTTTTCGGTTTTGATACAAAAGCCAGAACTTTTACTGAACTTAACGGTTCACAGATGATATTCGAGAAACTCTCCGGTGTCGATACAATGTACGGCCATCCGGCACAGAGAGGGAAGATATTCCCATCTAAAGTCTACATTTCTCCCAACCAGATGAGATATCTGTCCCTGACTACTATGAAGGTCAGCGTATCAGGTCTGTTCTCTTCACCCTCATTCCAGAATGAGCTGGCCCAGTATCTCGGAACGACATTCGGACACGGTTATTCATCTTCGAGAGTCACTTTATGGATGACAGGCCTCGCATTTGCGGTATTTATGTCTGTTGCGGCACTTGCGCTGTTCCTTTTCATGGTCCCTGTCACTGTTCCCGACAAGGGCGCAAGAGAACTCAAGGGAAGAGACAGCCTTGGCGCTATTATCTTCCTCGGAATCTCAGGCTGGGTTGCTCTTTGCGGTGCAATAGCCACTTTTATCCCGCAGCTGTGGTATGTTCCCAAATACATAGCGCTGTATTCTCCGGTCGTAATAATCGCGTTTATGGCATTCGCACAGATAAAGCTTCTTGTATCAAACAAGGTCAAATATGTGAGGAAAGATTACGGACTGCCGCTCTTCATAGTCTCTGTCGTTACGGGAATAGTTGAGCTTATGATCCTTGTTGCTGCATCTTTGAACCTTACAAATGTTGAGAAGACTTTGAAAAACGATGCCAACCCGATCGCCGCGCTCATTGTTTTTGTCATTATGAGCCTTTCAGCCGTAGCTCTCATCCTTGCAGATAAGAAATCAAGATTCTCGGGGCAGGGCCCATCAGCATATTTCGGAAGCCCTATGTATTTTATCGAAGCCCTGCTTCCTTCGGTGGTGCTTCTGATCCTCGGCGTTATCCACGGCACAGAAGACCTTATCAGAGTTTCTCTGGCAGGCGTTGCGTTGGGAATAATACCTTTCGGATGCGTTATTCCGATCAAGCGGATCTCCGATTTCTATGAGATCACGGGACTTATCTTCGGACTTGCGGCAGCACTTATCGTGCTCATAGCCGGCTGACAGGCAGGAAAACCTCTTTAATATAAGAAAATTGTTGACTTTGATGGACCTGTGGTTTATTATACGCGGGTGACCGCATGCAACGGGCTATTTTAAATGCGCTTTTTTTGAGTGCTGCCTAGGGTTTAAGCAGCGAGACTGGAAGAACAGGAGGAACGAATATGTACGCAGTAATTAAGACAGGCGGCAAGCAGTACAAGGTTTCCGTTGACGATGAGATCTTCGTTGAGAAGCTTGAAGGTGAGGCTGGCAGCCAGGTTACTTTCGATGAAGTACTTGCAGTATCTGATGACAACGGTATCGTAAGAAATAAGAAAGTTATCATCTCTAAGTACAAGGCTAAGAAGGGCTACAGAAGAAAGAACGGCCACAGACAGCCTTATACACGTGTACTTATCAAGGCTATCAACGTTTAATCAAAGGCTGAAGGCTTTATGATTTCCGTTATCGTCAGCAGGGAAGGCAATCTCATCCGCGCGGTTTACGCAAACGGTCATGCAGGTTATGCTGATCCCGGTCAGGACATTATATGCAGCGGAGTATCAACACTCCTTTTCACTGCAGCAAGTGCTCTTGAAGATATTTGCGGTTACGACAGCAAATCATTTTTCAGGATCAGCAATGAAGGCACGGAAGATGTCAATCTCAGGATAACGGTTCCTGATACAGGAGACGATGAGACAAAGAACAGGGCTCAGGTAATAATGAGAACCTGTGAGTTAGGTCTTATCGGTATAGCAAGAGATTATAACGACATTAAGAAGAAGTACGTAGAGATTATTAATTCAAGAACACCGGAGGTGTAATTATGATTAAGTTTAATTTACAGCTCTTCGCACATAAGAAGGGAATGGGTTCCACCAAGAACGGCCGTGAGTCCCA
>CADAKH010000029.1 GCA_902788505.1 Oscillospiraceae bacterium
GCATTTCAGATACTGAGCCCAAACACTCAAGTTCTTTCTAGTACCAGAAGTAACGGAGCAGGAACTCGGTATAAATGATCTCTTGCAATCACGGCAGAGAAAACGCTGAATACCGTCTTTACGCTTACCGTTTTTAACAACATGAGAACCTTCGCAAAAGATACATGTATTACCATCGCAAATACGTGTTTCGATAAGAAAATCCTGAATGTTATCCTCGTGTACATTTACGGTATTGGAAAGAGTTGTGTAGAACACGATACGGTCAGTGAAGGATAATTTCTTATATGCAGCAAAGACTTCTTTCAACTCTGACATCGTACGGGCTCCCTTCAAAAACAAACAAACGTTCTATGCATATAATAGTACTAGAACAAATGTTTGTCAACTGCGGAATTTAAAAGAGCCTTAGGTTAATTAACAGGAGGTAAGTATGCCACCCGGAGGAAGAGGTATGGGAGGCCCCATGGGAGGGCAGTTTCTTACTGAAGAGGAGAAGGCGAATCAGCCGAAAGTCACGCCTGAATTATTAAAGCGTGTATTCTCATATCTCAAGCCTTATACGAAGCAGTTTATCCTGGTTTTGCTGTGCATAATCGTATCGTCGTTTTTCTCGCTTTTGCCGTCGATAATTACGGGAAAGATTTTGGATGACGGCCTTCTCAAAAAAGACTTTGGCGCACTGATCTATTACATCGTCCTGTCGCTTGCTGTAACACTTGCGGCAAGTCTTATCGGCGTGGCCGAGAATTACATAAACACGTGGATCGCACAGCACATCACTTTTGACATGAGGAACCAGATGTATTCGCATCTGCAGAAGATGTCGCAGAGGTTTTTCACGACCAATAACCAGGGTGATATCATCACCAGAATGACGAGCGATATCGATGGCGTAAAAACAGTCGTCACCAACACATTCAGCAGCATACTTTCAAATTCGATCACGCTCATAATCGCCATGATAGCGATGTTCCAGAAAAACTGGATCCTTGCGCTTGTAGGTATCGTGATCGTTCCCATATTCACATTGCCGACCAGAAAAGCCGGCAAAAAGAGATGGAAGCTGACGAACGAATCGCAGCAGGTCAATGACGAAGTAAACGGCATACTTAATGAGACACTGTCAGTCAGCGGACAGCTGCTGGTAAAGCTTTTCGGCAAGGAAAAATACGAGTACGAAAGATACGAGAATGCCAACCGAAAGATGATCGGACTGAACATCAAAGAGAGTATGGCGGGAAGATGGTTCAGAGTGGTTCTTACGACCTTTACGAGCATCGGACCGATGTTGCTCTATCTTGCTGGCGGAATACTGATGATGAAGTACAATTCCGAGCTCACGATCGGTGATATCACGGTGCTCGTTGCACTTCTCGGAAGGATGTATATGCCGGTCAACAGCCTGCTGAATATTCAGGTCGAGTGGATCAGGTCGATGGCCCTTTTCAAGCGTATATTCGATTACTTTGACATACCTGTCGAGATAAAGAATGCTGACGATGCGGTAGTGCCGGAGAAGGTCTGCGGCGATGTTGTTTTCGAGCATGTCGAGTTCTCGTATGAGGAGTCGAAGAAGATCCTGAAAGATATCAATTTCACTTTGAATGCCGGCAAGAGCATCGCTATCGTCGGGCCATCCGGTTCCGGAAAGAGCACGATCGTAAATCTTATTCCGAGACTTTATGATGTCGATTCCGGCAGCGTTACTTTCGACGGCATTGATGTCAGGAAACTCGATCTCGGATTCCTGAGAAGCCAGGTCGGTGTCGTGTCGCAGGAGACATATCTTTTTAACGGAACCGTAAGGGATAATCTGTTGTATGCAAAGCCCGACGCGACCGAAGAAGAGATGGTGGAAGCACTCAAAAAGGCGAATATCTGGGACTTCATCGGGAAGCAGGAAAAGGGTATCGACACCGAAGTCGGCAACAGAGGCTTAAAGCTTTCGGGCGGCGAGAAGCAGCGTATCTCGATTGCAAGGATCATCTTAAAAGATCCCACGATATTCATTTTCGATGAGGCGACATCGGCACTCGATTCGATATCTGAGAAGAAGATCCAGGATGCGATTGACCCGATAATCAGGAGCAAGACGAGCATACTTATTGCGCACCGCTTATCGACGATACTTGCTGCGGATGAGATCCTTGTCGTAAAGGACGGCATGATTGCCGAGCGCGGCACGCACAAGGAACTCCTGAGCAGGGAAGGCGTTTACCGTGAGCTTTACGAGACGCAGTTTTCCAAGGCACTGATTGAAGGCGACGGTGTGTCGGAACTTGAGCAGTATATCTGGGGTACACAACCGGCAGATGAACCGATGGAAGAATAACATAGCCGAACGGTAGGTAATCAATAAAATGTACTAACGGAATATGCTCCATGCCTTCCGATTCGTACATTAGACAATGTCACTGTTTTCATAAAATAAACTTGAAATATAGTATAATTACTTCTTGGTTATTCCAGGAGGATAGATTGAAATGACAAAACCATATTCAGCTACAGCTGAGCAGGTAGCTCAAGAAATAGACACAGACCTGGTCAAAGGTCTTACTTCAGACGAGGCATCTTTAAGATATGCCAAGAACGGTCCCAACTCATTAGGTGAAGAGAAGAAGGTACCTCTCTGGAAGAGATTCCTTCAGCAGTTCGCTGACGCAATGGTAGTTATCCTTATCGCGGCAGCAGCTCTTTCCGGCTATATGGCTTACAAGAGCGGCGGCGGAATCGAAGAGTGGATCGACGTATTCGTTATCCTTGCTATCGTAATCCTTAACGCCGTTCTCGGTGTTTACCAGGAAGGCAAAGCTGACCAGGCTCTTGCAGCTCTCAAGAAGATGAGTTCACCCCAGACAAAGGTTATCCGTGACGGCAAGCTCATCATGGTCGATTCCGAGAATATTGTTGTCGGCGACGTTATCTCGATCGATGCAGGCGACAGCATCTCCGCAGATATGAGACTTATCGAATCAAGCTCTCTCAAAGCAGAGGAAGCTTCACTCACAGGTGAGTCCGTAGCTGTCGAAAAGGATGCTTCGGCAGTTCTTCCCGAAGACTGCTCATTAGGTGACCGCAAGAACATGCTCTACATGGGTACAGCTGTTACATACGGCCGTGCAAAGGGTGTGGTTGTTGCTACGGCAAGAGACACGGAGCTTGGTAAGATCGCCACAAAGCTCACCAACATCGAAGACGAGGAAACACCTCTTCAGGTCAGCCTCAACAAGCTCGGCAAGATCCTTGCAGCAGTTTGTATCGCGGTATGCATCGTCGTTTTGCTCGTAGATATTTTCGTGCAGAAGCAGCCCTGGGAAGATGCTCTCATGACTGCCATATCACTCGCAGTTGCAGCTATTCCTGAAGGTCTTGCAGCAGTAGTTACAATCGTTCTTTCGATCGGTATGACAAAGATGGCAGAGAACAATGCTATCGTAAAGAGACTTCTGGCAGTTGAGACATTGGGCTGCGTTGACGTTATCTGCTCCGATAAGACAGGTACTCTCACTCAGAACCAGATGACAGTCAAGGTCATCTACGACGGCAACAAAAAGTACAATGTTGAGGGCGGCGGATATGCACCTCAGGGCAACGTCGTTGACGAAGGCGGCAAGCCCGTTAAGATCGAAGGCGTTCTCCGCACTCTTATCCTGTCATCAGTTCTCTGCAACGATGCCGCTATCGTAAAGCAGAGCGACACAGATTATTCCTGCATCGGCGACCCTACAGAAGGTTCGCTCACAACACTCGGCATGAAAGTCAGAATGTTCCGTGAAGAGACGATGCACAAGTATCCCAGAGAGACAGAACTTCCTTTCGACTCCGACCGTAAGATGATGACCACATATCATTCCGGAATCGAAGAAGGCAAGTGGATCAGCTTCACAAAGGGCGCACCTGACATCGTTATCTCACGCTGCTCATCGATCATGACAGCCAACGGCGTTGAGAAGATGACAGACGAGAAGCGCGCCGAGATCCGTGAGGTCAATCACAACTATGCTATCCAGGCTATCCGTGTTCTCGCTTTCGCAATGAAAGAGCATGGCGAAGGTTCCCAAGCGACCTTCACTGATGAGGAGAACATGACATTCATCGGCTTGATCGGCATGATCGACCCTGCACGTACTGAGGCTAAGGACGCTATCGCAGTATGTAAGGAAGCAGGCATCCGTGCCGTAATGATCACGGGTGACTTCAAAGATTCCGCAGTTGCTATTGCCGATAATCTCGAGATGCGTGACGAGAAGCACATGGATGCATACTCAGGCGAGGAGCTCGACAAGATCTCCGACGATGAACTCCTCGAAGTTGTCGAGAAGACAAGCGTTTATGCCCGTGTATCTCCTGAACATAAGGTAAGGATCGTCAACGCTCTTAAGAAGAACGGTCACATCGCATCCATGACAGGTGACGGAGTTAACGATGCAATGGCACTCAAGACTGCTGACATCGGTGTCGCAATGGGTATCACGGGAACCGACGTTTCCAAGAACTCAGCAGACATGATCCTCATGGACGACAACTTTGCAACTATTGTAAAAGCAGTAGAGCAGGGAAGAACGATCTACTCCAACATCAGAAAGTTCGTAGGATTCCTCTTATCCTGCAACGTTGGTGAGATCCTCGTAATCTTCCTTCTCTCACTCGTTCCTAAGACTCTGGTGCCCGGCATCGCTGCACCTTTGACCGCGATCCAGCTTCTCTGGCTCAATCTCATAACCGACTCATTCCCGGCTCTTGCTTTAGGCCGCGAAAAGGGTGAGCCCGGCATAATGAAGATGCCCCCGAGATCCAAGAAAGAACCCATTATCAACAAGAGCATGATGGGCCACATCGCACTCCAGTCGATCGGTCTCTTCATCTCAGTCGCAACAGCATTCATCATTGCCCTGGTAAGCATGAACAACGGCGGATCATTCTTCTACTCCGGCGTTCTCGCTGATGCCACAGCAAAGGGTGTTCACCCCATCGACATCGCACGTACGGTAGCTTTCGCTACGCTCATCTGCGCTGAGCTCTTCAGAGCATTTGCAGCAAGATCAGAGAGGATCTCAGTCTTCAAGCTCGGAATCTTCACAAACAAGATGATGAACATCGCCGTAGCCATTTCACTCGTATTGCTCGTAGCAGTTATCTACATCCCGGGTATCAACGGCATCTTCAACAACGTTGCGATCAGCCCGATGGCATGGCTTGTCATCCTGCCGCTTGCGATCCTGCCTTTCGCAGTAAGTGAGATAAGCAAGCTTGTCAAAGGCCGTTTGCATAAGTAAAGGCCATGTGTTATTATTCATAGGCTAATCAGTAAAGGGAGGCACAGAACAGATGACAGTATTGAATATCGTTCTTAGTGTTGTAGATATAGTTTTGGCACTTGCCATCATCATTCTCTTTCTCGTTCAGGAAGGTAATGACAGAGGTATCGGTGTAGTTGCAGGCGGATCTTCCGACTCCTACTACAACAAGGCAAAGGGCAGGACATTGGAAGAGCAGCTCAAGACCTGGACAGTAATCGCCTGCGTTTTGTTTGCTATCGTTTCTGTTGTTCTTTACCTCTCCATCACCAAAGCTTGGTAATAAGTAATTAAGTTACTGCAAGGGCCGTCTCTTTCACGAGGCGGCCTTTTTTGTGCGGCGGTGCCGGTGAATCTTTTGAGCATTGGCGAACCGGATCACATAGTCTTGCACTTTTCCGATATTTTTTTCTGTTTTTGTTAAAACAGAAAAAAGATTAGGTAAAATTGCCCATTTTTTCCTAAACCCTTACCTGAATTTGCATATTTAGGAAAAGAACTGAAAAACCCCAAAAGCAAACTATGGCTTTAATTCATGGCGGCTAAGCAGACTATGTCTCAAACTCGTGACGGATAAGTAGCATATGGCTCAAACTCATGGCAGATAATCGTTCCGTATACCGCACTGTTTAATTTGGTCTCAAGATACCTGATATCAAAAGGCACGCCCTCTTTATCATGTGTGAAGATGATATCATGCTCAGGTACTAATCCTGCATTGGCATAGTTGCTGTACTTGATCTTTACATTCCTGAGATAATCAGCGGAATCTTTCATTCCAATATGCTCATGAAACTTGCAGTTATCTAATTCTTTTATGTAGATAACAAAATCCGTGTTGATCGGTTTGTCGAGTCCGGCCAGCATTATCTCCGGTTCGTATTTAAAAGGAATACCGTTCTCAGTATAAAAGACCGCGATATCACGCTCTGCGGCAGACCGGTAATATATCCCTTTGTAGAGATAATTCTTGTATTTGGGGTGTTTAGTGTTCGCATCGTTTTTCAGGCTGTCGAAAAAAGCTTTGTCCATAATTATCAGCTCATTGCTATTCGTGTAAAAGGAACGGGTTATCTTTTGCGGTTTGCATTCTTCGGGTGGAGGACAATTGAAGTTGCTGTTCCAGTATATTTCTAATATTTTGAGATCATTTTCCAAGGCATCTCTTTCGAGTTTTAAACGGTAATACTTCTGACCTGTTGGCGAGTTAACCAAATACTTATGTGAACCGATGACAACCTGAATCTGCTTAATACCGTTATATGTATGCGAATGCAGCTTAATTACAGGCAACTCTTTAAGCCGCTCTTGGCAGTAGTTTATCTTGAGAGCAAGATACTCTCGCGGGATGTATCTGTTAGTGTATTCCATGAGTTGAGTATAAGTTCTCTGTTTGTCGGTTTTCAACCGACAAATACCGACAAAAACCGGCAAATAAGGCATACTTTGTCGGCTTTGAATGAGAAGTGTGTATGAGTGATGTGAAGTTTTTATCTTGGGTGAGGATGTTTTAATCATCAATGCTTTTTTCGCCGGCTTGAGTCATGATGGCTCACAGGCTGGGTGTTGTTTTTTGCCTTTTCCTGTTTTACCGTTTTTAGGAAAGAAAACAGGAAAAATCGCCCGTTTTTTCCTAAATCATTTCCTAAAAAATAAGCTTTAGGAAACAAAACAGGAAAAACGTAACCTTATGACACTTTGTACCGCCTTATCTGTTTAAGCCTGTTGTAGTAAGATATAGAAAAACTAAATGAGGGTATAGATATGGAAGAAAGAAAGAAAAGAGCGGGCTTTGCCGAGAACATGAGTTCGGCCCAGAAAAGAAGAAACAGGATCATTAAGGCGAAGGAAGAACAGACCGCACTTCCGCAGACGTTGGCTGACCAGGCGCCGAGAGGTCCTTTGCAGGTAAAGAATCAGGTTATAGGAATCCTGAGGCAGAGTCCGACAGGCGGTGTTGTTATTCCCGATCCTTCGTTCAGGAGTACTGACTACGGTGCGATCGAGATCGATAAGAATCATTTGAACGGTGCGCCGTTTAATATGGTCGTAGTTTGCGAAGTCCTTAACCCTAACTGTGACAGAGGTGACTGCAGGGGCACGATCACAGAAGTGCTCGGTGATTACGGCAATAACGATGTCAGGATGCTGACTGTTTTAAGGCAGTTCGGTCTGTCTCAGACGTTCCCGCAAAAAGTGCTTGATGAGGTTGAGCCGCTGCCGGTAAATCCTGATCCCGGGCAGATCGAAAAGGAGATCGCCGGAGGAAGGCGCGACAAGCGAGACATCCTTACTATTACGATCGACGGAGAGGATGCAAAAGATCTCGATGATGCCATATCGATCGAGAAGCTCAGGAACGGCAATTTCAAGCTTTATGTTCACATCGCTGACGTATCGAATTATGTCAGGGAAGGGACGGCTCTTGATATGGAGGCCTTTTCGAGAGGTACATCGGTATATCTCGTGGACAGGGTTATTCCGATGCTTCCGCCGAAGCTCAGTAACGGACTTTGCAGCCTTAATCCTAATGTCGACAGACTTGCCATGACGGCCGAGATGCTGGTTGACCGCGAAGGCGGTATATACGGCGGTGACCTTTACGAGAGTGTCATCAGGTCTGACAGGAGAATGAGCTATAAGGAGTGCTACAGGATACTCACGGATCCGAAGCCGGAAGATGATGAAGAGTATGGTGAGATAATTCCGATGCTCATTCAGATGAAGGAGCTTGCCGGGATATTAAAGTTGATGAGAGACAGGCGCGGAGCGATCAATTTCGAGATGCCTGAGACAAAGGTCATATTAAATGATGACGGCAGTGTTCAGGACATCATGCCTTACCCGATCAATTTCACAAACGGGATTATCGAGTCTTTCATGATCTGCGCGAACGAGTTCGTGGCAAAGAAGTTCTTCGATCTTAAGTATCCTTTCGTTTACCGTGTGCACGAAGATCCCGATCCGATCAAGATCGCAAGGTTCTCGAATATCGCAAGATATTTCGGTGCATCGGGAAGGCTTTTCGGCAGGATAAAGCCTTTGGATGTCCAGCACTTTATGGGAACGATAGGCGACAAGACTGCGCTTCCGGCGCTGGATGAACTGCTCTTAAGGTCGATGGCTAAGGCGAGATACTGCTCTGACTGTCTTGGCCATTTCGGTCTGGCATCGAAGTTCTACTGCCATTTTACCTCGCCAATCAGACGCTATCCTGACCTTTATATTCACAGGATCATCAAGAGTTACCTGCACGGCGAGAACTCGAGAAGCCACTTCGCAGGACTTGTTGATAATGCTGCCGAGCACTCGTCAGATATGGAGCGCAATGCGGTCGATGCAGAGCGCGCTTCCGATGACATCAAGATCTGCGAATACATGGCAGGCAAAGTCGGTGAGCATTATGACGGTGTTATCTCATCGATCATCGATGCCGGATGTTTCGTAAGGCTCGAGAACACTGTCGAGGGATTCGTTCCTTTCAGGTCTTTAAGAGACCACTATTTCTTCGATGAGAGATCTTACAGGGCGATCGGCGCTCACGGCGGGAAGATCCTTTCGATCGGAATGCATGTTACCATCGTTGTCGAAAAGGTTGACACCGAAGAAAACAAGATAGATTTCTCGTTCGAATACGGTTTTGAAGAAGAGCGTGACCCGATGGAAAAACGCATGTCAAAGGGCGGTAAAAAGGAAGCCCACAAAGTCAAGAAGGGCGGCAGGTCCGGTTCATCAGGCACAAGAAACGGAAGAAGCGCAGGAAGAAGTGCCGGCAGAAGCGGTCCATCAAGGGGCGGTCCGGTCAGACCCGGTACTTCTGGCGGCTATGCGGGCAGGCCCAAATCGTTAGGCGGAAGATCAGGCAGAGGCGGCGGAAGAGGCAGAAAATGAAGAGCTTACTGATAAAAGACACGACAAGAGAAGAACGGGAACAGATAGTTGCAGAGTCGATCGGTTATATCGACGGCAACTGCGACGGCTGCATGGCAGGGCTGGCTGACATGTACCAGGACTACATAGAGGGCAAGCGCGAGATAAAGGATATCAACATGGAATTCCGTGCCCACTATGAGTCCGGAGATGACGGTCCGACTAAAAGTTCGTGCGGACATGAGAAATAAGACACAAATTTGCCCGGAAGTCTTGTGATTCCTGATATTTTCAGTTGACAATGGTCTTTTAAATGATGTACTATTGCCTAGTTAATTGCGATGACGGAGACCCCAGTAGCCACGGTATGTCGCCTTCAGAGAGCTTTGCCCCCGGGCTGAAAGGCAGAGCGGAAAGAGGCCGGCGGCGAATAACAACTCTACCAGCATACCGGTTTTAAAGCGATTTCGCGTATTTGCGAAGTAAATCAGGTGGCACCGCGGACATGTTTTGTTCGTCCTGAACTTAAAGGAGATTTAAGTTCGGGGCGTTTTTGTTTCCCCGAAGAAAGGAATTGAATATGGCTAACCAGTACAGAGACAGGATCATCAGCTCTTTGTCTGAGAAAGACGTCGGAACCGAACTCAGAGTTTGCGGCTGGATCGAGAACATCAGAGACCACGGCGGCGTATCTTTCATCGACTTGAGAGATATGTACGGCACACTTCAGGTCGTTATGCGTGACACATCACTTCTTGACGGCCTCGTAAAGGAAGAGTGCATCTCGATCGAAGGTAAGATCGAGCACAGGGATGAGGAGACATATAACCCCAAGATCGCAACAGGAACTATCGAGCTTGAGGCTCATTCCGTTGACGTTCTCGGTAAGGTATATACACAGCTTCCTTTCGAGATCATGACATCCAAGGAGATCAGAGAGGATGTAAGACTTAAGTACCGTTATCTTGACCTCAGGAATCAGAAGGTTAAGGACAATATCATCTTCAGATCAAACGTTATCGCGTTCCTGAGACAGAAGATGACTGAGATGGGTTTTTTGGAGATTCAGACTCCTATCCTTACTTCATCTTCACCTGAGGGTGCAAGAGACTATATCGTTCCTTCAAGAAAGTGGAAGGGCAAGTTCTATGCGCTTCCGCAGGCTCCTCAGCAGTTCAAGCAGCTCCTGATGGTTTCGGGATTCGATAAGTATTTCCAGATCGCACCCTGCTTCAGAGACGAGGATGCAAGAGCAGACAGATCTCCCGGAGAGTTCTATCAGCTCGACTTCGAGATGAGTTTTGCAACACAGGAAGATGTCTTCAGAGCAGGTGAGGAAGTTCTCACTGCTGCTTTCGAGAAGTTCGCACCCGAAGGAGCAAAGGTAACGCCTGCACCTTATCCGGTAATCTCCTATAAGCAGGCTATGCTCGAATTCGGTTCAGACAAGCCGGATCTCAGAAACCCGTTGAGAATCATCGATGTTTCAGAGTTCTTCGAAAGATGCACATTCAAGGCTTTCCACGGAAAGACAGTCCGTGCCATCAACGTTCACGCCAAGCTTTCAAAGGGTCAGCACGAGAAGATGCTCAAGTTCGCTCAGGATGAGCTCGGAATGGGCGGCTTAGGCTACCTCGAAGTTCTTGAAGACATGAGCTACAAGGGCCCTATCGACAAGTTCATTCCTGATGACATGAAGACTGAACTTAAGGATATGGCAGGCCTTGAAGCAGGCGATACTATCTTCTTCATCGCTGATAATGAGGCACGTGCTAACGAGTGCGCAGGCAAGATCAGAAATGAGCTCGGTGCAAGACTCGACCTCATCGAGAAGAACGCATTCAGATTCTGCTTCGTCAACGATTTCCCGATGTATGAATGGGATAACGAAACAAAGAAGTATATCTTCACTCACAATCCTTTCTCCATGCCTCAGGGCGGTCTTGAAGCACTTAATACCAAGAAGCCTGAGGAGATCCTCGCTTACCAGTACGACATCGTCTGCAACGGTATCGAGCTTTCATCGGGTGCCGTAAGAAACCACGATCTCGACATCATGAAGAAGGCATTCGAGATCGCAGGATATTCTGAAGAGGAGCTTAAGACAAAGTTCGGCGCACTCTACAGTGCATTCCAGTTCGGCGCTCCGCCGCACGCAGGAATGGCTCCGGGTGTTGACCGTATGATCATGATTCTCAGAGGTGAGGAGAACATCAGAGAAGTTATCGCATTCCCTATGAACGGTAATGCACAGGATCTCCTCTGCGGTGCTCCGGGCGAAGTTACAGAGCAGCAGCTCCGTGAGACACATATCAAGATCAGACAGTAATGAAAGTCTATTTCTTAACATTAGGATGCAGAGTTAACCAATATGAGACAGACGCCGCAAGGCGCCTGTTTCTTGATAATGGGCACCAGAACGCAGACACTCCCGAAGAGGCAGATGTGTGTATCGTCAACACATGTTCGGTAACAGGCGAGGCTGACAGAAAGTCCAACCAGATGCTTCGAAGAATGGCCAAGAACAACCCTTCTGCGGTCATTGTCGCGATGGGATGTTCATCCGAGATCTCTAACGGTGAAGTGCCAGCGGATATCGTTATCGGAACGCGCGAAAAGAACACGGTCGTTACGCGTGTTGAAGAGTTTCTTGCCGCGCGCGAAAACAGTGATCTCGGTCACAAGACAAGCCACGTAAGGCCTGAAGTCAGCAAGACAGACGAATATCACGATTTCGGCACAGTCTTATCACCTGAAGGAACAAGAGCTTTTATCAAGGTCGAAGACGGCTGCAATAATTTCTGTACTTACTGCATTATTCCATACGCAAGAGGCAGGGTCGTCAGCAGGAGCGCAGAGGCCTGTGTCAAAGAGGCAGAATTCCTTGCGCAAAGCGGGTTTAAGGAGATCATCGTATCCGGCATTCATCTTTGTTCTTATGGCAAAGATCAGGGAAAAGATATATCCGCTCTGTCTGAACTTTTGAAGAAGATCGATGAGATACCCGGTATAGAAAGATTAAGACTCGGTTCACTTGAGCCGAAGTCCATGACACCTGAATTCATCAGCGGACTCAAGGAATTAAAGCACCTTTGCCCGCACTTCCATCTGTCGCTCCAGAGTGGCTCAGATACTGTCTTAAAGCGCATGAACAGGAAATACAATACGGCAGAATACGAAGACCGCGCAAACGCTTTAAGAGCCGAATTTCCCGACATGTCCCTGACTACGGACATCATCACGGGCTTCCCGGGTGAGACAGTCGAAGAATTTGAAGAGACTATCGCATTTGCTGAAAAGCTCAAGTTTGCGAAGATCCATGTTTTCCCGTATTCGGTTAGGGAAGGCACCAAGGCTGCAGACATGCCTCAGATCGACATGTCGGTAAGAAAAGCCAGAGCAAAGCGCCTGATTGAAGTATCTGACAGGCTCTCTGCTGAATTTGCTGCTGCGATGACCGGAAAAGAAGCGGATATCCTTATCGAGAAGATCGAAGAAAAAGACGGAAAGACCATTGCTGAGGGTTATACGGCCAATTATATAAGGACTTTTGCTGAATGCGGAGGCAGGGAGTTTTCGAGAGGCAATATCGCTAAAGGCGTGATCACGGGTTCTGACAAGGAGACATGCCTTATGAAGTTTGATAAGTAAAAATACGGCAAAAGTACGGTGGCAGCCGTATCGGATGCCATATTTTCGAAAACAATACTGTCAAAAATATGGCTAAAAGTATGGTTGTTGCCGTATCGGTTGCCGTATTTTCGAAAACAATACTGCCAAAAATACGGCTAAAAGTACGGCTATAGCCGTATTGATTACCGTATCGCGGAGCCCCTGCAAGCGTAACTTTTTAAACTTATAGCGTAAAAAATTAATCAAATCTTTATAACATTTAACATTTACTGTGTTAGAATGAACCCATCGAAGATAACTTCTTTTGGAGGTCGTTGTGGACAGCAACACAGCAAAATTTGATCTTTCCGGTGACAGAACGGCTGATGTACAGGCGTTGATGACTTATGTCTTAAGCGCTCTGAAGGAGAAGGGTTACAACCCCATTAATCAGCTGGTCGGATATTTCATCTCAGGCGATCCGACTTACATCACCAACTATAAGGGCGCAAGGGGCCTTATCAAGAGGATCGACAGGGACGAGCTTCTTGAGGTAATCATCAATGATTATTGCTCCCGTCTGTAAAAGGGTTTAAGATACCGGTATTAAGCGGTAACGGCGGCTTATGCCGCCTTATTTTTTGATTTTCGTAAAGGGGAGAAACACATGGGAAAAGCAGCCGGCAGAGTTATGGGCATCGACTTCGGAACAAGACATATCGGTATCGCCGTATCTGACGAATTAAGGGTCATCGCAACGGGCCTTGAGACAGTCAACTGGAACGGCGAAGACCCGGAGTGGGCTTTAAACCGCATCTGCGAGATCATCAAAGAGAAGGAAGTTAACGCAATAGTCATAGGAAGACCTGCCAGAACTGACGGCACCAGATCTGAGACACAGGACAAGGCAGAAGTGTTCGGCTCAAGGCTTGCCGAAAGATGCGGAATAGAGCCTGTTTACAAGGACGAGCGTTATACGACGGTGCTGGCATCGAGATATCTTCATGAGAGCAATATCAAAGCCAAGAAACAAAAGAAGGTCATAGACCAGGTGGCAGCCGAGATTATTCTTCAGGACTACCTTAATATGCTATAATTAATAAATATTTTTACGCGCAACGCGAAAACCTTAACAAAGGAGATTTAACATGGCTGAAGATAACAACATCAATCCCGAGATCGGACCTAAGGACGAGCTTATCGATGCAATTGCCCAGCTCGACGACGAGGGCGACAGAGTTATCGAACTTAAGGATGAAGAGACAGGCGAAGTTACAAAGGCTGTAGTCGAGAGCACATTCCTTTTCAACGGCAACACATATGTTGTACTTATCGTTGATACAGACGAGAAGGATGAGGATGACTCACTTATAAGTGCTTACGTGATCATGCGCTTTGTCGATAAGGACGGCGAAGTCCTTTTAGAGAACCTTCCCGAGAAAGAGGAAGACGTAATCTACGATTATTACGATAAGCTCTGCGACGAGCTTTACGGCGACGATGAAGAATCAGAAGACGAGTAACAAGCCGACAGGCATCAAGAAGAAGATCGCCATCGAGAAGGACCGCAAGGCCAAGCTCGCGGGCGAGCATCTAAAAGAGAGCAAAAACGATGAGCTCATAGTCATGCGCGACCCTTACAGCAAGAAGGATTACTACATGTCGCGCATCGATTCTTTCACGCTCATGAAGACCGAATATGTGGTCATGTATAACTATGTGCCCGATGACGGAAGCCATTCCAAGCCCGAGCTTGTCATTATGCGTACGGCAATAGGCGAGAACGGCGACAGGGTCTATTATTCCATTAAAGACGGCGAGGAGCTCGAGAAGGCTTTTGTTTACTTTATGAGAAGGTACTACGGGGCACAGGGACCTGAGAACAGAGCTAAAAACGGAGTAGCCTCCGGAGAGCAGAAGTAAAAGATGAGTTTTTGGCAGAAAGCCTGTGTCAAATTGGCAGCATTCCTGAAATCAGCTTTGGCGCTGGCTTTATTTGAATGTTCATCTTATATCGCGGTTTTTTCATTTTTGTTTTTCGGAATAGACCGTAAGATTTACAGGGGAGCATATAATTTCCTTACAAGTGTCCTGATCTTTGCTGCGATGTTTGTTTTCCATAAGATCAGTTCACGCAAAAAGGAACCTTTGATCAGACTCGGCAAACTCAGACCTGACCAGGTTGCTGCTCTCATCATAGTGGGCATCGGAATGCTCGGGTTCGTAACGACGTATCTTAATATCGCGAAAATGATCGCTCAATATCTGGAACCTGTAAGTGAAGCTGTTGAGGAATACCACGACAGTGTAGACAGGTTCTCTGATGTGCCTCAGACAGTAGTTCCGGTTTGGGATTCGTTGCTTTATATATTCACTTTGTGTTTTATCGTTCCGGTAACAGAAGAGATGACTTTCAGAGGTGCAGCTTTCGGACAGCTCCGCAAGGGCTTCGGCCCCTGGACCTCCGTTGTTTTAAGCGCACTCTTTTTCGGGCTCTTTCACGGGCTGACTGTTCATATCGGTTATGCTTTTGTTTGCGGACTGATCATCGCATCCTGCTATTATCTGACTGACAGTCTGTTTGCACCGGTACTGCTTCATATGGTCTTCAATATAATCGGATCGGGTCTTCCTACATTCCTTTCACTTGAGTTTCTTGGAATACCCGATGAGAAAACAATACCTTTCATGATGGGACTTAACACTGTCTGCATCATTTTCATGCCTGTTGCGGTATTCGCTTTTGTCTATCTCATCAGTGTTAAGCGCAAACTCGCCAAACAGGCTGCTGCAAATTCTGAAATTATCGCAGTATCTTCTGCGGAAGATCTTAAGAACTCTGCAGATGCTGTGTCTGCTGATTCCAATGGAATATCCGGCCTTCCCGGAACTGATGAAAGCGGGGAAACAACATGAAGAAACATGCCCGCCTGACATTCGGAATAACCAAGAAAAAGAGATTTGGCGTAACCCTGGTCGTTATTGCTGCCATTCTTGTAATTGCTGCAACAGTTCTCGGTTATGTCGGAGTTTTCGGCCTGAGGTCCGAGCTTTGTGAGATAGCTGCCACTCCCGATAAAGCAGGCGACACGTTCGGAGGAACAGGTATCAACTGTGATCTTATTCCGAACATCAATCTTATAAGGGATGCATCTTTCGAGAGCTCGACAGGATATTCGAGCATGCTCGTTGCAGGAGCAGACGAAAACAGTATTTTCCTTACACCTGATGCAGTGGCATCAGCAGGTTACGACACGGCTGAATGCACCGGTGATACGGCAAGGATCATATCGATTGACAGTGATGGTGTCATGAGTGAGAAATTCACCGGAACGGTTACTGGATTTAAGCCTGCAAGACTTGGTGTTGTAACCCTGATCAAGGATTCAAAAGACCTTTGGGACGAAGACCGCATTGAGGAGATGGCTTTCTATGGCAATACTGCCGTGGCTCTGACTTCCGGCGGAAGAATGATCTACGATGTTACGAACAGCCAGCTTGCCGGAATAGTTGATACCAGCGAGAGATTTTCGCGGATCGCTTCAAATGCGAACGGGATTGTTGCAGTATCTGTAAGCGGAGATATTTATTTTTCGCAGGATGGAAAGAATCTGGTGCTCATGTATGAGCCTGACATCATCAGATCCGCATGCGGCATCGGCAGCAACGATTCGACATTTGCCGTTTGCTATACAGACGGAACGGTCGTTACGGTCACAAGCGGAAAAGTTGCTTCATCTGAGCTTCCCGCAACGAATATCACATCATTTGTTTCTGACGGCAAGGTGTTCCTTGCAAGTGATATAAAGGGCAATATCTACTCATCTTCAAACGGCATGGTATTCGAGTATATTGGCAATTCGGAATTGCTCAGGGAGGATGCTGAGCCTCTTGCACGTGCGGCTGAAGGTATTTACTGCTTTGTCGTTAATAATTCCAGGACGGTAATAGTAAGGTCCGGTGATGAAGGCTATACGATCGAAGACAGTGATATTTCACAGTATATCGGAGCGGAAGTCGGCTCGGTCTATCTTACTGATTCAGGATTGATAATCGTAGGAACAGCAGATAAGAAAGCATTTGCGATCAATCTCTCTACAGATAAGATCGCAGCACTTACTTCTGAGAATGTCATAATCGAGAATATCATCGGAGTCAACGGAGATAAGGTCTATTACGATTCCGGCAAAGATATCTATAAGTCACAGATCCTTTCAGAACTCTCTGTTGAGGGTAATCTTGAGGGTGTTGATATTATTGCTGACGATATCCTCATCACAGGTCATATGCAGAAGGCTGCCGGCGGTATGGTTGTTGCGGCAGATGCCGATGATTCCAAGTGGGATATCTCTGATGAATCCGCCTGGAATGCCTATGGCACAGGAACTACGATCACTACGACAGACAGAGCCTATAGTGGCAGATTCGGTGCAAAGCTTATTGGCAGCGGTGAAGGTGTTCATGCTATGGCTCAGGACCTTCAGGGCCTTGCAAAGGACAATTTCATTTCAGGAGCGTTCTACCGTTTAAGTTTCTATGCAATGTCTGATAACCTGCCCGAAAAGGCTTACTGCTGGCTTGAAGGTGACGGCTTCGGAAGATACGGTTTCGAACTGACACAGCTCAGTGATAACTACAAATATTTCAGTTATGTTTTCGCAGTGACGGATCAGATGCTTTTCGCGGGATCTGTCAGGCTTAATATTGCTTTTGAAGGATCAGGTTCTGTCCTTGTTGATGAATTGTATCTAGGACCAGACAGTTACAGTTCTGCAGGTATCCCGCAGTACTATTCGGATACATTGGCATCGGGAAGCCCGGCAGCCATAAGGCTTAACAATCTTGCAATCGGAAGTTCAGGCTTTGCCGAGACATCGCTCTATCTCATGAGTTCCGATTCTGTATCTCACAGTCTTGAAGGCACATCCAGCAAAGCTCTCTACAGTGATGAGGCAGTAATGATCTCGGATTATCAGAGCATGTCTGTTACGACATCTCTTGAAGACAGTCTTAAGCTTGTCAAGAACTGCAATTCAGCGCCCTGGTTTGTTATCGGACCTTATGTTAATCAGAGCGACATAGATAAGCTTCTTGAATATCTTTGCGGCTCGCTGACATCCGAATACGGCGGACGAAGGATCGACAACGGTACTGCGCTTCCGTGGAGCAGACAGTTCACGAGATTCTATATCGAGATAAATGACAGCGGTAAGGTCTTCAAGAGCGATGTACAGAAAGCGGCATATGTTAACTATGTAATCTCAATGTTCTCGCAGTCTGAATATTTCAGTGATATCAAGGATAAGACCATCTTCCTTGACGGCATGTTCTATGACGGTGGAACGATGATATCCGATGCGGACAATCACACAATGGGAGTGACTCTTGTTGCAAGCGACAGTTCGGCTACATATATTGACAATATTGATACCGATTATGTTCTTACGCGTTACGATTCCCCGCATGTCGTATCAGGCAATAACGGCGGAGAGTATATCAATACACTTAATACGAGTGGCAGCAACTGCGGTAAGATCCTTTCCGCTGTTATGACGGGCGAAGCGGATTTTGCCGAGATGTTCCTTTTTGACTGCTCGGTAAATTTCGTGCCTTCCAAGTTCACTGATAAGGAGATGTTCACAGGCAGGGATGAGTTCATCAATATGATGACTGTATCCGGTCTTATTACGTCTTTCACGGGTTATGACGAGCTTTACATTGATATCAAGGAACCGCTTGATCAGTCTTCAGGACAGAGCGTTGACCAGTTTGTTTCAAATGTGACTTCAGCCTGCTTCAGCCGCGGCCCGAAAACTTATCTTGTGATCGCGAATGCTTCAAATACACAACAGAGCTTCCTTATCAATGACAACAGGCTGGGCCACACCGACAGTGTTATCAGACGTTACGATGACAAGGGAAGACTCATTAATGAGAGAACTTTCAGGGCAGAGCATCTCCGTCACATTCTCCAGCCGGGAGAATTCATAATCGTAGAGATAGTTACTAAGGGATAAGAATCTGTAATCCTTTTCGCAAGGGCAAGGATAATTACTGCTCAGCGTTACCGGAGATCAGCCTTATAAACTCATCAGCAACCTTTTTGCAGTTGTTTTTCCATTCTTTGCAGATCTTTGTGGCGGTAGGCTCATCATCCACCGTTACAGTTGCAGAGAAGGGGTGCTCATCACCTGAATAACTCAAGGTGACACGGAATCTGCCGTTATCGGCAAGCTCCATGGAAGCATTGATGCCTGAGTTTTTGGACATGTCACTGATTATTGCTTCCGCAGCCTCGTTCAAATGGGCAATCAGGGGACCGCTGAGTGAAGATATAAGGTCGTTCAGTACAGCTTTGCCGCCGTCTGTAAGAGTCAGATTCTCAGTTGAACCGAGAGCATCGCCCGTAAAAGCGCCGGATTTGCTCTTGTCCATGAGATTGCCGGATATAAGTTCATCGTAAGCTCTGCTGAACGTGAAAAAGTCTGTATAGAGTGATTCCATGCATTTTTCCATAAGAAGATGGTAGCTTACTCCCGGTGCGCGGTCGACCAGATAAAGTATTTGAATTTTAGTTTCAGCAATAGAAATATCCGACATATATCATCCTTGGCAAATGTAATGAAATCCTGAGGTAATTATACTCGAAAAGAGCGATTTACGGGTGTATACTCTGTATGATTTTTGAATTAAACCTTTAAGGAGAAAAAGACGATGATTACATTTGATTACCAGAACGCCCTCGACTTTATCGGCGGCGAAGAGGCAGTCGCTAGAATGGAGCCCCAGATTAAAGCCGCTTCTGACATGCTTCACAAGAAGAACGGTCCCGGAAATGATTTCCTCGGATGGCTCGACCTTCCCACAAATTATGATAAAGATGAATTTAAGCGCATAACAAAGGCAGCTCAGAAGATCAGAAGAGATTCTGATGTCCTTATCGTTATCGGTATCGGCGGTTCTTATCTCGGTGCACGCGCAGTTATTGAGCTCTTAGGCCATTCTTTTGCCAATGCAGCTTCAAAGAAGGTAAGAAAGAGCCCCCTGATCCTTTTCTGCGGTAACTCCATCAGCGCTACATATCTTGCAGACATGATGGACATCATCGAAGGCAAGGATATTTCCCTTAACATCATCTCAAAGTCCGGTACAACAACCGAGCCTGCTATTGCTTTCCGTATTCTCCGCGCTTACATGGAGAACAAGTACGGCAAGGAAGAGGCCAAGAACAGGATTTATGCCACAACAGATAAGGCAAGAGGAGCTCTTAAGGGCTTAGCAGATGAGGAAGGCTACGAGAGCTTCGTAGTACCTGACGATGTAGGCGGAAGATTCTCCGTTCTTACAGCAGTAGGACTTCTCCCCATCGCAGTTGCAGGCATCGACATCAAGGAGCTCATGAAGGGTGCCAGAGATGCTTCAAAGGCTTACAAGAAGCTTCCTTTGGCAGAGAATCCTTGCTATCAGTACGCAGCAGTACGTAACTGCCTTCTCCGTTCCGGCTATTCAACAGAAGTTATGGTCAACTACGAGCCTTCTTTCCACTACATGACAGAATGGTGGAAGCAACTCTATGGTGAATCTGAGGGTAAGGACAGAAGAGGTATCTTCCCGGCAGGTGTTGATAACACAACAGACCTTCACTCCATGGGTCAGTTTATCCAGGACGGCGCACGCATCATGTATGAGACAGTTGTCCAGATCGACCAGCCCAGAAGATCTTTCGAGATCCCTAACGACAAGGACAACCTCGACGGTCTTAACTTCCTTTCCGGCATGGATATGAACGAAGTTAATGCTAAGGCAATGCAGGGTACGATCCTTGCTCACGTTGACGGTAAGGTTCCGAACCTCCTGATCCACATGCCTGACCAGACAGCTTACTCACTTGGTGAGCTCATCTACTTCTTCGAGAAGGCTTGCGGCATCTCAGGCTATCTCCTTGCAGTCAACCCCTTCAACCAGCCCGGCGTTGAAGCTTATAAGAAGAACATGTTCGCTCTTCTTGGCAAGCCCGGCTATGAGGACCAGAAGGCTGCTCTCGAGGCAAGACTCAACAAATAATTAAAGGCGAGCAATTGCTTTGAACAGACGGGGGTCCGCGTAATGCGGCCCCTGTTTTTGTGGTATTCCGATTTGTATATTCTGTATATAATGGTTTTTATGGACAAAGATTATTGATAAATTCCATAATATTGCTCATGAATAAGGTGCTTCGGGTAGATTGGAGTGCTCGCAAATTCTAGGGGGTATCTATGAAAAGAAAGCGTTTATCTGTTGCACTCGCAGCCGTTATGACGGCTATTTGTTTTGCAGGTTGTTCGAATGCACATGTTGAAGAATCTGATACAGGCATAAAGAGTTCAGATATAGAAAGTTCAATTTCTGCTGAGTCTTCAGTTACAGAGGCAGAAAGTTCAGTTATGACCGAAGTTCAGGCAGAAAAAGACGTCCTTGATGCTGCAAAAGCTTACGGCATGACACAGGTTGGCGATCACCAGGAAATGATCAATCAGTGGGGCGGCTTTGATTCTGCATCGGTCTATTACATTGCCAAAGACAGTGATAAAGCAACATCAATGTATTCTTCGATCTTTAATCTGGATGCCAAGTCTTTTCCCGATGTCAAAGCGAATGAACTGATAATGTGCATCGACAAAAACGCGGCTGAGTCAAACGGCAGATCGACTACATCTGAGATCTACGAGATCACGCTTGCCGATAACGCATCAGCCCAGGCATTGTACGAAGCTTTTTCGCAAAAGAAAGACTCGTACCGGTACTCTTCAGGAACAACTAACGGCTACACATATACGATCGGCTTTTATGAATCCGCCAATGGCTGTAGGAACGTTCATGAAAGACAATGTTGTCATAAGAATGCTCAGCATCGGTGATTTCGAAGCGGCAGACAAGTGCATAAGCTTCTTCTGCGGTGAACTCGGGTTTGAATCACCGCTAATGCTGAAGTAATAGATATGCTTAAGTGTAGAAAAAGGACACGATTGGATGCTCTGATCGTGTCCTTTTTTAGCAATATTTAGAATAATAACTAACCGGCGTGAAGCTTCGAAAACGGGATGCGTGTGCAATTGTTGATTGGTTTTTACGGTAACAGTTGCACAAAAAGGCTGATTTGTGCAATTGTTGGCCTGTTTTTGAGCAAACAGTTGCACAGCACAGAGATTATAGGATCGCAACCCTTGCGAGCAAGCTACTCGATTGTTTGCTATACTCCGCTTCGCTCCGTGAAACACTTATCTCGCATTCCTTACTTAAGGCTTTTCGTAATGTGTTATAATAATGCGCGAATTTATTAAATAATGAGGTAGATACTATGATTTCAACTCTCGAAAACGGCGCTTGGCTCATTAACGGCACTGAACTCATTGAAGATTCCGGTAATGCTGCTGAAGCAGTTGCTGCCAAGACAGGCAAGGCTGCCGATAAGGCCTCTGCAAAGCAGGGAACTATCGCTTATGGCATTCTCAAGAACCATAACACTTCCGGCAACATGGATCAGCTTAAGATCAAGTTCGATAAGCTGACTTCACACGACATTACATATGTAGGTATCATTCAGACAGCTAGGGCTTCAGGACTTGAGAAGTTCCCGATCCCCTACGTTCTTACCAACTGCCATAACTCACTTTGCGCAGTAGGCGGAACGATCAACGAAGATGACCACATGTTCGGTCTTACAGCTGCCAAGAAGTACGGCGGAATCTATGTACCTCCTCATCAGGCAGTTATCCACCAGTATGCAAGAGAGATGCTCGCTACATGCGGCGGCATGATCCTCGGTTCTGACTCACACACGCGTTACGGTGCTCTCGGTACAATGGCTATGGGTGAGGGCGGACCTGAGCTCGTTAAGCAGCTCCTCTCACAGACATACGACATCAAGATGCCTGACGTAATCGCTATCTATCTCACAGGCGAGCCGATGAAGGGTGTAGGTCCCCAGGACGTTGCTCTTGCGATCATCGGTAAGGTTTTCAAGTCCGGTTATGTAAAGAACAAGGTAATGGAGTTCGTAGGTCCCGGTGTAGCAAGTCTTTCTGAGGATTTCAGAATCGGTATCGACGTAATGACAACTGAGACAACATGTCTTTCTTCAATCTGGCAGACAGATGAGAAGACAAAGGAGTTCTTCGATATCCACGGAAGATCAGGCGATTACAGGAAGCTTGATCCTGATACAGTTGCTTACTATGACGGTGCTGTTATCGTTGATCTCTCTACGATCAAGCCTATGATCGCCATGCCTTTCCATCCTTCCATCGCTTACGAGATCGATTATGTAAATGCAAATCTCGAGCAGATGATCGCTGAGACAGAAGAGAGAGCAAAGGTTTCTTTCGGCGACAAGATCGAGTATTCACTTAAGGACAAGATCCAGGGCGGCAAGCTCATGGTAGACCAGGGTATCATCGCAGGATGCGCAGGCGGCGGATTCGAGAATATCTGCGCTGCAGCCGACATCATGAAGGGCAAGTATATCGGATCTGATAAGTTCACAATGTCCATCTATCCCGCATCAACACCTATCTACATGGAACTCGTGAAGAACGGCGTTGCTGCTACACTCCTTGAGACAGGAGCAATTCTCAAGACTGCGTTCTGCGGTCCCTGCTTCGGTGCCGGCGATACTCCTGCCAACAACGCATTCTCCATCCGTCACTCCACAAGAAACTTCCCGAACAGAGAAGGTTCAAAGGTTCAGAGCGGCCAGATCTCTTCCGTTGCACTCATGGACGCAAGATCCATCGCAGCAACAGCAGCAAACAAGGGTGTTCTTACACCCGCTACAGAGTTCACGGGTGAGCTTAACAACTACGCTTACACATTCGATTCGAAGATCTACGCCAACAGAATTTTCGATTCCAAGGGCGTTGCAGATCCCAACACAGAGATCCAGTTCGGACCTAATATCAAGGACTGGCCGAAGATGGAAGCACTTCCGGAGAACCTCGTCCTTCAGGTCGTATCCGAGATCCACGATCCCGTTACTACAACAGACGAGCTTATCCCTTCAGGCGAGACATCTTCTTACAGATCCAATCCTCTTGGCCTTGCTGAGTTCACACTCTCCAGAAAGGACCCTGAGTACGTAGGCAGAGCTAAGGCTATCCAGAAGGCTGAGACAACACTCGTTGAGGGCGGACATCCCTGCCAG
>CADAKH010000030.1 GCA_902788505.1 Oscillospiraceae bacterium
ATTCAGAATGGGTTTTGCTCGTACAAGAGACGAAGCAAGACAGATCGTAAGCCACAGAGGAGTTAAGGTTAACGGCAAGATCGTTAATATCCCTTCTTTCGCGGTAAAGGTTGGCGATGCAATCGAGATCAAAGAGGGCGTTAAGAGTTCTCAGAGATTCAAGGACATCATCGAAGTTACAGGTTCAAGAGCTACACCTGCGTGGGTTGAAGCAGACAGCGACAAGCTTTGCGGAAAGATCCTCGCTATCCCTACAAGAGATCAGATCGAAGTACCTGTAAACGAAGTTGCTATCGTCGAGTTGTATTCTAAGTAATAACATCCGGATAACAAGATTTAGAAGAATTCTCAGGAGGATTAAACATGATGGAAATCAGCCAGCCGACCGTTAAGTGCGTTGAGACCAACGAGGATAAGTCCTACGGCAAATATACCATCGCCCCGCTCGAGCGCGGATTCGGTACAACTCTCGGAAACTCACTCCGCAGAGTGCTCCTTTCTTCGCTTTCCGGTGCGGCAGTAACATCTATCAAGATAGAGAAGATTAAGCATGAGTTCTCCACTGTTCCGGGTATTATCGAGGATATGACGGAAATCATCCTTAATATTAAGGGTATCCGTGCAAAGCTTCATAACGAGTCCAACATCGTCAGCATCAGCGTCGCTAAGGGCAGAACCGGCGAGCTTACAGCAGGCGACATCGTTCACGGACCTGAAGTAGAGATCATGAATCCTGATCACGTTATCGCTCACCTCAACGGTGCAGATGACGTATTCATGGAATTCACACTCAGCAAGGGCAGAGGATACAACACAGCAGAGCAGAATAAGCCCGCTAAGCAGGTTATCGGTGTAATCCCGATCGACTCCATCTTCACACCTGTTAAGAAGGCTAACTACAAGGTTGAGAACACACGTGTAGGCGCAAGGACAGACTATGACAGCCTTACACTTGAGGTATGGACAGACGGTACAATTGATGTTGACGAGGCACTCTCTTCAGCAGCAAATTGCTTGATCGAACACCTTAAGTTCTTTACAGCTCTCGCTGATACAGATTCAGCTCCGAGCTTCAAGAATATCGAAGAGAGCGGCGAGCATGATTCAAAGCTTTCCGGTGTTATTGAGGATATGGATTTCTCAGTACGTACTTACAATTGTCTCAAGAGAGCACAGATCAACACAGTTGGTGATCTCGTAGCTCGTTCAATGGATGAGATGATCAAGGTAAGAAACCTTGGTAAGAAGTCTCTCGAAGAGATCATTGAGAAGCTTGAAGACATGGGTCTGCACTTGAGAGAACAGGAAGATTAAGCTTTTTTAAGCAGGAGGATATTTTAAATGCCTAACAGGAAATTCGGCCGTGCTTCAGATCAGCGTATGGCTATTCTGAAGAATCAGGTCACAACATTGATTATAAACGGTAAGCTTGAGACAACAGTTGCCCGTGCTAAGGAGATCAGCGCTATCGTTGAGAAGCTCGTAGCATCTGCAGTTAAGGAACAGGATAACTACACAACAAAGGAAATCACTGTTTCTGCTGCTAAGCTTGACGGTAAGGGCAAGAAAGTCTTGAAGACAAAGACATCTAAGAGCGGCGCTAAGTACGAAGTAGTTGACCGTGAAGTTAAGACAAAGACAGTTCAGGTTGACGCTCCTTCACGTCTCGCTGCAAGAAAGGCCATGATCAAGTGGGTCAACAAGAGCCACGATGAAGAAGGTAACATCATCAATCCCGTTAACAAGGTATTCGATGATATCGCACCCAGATATGCAAGCAGAAACGGTGGTTACACAAGAATCATCCGTTTGGGCGCAAGACGCGGTGACGGTGCCGAGATGGCTATCTTGGAGTTCGTGTAATATTACACAAACAAACGGGAAAATTTAATTGTTAATCAGTTACGGGGAAAGGTTTACATCTTTCCCCGTTCTCTTTAAAATGTTGCTACTAAACATGTAAATGGGGAACAATATCGTGACGGAGAACCCGAACAGCATAGAGGTTAAAGACGTTGTCTTTTCATACGATATTTCGGATGAAGAATCTGACAAAGCGCCCAGATATGCGCTTGACGGTATTTCCGTATCGATTGAAAAGGGTTCTTATACCGCGATCCTCGGAAGCAATGGTTCAGGCAAATCCACTCTTGCAAAGATAATAGATATCCTTGAAGTTCCTGACAGCGGAAAAGTAGTAATTTTCGGCAAGGATGCCGGTGACGATAATCTCTTCTGGGACATCAGATCCAATTGCTGCTGTGTTTTCCAGAATCCTGATAATCAGATAGTAGGAACTATAGTTGAAGAAGATGTTGCTTTCGGCCCTGAAAATCTGGGAGTTCCCAATCCAGAACTCAGGGAGAGAGTCGATCAGGCTTTAAAAGACGTCGGTCTCTACGAATTGAGACACAGGGACACGTCAGCTCTTTCCGGCGGACAGAAGCAGAAGCTTGCAATAGCAGGTGCGCTTGCCATGCAGCCGGATATTCTCATATTAGATGAGGCAACCGCAATGCTCGATCCTTCGAGCAGAGATGATTTCCTTGAGATCGTCGAGAAGATGCGCGCACAAAAGGGACTGACGCTCATTACCATCACCCATGACATGACAGAGGCATTAAGATGCGACAAGCTCGTAATCGTAAACAAGGGCAAAGTCGCAATGGAAGGTGCGCCTGAAGAAATATTCATGTCAGATGATCTTTGGCAGTACGGACTTAAAAGACCTGTCAAATTCAATTTTGCCTTTGAGATCGCAAAGCTTACGGACAGCAAGCTTACAAAAGAAGATCTGGTGTCGGACGAGACACTTACTGCAGCTCTTACAAAGATGCTGAAAAAGCCCGGAATCAAATATCCCGAATATATTAATCATTCTGAAGATAAGAAAGAAGAACGGGAGATAATCCTGTCCGTTAAGGACCTGTCATATACATATGACGGCAGTGATGTAAAAGCGCTGGATAACATCAATCTCGATATAAGGAAAGGCGAAGTGCTCGGTATTGTTGGCGAGAGCGGATGCGGAAAGACGACGCTGATCTCTCACATGAATGCAATCTTCAGACCAGTTCAGGGCGATGTCATCGTTCACACCAAAGACGGTGATCTTTCATGCAAAAACAAGAAGGATACGATGAAGATCAGACAAAATGTCGGTCTTGTTTTCCAGTATCCGGAATATCAGCTTTTCGAAGAGACAGTATTCAAAGATATATGTTACGGTCTCAAGAAGATGGGAATACCTAAAACTGAATTGAGCAAGATGGCATACGATGCCGCGATGAAGGTCGGACTTTCAACAGATGAGATCAATTCGAGTCCTTTCGAATTGTCAGGCGGACAGAAGAGACGTGCAGCTATGGCGGGTGTTCTTGCGATGAATCCAGGAATTCTTGTTTTGGATGAGCCTGCAAGCGGATTGGATCCGAGAGGCAGACAGGAGATGTTTGCCATTATCAAGTCGCTCAGAGACAGCGGAACAACGATAATCCTTGTTTCGCACAATATGGATGAGGCTGCTGTTAACTGTGATCGTATCTGTCTTATTGACGGCGGAAAGATCACGGCTGTCGGAACGCCTTATGAATTATTCCAAAAGGAAAGAGCAGACGAACTTGGAATACAGATCCCAAGGATTACGAGATTCTCATCTCTTCTTAAAAATGAACTGAAAAATACATGGCCTGATATAAGTTTTCCCGAGATCGAGTTTAATCCTGAGAAGGAAGCTCAGGCTGTCGTAAGAGCAGTATGCAGAGCAGGAGGCGCCGATGTTAAGTAAAGTTAGTCTCGGCAGATACTATCCTGCGGATTCATTCCTTCATAATACGGACCCGAGAGTAAAGACGATCCTCTATGCCGTTTATCTTGTAGCGATATTTATAATCAAGAGTCCGGTTGCTATCGGAGTCCTTGCGGGAATAATATTGCTGATGCTTATACTTGCAAAGATCACACCGGGTATCTTATGGTCAACAGTAAAGCCTATGTTACCGCTCGCGCTGTTTATCTTCGTGATCAATGTATTCACTATAAAGGACGGCAACGTCCTGTTCTCCTGGAAGTTTATAACGGTCACGGCATACGGTATAGGCCGCGCTGCGATAATGGCAGTAAGGCTCGTGTTCCTGATCGTTGCAACGAGCATTCTTCTGACACTAACCACTACACCGTTAAAGATGAGTGATGCGCTCGAAAAACTTTTCGCACCGCTGTCGCTTATCAGGGTCCCTGTTCATGAGATGGCAATGATGATGTCGATCGCGTTAAGATTCATTCCGACTTTGGCAGTTGAGACGGATAAGATCATGAAGGCTCAGCAGTCCAGAGGTGCGGATTACGATTCGGGAAGTTTCATAAATAAGATCAAGGGATATATCACGGTCCTGATACCGTTGTTTGTTTCAAGCTTCAGACGAGCTGACGAACTGGCAGTTGCGATGGATGCAAGATGCTACAGGGGTGGCAAGGGCAGGACCAAATTGAACCCTTTAAAACTTACTGTAAAAGATGTGCTTACGGGAATTTTTTTCACATTGCTGGCAGTACTCGTCGTATTTATTGATTAGTCTTTGAGTTGCACTCTGTGCTGTGATAGAATTCTTATGCTATAAAGAGCGAAAGGTTGGAATATTTCGAATGGGTTATTATTGCGGAATCGACTTGGGCGGTACGAATATCAAAGCCGGTATTGTTGACGGAGAAGGAAAGCTTCTTAACAAGTTATCGATCAAGACAAGAGCTGAAAGAGCAATGGAAGAGATCATCCACGACATGGGTCAGCTCGCTGCTGATGCCATCAAGGATGCAGGTCTTGAAGTAAAGGATATCGAGGCTATCGGTATCGGTTCACCAGGAACACCTGATAATGATGAAGGACTTCTTGTATATTCGAGCAACCTTCCTTTCAACAAAGCGCCTATGAGAAAGCTCATAAGGGAAGTCATCGATCTCCCTGTATATATTGATAACGATGCTAACTGTGCTGCCATGGCTGAAGCTGTTGCAGGTGCAGGCAAGGGTGCCAAGGATTCTGTTACCATCACATTGGGAACAGGCGTAGGCGCCGGCGTCATCATCAACGGAAGGATCTTCTCAGGATTCAACCAGGCAGGTTCTGAGTTCGGTCATACGGTTCTCGTATCCGGCGGTGTTCAGTGCGGATGCGGAAGAAAGGGATGCTTTGAGCAGTATGCTTCTGCTTCAGCTCTCGCTAGAATGACAAGGGAAGCTGCTGAGGCAAATCCTGATTCACTTCTTAACAAGGTTAAGGAGCAGGAGGGCGAGTGGAATGCACGTATTGCTTTCATCGCAATGCGTGAAGGTGATAAGGTTGCCGAGCAGGTAGTCGACCAGTATACGGATTATCTTGCAGACGGTCTTGCAAATGCGATCAATACATTCATGCCTGAAGTTCTTGTAGTCGGCGGCGGTGTCTGCGGCGAGGGAGATCCTCTTCTCATTCCTATGCGCGAGAAGACCATGTCACGTCCTTACTTCGGACCCGGAGTTCCGAAGACACGTATCGAGCTTGCCCAGATGGGTAACGATGCAGGTATCGTAGGTGCTGCCATGATGGGCAAGTCCTGCGTTGATGACGGCAAAAACGGCAAGTAATCATGCCGAGAATAGCCTTCATTACTGAATTTGACGGCACGGATTTTGCAGGTTTCCAGTCACAGGAAAATGCAAGGGCTGTTCAGGATGTAATAGAGAAGGCATTAGAAGAGTTATATAAAGAAAAGATCAGACTTACGGGGTGCTCACGCACTGACGCAGGCGTACATGCGAAATGTCACCTGAGCCATGCGGACGTCCCGTTTGTTATTCCCGAAGAGAAATTCCCTTTGGCGATGAACGCTTTATTGCCTGATGACGTTGCCGTGAAGAAGTCTTTTTACGTAAGCGATGACTTCTCAGCACGCTTCGACATAAAGGGAAAGCGGTACATCTACCGCATTTATTCTTCACCGACAAGAAGCCCTTTGCTCGACCGCAACGCTTACTATTGTCCCGTAAGGCCTGACATCGCGAAAATGCAGAAGGCGGCTATATACTTTGCAGGCGAGCATGATTTTGCGGCATTTTGCGCAACGGGCGGATCACAGAAGACTACTGTAAGAAGACTTTTCGGAGTAAATGTGTCCGCCAAGGGAGAGGATCCGTGCATGATTGAGATCGAAGTCTCCGGCGAGGCATTTCTCTACAACATGGTCAGGATTATTGCGGGCACGCTTCTTTATGTCGGACAGGGAAAGATCTGTCCGGACGAAGTTAAAACGGTCATTGAGAGCGGTGACCGCAATATGGCCGGAAAGACATTGCCGGCAAAAGGTCTTACGCTCGAAGAAGTATTTATTTAATTAATTCCTTAAAAGTACGAACCCACACCGATTCTTATTAATTAATAATACTTAAGGTGATATAATTATTGAAATGCGGGCCGGAATACCCGCATTAATTTAAATAGGGAGGATTAAAGAAAATGATCAGCTGGTGGGTTGTATGGCTCGTCGTTGCTGTCATTATGTTTATCATCGAAGCCGTGACCACGGGTCTTGCAACGCTTTGGTTTGCCATAGGTGCAGTCGTTGCAATGATCATGGACCTTTGTGGGGCGCCGCTTCCTGCACAGATCATAGTGATGGCTGCAGTGTCCATAGTATGCTTCGCCTTGTGTATGATCTGGATCAGGCCGAAGCTTGAATCACTTCGAAAGAAGAATATCCAACGTACTAATGCTGACAGGCTTATCGGAAGGGAAGGAATAGTGATAGTTCCTTTGGACAAGACCGAGGGCAAGGGTCAGGTTAAGATCGACGGACAGATCTGGAGCGCTAAAGCCGATACTGATATCGCGGAAGGCGTAAGAGTAAACGTAAAATCAATTGAAGGTGTCAAACTCGTAGTCGAGGTTGCATCATAAATAGGGAGGAAAAACATGTTACCTGTCGTAGCAGCATTTGGAATAGAAGGAATAGTAGGAATAGCAATCGGAATCATCGTTTTACTGGTACTTATCATACCGAATATCAAGATCGTTCCGCAGGCAACAACATTTATCATCGAGCGTTTAGGAACATACAGAACGACATGGGAGACCGGCTTCCACATGAAAGTCCCTTTCATCGACCGTGTCGCAAAGAAGATCTCGTTGAAGGAGAAGGTTGCTGACTTTGCACCTCAGGCCGTTATCACAAAGGATAACGTTACGATGCAGATCGATACGGTCCTTTTCTATCAGATCGTAGATCCTAAGCTTTACACATACGGAATCGAGCGTCCTATCGTTGCAATCGAGAATCTCTCCGCAACAACACTCCGTAACATAATAGGTGATCTGGAACTCGACCAGACACTTACATCAAGAGACATCATCAACACAAGAATGAGAGAGATCCTTGACGAAGCTACAGACCCGTGGGGAATCAAGGTCAACCGCGTTGAGCTCAAGAACATCATCCCGCCTAAGGAGATCCAGGCTGCGATGGAGAAGCAGATGAAGGCTGAGCGTGAGAAGAGAGAGAAGATCCTTATCGCAGAAGGTGAGAAGGAATCCGCGATCAGAGTAGCAGAAGGTGAGAAGGAAGCAGCCATCTTGAGAGCTGAAGCTAAGAAGCAGGCTGCAATCAGAGAAGCAGAAGGTCAGGCACAGGCTATCCTCGCAGTTCAGGAAGCTACAGCAAAGGGTCTTCAGATGGTCAAGGACGTAGGTGCTGATGACGGACTTATTGCTATTAAGGGTCTTGAGGCTCTTGAGAAGGTCGGTCAGGGTGCTTCAACCAAGATCATTATCCCTTCAGATCTTCAGGGAATAGCAGGTCTTACGACAACAATTAAAGAGATTGCAAAATCCTGATCTTAAGAGCAGGTTTTAGGAGGTATATCGCATGGATTACGGCATGTGGAATGACAGAACCAACATGAGTATGCTCACAGACTTTTACGAGCTTACTATGGCGAATGGTTATCTGAACAGTGGCAACAGGGACAAGATCGTTTACTTTGATATGTTCTTCAGAAACATTCCTGAGAACGGCGGCTATGCCGTTATGGCAGGTCTTGAGCAGGTTATCGATTATCTCTCTAGCCTCAGTTTTTCCGAAGACGACCTGACCTTTCTCAAAGATAACTATCACTTCAACGATGAATTCATTGAGTATCTCAGAGGATTTAAGTTCACATGTGATGTCTGGGCGATACCCGAAGGAACAGTTGTATTCCCGAAAGAGCCTCTCGTTAAGGTAAGAGGTCCTATCATTCAGGCTCAGCTCCTTGAGACAGCACTTCTCTGCACGATCAATCACCAGACTCTTATTGCAACAAAGACCGCAAGGATCGTCAGAGCCGCAGAAGGCAGACCTGTTATGGAATTCGGTGCACGCCGTGCACAGGGTTTTGATGCTTCCGTTTTGGGCGCAAGAGCTGCTTATATTGCAGGAGCTGCAGGAACTTCATGTACTATCTGCGGTCAGCAGTTCGATATCCCGTTGTCCGGAACAATGGCTCATTCATGGGTAATGCTTTTCGACAACGAGTTCGAAGCATTCAAGGCATATTCACTTGCATATCCTGACGGAGCACTTCTGCTCGTTGATACATACGATGTTATCCGTTCAGGTATTCCGAATGCGATCAAGTGTGCCAAGGAAGTACTTGAACCTATGGGCAAGCGCCTTAAGGGGATCAGGATCGATTCCGGTGACCTTACGTACATGACACAGCGTGCAAGAAAGATGCTCGATGAAGCAGGTCTTACAGACTGTAAGATCACTGTTTCCAATGCTCTTGATGAGTATCTCATCAGAGATCTTATCAGCCAGGGCGCGTGCATTGATTCTTTCGGTGTAGGCGAAAGACTCATCACATCAAAGGCAGAGCCTGTTTTCGGAGGCGTATATAAGATCGCAGCTGTTGAAGCAGAGGATGGTACGATCATCCCGAAGATGAAGATCTCCGATTCGATCGGCAAGGTTACGAATCCCTGCAGCAAGAAGATCGTCAGATTCTATGACAACGCAACAGGCAAGGCACTGGCAGATGTTGTTATGGTTGCCGATGAAGATATCCCGAACGGCGAGCCTTACGAGATCTTCGATCCTGATGCAACATGGAAGTCCAAGGTTCTCGAAAACTATACGGTAAAAGAGATTCTCGTTCAGATCTTCAAAGACGGCAAGCTCGTTTATAATAAGCCTTCGATCGAAGAGATCAGAGCAAACTGCACCAAGGAGATCGATTCGCTCTGGGATTCTATCAAGAGATTTGAAAATCCTCACAACTATTATGTCGACCTTTCTCCAAAGCTTTGGAAGATTAAGGACGACATCTTAAGATCTTACAGACACAGATAAGGAGAAAAACAAAATGGCAAATCCTATTGTTACGATTCAGATGAAAGACGGCGGCGTTATGAAGGCTGAGCTCTATCCCGATATTGCGCCCGAGTCAGTTAAGAACTTCGTTGACCTTGCAAGCAAGGGATTTTATAACGGTCTTATCTTCCACAGAGTCATTCCCGGTTTCATGATCCAGGGCGGTGATCCTGAGGGTACAGGCATGGGCGGCCCGGGCTATACGATCAAAGGCGAGTTCACAGCTAACGGATTCAGAAATGACCTCAAGCATACAAGAGGCGTTCTTTCCATGGCACGTGCAATGGATCCCAACTCCGCAGGTTCACAGTTCTTCATCATGCATGAGGATTACCCGTCGTTAGATGGTCAGTATGCGGCTTTCGGCAAACTCATCGAAGGTATTGAAGTTGTTGATAAGATTGCATCCGTAAGAACAGATTACAACGACAGACCTCTGGAACCTCAGCAGATCGATTTCATGACTGTTCAGCTCTGAAACAAAAAGGTGATTAATTAAACAGCGGAATCTGCAGGTTAAGGACAATGAAGGAAGTAAAGCAGATTGGAAGTTCTTCAAAGGGCAAAGTCAAAACGGCTGCGTCCAAAGAGCGGACATCACATGACACCAGGACAGTAACGGTGTCTTTCCCGTGGCTTTACGCTTCTGTTGTTCTTTTCCTGACAGTGCCGCTGTTTATGTTTTTTCTGGGATATTTAAAGCTGACTGTCGGTATTCCGCTTACATTGATATTTGGCGGTATAGTGCTTTTCTGTGTCTCAGACTGCTTAAATGATCCGGATGGAGTTAAGCTCTCAAGACACGAGAACGATCTGAAGGTGCCGGTGTCATATATTATCGGCTTTGCGGTTACCGCACTTGCGATTTCGTTTGTTTCAGGAGTGGGTGAGTATATCTGTACTGTGCAGGACCATCCGTTTCGAAGAGCGATCCTGAGAGACCTGATCAATTATGATTGGCCGGTAATCTATGATTATTCAACACAGACAAATCCCGAAGTAAGAGCTATATACGGAATAGCTTCCGGAGAGAGGGCTTTCTCGTATTATTTCATCTACTGGATGCCGGCAGCTCTGGCAGGAAAGATATTCGGTTTTGAATTTGGCAATTTCATTCTTCTGTTATGGAATTCTTTGGGAATATTCCTGTCTTTTATGACCGTAAGTGCGGTTATAAAGAGATTTACCAGATGGGTACCGTTCTTTTATGTATTCTTTGCAGGACTCGATATATTGCCTAACGCAGCATATCTCTTAACTCAGTATGAGGGTTGGTATTGGGTAGAGGGATGGGTTCCTGTTATGACTTATGTAAGCAATTTCAGGGAACTCGCAAGCGTTTTCAATCAGATGGTCCCGTGTTTTCTTATTGTTGCACTGATACTTATGTCAAAGAATACCCGTTCTATGGGACTGACTGCAGGCATACTCTTCTGTTATTCACCGTGGGCGGTTTTTGGCATTATACTGATGATCGCCGCTGTGATATTCAGCAAAAAACACAGGGCAGCGAAGATGACGGTAAGACTGGCTAATATTTTCAGCCCGGTCAATATTGCTTCTGCAGTACTTCTTCTCACTGTTTTCGGCAGTTATTATATGTCCAATCCTGCAGCGACAGGATATAGAGGGTTTGCATGGGAATTCTTTGTTTACCGCTATATGTTTATTCCGGCATACCTGCTGTTTATATCCATGGAAGTGCTGCCGTTTGTCATTCTCCTGTATAAGAGCAGAAAGAAAGATCCGGTATTCTGGGCTGCTGTAATTACCCTTTTGATCATCCCGGTTTACCAGGTGTCCGGCATGAATGATCTTTGCATGAGAGGGTCAATGCCGGCATTGTTCTTCTTCTGCATATATTTAAGCGGAGTAATCGCTGATGTGATGGATGTAAAAAATACTCCTACAACGAAAAAGGGCTGGCTCAGATCAGCTGCTATCATGCTTACCGTGATACTGATGATGTTTCCTGCCTGCTTTAATCTTTTTACGATTACCGGTTCGGTTGTCACAGGAGACCGGAACGATAAAGAGGACATAGGCTCATTCGGAAATATAAATGATGCCCAGTACGCTGAGGTTGTCCAGGAACAGTTCTTTGCAGAAGGATTTGAAGACAGTTTCTTCTACAGATATCTTGCGAAATAAGATCAATCCTTAGATTCGTCAGAAGCAATATATATAGGTCTGCCCTTACTCTCAATATATGTTCTTCCGATATATTCTCCCAATATTCCGAGACACATGAGAATCAATCCGCCGATAAAGAGGATAAAGCACAAGAGAGAAGGATAACCCGGAACATCGTTGTAGATCGTCAGAACGATCGCACGGATAAAGTAATAGATAAGATAAACGAATCCGGCAAAAGCAAAGAAGAATCCTGCATAAGTGGCAAGACGAAGCGGTGCGGTCGTAAAAGCGACGATGCCGTCGACAGCATATCTGAAAAGCTTCCAGAAACTCCATTTGGTTTCACCTGCAACACGTTCGACATTTTCATGTTCGACCCATTTTGTACGGAAACCTACCCAGGCGAAAATACCTTTTGAGAATCTCTGGCGCTCGGAAAGACTTAATATAGCATCAACAACCTCGCGCTTCATGAGCCTGAAATCTCTTGCCCCGTCAGCTATCTCAACATCACACATGCGGTTGATGAGTTTATAGAAAGTGCGTGCAAAAAAGCTTCTTATCTTCGGCTCACCTTTACGGGTAACGCGTCTTGCGGCAACTATATCATATTCTCCGGAATCAAGATCTTTTATCATGTCCGGAATGAGCGACGGGGGATCCTGCATATCAGCATCAAGAATGGCGATATAATCGCCTTTTGCTTTTTGCATTCCGGCATACATTGCTGCTTCTTTGCCGAAGTTTCTGGAGAAAGTTATATATTTAACGGCTTTGTCGTTCTCTGCAAGATTTTTGATTACTTCTGCAGTTTTATCACGGCTTCCGTCGTTAACAAATATGAATTCAAAGCATCTGTCAGGAGAAGTCTCTTTTTGGCGGACATCACATAAAGCTTCATAAAGAATCGGAAGTGATGCTTCTTCGTTATAACACGGAACGATTAGACTTATGAGCATTGTATTCTCCTCACGAAATTTGAAACGCTTTAATAAAATGTATTATAATCAAAAAGTTATTTTAATGAAACACAAAGCCGATGAAAGGGCGGAACGTTAATGAAAGAGCTCTCAAGTCTTGAAGGCACAAAAACACTAAAAACAGCTGCCAAATCCGGTCAGAAACCTGCTCTGATCCAAAAGGGCAAAGCTGATATGAGACCGCTGTATGCTTTTCTTATTGCTTTTGTCCTTTATCTGATAGCTTTTTTCTATTATAAAAAATATCCGCTTGGCGAAGAATCCATTCTGGTAAGCGACCTCAGGGTTCAGTATGCGCCTCTTCTTGCCCTGCTGAAGAGTAAGTTCGGTGATTTGGGAAGTGTTCCTGACGGACATCTGCTCTCTTATCTCACATATTCATTCAAACTCGGTCTTGGCAAGAATTTCTTAGGCATTTTCGGATACTATCTTTCAAGTCCGTTTAATCTTTTATGTCTGCTGTTCGATGAAGTTCATATAGAGGCTGCGGTTTCAACCATTATTGTTTTAAAGCTCAGTCTCTCATCAGCTTTTATGTGTCTCTTCCTTTCTCTCAGAACAGAGAATAAAAAGACACTTTGGCCTGTGCTTCTTGGAATCATGTATGCCTTCTCTATGTATTCCCAGGTATTTATGTTCCATATCATGTGGCTTGACGGATACATGCTTTTGCCGTTGATACTCTTCTTTACCGAAAAGTTCATAAAGGAACGGAAGTATCTTGGTTTGGTTATTTCTTTGCTTGTACTGTTCATTTCGAATTACTACATAGCATACATGGCCGGAATTTCCTGCTTTCTCTATCTTTGTGTCAGACTGTTTGTTTTGAAGACAGACATTAAGAAAGCTGCCGGTATTTGTGTCAGATATGCATTTGCGGCAGGTTTTTCTGCGCTTGCCACAGCTGTTATGCTGGTACCGGTTGGATTCGATACGATAATGAATTCAGATCAGACTGTATCTGCCCGCGGCAATAACCTGATCACATATTCGCCATTAACGTTTATCCATATGTGGGTTATGGGCGAGCCTGCCGAATTCAATGATGTCCTGATCGGCAATTATCCATTCATGTTCATATGTCTTCCGGTCAGCATGCTGTTGATCATTTATTTTCTCAGCCCTCTCTTCAAAGGGAGAGAGAGAAAGACACATGCGGTTTGTCTTCTTGGAGCGGTATTATCCACAGCTTTCTATCCTCTCGATAAGGCATGGCAGGTATTCGATAATCCTAACTGGTTCTGGCACAGACAGGTGTTTGTTTTCCTTCCGATGCTGCTTGTCATCTCCATGAATGTTCTTTTAAGAGTAAAGGAACTGGCAAGAAAGGATATTGTCAAGACACTTTTGATAATGTATGCATTCGTGCTTGTGGATTTCTCTTTTGGAAGATTTTACGGTAAATCCGATCCGGTTGTTTTCAACCTGATCTTTATCACGGCATACGCAGCGCTCATTGCCGGATTCGGTGTCGAAAAATGGCCGGATCAGCTTCGTGATATGCCGAGAATGCTCTCTCCGTTCCTCAGTGTTTTGATCTGCTTTGAACTTGTATTCGCAAGTCATTTGATGTCATCAACATTGGAAACCATAACAATCAAACAGGGATCTGCGAAAGAGTACCAGGACTGGCTGAACGCTGAAATACAATATGGCGATTATGTAAGAACCCGCAACAGTAATACAGGAGCATTCAGGGCCGAGAACGAGTCCACGCCGGACTTTACGCAAAGGAATTATCCTTACGGCGGCGAAGCAATCTATGGCAATTATAACGGCGTTGAGTTTTTCAATTCCAATTCCAACAAAAGCATGCACCGTTTCCTGAAACAGCTTGGACTGAATACGAATTACAACTACTTTGCAGCATGGCATACATTTGCCTGTCCTTCAGTTGATTCGTTTTTCTCTGTTGGCTCGGTATCTGCCAGACAGGATCTCTCTTTCTATGAACTGCAGGGCGGAGACTCATATGGAACAGATCTTAAGTTCTATGCAAATGACAGTTTCCTTCCTTTGGCTTTTGCTGCAGATAAGAATGCTATGGATTTTGATTTCTACAGACTGGAAAAAGATGCATCCGAAAAGGATTATTTTGCATTCCAGAATGACTGGTACAGATCCATGTTCCCGGAAGAGTTTACCGATGACTTCTTTGTCGAGATCGATGAAAAAGTGACAGGCAAACCGGTCATTACCAACGGCAGTTTCTTTAATCCGAGTGAATATGTTTCACATAAAGATATAGAGAACAGCGCAATTGCGAACACTGCATCTGCTTCCTCTGATTCCGTTTATGTAGGTTATGAGAATGCTGTGCGCAAAGAACTTGCGGCCAACATGACGAACATTTACAGAACCAACAAAAATATCCCGATCGTTGTTGAGTATGAGTTCAATTCCCCTTCGGATCAGGAACTGTATTGCTCGCTCGTAAGCGGAGATCTTGTGGATGGCACGGAAATCTATGTTAACGGCATAAAGGCTTATGATTTCAGTTCCAACACGTTCTATTCGCAGATCTTCAGATTGGGAAGATTCGACAAAGGTGAGAACGTTAAAGTAACCTTTATATCTAACGAGGACAGGTGGTCCTATCTTAATATCAGGTTCGCTTATTTCGATAACGAGGTTTTTGCGGAACAGGTTGCAAAGACTGATAAGACAAAAGTTCAGACAGATGCAGTATGTGATGGTTACGCAAGGTTCAGCTTTAACAACATAGATGAAGACGAAGTAATAATCACTACGATTCCTGCAGAAGACGGTTGGCAGCTGTATATCGACGGCGCTCCTGCTCAATACACGGTTTATCAGAATGCATTTATCGCTCTTGATGTTCCCTCCGGAGAACATACAGCCGAACTTGTATTCACAGCACCGGGATTTAAGGCTGGCGCTATGGTATCTTGTGCCGGAGTGGTGCTTTTGGCAGCTTTTGTGTTAATCGATAAAAAGAACTCAAAAATGAAAGAAAAACAAAAGTAATTCAGGTATTTTATAAAAGAATCAGTGCTTGGAGGTATTGCATTATGGATTATATGAAAGAGTATGAGTTTTGGTCTACAGATCCTTACTTTGATGAAGGAACAAGAAAGGAACTCATTGCTATCAAGGATGACGTAAAAGAGATCGAAGACAGATTTTACAGAGATCTTGAGTTTGGTACTGCAGGTCTGAGAGGCGTTCTCGGTGCAGGAACAAACAGAATGAACGTTTATACGGTGGCAAAGGCATCCGAAGGACTTGCGAAGTATATCCTTTCAGAGGGAGAAGAGGCAGTTAAGAGAGGCGTTGTTATCTCTTACGACTCAAGACATTTCTCTCCCGAATTTGCTCAGATCACAGCTCAGGTCCTCGCTGCTAACGGCATTCCTTCAAGGCTTTCAGATGAGCTCAGACCGGTTCCGGTACTTTCTTTTTCAGTAAGATATTTCAAGGCATTTGCAGGTGTCATGATCACAGCTTCACATAATCCGTCCAAGTACAACGGATACAAGGTTTATGGTGAGGACGGCGGACAGGTACCTCCGGAAGCTGCAGATGCTGTTCTTTCGAATATTGAGGCTATTTCTGATATCAGAACTATCAGGATGATGGATATTGATGAAGCAAAGGCAAAGGGTCTTGTTACTTCTTTCGGCCCCGAGATCGACGAAGCATTTACTGCAATGCTCAAAAAACTCGTTGTAGATCAGAATGCAATCGACAAGCAGGCTGACATGAGCATTGTGTATACGCCTCTTCACGGTTCAGGCAACAAGCCCGTCAGAAGGATCCTTGAAGCAGTCGGATTTAAGAATATTCACATCGTCAAAGAGCAGGAACTGCCTGACGGTTCATTCCCGACAGTAAGCCTTCCCAACCCCGAGAACCCTGAAGCTCTTTCAATGGCTATCGAGCTTGCAAAGAAAACTGACGCTTCTCTTGTATTCGGTACAGACCCTGACTCAGACAGAATCGGTGCAGCCGCTAAAGTCGTTGAGAATGGCGAAGTTAAGTATAAGTGCTTCTCCGGCAACCAGATGGGACTCATGCTCCTGGATTTCATTCTCGATGCCAAGAAGAATCTCGGAACTCTTCCCGAAAACTCTTTTGCAGTTACAACGATCGTTTCTTCAAAGCTCGTAAAGAGCATCTGTGACTATTATGGTGTAGAACTTCAGGAGACACTTACCGGATTCAAGTTCATCGGTGAGAGGATCAAGCTCGATGACGAGTTCGGCAACAAGCACTTCCAGTTCGGCTTCGAAGAGAGCTACGGTTATCTGTCAGGTGTTGACGTACGTGATAAGGATGCTGTTGTTGCCGCAATGCTCATCTGCAATATGGCTGCAGCTTCTTTCGAGAAGGGTGAGACACTTGCAGACAGACTCGACCATCTCTATGAGAAGTACGGTTACGGTGTTGAGCAGACTATCAGCTGCACACTCGAAGGCAAGGAAGGCATTGAGAAGATCGGTAAATGCATGGTTGAGTTAAGGACCGAGCTTACAAACTGCAAGAATCTTGCAGAAGCCAAGTCACTTCTCGGCGGTGCATCTGTTGTTGCGGTAAGAGACTATAAGGAATCCAAGCGTTATATTTTCACCGACAGCGGTGTAGAGATTGAGGAGATCACACTTCCCAAGTCCAATGTTCTTCTTTATGAACTCGGTGGCAATAAGGGAATCGACTGGGCATGCGCAAGACCTTCAGGCACGGAGCCCAAGCTCAAGATCTACATGGGAGTTTACGATTCTGATGAGAAAGAAGCAAAAGCTTCATTTGAGACCATCAAGGGCCAGGTTGAAGGTTACGTTAAATCCAAGCTTGGTTAAAACTTCTCCGTTAACGGAATAACGAATTCATAGACAGCCTTGGCAAAGCCGAGGCTGTCATAATTTGTGGTGATGTATTCTGCAGCCTTTTTTGCGCCTTCTGTGGCATTGCCCATAGCTATACCGTGTTCTGCTCCGGCGATCATGGAAATATCGTTCTCGTTGTCTCCGATGGCAAAAGTATTAGTGCGGGGAACACCAAGATAATCCGCAAGGCTTAAAAGCGCGTTGCCTTTGGAAGTGCCGGCGGGCATGATATCGTAAAGATCAGGTCCCGAGCATATTGCTTCGAGTTCAGGGTCCTCGCAGAGTATCCTGTATAACTCTTTGTTTGGCTTTATCAGAAGGATCTTGTTGAAAGCCGGTATGCGCTCCTGTTCCGGAAAATCCATTCCAAAATCAATTATCGGAGACTGCTTTTCGGGCGGAACCCCAACATTATATCCTTCAACAAAGAATTTCCTGCTTGAACACGGAGCGAAAAAAATGCCCTCATCCGAATAAAGTGTTGCATCAGCATTATTGTCCAGAAGGTATCTCAGAAGAGTTCTTATCTTTTTGTCGCCGAAATCCCTTGAAGCGAACTGCCTGCGGTTGGCGGCATCGAAGAGAGAACCTCCGTTGCTAGTGATTATCGGGACATCTATGCCAAGATCTTCAGCAAACTTTCCTACCAGGAAGGATGATCTTCCTGTCGCGATAGTAAATGCAACCCCGGCCTCTTTGAGCGCCTTGATGGCTTCCTTATTGCCTTCCGGAACATCTTTTCCGGGTGCTAAGAGCGTGAAATCCATATCTGTTGCAAGCAGGGCTTTATATATTTCGGGCATAGTTGTTTCGGGCTCCAATTTGAATATAAACGATTTTACAACAACACTCTGATATTTAGTCTTATTTTTTTAATAATATGTCCATTACCTGTGGTTGAAGTTTGCTAAAACAATGTTTATTATTGTTTAGGATTATAAGGAATATCTTTGTTATATACAGAGAGGTCAGATTGTAATGAAGAAAACGTCTGGTCAGGGGCAGGGTAGTTCTAAGCCTTCAGAGGTAAGAAATTCGGCTCTTGTACCTGTGAATAATACATATAATAAGCCTAAGACTGTTAAAGCCAAGACTGCAGAGATTTCTTCCAACGAAGAAGCTGAGTTTGACTATAAGAGCCTTGGCAAGATTTCCAGCGGGTATGTTCCGCCCAAGAAGTCATTTTCATTCAAATCTTCCAAATCAGGAAAAGGATCTTCAAAGAAGGGTAAGTTCGGCAAATTACCGCCGTATGCACCGGCAATTGCGCTTGTTGCCGCTTTCATCCTTGTTGTAGGTGCTGTTTTTGCAGTTCTTTATTACACTGGAGTCTTTGATGAGAAGGTTCAGGTAACTCTTGCAGACGGAACGGTTAAGAAGATCCCGACAGAACAGGTTTATGCCGAGCTCATGACAGATAAGTTCTATTCCGGAATAGTTATTGACGGTATTGATGTCGGCGGAATGACATACGATGAGGCTTTTAATGCTATCTCTTCAAAATTGCCTGCTCAACCTGAGACGATTGATATCAGGCTTAGCCTTGAGGGCAAGACGCTCTTCCTTGATTTTTCCGATGCGACATTTGAATATAATACCCGTCAGATCCTTGATGAGGCATTTGCAATGTACAGGCCTGCAGCTGATGCTGATGAGACAGCAATCGTTGAGTGTTACAACAATGTTCAGCAGCTCAAGAACGCACCCAAAACATATAAGACTGCTTATACAGTACATATTGACAGCGTAACCGAGAGGATCAACAGAGTCTTGGGACTCTATGTTGATGATTTCGCACTGGTAAAGAACGCTTCTATCGAGAGCTTTGATACCGATACAAAAGAATTTGTGATCTCACCTGAAAAGACCGGTTATGCAATTGATGTTGAAGGTGCTGCCAAGGCGGTAAAGGCACTGTTCGATTCACAGGTATATACCGGTGTGATCGAAGTTCCCACTGAGATCAAGGAACCCGAGATAACAGAGGAAATGTTAAGAGAGAACTTTGGCCTTATCGGTGATTGTCAGACAAGTTGTTCGAATAATGCTAACCGTAACAGCAATATCAGTCAGGCTTGCGACAACATGAACGGCACGATCCTTCAGCCGGGTCAGGTATTCTCTTTCAACGAAGTTGTCGGACAGAGAACTGCGGAAAACGGCTTCAAGGAAGCAACAGTTATCCTTGGCGGACAATACGAGCAGGGCTTGGGCGGCGGAATCTGCCAGGCGAGCACCACTCTTTATAATGCTGTACTCGAAGCAAATCTTGCTGTTGTTGAGCGTAACAACCATGCATGGCCTTCTGATTATATCCAGACCGGACTTGATGCTACTGTTGACTGGCCGGCTCTTGACTTCAAGTTCAAGAATGATACTGATTTCCAGGTCGTTGTTGTAACATGGTTCGATTGGGATGACAGAACTGTTAACGCCGAGATCTACGGCCAGAAACTTCCTGACGGCCAGTATATCGAGATCGAAGCTGAGATCTCAAGCATGACTGATGCAGGTCCGGATGAATTCGTAGAAGATAAGGAATTGCCGGTAGGACAGACAAAGACAATCAGAGCTGCTCACCAGGGAATTACAGCCAAGGCATATAAGGTCTGGTACAATTCCGATGGTGAAGAGATCGACCGCGTTTTATACAACACTACAACATACAATGCATTCGGAAAGAGAGTCGGCGTAGGTGTTCTTAACCCTGACGGAACATATGCGACTATGGATAAGAAGACAGGCGAGATAACATCACCTATCATGACAACAACACCTGTCCCGACACCCACACCGGAACCGACGGCAACACCTGTACCTACAGATCCGCCGACTCCGACACCGGAACCCGTGCCTGACACCCCAACACCGGAACCTCAGCCTGACACCCCGACACCGGAACCCCAGCCGGATACTCCGACCCCCGTTCCTGAAGGCGGAGAAGGCGGAGAAGGTGGAGAAGGTGGCGGAGGCGAAGCTACACCTTAACTCCGGTATTTCAGAATATACACCAACGGGCTGTTTCAGATTGCTGAGACAGCCCTTGTTTTTATGCGCGAAACTGAATTGTTACAAAAATGGTCTGAGACCGTTCCTTTTTATTAAAAATAAACTGTTAATTTGTTTCATTTATGCCCCAATTATTTAACGAAAGGGTTTATAATTATTCAGTTATTTATAGTAGGTACTTCTATGCGTAGATTTACCTGCGACAAGAAATTCCAAAGGAGATCATGTTTATGGCAGAACTGACAAAGAAAACCATGGACGGTAACGAGGCTGCTGCGTATACTTCGTATGCATTTACCGAGAACGCTGCAATTTACCCTATCACACCGTCATCGCCGATGGCTGACCACACAGACCAATGGGCTCAGCAGGGCAGAAAGAATATTTTCGGACAGACGGTTAACATCGTCGAGATGGAGTCTGAGGGAGGCGCTGCAGGTGCTGTTCACGGCTCACTCGCTACAGGTGCTTTAACCACAACTTACACCGCATCACAGGGTCTCCTTTTGATGATTCCTAACATGTACAAGATCGCAGGTGAGTTGCTCCCTTGTGTATTCCATGTTTCCGCAAGAGCTCTTGCTGCTCATGCGCTCAACATCTTCGGTGACCACGCAGACGTATATGCTTGCCGTCAGACAGGTTTCGCAATGCTCTGCTCCAACTCCGTTCAGGAAGTTGCAGACCTCGCTGCAGTAGCTCACCTTGCTTCAATCAAGACAAGAGTTCCTTTCCTCCACTTCTTCGATGGTTTCCGTACATCACACGAGATCCAGAAGATCGAGGTTATCGATTACGATACACTCGGATCATTGGTTGACTACGATGCAATCAAGGAATTCCGTAAGAGATCACTTTCACCTAACCACCCGACACTCCGTGGTACAGCTCAGAACCCTGATATCTACTTCCAGGGCAGAGAAGCTTCCAACCCTTTCTATCTTGCAGTACCTGATCAGGTTCAGTACTACATGGATAAGATCAACGAGATCCGTGGCACAGACTACAAGCTTTACAACTACTATGGTGCAGCTGATGCTGACCGTGTAATCATCGCTATGGGTTCTGTCTGCGAGACAGCTGAAGAAGTTATCGACTTCCTCAACGCTCACGGCGAGAAGGTTGGTATGGTAAAGGTTCACCTCTATCGTCCTTTCGCAGCTGATAAGCTCCTCGAAGCTATCCCTTCCACTGTTAAGGCTATCGCAGTTCTCGACAGAACAAAGGAGCCCGGTTCTTATGCAGAGCCTCTCTATCTTGACGTTGCTGCAGCTTATGTCGGCAAGAATGCTCCTAAGCTCATCGGCGGCCGTTACGGTATGGGTTCAAAGGATACAACACCTGAGTGCGTTCTCGCAGTATTCAAGGAACTCAAGAAGGATCAGCCTAAGGAAAGATTCACAATCGGTATCGATGATGACGTTACATTCCTTTCACTCGATTGCTCCGAGTCTATCGAAGTTGCAGGCGAGGGTACAGTTCAGGCAAGATTCTGGGGTCTCGGTGCAGACGGTACAGTTGGTGCCAACAAGAACTCCATCAAGATCATCGGTGACCATACAGACATGTATGCTCAGGCTTACTTCTCATATGACTCAAAGAAGTCCGGTGGTATCACGATTTCTGACTTGAGATTCGGTACAACACCTATCCGTTCCACATATCTCATCAACAAGGCTGACTTCGTTGCATGCCACAACCAGTCTTATGTTTATGAGTACGATATGCTCTCAACACTGAAGCCGGGCGGAACATTCCTCCTCAACACTCAGTGGACAAGAGAAGAACTCGAGGAGAGACTCCCCGGTTCAATGAAGCGTTACATCGCTAATAACAACATCAAGTTCTATACTCTCGATGCTGTTGCTAAGGCTAAGGAGATCGGTCTCGGCGGAAGAATCAACACAATCTGCCAGTCTGCATTCTTCAAGCTTTCCGGAATCCTTCCTGTTGAGCAGGCAGTTGATTACATGAAGAAGGCTGCTCTCAAGTCTTATGGTAAGAAGGGTGACGACGTTGTTCAGATGAACTATGCTGCTATCGACGCAGGTGTTGATGCAGTTGTTGCAGTTGATATTCCTGATTCATGGAAGACAGCTGAGGATAAGCCGGTTGAGAAGAAGGCTGTTCCTGAGTTCATCGAGAAGGTTGTTAACGTAATGAACAGACAGGAAGGTAACTCTCTCCCTGTATCTACATTCGTAGGTATGGAAGACGGTACATTCCCTCAGGGTACAGCAGCTTACGAGAAGCGTGGTACAGCAGTAGACATTCCTGTATGGGATGCTTCAAAGTGTATTCAGTGTAACCAGTGCTCAATCGTTTGCCCTCACGCTGCTATCCGTCCTTTCCTCCTCACAGAGGAAGAGGCTGCAAATGCACCTTTCGAGACAAAGCAGGGTATGAAGCCTTACGACAACATGAAGTTCAGAATCCAGGTTTCTGCTATGGACTGTCTCTCTTGCGGTATCTGCGTAGAGTCTTGTATCGCTAAGGAGAAGGCAATCACTATGGTTCCTCTCAAGGATAACCTCAAGGAAGCTGAGAACTGGGATTACTGTGTTGCTCTCTCTCACAAGGAGAACCCGATGAACAAGGCTACAGTTAAGGGTTCACAGTTCGAGCAGCCGCTCCTTGAATTCTCCGGCGCTTGCGCAGGCTGCGGTGAGACACCTTATGCTAAGCTCTTAACACAGCTCTTCGGCGACAGAATGCAGATTTCCAATGCTACAGGTTGTTCTTCAATCTGGGGTGGTTCTGCTCCTTCTATGCCTTACACAACAAACTACAGAGGTTTCGGTCCTGCATGGGGCAACTCA
>CADAKH010000031.1 GCA_902788505.1 Oscillospiraceae bacterium
ACGGCAAGGTGTGCACTTACCGCAGGACTCGTCGCAGATGAATTCCATATAGAACTTAGCAACGTCAACCATGCAGTTGTCTTCGTCCATTACGATAGCTCCGCCGGAACCCATCATTGATCCCTTAGCTACGAGATTATCGAAATCGATAGGCTCATCGAGGTATTCCTCTGTCAGACATCCGCCGGAAGGACCACCGGTCTGGATAGCCTTGAACTTCTTACCATCCGGGATACCGCCGCCGATATCATAGATGAGCTCTCTGAGTGTTGTACCCATAGGAACTTCTACGAGACCAACGTTATTAACCTTACCGCCCAAAGCGAATACCTTAGTACCCTTGGACTTCTCTGTACCAACAGAAGCGAACTTCTCAGCGCCTTCTCTGAGAATGTAAGGAACGCAAGCGAGTGTCTCTACGTTGTTAACGCATGTCGGCTTGCCCCAGAGACCCTTGATAGCCGGGAACGGCGGTCTCGGACGAGGCATACCTCTCTTACCTTCGATAGAGTTAAGGAGAGCTGTCTCCTCACCGCAAACGAATGCGCCTGCACCGAGTCTGATCTGGCAATCGAAGCTGAAGTCTGAACCAAGGATGTTCTTTCCGAGGAGACCTTCTGCCTTTGCCTGCTCGATAGCGATTCTGAGTCTCTTAACAGCGATCGGGTACTCGGCACGTACATAGAAGTAACCTTCTGAAGCGCCGAAAGCGTAACCAGCGATCATCATACCTTCGATAACAGCAAGAGGATTTCCTTCGAGAATGGAACGATCCATGAATGCACCCGGGTCGCCCTCGTCTCCGTTACATACAACGTACTTCTGATCAGACTCAACATTTAAAGCGAACTGCCACTTTCTGCCTGTAGGGAATCCGCCGCCGCCACGGCCACGAAGTCCGGAAGCCAAAACTTCATCGATAACTTCCTGCTGTGTCATTGTGAGCGCGCGCTTAATTCCCTGGAAAGCGCCGTTGCCGATTGCTTCATTGATATCTTCAGGATTGATAACGCCGCAGCCGTTGAGAGCTACACGTCTCTGCTTCTTATAGAAGAGAATATCTTCCTGCTTTGTAACCTTCTCCTGTGTTTTAGGATCAACATAGAGAAGTCTTTCTACGATCTCACCGCCGATAAGATCCTTTTCAACGATCTCATCAACATCTTCGATCTTAACCATCTTGTAAAGGGTATCCTCAGGATAGATCTTTACGAAAGGTCCCTGTGAGCAGAAACCGAAGCAGCCAACCTGGTTAACAGTAGCCTTGTCTTCGATTCCCTTTTCTTTAATAAGAGCGTTAAATCTCTCCATGATCTCTTTGGAGTGAGCTGAAAGGCATCCTGTACCACCGCAAAGAACGATGTGACGCTTGCCGTCTCCACCCTTGATCTTATCGTCGAGGCTCTTAGAGAGAGCTTCAAATCTCTCGTTAAGGTCAGTAACTGTGCTTATCATGCCGTTGCAGCCTCCTCTTTCAATTCTTTAATGATCTCGGGAACCTGGTCAACCTTAACCTTAGGGTAAACCTTGCCGTTGATACTTACTGCGGGAGCGATGCCGCATGCACCGATGCAACGAAGAGCATCCAATGTGAAAAGACCGTCTTCAGTTGTCTCGCCGGGCTTAACACCCAAGAGCTCCTGGAACTTATCGATAACGTTCTGAGCGCCCTTAACGTAGCAAGCTGTACCGAGGCAGCAGCCTACAACATACTTTCCCTTAGGAGTAAGAGAAAAGAATGAGTAGAATGTTACAACTCCATAAATCTCTGCAACTGAAATACCTGTCTTCTGGGAAACCAATTCCTGAACTTCGAGCGGAATATATCCGTACTCATTCTGAATGTCACTCAGGATCATCATCAAAGGAGTCTTATCGTCCTTATGACGATCACAGATCTCCGTGATCTGAGCGACAGCAGCTTCTTGTAATTTAGCCATAAAAAACCTCCTGCCTCTTTTGGGAATAATTCCAGACCCAATTATTTTACTTTGCAAGGCGACAGTTAGTAAAGACTAACTGTCGCCCAAAAACAAACGAAATGTATCAAAAAGTGTAAATTGTCTTAACGCAAATGAATAACTGTTATTCTTCCTCAACGTTACTTGCTGCGATTACCTTATCAGCTACTTCCGGAGGAGCTGCCTCATAACGCTCGTGGGTCATTGCGAACCATCCTCTGCCCTGTGTCATTGACTTGAGGTCAGTAGCATAGTCAAGCATCTCAGCCGTAGGAACTTCAGCATTAACAACTGATCCGAGCTCATCTGCATCGATACCCATGATACGTCCTCTTCTCTTGTTGAGGTCGCCCATGATGTCGCCCTGCTTATCTTCGGGAATGTGCACCTCAACCTTGCTGATGGGTTCGAGAAGAACAGGGTTGCCCTGAGCCATACCTGCCTTGAATGCGAGGTTGGCAGCGATCTTGAATGCCATTTCCGAAGAGTCAACATCGTGGTATGAACCGTCAACCAGTGTAGCTTTGAGGTTAACTACGGGATATCCGGCAAGAACGCCCTTCTTAACGGATTCCTGTAATCCCTTCTCAACAGCAGGGAAGAAGTTCTTAGGTACGGCACCGCCGAATACCTTCTCTTCGAATACGAGATCTTCTGTCTCCATGTTGGGTTCGAACTCGATCCAGACGTCACCATACTGACCGTGACCGCCGGACTGCTTCTTGTGCTTACCCTGAACCTTAACCTTCTTGCGGATAGCTTCACGGTAAGGGACCTTGGGCTCGCCGAGTTCGCAGTCAACGTTGTACTTATTCTTGAGCTGGCTTACGAGAACCTTGAGCTGCATGTCTCCGATACCGGAAAGAACCATCTGCTTTGTCTCAGGGTTTGTCTCAACTGTGAAGCAATGATCTTCGTCAGCAAGTTTTGTAAGGCCGGAGATGATCTTATCCTCATCGCCCTTCTTTGTAGGAATGATGGACTTTGAAAGACAAGGCTGCGGGAACTTGATCTTAGGCATCTCAAGGATACGCGCACGGTCGCAGATAGTGTCGTTAGTATCAGTGTTGGAGAGCTTGGAAGCCGCACCGATGTCACCTGCCGTGATGCAGTCTGTTGTGATCTGCTCCTTACCCTTAAGGAAGAACAGACCGCCGATTCTCTCGTCTTTACCCTTTGTTGCATTGTAAACAGTGGAGTTAGCGCGGAGTGTACCTGCGTTAACCTTGAAGATACTGATCTTACCAACGAACGGGTCAGAGATCGTCTTGAAGCAGAACGCTGCAAGCGGATCATCAATAGAGCAGCTAACCATCTGTGTGCTGCCGTCAGGAAGTGTAGCTTCAAGAGCGGGCTTCTTGCCTGCCGGAGGTGTGTCCTTTGAGATGCAGTTGAGCAGGAAGTCAACGCCCCAGTTCATGTAAGCGGAACCGCAGTAGATCGGGTGGAGCTTACCTTCACGGAAGCCTGCGTGTACGCCGTGACGGAACTCGTCTTCTGTGAACTTCTCACCTGCGAAGAACTTCTCCATCAAAGCATCATCCGCTTCTGCAACAACTTCGTTAACCTTCTCCTGGAGCTCGTCAACACGCGCGTTGTACTGCTCAGGGAGAGGATATTCAACAAACTTACCTGTAGCCTTATCAATTGAGAAAGCCTTACGGTTCATAACGTCAACGATACCTGTCATCTTGCCGTCTTCCATGATAGGGAAGGAAAGCGGGATAACGGAAGGTCCGTAACGCTCCATCATACGGGCTGCAACTGCTTCGAAATCAGCGTTGGGCTCGTCCATTCTGTTCATGAAGAAAAGGAAAGGAACCTTTTTACCATTCAAAAGTCTGATAGCCTTCTCGGAACCGACGGATGTGCCGCCCTTAGCCGAGATCATGATAACACCGGAATCTGCGATTCTGATTCCGCTCATCTCTTCTCCAAGGAAGTCGAAGTCACCTGGAGTGTCGATAATGTTGATCTTGCTTCCCTTATACTCACAGCAGGCAACAGAAAGGCCTACTGACATCTGTCTCTTGATCTCCTCAGGATCGTAGTCAAGCGTAGTATTTCCGTCATTGATGCGTCCCTGACGATTGATTGCTTTGGTATAAAAAAGAATAGCCTCAGCTAATGTCGTCTTGCCGGAACCTACGTGGCCGAACAACGCGATGTTGCGAATCTTGTCTGCGGAATAATTTTCCATCAGTCATTTCCTCCTTCGAAGTCAAAAATTAAACACTTTCCTATTATATAAGATTCGGTATGCGAATTCCACAAAAAAGCCGTTCGGGCGAAAACTTTTTTTGTGCATAGTTTTACACTGTCAAATCAGTCGGCCAATACGGCAAAAAATACGGCTGTGCCCGTACTTTCAGCCGTATTTTTCGCTCGAAAACACTCGAAAATACGGCATCCGGTACGGCAGAAGCCGTGCAAATTGCCACATTTTAGCCAAAACAAAAAGAGGCTGTCATTTGAGACAGCCTCCTGTTGAATTTAAAAGAATCGGGAAATTACTTCATCGGTCTTCCAAAAATGAGGACCAGTCTGTCTTCCTTCTGACTGAAAGGACTTGCAGACAGAGAGGACAGGGATGTTGTCTCTGAGCTTCCTCCCATGGAAGACATAAGCTTTCCGCCATCATCATCTACAACAGAGATCAAAGTCCAGCCTTCTGATGACTTCTTCTTGAGGAGCTTGGAAAGTGCATCAACGTTAACTTCTGCAGCTTTGTTATGCTCAACGGTCTCAACGGAATACTCCATCGGTCCGTTACCGCCGCCTGATCTTACTCTCTTCTCCAGCTCTGCAACTGCGCTATCCAGTGATGCCAGTTTCTTCTCAAGCTCAGCCTTCTCCATCTCTTTCTCCTTGATCTTTTCTTCTAATTCTGCAATCTGATCGAGCATCTTGCCCTTTTCGCTCTCGCTTAATGCAGCCTGCTTAAGGAATACGGACTGCTTCTCGGCATTGAGAACGATCTCCTGAGCAGCAGCTTCTGCAAGAACTGTTGCATTCTTGGAATCTGCGATGATCTCTTTGGCTTCCTTGAGTTCAGCCTGAAGACCTTTGATCTGATCCTGAATCTCTGCTGACTGCTGCTGATAGTCGTTGAATTCCTTCTCAGCCTGTTCCTTCTTTGTTTCGGAATCTTCAAGTTCTTTTCTGGCTTCCTTAAGAGTCTCATCAAGATCCTTGCGTCTCTGCTGTGAATCCTTCTCGAAATTCTCGATCTCGGCATTCAGTTCGTCACGCTTAGTCATAGCAGCTTCAGCTTCAGCCATAACAGCCTTGGCCTTCTCGGTCATATCATCGAGCTCAGCCTGAGCCTGCTTGTTGCGCTCTTCGAGCTGCATGATTATCTGATCTCTTTCAGCCTGTGCTTCAGCGATAAGCTTCTCCTTCTCGGCATTGGCTATATCTCTGTCACGCTCTGCATCAGCCTTCATCTTGAGAGCTTCGGCAGCCTGCTTCTCTGAAAGTTTCTTGTTCTCTTCGGCAATTCTTTCCTTCTCTTTCTCGAAATCTTCGCCGAGCTTGGCGATCTTAGCTTCAGCAGCTTTGATCTCCTTCTCCTTCTCTGCCTTGATCTTGTCGGCATTGTCCATCATGTTCTGGACTTCTTTTGCCTGAGCGATAAGCTCGTCTCTCTTGGCAAGAGCTTCGCCGTATTCCTTCTCAACCTGGGCAGCAAGCTGTTCCGTCTGCTTCTGGGTCTCTTCGTATATCTTCTCCTGCTCTATCTTGGCAGCAGCAATAAGATCGTCATGTTCTTTCTGGGCCTTCTTCTTAGCCTCAGCCATCATCTCGTTGGCTTCTTTGCGGAGAGCATCTCTCTTGTCACGTGCTTCGATTACCTCGTCACGGATAGTAACAACTGATCTTTCGAGTGCTTCCTGCTCTGCGAGCTTCTTCTTCTGGAATGTGGTGAATTCCTTATCGAGCTTAGCCTTCTCGGTCTCGAACTGCTGCTCCATATTTGCATAGTCGCGCTTCAGCTTCTCTACCGCTTCGAGAATTCTCTTCTCTTCTTCGGAACGCTTTGCTTCTGCACGGGCTATATTATCCTGCTGCTTCTGTTCAAGGATCTTCTTCGCTTCGGCTGCCGCCTCATCGTTGTTACCCTGGGAAGCCTTTTGGAAATCGTATTTGCACATTGAGCAGCGGGCAACATTGTCACCCATCATTACGCCGCAAACCGGACATCTCTTCATAACTTGGTTCTCCTAAAAAGCGCGCAAAAATACATGCGCGCAAAGATTATATGTGCCTATTATATACCAGCCCGCCTAAAATAATTACTTTTTCTTAAATGATTTTTATAAATTTTTAGTTAATTTTTGAAGAGACCCTTGTTTTGTAAGGGCTTTTTTCGTGTGCTTTGTCATATGCGCGGCGTTATAACCAATCTCTATAATGAATTAATTATTTTTGGGAGGGGTAAAATGAAGCGTTTTATCACAAAAGCAGTCATTATCGCAGCTTCCGCCTGCCTGATGCTTTCAGGATTCGCAGGCTGCACCAAAAAAGCCGGCAATGCCAATAACTATGCCGTTGTAGGAATCACACAGGAACCCGGCATCTTCGATCCGCACACAGTTGTCGCTGCAGGCGATGAAGAGATCATCTTCAACATTTATGAGGGCCTTTATAAGTTCGACTATGAAGGCAACCTTAATCCCTGTCTCGCTACAGATGTTGAAATCTCCGACGATGCATCCGTATATACTTTCACTATCAGAGACGGCGTTAAGTTCCATGACGGTTCTGATCTCGATGCAGCAGACGTCGTATACTCTCTAAAGCGTGCAGCAGGACTTCTCGACGGTCAGGACGGCGTTGCACTTGTAAGCGAACTCGACTCGATCAGCGATGTAACAGCACTTTCCGACGGACGTGTTCAGGTTACCCTTGAAGCAAGCAGCTATGAGCTTTTGAGCTGCTTTACAACAGGAATCATCCCGGAAAACTACGATAACTGCCAGGCTGCTCCCGTAGGAACAGGTCCTTTCAAGTTCGATTCATATACTCCCGGACAGAGTGTTATCCTCGTAAAGAACGATAACTACTGGGTACATGATCTTCCTTATCTTGATAAGGTTACCTTCAAGGTTTGCGCTGATATGGATGCAGGTCTCACAGAACTTGCAAACGGCAGCATCGACATCTTCCCTTACCTCACACCTGACAGATCAAACCAGCTCGACGAGACAAAGTACAATGTTTTGTCCAACGGTTCCAACATGGTCCAGATCTTCGCACTCAACAATGCGGTTGAACCTTTGAATGATCTCAGAGTACGTCAGGCTATCAACTATGCGATCAACAGGAAAGATGTTATCTCCGTAACTATGGACGGTGCAAGTGTAGAACTCACAACTGCCATGAGCCCTGCTATGGGAAGCTACTACGATACTTCACTTGACGGCACATTCGATCAGGATATCGAAAAGGCTAAGGCACTTATGGCAGAAGCAGGATATGAGAATGGTTTCGATCTCACATGCACAGTCCCTTCCTCTTACCTTATCCACGTTAACACAGCAGTTGAGCTCGCCTCCGAGCTTAAGGCTATCGGCATCAACATGGAGATCAAGCAAGTTGACTGGGCTACATGGCTCGATTCTGTTTATGCAGGACGTCAGTATGAGACAACAGTAATCGCTCTTACAAGTGATTATGCTCCTTACGATGTGCTCTCACGTTATGCTTCCACATCAGACGGCAACTTCATCAACTATTCAAACAGCGAAGTAGACAAGCTTCTTGCACAGATCCCTCTCACAGCTGATGTAAACGAGAGAACAGCTCTTTACCACCAGGTATTGGGACTTCTTACAAACGATGCATGTTCAGTATATCTTCAGGACCCTGCAACAATAACTGCCGTGTCCACAAGACTTGAAGGCTATCACGTATATCCTATGTATGTTCAGGATATGTCACAGGTAAAACTTGCCGGTAACTGATAGCCGATACGAATAAACAGTTTTATCAGGGCTCCGTGCATCAAAGAACGGGGCCCTGATTCTTTTTGATTTAGGCCAAAAAGAATATATAATAGTTCCTATTTATATGTAGAAGATCGGAGGGGACGATTTGCAGAGCAAGGCCGGCTATCTCATCGGAAAACTCGTTGAGCTTTTGTTGACACTTCTTGTGGTGTCATTGCTTGTTTTCACGGCCTTTTCCATCATCCCCGGTGATGCCGCCAGAGTAATGCTCGGACCCGAAGCTTCACAGGCACAGGTAGATCTTCTCCGTGCGGAACTGGGACTTGATAAGCCCCTGATAGTCCGCTACGGTTCCTGGCTCATAGGACTTCTCACATTCAATCCCGGAACATCTTACGCTTACCACATGAGCGTTGGTGAGCTCATTGCACAGAGACTTCCGGTAACCATCGGAATGAGCGCTATTGCCATGATAATGGTAATAGTCATTTCCTATCCTATGGCTGTATTGAGCGCGCGCAAACCGGGACGTTTCGGTGATCAAGTATGCTCTGTTATTGGTCACATCCTTTTTGCCATTCCGCCTTATGTCGCATCACTCCTTCTGATCCTTCTTGCAGGTTCCTTATTCTCGCTCCTCACAGTCGGAAACTACGTGAGCCCGTCTGATGATTTCATAGGTTATGTCGGATGCCTTATATTGCCTTCTTTTGCGATAGCGCTTCCGAAGATCGCAATGAGCTTTAAATTCTTAAGATCTTCCATAATCGAGCAGAGAACATCCGATTATGTCCGCACTTCGAAAAGCCACGGCTTATCGGATTTCAAGATCCTCATCCGCCATGTGCTCCCCAACTCCAACGTGTCATCAATCACGATAATATCGATCATTTTGTCAGATATCCTGGGCGGAAGTCTCATCGTTGAACAGGTATTTAACCTGCCGGGTCTGGGACGTCTCCTTCTGTCGGCTATATCACGCCGAGATTTCCCGCTTCTGTCCGGAATCGTTTTCTATCTGGCATTCATAACAGTCATCCTGTATTTTCTCTCCGACATCGCCGCAAGCCTTGCCGATCCGAGAATCAGGCTGAAGTAAGGAGGATCTGCTGATATGTCATCTCAAAAGACACAATCCAAAAGATCCCCTGAAGCATCCGCATTCTATATTGCGGGTCTTATCCTGCTCGGCATCGTAGTTGTCGCATTCGTAATCTCTTTGTTCTGGACACCGTATGCTCCTGATGCCACCGATGCGGCTTCCAAGTTCCTGCCGCCATCTCTTGAGCATCCCTTCGGAACAGATAATTTCGGAAGAGATGTCTTATCACGCGTTATGTCGGCATCCAAATACACGATATTCATTTCAGCGGCCGGTGTTGCCATAGCTCTTATTCTCGGTACTGTCTCAGGCATACCCGCAGGTTATTACGGCGGCTTTACCGACAGAGGCATCATGCTCCTGGGCAACAGCATAATGTGCTTCCCTGGCATTCTTTTGGCACTCGTTGCAGTAGCGGTCTTCGGTGCATCCGTAACCAATGTCATCTGGGCACTTGGCCTTGTTTTCGCGCCGACATTTGCAAGGGTCTGCCGTTTAGGGACCATGGAGATAAAAGAACTGGACTACATCACTCATGCACGCGTAATGGGAGTAAAACCCGTCCGCATCATGACTTTCCATATCTTCCCCAACCTTGTTTCACAGCTTCTTCCGGCGACGGTAATCGGCCTTGCCAACATGACTCTGTTTGAATCCGGAATGAGCTATCTCGGTCTGGGTGTTCAGCCGCCGGATGCTTCATTCGGCAAGATGCTCTCCGATGCACAGGCATATTTCCGTGTTGCACCATGGCTTGTCATTTTTCCTGCCATGATGCTTATCTTCTATATTCTCGGACTCTACTTCATTTCAGAAGGCATGCGTGTCAGCCTCACGAAAGGAGGCAAGTGATGACTACTCATATCCATATCGTGAAAGTCCATCACCTTACGCTTTCCTTCCCCACACGTAAGGATCCGAATCCCAAGCCCATCTTAAACGATGTCGATTTCGGCATCAGGGACGGCGAGATATTGGGTCTTATCGGCAACTCAGGCTGCGGCAAGACCATGACTTCACTTGCAATAGCGGGACTTCTGCCGGAATCAGCTTCGATAACTTCAGGTTCGATCAAGTTCGCCGGCAAGGATCTTCTTGCGATGGATCCGAAATCGCGCCGCGCGATGCTCGGTAAGGATATCGGCATGATCTTCCAGGAACCTTCAACTGCATTAGATCCTCTCATGACATGCGGAAAGCAGCTGGAGGAAGTCCTCACTGCCCACAAGGATTCAACTAAGACTCCCGAAGAACGCCGCAAAGCAATAATCGAAATGTTAGAGACTGTAGGCTTCACGAACGCCGAAGAGATCCTTGACCGTTATCCGCACCAGCTCTCAGGCGGTCAGCGTCAAAGAGTGCTCATTGCCGGAGCTGCCCTTCTTAAGCCCCGTCTTCTTATCTGTGACGAACCTACCTCATCACTTGATACGGTAACGACAGTATCTATCCTGGCACTTCTGAAAGACCTTTGCCACAAGCTTCACATGACCATCCTCTTCATATCTCACGACCTTTCGGCCGTAAGGGGATTCTGTGACCGTGTCATGGTCATGAAAGACGGAAAGATAATCGACAAAGATACAACATCAGATATCCTGTCCCACCCCAAGAACGCATATACGGCCGAGCTCCTGACCAATGCCAGACTCGACACCCGCCTTCTCGGCCTGGAACCTGCCACAGTCGATTACACCAGAAGCCCTGTTCTCACCGCGAAAAACATTACCGCAGGCTACGGCGATTCTCTTTTCGCGCGAGGAAAGAACAGAAAAACAGACAACACGATACTTCACGATGTCTCACTCGAAGTATTCCCAAACGAGATATTAGGCCTCATCGGCAGCTCCGGAAGCGGCAAGACCACACTTATCAGATCACTTCTGGGTCTCCTTCCCCACTCCGGAAAAGTAAACATCAGGAGTTCAAGTGTCGGTGCCATCTTCCAGGATCCCGTCTCCTGCCTTAACCCTGCGCACACTATAAAGTGGCACATGGAAGAAGCATTGAGAGCCTCAGGCAAGACTGACAACTCAGTTCCAAGGAAAGAAAGAAAAGCCAAGTCTCTGGCAAAGATAATCTCTGTCCTTGAAGAATGCGGACTCGGAGAACAGCATCTCCTGCGTCACCCGAAAGAACTTTCAGGCGGCCAGCGTCAGCGTGTTGCAATCGCAATGTGCCTTATTCAGGAGCCCTCTCTCATCATTGCTGACGAGCCGTTCTCATCTCTGGATGCAAGCTCATCAGCCGAGCTGCTAAAACTCATGACGGACATCAACAGGGAGCGCAGCACCGCATTCCTTCTTATCACTCATAACATTCACATCGTCAGACAGATCTGTCCGCGCGTTATAGTTATGGACAGCGGCAGGATCTGCGAAGAAGGAAATACAACTGACGTTCTCACAAATCCGAAATCCGAATGTACCTCATCCCTGCTTGACGCCGAGCGCGAGATCCACGGTATCTGATTTATCTTTTGCCCTTATAAGTAAGAAAGGCTGCTCCGGAGAGCAGCCCATCTCAAGGGTGATCTATATAAAGTGATGTCACTTTATTGCTGGTATAAAATAATGTTTCTCTTCAATAATTTGTATTTCCCATCAACTAATTCTTATCTCAAATCATTTTTAAGTTATTCCAAGAGCAATCCGGTTGCCTGGTGAATTTCTTCAGCTGTCATAACTTTAGTTTTCTTACCGTTATAATAGTCTTCGGCAGACAATCCACAGTTAGAACAGATCCAATATTTATCGCCTGCTGCAGAAAAATCGACCACATATCTTCCATCTGCCTGCTTCGAAATATCAACATTAGTTACATCACCCTGTGTGTTGTTGCCGGCATATAATTTAACAGTAATCTTGTCTCCATTTTGCTCATAACCAACAACACCCGGTTTATTTGTTCCTAAAGTAGTAAAAGAATAACTCGCTACAGTAATGGAACCTCCTTCACCATCCGGCTGTACAGGATCCGGATTCTGATTCTCATTCTGATTCTGATTTTGATTTTGATTCTGATTCTGATTTTGATTCTGATTCTGATTCTGATTCTGATTTTGATTCTGATTCTGATTAGGTTCACTGGAAGTGCCAGGAGCAGCCTTACCGCCATGATTATTAGGATTCCAGTTCTTTTCTACTGTATAACCGCCATTGCCGTCATAAACGACATTGATCTCTGTTTCTGCATATCCTGCCTTGATCAAAGAATTATATTCTTTTCTCATTTCAGAATATGTATCCTCATCCAAGCCATGGTGACGGGATGGATCCCAAACCGGACTAATTGACCATCCGTCAACACCCTGTGTCTTCTCGCCGATTTCCTCATCAGTCCAACCGGCATCCTTCATTTTCTGGATTTCCTTATTTAACAGATTCTCAGGTACATATACAGGATTGTTAGTCCAATCGACAACACCTAACTCTATATTTGCAATCTTATTTCTGGCTGCAGGTTCAAAATGGTCGCCGTTTTCATCAATACCATGCTGAGCTTTAAGCTGTTCCTGAGCACTGTTAGCATTGTTTAATGTTGTAGAAACACCTATAACAACTGCACCTGCAATGATTAGCATGATCGCTACTACGACCATGATCTCGACGAGGGTAAAACCTCTTTTGCTGATTCTCATTTTTTTCATATAGATCACACTCCCTTGCATCAAGTTTTTCATCCTGATAGTCAAATTATAATGGAACGATTTTTTACAATTCAATCTCCAAGATATTGAATTTATAAGCATGTTTTTAACAATATGTAACGAAGAATTAAACTGATTTTTTCGAGATGATATTTTGAGCCTCAATTATCAAAAGCTCTTTAGAATTAGGGCATTTCTCCTCTAAATAACTGTTAAAGATTTCTGATAAGATTTCGCCGATTTCAGGCCCTTCTTTTACACCCAGAGCGATGATGTCTTTTCCATCGATTTCCAGGTCTCTGATATCAAAAACTGCCCCTGATTTTTTTAATTCATCTGATATTGAATTCAGTTCTTCAAGTCTCCTGATCCTGCTCTGGCCTAAAGGTGAGTGTGCTAGGATATCGGCTCTCTGCAAGACCTTGAGTTTTTCAAGAATAGCTTCCGGATACCTGCTCATGAATTTGTGAACTTCGATCCTGTCAGGTTTGATATATGTATCGTGAAGTCTTACAAGCAGACAGACATCAGTAATGAACTGCCTGGAATATTTCAGCTCGTTAAGTACTCTGTCTGTGATCACGGTGCTTATAATGGGGTGACCCTTCATGTGTCCCGTGCCATTTTCATCCGTCTTAAAACATTCAGGTTTTCCGAGATCGTGGAAAAGAGCTGCCATAGCAAGCTCCGGATCCCTGCCTTCACCCTCAATAAACGGAATCTCATTCAACACATCAAGTGTATGTTCCAGGACATCCCTGTCATGATATTTCGAGTGCTGATCAAATCCCCTGCAGATCCCTATCTCCGGAATTATCACAGTTAAGATCTTCCAACAGGTCCTGATTGCCTGCGGAGCATACTTGCCTGTAACGATACCCGTAAGCTCTGAGGCAATCCTTTCGCCTGATATCTTCTTCAGTTCTTCAGCGTGATCTTCCATAGCACGGAGAGTCACAGGTTCAATGTCAAATCCCAGTCTCGAACTGAATCTTACTGCCCTTAATATCCTCAGTGCATCTTCACTGAATCTTTCGTCAGCATTTCCGACTGTGCGTATGAGCTTCCTTATGCAATCATCCTGTCCGCCTTCAGGATCGGAGATATTTCCTTCGGAATCCATATACATTGAGTTGATGGTGAAGTCTCTTCTTCTGACGTCTTCTTCGATAGTCGTCTTAAAGATAACGCCGTCAGGTCTTCTCAAGTCGGAATAAGAGCCGTCTTCCCTGAATGTCGTGACTTCGACTTCGCCTTCTCCGGTGACTGCAGTGACGGTTCCGTGTTTTGCAGCATTGTCGTAAAAATGTATTCCCGCATTTTCGAGAATCCTCACTGTGTCAGAAGGCCTGGCCGAAGTTGCTATATCGTAATCGTGCGGCGTTTTGCCAAGCACGATATCACGCACTGCGCCTCCGGCCACATATGCCTTGTAGCCGGAAGACTCGATCAATATAAGGATCTTCTTTACGTAGTCAGGGATCCTTTTTGCCTTATCTGAAACATTGACATTCATGTATAGATTATAAGCCGAATCGTCATATTCTTGAAATAATATAAACATACTAGTTTGGATATAATTATTGTGTTTATTAAAAACGCGTGCTTTGCGTCAGGAGGGATAATATGGTCTTTACGAGAAAACCTTATCAGATCGATTCCGTTTATTATGAGGACAACACACTCAAGATCGGATGTGAATGTCAGGAATATTCCGAATCTCTTACAGGCGGTAAGGGAAGCTTCAAGGATGCCAAGGGAAGAATTACTGTATCGGTCTTCTCTCCTGCTAATAATATAATCACTATTAAAGTTACCAACCATCATGCTGAGCCGCGCGCCAAAGCAAATGCTTTGATCAGTCTCGTTCCTGCTACAGGTAATCTTGAAGATCAGGGCGAATTCCTGGTTTTCAAGAGCGGACATCTTGAAGCTCAGATAAACAAGAAAGCATTCTCTATCAAATTCTTATACTGCGGCAATGAGCTTTGCGCCCAGTCCTGCAATATGCCCGTCTTCTATAAGACAACATCAGGTACCGAAAGCGGCTATGCAATCTCATCAGATGCCTCCACCGGTGCTTCTTTTGATATCGGGATAAGAGAACTGTTCTATGGCTTGGGAAATGCCGGTACTTCCATTGTGCGCAACGGACAGTCCGTTAATTGCAACAGTGCTGACGGATTTGTTCCTTTCATTCTTTCCGATTCAAAATACGGTCTGTTTGTCAATACAAACCGCCCTGTTACTTTTGATGTCGGTTCAAGAAGCGGAAAACTCAGTTTCGAAGCCGTGAGTGAAGATATAGAATACAGCATCATCGCAGGTGACACGCTTGTCGAGATACTTGAGATATTCAGTCAGTTAAACGGCCGCACGCCTGCTCTTCCTTATACAACAGGCGGTATCGCTTTGGCATTAAACGACGATCTTACTCTGACTGCTCAGGAAATTATCGATGCAATTAAACAGGCTAAGAATTCAGGTGTCGCAGTAAGCGAGATCTGGCTTGGCAACTCATGGCATCCGGACTATGCGCCTTACGGTTTCTCCTGGGACACAGTCAGATTCCCCGACCCGATCGGGTTTGCAAGAGCTATGTCTGATCTCGGTGTTAAGGTCGGTCTTTCCGTCAGTCCCTTCATCTCAGAAAGAGCTCCGGAATACTCTGAACTTCTGGATACCGGCTGCTTCATTACTTCTTCTGACGGAAATGCTGTTCTTTGTGATGCCGACAAGGGCGGCGTGGCTCTTCTTGATCTGAATGTACCTGATGCAAGAAGCTGGTTCATTAATATCTGCACCAATCTTGCCAGAGACGGATTCAGCTTCTTTGAATCAAGCTTCACCAATTCTTTATCTGATGCATTCGAGAAAGCTTCCGGAAGATACGGATATCTTGCCAACTATGCTTCTGTGATTAATTCTGATCTCAGCGGTCTCTCTTCACGTGAGCGTGGCCGTCTCGGTTCTTTCATCATTGCAGATACCATCGCCTCAGGTGATCAGCAGGCTCCTTACAGCAATATCTTCACCACATTAACTCCTGACTTCTCAGATCTGTCAGCCGCTTTAAAGAATTCAATCTCATTAGGACTTACAGGATTCTGTGGCGTAAACATCGATATACCCGAAAAGGATCTTACCGATGCCAGGCTTTTCGAACGCTGGGTCGGCTTTGCCGCTTATGTTCCTCATGCCAGGTTCAGGGGTACACTCAAACTTCTCGAAGATGCAGTAATGCTCGATTCGATCAAAGCATTCAATGCTATCAAGACGGGCCTTGCTCCGTATATCTATTCAAGCATTTGCGAACATGTTAATTTCGGCACACCCGTTATCCGTGCCATGGCAATTGAATTTGCCGGAGATCCTGCTGCTGCCGCATTCGATTCTGAATATATGCTCGGCGCATCACTTCTTGTTTCCCCAGTTACAACTGCAAGTGACAACTCAAGGATCTATATTCCCGCGGGCATTTGGACTGACTTCATGACTCACGAAAAGATTCAGGGACCCCGATATATCAGCCGTAAGATCCCTTCCAATTCAGTTCCCGTATTTGTCCGTCCGAACTCCATTATTCCCACCAGAACTCCGGATTCCAATGCAGGTATCGGTTCTCTCGACAATCTGACATTCACATGCTTCGGTCTTGGAAACGGCACGACTGCTGCCTGCGAAGTCTTTTCAGACGGCGGTCAGGGATCAGGAATAATCACAGCTGAGGTTACAGGCAACAAGATAACCGTCCGCACTCAGAATATCGGTGGAACCAAGCATCTTGTTCTTTCAGGAATATTCAATGTTGTAGGTCTGTCTGAATCCGTGCCTGATAAGCGCAGCTACGGAACTTCGATCGAGTTTACGAGCAACGAACTGATAATCAGCTTAGGCTAACGGAACAGAATCAAAGTATTCGATCAGATCGCTTATATATTCGTCCCTCATCGAGGGTTCATTTATGATCTCATGACGGACCGGACCATAACTCTTTGATTTCACGTTGGCTCCTGCAGCCTTTAATTTCTCAACGACCTGCTCCACGCCTTTCCCGTAGTTTCCTACCGGATCTTCTGTTCCGTATGGCAGGTAACACGGCCTGTCAGGTATCTGCGCATATGCTTGATTGCTCTGCATAAATCCTATCAGGCTGAACAGTGTCCTGAATCCGTCGCTCGTAAAGCGGAATCCGCACATCGGATCTTCGTGATATTTTCTTACAGCTTCATCATCAGTGGAAAGCCACTCCAATCCGGTCTTCGGATTTCTGATGTGTTTGTTGTAGCTTCCGAATGCAATACCGGTGAGAAGATTATTCTTCTTTTTCTTGCCTCCGAAAACACATGCAACACTTGAAAGAAATTTACCGAAACCCACCTCAGGTTTAGGTCCCATCGTGGAAGAGAAAACATAGCCGTCAAACTGTTTGTTATATCTCGGTGTCGAGAAAACTGACCTGGCAACAAAAGATCCCATCGAGTGACCGTAAAGGATATACTTAAGTCCTTCTTTGCCGAATCTCTCCACCGCATATTCATGCATGCCCATAATATCAGTCAGAAGGATCTGCCATGCGTTCGGAGCACCTCCGAAATATCCTTTCGGATAGCCTGCTTCCTTATTGAGTTCATAAGTCGCGCCGTGGCCCGGCATATCCATTCCGCAGACATGATATCCTGCATCGTTTAACTTTTCGATCATGTATTCGAAACGCGCCAGATACTCGGCCATGCCGTGACAGATCTGGACAACACCCTTTATCTCAGGAGCTGATGAGGGATAGAAAAAACCGACTATCTTGTATCCGCCGCCGATCGAGCTGACAAATCCCATCCTCTGAGGTTTAAGCTGAGCCATAGTAATTCCTCCTGATGCCGGTATTTATGTAATTATTTTAACATCTTTTATGGTCATAACTATTGCCATTGAAATCACTCATGCCTTAAATTGATTTTTATTTCATTTTCCATACAATAAGAAACAATAAGAAAATTTATCTTATTTTCATATTGCCACATAGGACTCTCTTTGGTATGCTACCATACAAGATAGTTCTTAGCTGAATATGGTGAGGATAATTACAATTCCTTAAGGAGGAATAGAGGATATGTTTGAGATAGTTAAAAAACAGATGCTGGGCCCCAAGGTCTTCCTTATGGACGTCAAGGCTCCGCTCGTTGCAAGCAAAGCAATGCCGGGTCAGTTCCTTATCGTAAGAGCTGATAAAGATGGCGAGAGGATCCCTCTTACTGTCTGTGACTTTGACAGGGAAAACGGCATTGTCACAATCGTATATCAGACTGTCGGCGCCGAGACAGAGCGCATGAGCAGACTTAACGAAGGCGACTGCTTCGCAGATATTGTAGGCCCTCTGGGCAATCCTTCAGACCTTTGCGATCTTCCTATAGAAGAACTCAAGAAAAAGAAGATACTCTTTATCGCAGGCGGTGTCGGAACCGCACCTGTATATAACCAGCTCAAGTGGCTGCACGATAACGGTGTCGAAGTTGACTGCATCCAGGGCGCAAGAACAAAGGATCTCCTCATTTTCGAAGACGAGATGAGAGCTGTTACAAAGAACCTATATTTTGCTACTGACGACGGTTCATACGGAATCCACGGAAATGTATGTGTCGCTCTCCAGAAGCTTTGGGACGAGGGTGTACGCTATGACCACTGCGTTGTAATCGGCCCTGTTATCATGATGAAATTTGCCTGCCAGCTTACTAAGCAGCTCGGCATTCACACGGTCATCTCCATGAATACCATCATGGTTGACGGTACCGGAATGTGCGGCGCATGCAGGCTTCTTGTCGACGGGCAGGTCAAGTTCGCGTGTGTTGACGGACCTGAGTTTGACGGCCATCTGGTTGATTTCGACCAGGCACTTCAGCGTTCCCGTCTTTACAAGACTCAGGAAGGCGAGCTCATGTTAAGACTTACCGAAGGCGATACGCACAGCGGCGGATGCGGCATGTGTTCATAAGGGGGATCAAGAAAATGGATTTTGACGTATTAAAGAAAGTACCGGTTTCAGAGCAGGATCCCAAGGTCCGCGCAACAAACTTCGATGAGGTAAACCTCGGCTATACTAAGGAAGAAGCAGTACTTGAGGCATCACGCTGCCTTAACTGCAAGAATGCACGCTGTATGCAGGGCTGTCCTGTATCAATCAATATTCCTGGCTTCATCTCCAAGCTCAAGGACGGTGACGTTGAAGGCGCATATAATGTGATCTCACTGTCCTCTTCACTGCCCGCTGTCTGCGGCCGTGTATGTCCCCAGGAGACACAGTGTGAAGCGCAGTGCATCAGAGGTGTTAAGGGCGAAGCAGTATCTATCGGACGTCTTGAAAGATTTGTTGCTGACACAGCAAAGGAAATGGGCATCAAGCCTCAGCTTCCCGATAATCTCGTCAAGAAGGGCAAGAAAGTTGCTGTAATCGGCGCAGGTCCTTCTGGTCTCACATGTGCAGGCGATCTTGCAAAACTCGGCTACGACGTTACTATCTTCGAAGCACTTCACAAGGCTGGCGGCGTACTTGTTTACGGTATCCCGGAATTCCGTCTTCCTAAAGATAAAGTAGTTGCAAAAGAGATCGAGAATGTTAAATCGCTCGGCGTTGAGATCGTTACGGACTGCGTCATCGGACGCTCACTTACGATCGATGATCTTTTCGAAAAGGAAGGCTTCTCCGCAGTATTCATCGGTTCAGGTGCAGGTCTTCCCCGCTTCATGAACATTCCCGGCGAGCAGTCTCTTGGTGTGTTCTCCGCTAACGAATACCTTACAAGATCCAATCTCATGGGTGCATATTCACCCGATTCAAGGACGCCTATCATGAGGGCAAAGAAGGCTGTTATCGTAGGCGGCGGCAACGTTGCCATGGATGCTGCACGTACCGCTAAGCGTCTTGGCGCTGAAGTCCATGTTGTTTACCGCCGTTCCGAAGCAGAACTCCCTGCACGTGCAGAAGAAGTTCACCACGCAAAGGAAGAAGGAATCATTTTCGATCTGCTTACAAATCCTGTTGAGATCATCGCAGATGAGAACGGCTGGGTTACAGGCTGCAAGTGTATCCGCATGGAACTGGGCGAACCTGATGCATCGGGCAGAAGATCACCTGTACCTGTTGAAGGTTCTGAATTCACTATCGACTGCGATGCGGTCATCATGTCTCTCGGAACATCGCCTAACCCTCTGATCAAGACCACTACAGCAGGCCTTGAGACAAACAAGCGCGGCGGCATCATCGTAAATGAAGCTGAGATGACAACGCGCGATGGTGTTTTCGCGGGCGGCGATGCCGTAACGGGAGCAGCTACCGTAATCCTCGCAATGGGCGCAGGAAAAGCTGCCGCCAAGGGAATCGACGAGTATCTTTCAAAGAACTGAGTTTTCAAGCTAACCACTCACTTAGAGGATGTCCTACGGGCATCCTCTTTTGCTTGTCCCAGCGGAGGCGTTTTTCGCTATCGTGGGATAAGAAAGAATAAAAATTTGTCCCAGGGTCGCGAAAAACAGACGGTTTGGGACAAGCGCAAGTGTCATGGTTTTCGCGGGCGGGAATAGAAAAGGACCCACACTCTGATGAGTACGGGTCCTTATCAATTAGTTGTAATTCAACTTATGCGTTGCAGATGATGGAGAAATCCTCAGCCTTGAGGGAAGCGCCACCAACGAGACCGCCGTTGATATCAGCCTGAGCGAAGAGGCCTGCAGCGTTCTTTGCATTGCATGAACCGCCGTACAGGATTGTGATAGCCTCAGCGCACTTAGGGCAATAGAGCTCAGCGATAACGCCACGGATGAACTTGCAAACTTCCTCAGCCTGCTCGTCTGTAGCTGTCTTGCCTGTGCCGATAGCCCAGATAGGCTCGTAAGCGATTGTGATCTGGCAGAGCTTGTCAGCAGGGATATCCTTGAAAGCGCCAACGATCTGACCCTTGATCCAGTCGAATGTCTCGCCTGCTTCACGCTGAGCAAGA
>CADAKH010000032.1 GCA_902788505.1 Oscillospiraceae bacterium
AAAACAAAAACCGGATTTGACTCCGGTCTGTTTGCTATGCCCAGTTATTTCAAAACAGAAAACTGCCAACAAGCTCTTGATTTTGGTTAGCAGGTTTTTATGGGAATCGGATATTTAGTAAAAGATATCGATTTGAATAGATTTCATATACTTCTTTTATTTCTGTTTGCTGTTATTTGTTTTGTTCTTAACCAAAATTGTATTTGGAATATGCGTAAAATGGATTATGGAATTGCAATTCTTTATATGATGGGCAGTTCTTCATCCTGTTTAGTATTAATAGGTATTTGCGAGATCGTATGTGCTAAAGTAAGAAGTTCGATATTAAAACCATTTCTTTTTATTGGTAAAAACAGTATTTGGATTCTTATTTTTAATAATTTGTATATAAATCTATTGAATATGTTTTTGAAATCCTTATCTCTTAAAATTCCGGTTATTTGTTTCTTGTTATTGGTAATAACATTTCTTATTCCGACAATAATCTTAGGAAATAAGTTTATGGGATGGTCTGTAGGTAAGAAGGTCAAATAACCGTTGACAGTAATTATGAATGTTATAAGTGATATAATTACTTTGATATTTAACAATTAGCATTTGTTCCGGAGGATAATTATTTCACGATGAAATATGCACTTATCGGTTGTGGCAGAATAGCAACTAACCATATTAAAGCAGTTGTTAACAACAAAGATAATCTAGAATTTGTTGCTGTTTGTGATGTGATTCCGGATGCAATGGAGACCCTTTTGGCTAAGCATGATCTTGATAAGAATGAATCTATTGAGAGATTTACTGATTATAAAGAGATGATTAAAGAACATCCTGATCTGGATTTGGTTGCAATTGCAACTCCCAGCGGGAATCATGCAGAAATTGCTCTTTATCTGATCGATAATGGGATCAATGTCATTATTGAAAAACCTATGGCTATGTCTATGTCAGATGCTGACGAAATTGTGAGAAGAAGTGCGGTAAAGGGCGTAAAAGTATCTGTTTGCCACCAAAACAGATTTAATGTTGCTGTTCAGGAGCTTAGACAGGCGCTTGAAGCAGGCCGATTCGGAAAGATCTCTCACGGATCAATAAATGTGCGTTGGAACAGAAACAAGAATTATTACGATCAGGCTTCGTGGAGAGGTAAGTGGGCGACAGACGGAGGCTGCCTTTTTAACCAGTGCATACACGGAATTGATCTTCTCCGTTGGATGATGGGTGATGAGGTCGAAGAAGTCTATGGTGTTACCAAAAGACAGTTCCATGATTATATTGAAGCAGAAGATATCGGTATGGCCGTTGTTAAATTTAAAAACGGTGCTGTCGGAACGATTGAAGGAACGGTTAATGTTTATCCTAAAAATCTTGAAGAGTCATTATATCTGTTTGGTGAGAAGGGTACTGTTAAGATCGGCGGTACATCTACCAATAATATAGATGTATGGGATTTTTCTGATGAGTCTGACGAAGACAACAGTAATAAAGGCTTAAAGGAAGCTACCAGTAATGTTTACGGTAACGGACATACAAGCTTATACAAAGACGTAATTGATTCTGTTTTGAATAATAGAAAGCCCTATATTGATGCAGTTTCAGGGCGAAATGCAGTAGAGATGATACTTGCTGTCTATAAATCTGCTTCGACCGGAATGCCCGTTAAACTTCCTTTGACAGATGTTGCATCAACAGACTTTTCAGGGAGATTTGACTGATGAGTGATTTTTTTGTCCATCCGACCAGTGTAATCGATGATAATGTTTCAATTGGCTCAGGTACTAAGATTTGGTATTTCTGTCATGTTCAGTCCGGAACATTTTATGTCTGTCGCACTTGCGGAAGAAAATATTGCATGACTGAATCAGGTCTTAAGGAGGTTTAATTGGAGTTCAGGGATCTGAAAAAACAATATGAAGTTCTTAAGAATCAGATAGATTCACGTATAGCTGATGTTTGTTCTTCTGCCTGTTTTATCAGCGGACCACAGGTTAAAGAGCTTGAAATAAGACTCGCTGATTTTGTTGGAGTTAAACATTGTATTACATGTGCCAACGGAACGGATGCTTTAACATTGGCGCTTATGGCTTTCGGTACAGGCAATGGTGATGCTGTATTTGTTCCTGATTTTACTTTCTTTTCCAGCGGTGAATGTCCTGCAGGTTTAGGTGCAACGCCTGTGTTTGTAGATGTAGATCCTGTTACTTATAATTTGGATCCGGATAAACTTGAAGATGCTATTGTAAATGTTATAAATGAAGGTAATCTGACCCCCAAAGTTGTTATAGCAGTTGATTTGTTTGGCCTTCCGGCTGACTACTGCAGGATTACTGATATTTGCCGTAAATATGGTTTGTACCTTTTGGAAGACGGAGCGCAAGGTTTTGGCGGCATTCTTAACAACAAGAAGGCGTGCTCATTTGGAGATATCTCTACTACATCCTTTTTTCCGGCAAAGCCGTTGGGCTGTTATGGTGACGGTGGTGCTATATTTACTGACAGTGATGATTATGCTGCGTATTTGAGAAGCATTTGCGTTCACGGTAAATCAGGTGAAGATAAATATAATAATATCAGGATAGGCATGAATTCAAGGCTTGATACGATCCAGGCTGCTATTTTGATTCCCAAATTGGATGCTTTTATTGATTATGAGTTTGAAGCCGTTAATAAATTTGCTGATATGTATTCTGATGAACTAAAAGATATCGGGGTTATAATTCCTGTAATACCTTCCGGATATTCTTCTTCTTGGGCGCAATATACAATTCAATTACCCGGGGATTGTAACAGGGCAGAAGTACAGAGTTATATGAAATCTAAAGGCGTACCTACAATGCTATATTACGCTAAACCGATGCACCTGCAGGGTGCATTTGAAGGAACATACAGTTCAAGAGCCAATTGTCCTGTTACGGAAAGGCTCTGTAATAATGTATTAAGTTTACCTGTTCATCCTTATATGACTAAAGAAATTGTAAGTGAAGTTGTTGGAACATTATCAGAAGCTATAGATTTGCAAAAGTAGGAAATGATTATGAGATTTGATGACGTTTATTCAGGTTTGATATCCGGTAAAGATAAACTTGCACTAGTCGGTCTGGGTTATGTTGGCATGCCAATCGCTGTTGAGTTCTCAAAACACGTTAGAGTTATTGGTTTCGACATTAACCAAAGACGTGTAGAAGAATATAAAAACGGTATAGATTCAACTAATGAGATTGGTGAAGCTATTAAGGATACTTCTGTTGAATTTACATCTGATCCTTCAAAATTGAAGAATGCAAGATTTATAGTTGTTGCAGTTCCTACCCCTGTTAATGATGATAACACACCGGATCTTCGTCCTATAGAAGGCGCTTCAAAGATTGTTGGTCAGAATCTGTCTTCTGGAACTATAGTTGTTTTTGAATCTACAGTATATCCGGGTGTTACGGAAGATATTTGTGTTCCCATAATCGAGAAAGAATCCGGCCTCAAGTGTGGTGTTGATTGGAAGATCGGTTATTCTCCTGAAAGAATAAATCCCGGAGACAGAGTCCATACCCTTACGTCGATCCGTAAAGTTGTTTCCGGTATGGATCAGGAATCCTGCAATGAGATAAAGAAAGTATACGATATAGTTATTAAAGCAGGAACTTTTGCTGTGTCTAATATCAAGACTGCTGAAGCGGTAAAAGTCGTAGAGAACAGCCAGAGAGATATCAATATTGCTTTTATGAATGAGATTGCGATAATCTGCGATAAACTTAAGATCGATACATCCGAAGTGCTTGATGGTATGAATACAAAATGGAATGCTTTGGGTTTTAAACCTGGTCTGGTTGGTGGCCATTGTATTGGTGTTGATCCTTATTATCTGACAAACATTTCTGAGAAACTTGGTTATCACAGTAAGATTATTTTAAACGGACGTCAGGTAAATGATTCGATGGGGGCTTATGTGGCAGATGCTGCTATTAAGGCTATGATCGAAGCAGGGAAGGCGCCCAGAAAAAGCACAGTTTTAGTATTAGGTATCACCTTTAAGGAAAATTGCCCTGATTCCAGAAACAGTAAGGTTGTAGACATCATAAAACGTCTGAAGGAATTTGAGATAGATCCTGTTGTTGCTGATCCGTGGGCTGATCCCGATGTATGTAAAAAAGAATATGGAGTGGATCTTGTTCCTTTTGATCGTATCCCTAAGGCAGACTGTGTTATTGTTGCCGTTGGACATAAGGAATTCCGTTCTATGTCTGTAATGCAGTTGAAAGAGCTATTTGATCCTGATCTTGCGGATAATGAGAAAGTCTTAATCGATGTAAAAAGTCTTTACAGAATGGATGAATTAAAAGCTTCAGGAATGAGTTTCTGGAGATTGTAACTTTATCAATAAAAAAAGTGCCATCTCTTTGTAAGAGACAGCACCTTAAAATATCTGTAAGTATTTATCAGTTCATCTCAGCGATAACTGTAATGATAGCAGAGATGATATAGATAGCCATATAACCTGTGACTACAGAACCGCCGATAAGACCGCCCAAAGAGAGATACTTACCAACTCTGGCCTTACCGAAGAGCTGTCCGCATTCTTCTGTGAACTTCTTAGCCTTGGAAAGTCCGATAGCACCGAATACGATGCCGAGGAAGCTGATCCATACTGTGATTGTGAAAGCAACTGCCAAAATTCCCATGATGAGGACGTTCTTAGCAAGCTCGGGATCGTTAGCACCCAAGGTAGCACCAACAGGCATTACGGGAGTAGGCTGTGCATATACAGGCTGAACTGGAGCAACAGGAATTGCCTGAGGCTGGGGAGCCGGTGCAGGTGCGGGTGCTGCTACAGGAGCAGGTTCTACAGGAGTAGCTACCGGAATAGGTTCAGCTACGGGTGCTGCTGCAACAGGAGCTGCTTCTACGGGTGTTGCTACGGGTATAGGCTCAGCAACGGGAGCTGCAGCAACAGGTGCTGTCTCAACGGGCTTAGCTACTGATTCGACCTTTGTGCCGCAATTAGGGCAGAAAGCGTTACCATCTTCAAATTGTGATCCGCAATTAGTACAAAACATTTCTCTATCCTCCGATTATTCGTTTAATGAGATAAAGAGATATTAACATTATTAATATACTGGTGCAAATGTGCAGTTGCATAGATAAGGAATGAATACTCATTTTATTTATTAATTAATTATAGTAAAATAGATTGATTTTGCTTAGACTTTTATTTGCTTAAGAGGAAGGGGTAGGGAATTCCGTTTTTAATGAAGACTGCTGTTCTTTTGCCAGTTTATAATCCTGACGAGAAGTTCCTGCGACTTGTAGAAGAGCTTGATAAGCGCGGATTCAAAGTAGTTGCCGTTAACGACGGAAGTTTAGAAAGGTGCGATGAATTCTTCAGACGTGCCGCTGTATATGCCGATGTTATTGGCTATAAGATCAATAAAGGCAAGGGTTATGCCTTAAAGCGCGGTTTCGAGTATATCGGCAATAATCTGAGTGACGAAGTCGATTATATCGTTACTGCTGATTCAGACGGTCAGCATGCACTTGAAGATATTGAGCGAGTTGCCAAGCTTACACGCAAGACTGACGGTATCGTTCTCGGTATGAGAGACCTATCCGAGAAGATCCCGATCAAGTCCAGAATCGGCAATGATATGTCCAAGATAGTCTATACGATCGTTACGGGTGTATACCTACGTGACAATCAGTCCGGTCTTCGAGGCTTCCCGGTCCGTCTTTGCATGTGGCTTCAGGATATTCCGGGCAACAAGTACGAATATGAGCTTAATGTCCTTGTCACTGCTCATAAAGAGGGTATGAAGGTCACAGGTATCGATATCAAGACTATCTACGAGAATAACAATAAGAATACGCATTTCAGGCCTATCAAGGATACTGTCAGGATCCAGAAGTCGCTTTGGGCATACGGCCTTATCTCAGCACTTCTTTATACGCTCTATACTCTGACAATATCTATACTCGTATGGTTTGAGATACCATATTTTTACTATTGGCTTATAGGAATATATGTCTGGGTAACCGCTATGCATTCGGTGCTCAATGTTTTCTCTGCCGGTATAAGGCACAGGCAGAAGATAAGCGTTGTTTACTATGTTACCTGTTCGATCAAATACATCATTGCCACTCTCATCATGCTCCTGTTCTACTATCAGGGTTGGTTCATGTTCCTTGGCGGTGTATTATCACTTTTCATGATATTAGTGTTAAGCTATGTGTTTGGTAGATCAGGAATATTGGGAAAGGTTTGATATATGGATAAGTGTGATCTTGAATCAGTAAAAGCGATATTGGAATCAGGCGAGACGGTTAATTCCGGAGAGCAGGAGATAATTGTAAAACCTGTTCCCGGAGGTGATTTTGCAGGTAAGATGGACCCAAGGGAATTCTTTATCAGAAGTGCCATCTATGCCTTCCAGAAGTCAATTCCTATGCAGTTCTCTGTCGCAGGCATGCGCCAGACGACTAAGACTTACTGCATGGATATGTGTACAAAAGAGATTGCCGAAGCTTCATTTGAGATCGAGGTAAAAGGCAGACCTGTAAAGGTTTTCTCATATTGTCCTTCCGATAAGGCTTCTGAGACATTGCCGGTCATGGTATATATCCACGGCGGATCTTTCTTGGCATCCAAAGCAGAGTTCTATAAAGAGCCCTGCCGCTATACAGCCGAGAACCTGGGATGCAAAGTATTTAATGTTGACTACAGCCTTGCACCTGAGAATATATATCCTGCTGCAATTGAAGATGTATGTGCAGTAATCGATCATATATATTCAAATGCGGCTTCTCTTGGTGTTGATAATTCGAAGATAGGACTCTTCGGTGACAGTGCAGGCGCAAATCTTGCTCTTGCAGCGATCATCGATAACAAGTCTTCTGCAAAGATATCTTATGCCGGACTTTTCTATCCCTGTGTTGACCTTTATTCACAGGATAAGCTTTACGACTGGTCTCTTGACATGTACGACATCGGCGAAGAGCAGAAAGAGCTCATCACATCAAGACTCCAGCTTGGACGAGCTGACGGTCTCGGCAATAACGATCTTATGGCAGCTATCCTTACAGCTTATTCCGGCGGAAGATATGATGAAGTTAAGCGTAATCCGGATGTAAGTCCTATCTACGCTGATCTTTCTTCGATGCCTTATACGGGTATATTTACTGCCGAATACGACGGACTCCGCATTCAGTCGGAGTATTATTCAAGACTTCTGGACAAGGCCGGCGTTCCGAATAAGCATATAAGATACAGGGGCGTATCGCATGCATTCCTGGATTATTTCGGCATTCTGCCTCAGGCACAGGCAGCAGTTCTTGAAATGTGCGATCAGGTAAGAAAGGTTTGGGGATTATAAGGGGAAATGGTCTCTCATATTGTAACTGACAACATTGCTGCGCTTAAAAACGCACCGCAGACATTTGAGTCGATATACAACATTATCAAGAACAGTTTTTCGAGCGAGACATTCGGTGAATGGATCGAGAACGGTGATATCCGCCAGATGTCTTACTATGAACTTTATGAAAGAGTTGATGAATTTACTAAGGCAGCCTGTAAATATGCTTCTGACAGGCCCGGCGCTTTTGTCGGTATATTCCTTGAGAATTCCGCTGACTGGGTAGCTCTTTTCTGGGGGCTTTTGCAGGCAGGATATAAGCCGATACTTCTTAATACACGTCATAACATCGGCATAATCAACGACATTATCAGTGATATGGATCCGGTATTCGTTGTATCCGAAGATGTAAGAGTAAACAGGGCAGTCAGCATTAAAGAACTTCTTGAAGCGGGTAAGGGCGCGAAGTTCGATAAGTCCATGATCAATTGGGCTGACGAGATAATCCTTATTACATCAGGTTCGACTTCAAAGCCAAAGGTGATCAGCCACAGCGGCAAGACGATCTGCCTTCAGGTTGAGATGAGCGAGGCTATCGTACGCGAGAACCAGTCTATTCAGTACAACGCAAAACTTGACATACATAATCTGGCATTCCTGCCTTTCTATCACATCTTCGGCCTTATCGCGACACTTATGTGGTTCATGTTCTTCGGCAGAGGATTCGTATTCCTTCCGAAGTATGATGCACAGAGCATCCAGTTCGTATGCAAGAGGATCGGTGTTACTCATTTCTTTGCTATTCCTCTTGTGTGGAACAAGACTGTTGCGGCACTCGAAAGAGAAGTTGCAAAGCAGGGAAAGACAGAGAAGTTCAATAAGGCTATCAGGTTCTCAAATAAGCTTCAGAACATATTTCCTTTGTTAGGACCTGTAATCGTAAGAAAGCTTATCTTCAAGAAGATAAGAAGACAGCTCATGGGCGAAAAACTAACATTCCTTATCTCCGGCGGCGGATTCATAGCTCCCAGGACTCTGGAAGTTCTAAACGGTCTCGGGTATTCGATATATTCGGGATACGGACTTACCGAGTGCGGCGTTCTTTGTGTTGAGCTTTCAAGAAAGTCCAAGTTCAGATGCAGTACGAGCACAGGTAAGATCTTCAGCAATGTCGCTTATAAGATCAGTGATAAGGGCGAACTCCTGATCCCCAAAGATCATTCAATGAACGGTATCTATGTCGACGGCAGGTTCACTGAATTTGCTGAAGATTACTATCCGACAAATGACCTTGTAAATATCGATGAGACCGGAAGACTTCATATAATCGGACGTCTTGATGATGTCATCATAGGACCCAACGGTGAGAATATCTCACCTGAGGAGATCGAATCACGTATCGATAAGGGTGCATTTGCCCAGGAAGCCATGATCAATTGCCAGCTGCCGGGTTCTTCCGAAAAGCAGATGGTGCTTGTCTTAAGTGAAGACGGTTCGATGGGTGCATTCGAGAAGGCATCTTCACTTAAGGGCGTATTCACATCGATTGACCAGCTTACGATGTCCGAAAGACCTGTTAAGGTCCTTAACCTTATCGGCGCAATGCCTGAGAACTTCAAGGGTATTGACCGCAAGGGCTTAGCTTTAAAGCTTGAAAAAGGTGAGCTTTTCGCAACTGAGTGCACGAGACCTACTGATGAGGAAGTTACACGCACAAGAAGTGCCGAATATACTGAGATCATCGGCAAGGTATGCGATGTATTTGCAGAGATACTGAATAAAGACCGTTCAGAGATCACAGAGACATCCAACTTTGTATCTTTAGGCGGAGATTCGATGCAGTATGTCGAACTTTTATCAAAGGTTACTGAGGTAACGGGAAGACCTGTCAACATGACCGAGACACCTCTTATTACGCCTATGGCTATTGCTGATTATCTTATCGAGCAGGATAAGGAGTCTGAATCATAATGTTTCTCATAAGATGGCTCCTTTACCTTAACAGCATTATCCCTGCGCTCATTCTTTTCCCTATAAAGAAGATCTATCTTCGCAAGAACAAAAAGGAGAAGTACAAGGGACCTGTAGTGATTGCAATGAACCACACGGCATTCCTTGACTATGTCGAGGCGTTGCTGGCATTCCCCGGCAGAAGGAAATATGTTCTCGTAGGCGCACAGTTCTATGCATATAATCCTGTGCTCACATTCTTTCTTAAGGCAATGGGGGTCATTAAGGTCGATTCGGTAACGGGCAATATGGATGCAGTCAATAAGGCTGTCGAGCAGATAAACAAAGGTCATTCGATCCTTATTTTCCCTGAAGGTCATATCGAAACCGAAGGAAAGCTCATGGAATATAAGCAGGCGGCAGCACTTATCTCACTCAGTGCAGGCGTTCCTATCGTACCGGTATTCCATAACGGAAGGATAGGTCCCGGCAAGCGTGATCTTATGTTTATCGGAAGCTATATGTATCCTGATACATATATCACAAGAGATGACCTGGAGAATCTTCAGGAAAGAGCAGCCGCATTCACATCTGATCTTCAGGCCAGGACCGAAGAATACAGACAGTTCTATCTCAGGAACTTCCTGATAGCTGACGGCGAGAAGCTCAAGCGCCCGAAATATGCCGGTTTCCTTTATAACTTTATGAAGTACACGGCGCTTCCGGGTATCAAGACGCTTATGCAGACTAAGATCACATATGGCGGTGATCTTGCGCGCGGCACAAGATATATGGATAAGGGAATGATAATTGTTGCCAACCATTCATGGTGGATCGACTCGGCACTTCTGTACTATGTGTTCTGGCGTGTTTACTGCAGGAGCCTTGCTGCAAAGGACGTCGCAGAGGTCAATAAGTCTTGGGGATTTTTCGAGAAGGCAATGGGATGCGTATTGCTAGACAGATCAGGCTTTGACTGGAATTCTCTGAAGACCATGATGGAGGGCCTTAAGAATCACGAGCCGTTCATCATTTTCCCTGAGGGACATATGAATTACGATGATGAGTTCCTTGAATTCATGAAGGGTCCTGCGATGCTTTCGATCTATACGCACCGTCCTGTCGTGCCCGTTTATATTCATACTTCATATAAGATGTTTAAGCCCACGAGATTCGTTATCGGAGACCCAATAGAATTTGACAAAGCAGGGCTTGTAACAGATAATGAGTCGTACGATAAAGCCAATGAAATGATGCGTGAAGCGCTTTATTCGCTGAAGCGTCAGGCTATATCGGAGACCAAGCCTCAGATGAACAGCTACATAAAATCGGTAAGAGCTCAGATGAAGAAGAATCTTGCCGAGATAAGCAGCGAGATCGAAGAGGCAAGGAAACAGAAAGCCGGTGGGAAATAGGATTATGGAGATGATTCCGGAATTATATTCCGTTATCTGCGATACTTATAAGACTATGGACAGGACGTTTGATGTCCCGTTAGATGAATTTACCGAAGACTCCGAACTTCGAGATCTCGGTATAGACAGACAGTCTTTCAGGGTCATCCTTATGAATATTGAATCACGAATGAATATAACATTGCCCGTTTACGACTACAGCGATGTGTCAGATGTGGGTGATGTTATTACAATGATTAAGTCTTCAAAATAATTAATTATATAAGGAGAGTAAAGAAAATGGCTGATTATGTAATTCTCACAGACAGCTCAACAGACCTTACCAAGGATTTGAGAGAAAGATTTGGTATCGACGATTATCTTCCGGGTAATATCACATTCCCGGACGGACACAACGAAGATTCCACACTTGACTGGGAGAGCATCTCACCTCAGGATTTCTACACATCTATGTCAAAGGATTCCATGTATTCAACAGGTATCAAGGGTCTTGAAGTACAGGAAGCTTTCTTTGAGAAGTATCTTAAGCAGGGCAAGGATATCCTCAATATCTCATTGTCTCACGCACTCTCCAATACATATGACTGCTGCCGCAAGGCTGCTTCAAATCTTCAGGAGAAGTATCCTGACAGAAAGATCATCGTTGTTGACTCACTCCGTTATTCAGGCGGTGACGGACTTCTCTGCTCACTTGCAGGTGACATGAAGAAGGCAGGCAAGTCAATTGATGAAGTAGCACAGTGGCTCGAAGAGAATAAGCACAGATGCCACCAGACAGGTACTGTTGATGACCTTAAGTTCCTTGCAAAGATGGGCCGTTGCTCCAACGTATCCGCATTCATGGGATCTCTTATCAACATCAAGCCTATTGCTGAATTCAACCGTGACGGTATGAACCAGATCATCACAAAGGTTACAGGTTACAAGAAGCTCTATACTGCAATGATCGAGTATATGAAGGCTACAATCGAACCCAACCCTAAGAGAATCTTCGTATCTCACACATTCCGTAAGGCTCAGTGGCTCCAGGTCCAGGAACTCATCCGTGAGGAATTCCACCCCGAGGAGATCATCCCTACAACAGTTTGTATGGCTAACGGATCTTCCATCGGCCCCGGCATGGTAGTTGCTTTCTACATGGGTAAAGAGATCTCCGAAGGCCTCGTAGAAGAGACCAAGATCTTAGAGGACATCAAGGCTAAGTTATAATGAATAACGCAGCTTTCAATCCGGTCCTTCTTATCATCGTTATTGCTCTGCTCGTCATTTTAGTCGGCGGCTCGGTCTTCATGTGGTTTTTCCTTAAAAAGATCGCTTTGAAGCAATACACCAATATGTTTATCCGCGAGTCCAAGGACAAGTGGGCAAGAGGGAACAGCGCACCCGAGAATGCCGAGCATACGGTCATGTTCGATACGGGTATGAAGTGGGGAAATGAGAACGCTTCATACATGAAAGAGATCGAGATGACATCTTTTGACGGCCTCAAGATGAAGGGTGAATACTTTGATTTCGGCTATGACAAAGCTTGTCTCATAATGGCAGGCCGTGCTGAGACTTGCAAGTACTGCTATTATTTTGCCGATCTCTATCAGAAGAATAATTACAACATTATTGTTGTAGATCCCCGTGCTGCCGGCCTTTCCGAAGGCCGGTACACTGGCGCGGGTATGCTTGAAGGTAAAGATGTCGCCTCTTGGCTCAATGTTGTCCATGAACAATTCGGCATTGATCACTTCATTATCCACGGCATCTGCATCGGTTCCGTTGCTGCTATCTATGTGGCTTCAGAGCACAATCCTTATGTTGATGCCATTGTCCTTGAAGGACCATTTATCTCGTTTTATAACGTTTTGTGCCAGAGAACAAAAAATCTCGGCAAGCCTACTTTCCCTGTTTGTCTTCAGATGGGACTTCTGTTCAAGAAGTTTGCAGGCATAAACATCTTCAAGAACACGCCTATCAAGGCAATCAGAAATGTTGAAGTCCCCCAGCTCATGATCTGTGGAAGACAGGATGTGTCATCACTTCCCAAGTATTTCAACAGGATCAATGATGCAAGCGGCTCTAAGAGAAAGCAGATGGTATGGTTCGATGAGGGTGCTCACTCACACTTAAGGATCAGAAATCTCGAAGCTTACGATAAGGCTGTAACTGACTTCATCAATTACAAGGGATAACAATTTAAGTTTATATATAATTAGAGGAAGAGAAGTAGTTAGACATGGAATTATCTGTATTGAAAAAGATGCTCATCGGCGGAGCAAAGAAGATACTTGATAATAAGCAGAAGTTAAATGATATGAATGTTTTCCCGATACCGGATGGTGATACGGGAACAAATATGGATAAGACCATGGCTGGTGTCCTCAAAGGCCTTATGGAGATCGGTGACAGGGATCTTGAATCTTCCGATTTCGACAGCCTTTATACCGGAGCCCTTATGAATTCACAGGGCAACTCCGGAGTCATTCTTTCCCAGTGGCTCAAAGGATTCCTCAGGGCATTCAAGGATTTTGACGAAGTCAATGCAGGTACTCTTTATGCAGGTTTTCTTGCAGGAACCGAGAGCGCATATAATGCCGTTGCCGAACCCGTTGAAGGAACTTTCCTTACAGTCTGCCGTGAGGCACAGGAAAATGCCGAAGATAACCTTGATGAAGATACTACTGCAGAGCAGTTCATGAAGGATATAGTAGAAGGTGCCACAGAATCTTTAAAGCACACACCTGAACTTCTCCCCGTATTGAAGGAATATAACGTTTTGGACTCAGGTGCCATGGGCTTTGTATGCCTTGTAACCGGTATGCTTGAAGCTCTTGATGAGTCTTTCGACATCGATCTTTCCGAATTTGAATCAGTAGCAGTTGTTAAGCCCGGAGCATCTTCTGTCAGCATGGGCGGTGAAGGTCTTGCGGAATTCGGTTACTGCACTGAGATGATCATCCAGTTAAATGATGATAAGGAAGATTCCTTTAATGAGTCTCTTGTCACATCGGATATGAGAGATTTCGGTAATTCTCTTGTTCTGGTCAAGGACGGCAAACAGGTCAAGATCCATATCCATACATTAAAGCCTGAGTCTGTAATGGCATATTTCCATAAGTTCGGCGAGTTCATAAAGCTCAAGATCGAGAATATGACTGTTCAGCATCATGAGACTGTATTTGCAAAAAAGCAGGAGTTTGCGATAGTTGCAGTAGCTGACGGTGACGGATTCGAGAAGCTCTTCAAAGAGTTGGGCGTATCTGAGGTCGTAAAGGGCGGTCAGTCCAACAATGTATCAGTGCTTAGCCTTTCAGAGGCATGCAACAACACAGGCGCTAAGGATATAATCATCCTTCCTAATAACAAGAACATAATAATGACAGCCGAGAAGGTAAGGGAAGTCATGAAGGAATGTGTTATCCACATCGTTCCTACAAAGTCCATGGCTGAAGGTTATCTTGCTTTATCGGATACTGATCTTAACTCTTCATGTGAAGATGTTGAGAACAGCATGAACAAGGCGCTTGAAGGTGTTCACACCGGCCTTATTGCCAAGGCTGACAAGAGAGGCACATATAATGGCATCTTTGTAGATCTCGGCGATTATATCGGTGTTCTTGATGACGATATCATCACCTGCGCTTCGTCAGACCTTAAGGAGTGCCTCCAAAAGTTCATTCCCACAGTTCCCGATGCCGGTAGTTTTAAGTCTGTTCTGATTTTTACGGGCAGTGAAGAGGACAAGGCTATATCCGACGGTTTGAATGACTATATCAGGACAAATTGCCCTTCGGCAGAAATTTTCTCTTGCGTAGGCGGACAAAAAATATATAATTACGTTATTGCGTTTGCTTAAACGTTAATTCTATTTGTTAGGAAGTTAAGATGGAGAAGATAAGCAGAAAGCTCCTTGGAGTTAATAATTCTGACAGCGTCATCTTTGACGTGTCTTCTTCTGTGCTTCTTAGCCTCCGACTTACACTAGGCTGCTAAGCAGCCATATTTTATTGTCCGGCTTTTCGCGTATGCCAAAAATCACGCGGTAATTTTACAAAACCCATCCTAACCTATATAATTTATCGGTTATCTGATTTATAAGAGGAAATAGTTATGTTAACTTGCTTTTCAACACTCGCATGCCCTGATTTCTCATGGCAGGACATTTACTCAATGGCCAAGGACTTCAATTTCAACGGAATTGAGATCAGAGGTCTCGGTCAGGACATATTCTCTGTAAAGGCTCCGCCTTTTACTGATGCCAATCTCCCCAAGACAGTTGCTAAACTCAAGGAACTGAAGCTTACTATCCCTTGTCTTTCATCAGGCGAGCCTGTCAATGATCTCGCCACAAAGGATAAGGCTATTGCCGAGATCCGTGCATATATCGACCTTGCCAATAAGCTCGGAACATCTTTCATCCGTGTGTTGGGTGACAGGAATCCCGCACCTGAGAAGGAGATAGACGACGAAGTCGTAATCAGCATAATGAAGGAACTCGTTCCTTACGCTGAAGAGAAGAACGTTACACTCCTCCTTGAGACAAACGGTGTTTATGCCGATACAAAGAGACTTAAGAAAGTCCTTGATGCTATCGGATCCAGAAAGGCAGCTGCTCTCTGGGATATGCATCACCCGTACAGATTCATGGGTGAATCCCCTGTTGAGACAGTCAACAATCTCGGTGAATATATTAAGCACGTTCATGTTAAGGACTCCGTCATGTCTGACGGCAAGGTATCCTATAAGCTCATGGGTATGGGCGATATGCCTTTGAAGGAGATGTTCGATGCTCTTCAGTCCATTGATTACATCGGATATATCTCACTCGAGTGGGTTTACAGATGGTCCAAAGACCTTGATTCTGCAGGAATCGTAATCCCTCAGTTCGCAAATTACATGGAGTCTTACCGCCCCAAGCAGAAGTTCGAACTCCAGACAGACAAGAGGGGAACAGGTTATTATCCCTGGCCCAAAGAGACTCTGATCGACCTTACATTCCCGGATGTATTGGATAAGATCTGCGAGCTCTTCCCGAATCAGTATGCATTCAGATATACAGAACTCGACTATACAAGAACTTACCCTGAATTCAGAAATGACGTTGATAACCTTGCACGTGCATTCCTCGCAATGGGCTGCAAGAAGGGTGATCACATCGCGATCTGGGCAACCAATGTACCTCAGTGGTATCTCACTTTCTGGGCAGCGACCAAGATTGGATGCGTACTCGTAACCGTCAATACTGCATACAAGATCCACGAGATCGAATATCTCCTGAGACAGTCAGATACATGCACTCTTGTCATGATCGACAAGTATAAGGATTCCGATTATATCCAGATAATCAATGAGATCTGTCCTGAACTCAAGGATTCCGAGCCCGGTAAGCTTGAAGCAGCAAGACTTCCTGTATTGAAGAATGTCATTACATGTGAGTCCAAGGTACCCGGATGCTTCCACTGGGATGATCTCCCGGCTCTTGCCGAGACAGTCAAGTACAGCGATGTCGAGAAGATCCGCCGTACTATTGACAAGAATGATGTATGCAACATGCAGTACACATCAGGCACCACAGGTTTCCCTAAGGGCGTTATGCTTACTCACTACAATGTAGTAAACAACGGTAAGGCGATCGGTGACTGCATGGATCTGTCTTCTTTCGACAGAATGATGATCCAGGTTCCTATGTTCCACTGCTTCGGCATGGTACTCGCAATGACAGCATCCGTAACTCACGCAGTTACAATGTCTCCTATCACGGCATTCTCACCCAGAAAGGGCTTGAACTGCATCAACCAGGAGAAGATCACATGCTTCCATGGTGTTCCTACAATGTTCATCGCTATGCTCGGTCACGAGAATTTCCCGAAGACTGATTTCTCCCACATGAGAACAGGTATCATGGCAGGATCACCTTGTCCGATCAAGACAATGGAAGAAGTTATCGAGAAGATGCATATGCCTGAGATCGTAATCACATACGGTCAGACAGAAGCATCTCCTGCCACAACAATGAGCAAGACAACAGATACTATCGAGCAGAGAGTAAATACTGTCGGACCTTCTCTCTTCGGTGTTGAGACCAAGATCGTTGATCCTGAGACAGGTGAGGAGCTTCCTGATGGTGTACCGGGTGAGTTCTGCGCACGCGGATACAACATCATGAAGGGTTACTACAAAATGCCCGAGGCAACAGCTGCCGCTATCGATGAGGACGGCTGGCTCCATTCGGGAGACCTGGCCCTCAGAAGACCAGAGGACGGATATTATAAGATCACCGGACGTATCAAGGACATGATCATCAGAGGCGGTGAGAACATCTATCCCAAGGAGATAGAAGACTTTCTCTATACACATCCCAAGATCTCTGATGTACAGGTTATCGGTGTTCCTGATGCCGACTACGGTGAAGAGATTCTCGCTGCTGTTATCTTAAAGCCCGGTGAAGAGTCTTCCGAAGAAGAGATAAAGGAATATGTCATGTCTCATATGGCTAAGCACAAGGTTCCGAGATATGTTGACTTTGTTGACAGTTTCCCGATGAATGCCGCAGGCAAGATCCTCAAGTACAAGATGAGACAGGAAGCAGTCGAGAGACACAACCTCGAGAGCGCTAACAAGATCGTAACTGCATAATAACTGGTAATTTAAATTGATAAGGCTGTCTGAATCTGTTTGTCAGGCAGCCTTTTTGTTTTCTCTGATTTCTAAATTATTAAATTTTCTATATAATTATTTTTATGGGTGAGATTCATGAAAATACAGTTCATAATTCAGGTATTCACCAGGGTTTAATCGGAAAACTTTTCGGTAAGCCTTTGTTTTTGGCATTCACCTTAAATCTTTTGGCACTTCTTATTTGTGTCTTATGCTTCAGGATAAGATATGAAGTGTCAGATGACTTTATGATCGATGCAGTCTTATCAGGTGCTTTCGGAACCGGGTATGATCCTTACCTTTTCTGGGGCAATCCTATACTGGGTTATTTCCTTGTTTTGCTTTACAGCCTAATTCCAAAGATCAGCTTTTATTTTGTTTTGCTGATGACATTGGGATTTGTATCTTCAACCGCTGTTACTTATATTTTGTTTAAGAAAAAGATCAATGCAGTTACTGTCTGTATGGCAGTACTGTTCCTTGTATTCTATTCAGATGATTTATATGTAATGCTTCAATTTACCAAGATATCCGCTGCAGCCGGTATAGCAGGAGGACTTCTGATCTTATACGGACTCTGGGATGCAAAAGAACATAAGAACCGTTACATAATTACCGGAACCGTAATTGCCATATTGGGTTCGATGATCCGTTTTTCAACTGTTTACATCTATGGAGCTTTCCTTGTTGTTGCATTTGTAATTCATGCTTATACCAAAGCGGCTGAAGCCAGGACTTCAAAAGAGATGCCGTTGTTCACGAAAGACATTATTATGAACACGCTGTCAAAACTGGTTGTTTGTCTGGCATTGGTAGCTGTGATGTTCGGTGTTGAAAAGGTGGGAGGTTATATCAGGAACAGCAGTCCGGATTATCGTGAGTTTTCGGAATTCGGAGTTCTCAGATCAAGTGTTACTGATGTAATTACGCCTCCGTATGAAGTTTTAGAGGAAGATTATCAAAGACTGGGCTATGATGGTTTGGATTATGTGATGATCAATTCCTGGCAGTTTGTTGACCGTGATGTATATCCGGATGATAAACTCAGTGAAGTGGCTTCGATCCAGGCATACTATGTAAACGATCAGATACATACTTTTGATTTCGTTATTAATGTCTTTCTGAACAGTGGCATTCTTGATTATCCGGTTGCGGTCGCACTTTATCTTATGGCTGTTTTATCTGTACTTCTGGGGAAGAACAGGATCGCTCCTTTTGTGCTGATATTGACTGCGTTCGCTTTTTTTGTTTTCTTCATTTATACGGGAAGGATGGTGTACCGAGTTGAATGGGGTGTTTATTATTGTGCGATAACATGCCTGATGTCTATATTCTCATTTAACGATAAAAACTTATTTGAACAGAAGAAAATTAAAGCATTGGGAAAAGAATGCAGTATTTCTACCATTTCTTCTGTAACGGTTATTCTTATCTTATCGGCAATCCGGATTTTTTATACTATTCCAAGCGGTTTTTACAGAGATCTGAATGATGAAACATATCAGCAGCTTTTTGATAATACGATGGACTTTTCAGGAGCGTATCTTCCTCAAAAACTTAAGCTTTTATCGTCTTTCAGGACGCCTCATCCTGATCTTATCTCTAAGCTCGAAAATGATGATGAACATTATTATTATGTTGATTTCTCGACAGCGATTCAGGTGTTCTATTATGATTACGATCCGTGGTTCAGACCTGAGCAGGGTCTTTTCAAAGATGATTATGCATATTTCGGAAGTGTGGCGATGCATCATCCGGGAGAGATGTATGCTCTTGCAGCAAATGGCACGGATCCATCCAATCCGTACAGATCTCTGACTGATGAGAATATCCTGTTAGTGGATAATTACCTTATGGACTATAAGCTTGAGTATGTCCGCAAATACTATTGTCCTGATGCCGAGATGGTGTTTGTTGAGGAGATCAACGGATATAAGATCTGGAAGATCTACGACCCATCAGAATACGATCCTTCAGTATTGCTCGCCGGAAATTGAGTTATTAATTGAAGCTCTCGTTTGGGAACATCAGCGAGAAAATGCCTTTCTTCGAAGATTCCCATATAATATCGGCGATCTCTTCAGGAGTTTCCCGCATTCCTTTGAGGATCCATGATCTGATCACTGCATTGCAGCCGGCATTGCAGTAAGTGCAGATGAGCAATTCCTTATTTGTAAAACCGTCCTCATGTTTTGACAATGAGAAACTGGCTTTCTTTGAAGCAATCGCAAAAATATCATTGAAGAGATCAAGATCGCAGTTAGGGGAGATGAGAATATTCAAAAAGTGAGGGTGATACTTCAGGACATTGAATATCTCAATAAGGTTCTCTTTGCTGTGAGTTGTACTTACATCAGTTATATCATTCAGTTCATCCAGAACGATCTGCTTATGCTCGTCAAGGAATTCAATAATGTTGTTATAGTGATAGTAGAATGTGTTCCTGTTGATATCAGCTTCAGTACAAAGCTCGGTAATAGTAATGCCTGAAAGCTTCTTGGTCTGGATAAGTCTTTCCAGTGCTTCAAGCAATGCTGTTTGTGTTCTGACAACTCTGATATTTCTGGATCTTTTCATTTTTGAAAACCTGAACTATGCAAAATTTGTATTTTTAATATACCACTTTGTATCGGTCAGAAATTCAAATTCGCAAAAAATTTATACAAATGTAAAAACTCCCGAAGTTTGTGACTTCGGGAGCTTTATAGTCGGTTTTAAACTTATAACGGAAGTATTAGAGCTTAGGACCAGCTGCAACGAGAGCCTTACCTGCCTCGTTTGTCTCATACTTCTTGAAGTTCTTGATGAATCTGCCAGCGAGATCCTGAGCCTTTGTATCCCACTCAGCTGCATCAGCATATGTATCACGGGGATCAAGGATCTCTGTGGATACGCCGGGAAGCTCTGTAGGTACTTCAAAATCGAAGTAAGGGATCTTCTTTGTAGGAGCGTCATTGATAGAACCGTTGAGGATTGCATCGATGATTCCACGTGTATCAGGGATGGAGATTCTCTTGCCTGTGCCGTTCCAACCTGTGTTAACGAGGTAAGCCTTAGCACCGGACTTCTGCATCTTCTTTACGAGCTCTTCAGCATACTTTGTAGGGTGGAGCTCAAGGAATGCCTGACCGAAGCAAGCGGAGAATGTAGGTGTAGGCTCTGTGATTCC
>CADAKH010000033.1 GCA_902788505.1 Oscillospiraceae bacterium
CTTCGGCGATTCCAAGATGGGCGTTATCAAGGCAGTTAAGGATGTTCTTGGTATGGGTCTTAAGGAAGCTAAGGAACTCGTTGAGAAGGCACCTGTTGCTCTCAAGGAGAACGTTTCTAAGGATGAGGCTGATGACCTCATGAAGAAGCTCGCTGATTGCGGCGCTGAGCTCGAGCTCAAGTAATTCTTCTGAATACTTTAGAATAGTGACTTACAGAGGCTGTCCGTTACGGGCAGTCTCTTTCCTTTGTTTATTTCCAATCCTTACTGGGGCTTGTGTCAGCGATATTGTTGCTGGTTGGTGCAAAATGTTTTGAAGAACGTGCTTTCAGGAAGGCCGCAGTTCTTGCAAATAAGATCAGCAGAGCGGAACACGAAGCCAAAATGAACAGACGGCTGAGAGAAAGAACAGAAAGCCACTTTTGATAGATTATTACTATTGACTTTAAATCTTTGAGTGGATATAATTTCAAAGCAACTTTTATGGCGGCGTAGCTCAGTTGGCCAGAGCGTCCGGTTCATACCCGGCAGGTCGTAGGTTCGAATCCCACCGCCGCTACCATAAAAGGCCCGTTGGTCAACCGGCTAAGACGTCGCCCTTTCACGGCGGAGTAACGAGTTCAACTCTCGTACGGGTCACCAATGGTACCAAAAGCGGCGCTTTTTTTGATTAGATAATCAGAGTAAAATATGTGGGTCAATAAAATAAGGTTACCCCGAAAGATGAGGTTTACATGAGAGAGGATATCAAGGAATTACTCAAAAGATACGACGAGATCGGCGCATTGATCCTGGAGCAGAAGCTCGACGAGTTCGGCGACAAGCTCGACCAGAGACCTGAGGGCGTCGACGATGCCACATATGAGGAATATATTCAGCGTCTTGCAAAGGAAGAGACCGATGAAGCTACCGCCAAGCTTGAGAATGAGCCTGACGAGAGACTCGGCGACAAGTCCATGAGACAGATCTGGGATGAGATGGGCTTCGATGAGAAGACAGAAGCACTTGAATACAGCGCTTTAAATCTCGACAGAGGCGTTCCGCAGTCTCTTGTGGCAAGCATCGCAACGGAACCTGCAGATCAGGTAAGGGATTACTGCGGCAGGATCATCGGCGAATGTGCATGGACAGAAGAGGAATTATCCGATGAGAATGTCATTTTCGAGATGCAGTTCCAGAAGGCTATCGCATGCTTTGAAGTCCTGACACAGATGAAGGAACCCTGCTTTATCCAGGCAGTCCTTGACCGTTATCTGAGCTATGGTAAGACAAGGGAATTCGTTGCAGAATCCATCGCCGAATACGTTGAGGCATTCCCGGAAGTATCTGAGCCTTTCCTTATCAACATCATCGAAAGCCAGGTCGATACAGGCCTTGAAGGTCCTTGTGAAGATGTTGTCATCATGCTCACGGAAATCGGCAAACAGCATAAGACAGAAGAGATATATCAGACATTGAGACATGCCTTCAGATACATGACCAACAAGATCTATGCGGTAATCTGCCTTGCGGATTACGGTGACGACAGAGCAGTTGCGATGTTTAAGAATTACATCAACCGCAACCAGAAGACGATCGAGCGTGATCTTTTCTATGAGATGATGTCCGCGATCCAGCATCTTGGCGGTGATATATCCGATATCCAGGATCCTTTCGGAGATTTTCAGAAGAAACAGGGCAGGAAATAATGAACTTTAAGTACAAAAGATCTGACAAGCTGATAAGACTCTTAGACATTTTAAGAGACTTCTCCTACAGCGACCAGATCTTATTCGGACAGCAGAACGCCGGTCACATCGGCGTATCGATCGACATCACTGACGGCACGGAATCGGACTGCAAGAACCTTACGGGAATGCATCCTGCGATCGTCGGTGTCGATACATTGAGCTTTCAGGGTTATGAGGGCAACTACAATGACCTCATAGCAGTCGTTAAAAACCTGAGACGTCAGGGCGTTATTATCACGCTCTCTTCGCACATGCCGAACTTCTCTTTGGGCGGCGACGAGTTCTACGATTATTCTACCAACATCACCGACGGTGACTGCGGCAGAAGGATCCTACCGGGCGGAGATCTCAACGAAAAGTACAACAGATTCCTGGATCTCATCGCGGATTTCGCATCCGCATGCGTTGACGTCGAAGGCGAAAAGATCCCCATGATCTTTCGTCCTTTCCACGAATGCAACGGCGACTGGTTCTGGTGGGGCAAAGGCTTCCTCGAAGATGAGGAATATAAGACCCTGTTCAGATACACCATTGATTACCTGATGGGCCAGAAGGGCGTGGACAACCTTGCAGTCGCCTATTCTCCCAACGGCCCTGTCGAAAATGCTGACGGCTACTTATCGCGTTACCCGGGAGACGAATATATCGATATCCTCGGCCTTGATTATTACCACGACAAGCCGCACAAGGGCGACGGCTTCTATCACAGGCTTTCAGAGTCTTTGGATATCATCGACGACATCGCAAAAGAGCGCGGCATGATCGCTGCCCTCACCGAGATCGGTTACCGTTCATTAGAGACTGAGAACGGCTATTTCGAAGGCCTCGCACCGATGGACAACACGGCACCTGAATGGTTCACCGAAACGCTCGATGCGATAACCTCAACAGCAGGCGGAAAGAGTATCGCTTACATGCTTGTCTGGTCCAATTTCTCGGACACGCAATTCTGGATCCCTTTCGCCACGGAAGACTTCAGACACGAGATGTGCGACGATTTCGTAAAGTTCGCCGAGGACCCCAGGATCAAGATGGCACCCGTGTTTGATTTCAATGACTAGGTTTGTTAAGATTGCTTTGATTTAAAGCTTTTGCGGGTTTAACTCAGTTGGTAGAGTGTCAGCTTCCCAAGCTGAATGTCGCGGGTTCGAACCCCGTAACCCGCTCCAGATAAGACCGTTTTCCGAAGTCCGGAAACGGTCTTTTTTGTTGCCGGGATTACGGCCGCAGCCATATCAGATTTCCGACACGATTCCTTACAGGTTTTAAGACAAAGGCGGCAAAAACAGACAGAATACTGCGAAGGCCACGCAAACAGCATACAAAAAAGCTCTGAAAAAGACAGACAAAACAGACAAGGAATTATACCTTGAACCTGATATAAATTCCTACCGCGATGGGTGTAAAATGAGCTTATCAAAATCCCAAGGAGGACACGACCATGCAGAAATATGTATGCGCACTTTGCGGCTACGAATACGATCCCGAGATAGGTGATCCCGACAGCGGAATTGCACCCGGCACAGCTTTCGAGGATATCCCGGATGATTGGAAATGTCCTGTCTGCGGTGTAGGCAAGGAAAACTTCCAGCCCGCATAAATTTCGACAAAAAAGTTAAAGGAATGGAACGGCAGGTAAAAACTGCCGTTCCTGTATTTAAATCATGGCTGAACAGGAAAAAGCAATCTCAAGAGAAAAAACTATAGTAAGGACCGGCATAATAGGAATCGTGGCAAATGTTTTGCTCGCTTCCTTTAAAGCGCTCGTCGGTCTTACCGTTCATTCGACAGCCATGATTCTTGATGCGGTAAACAACTTCAGTGATGTCTTATCTTCTGTCGTTACTATAATCGGTACGAAGATAGCATCCAAGAAGCCAGACAAAAAGCATCCCTTAGGTCACGGAAGAGCAGAGTATCTCGCCCAGATGATAATCGCTGCATTGATCATCTACGCGGGTATCACATCGCTCCTGGAATCAATAAAAAAGATATTCAATCCGGTCGCGCCTGAGCATTCAACGGTATCCCTTATTGTTATCTCGGTTGCGATCGTCGTTAAGATCGTTCTGGGAATTTACGTAAAGAAGCAGGGAAAGAAGGCAAGATCCGATCTTCTTATTTCATCGGGAACGGATGCGCTTTTCGATGCGATACTGTCTACTGCGGTGCTCGTTTCCGCCGTTATTCTCATGATCTTCAAGGTCAATATCGAAGCTTATGTCAGCGTTATCATCTCGTTCTTCATTTTCAAGGCGGGCGTTGAGATCATCTTTGAGGCCGTTGACGATATGCTCGGCCACAGGGTTGAGGCAGAATACACCAGGAAGCTCAAGGAGAGCGTTCTGGCTTTTGAGGAAGTTCATGGTGTGTATGATGTCGTGCTCCACAATTACGGACCCGACAGATATCTGGGTTCCCTTCATGTCGAGATTGACGATACCATGACCGCCGACAAGATCGATGCCCTGACAAGAAATATCACGGAGAAGGCCTTCAAAGATACCGGCATCTTTATTACGGCTGTCGGCATTTATTCCAATAATTCTTCAAATGAGAAGCTTATGAAGCTGAGAAATGATATTACGGGACTCGTTGTTGACCACAAGCATATCCTGCAGCTTCACGGTTTTTATGTTGATGAGGAAAAGAAGAGGATCACCTTTGATGTGGTCGTCGATTTCGATGAGCAGGACAGGGAAGGCCTTATAAATCACATAATCAGCGATGTTAAGACCGTGCTTCCGGAGTACGAAGTAGCGGTCGCGATCGACAGTGATATAAGTGATTAAATTTAGTTGTTGACAAATCGGAGACTCGACCATATAATAATCAGGCACGCGGGATTAACTCAGTGGTAGAGTGTCACCTTGCCAAGGTGAAAGTCGCGAGTTCAAGTCTCGTATCCCGCTCCACCATTTTAAGAACTGTCTCTTACGAGGCAGTTTTTTTGTGCCTGTTTTTCGAAGGCAAAAGATAACCGAACTTTCAAAGAGCCTTCGATTATTGTATATTTATACTATCAACATATTTTGAATATTCCGGAGGTCCTACAAGTGAAAGGAATCATTCTTGCTGCAGGAAAGGGTACAAGGCTTTATCCTATTACAAAGCCGGTCTGCAAACCCTTGCTCCCCGTTTACGATAAGCCCATGATCTACTATCCTCTCTCTGTTCTCATGGAGGCAGGGATCAAGGATATTCTCGTCATCACTCCGCCGGATGATACAAAGCCGTTCGTCGATCTTCTGGGTGACGGTTCGCATCTCGGCATTTCCATCAAGTATATGGAACAGAAAGTCCAGAGAGGTATCGCCGACGCTTTCATCATCGCCAAGGACTTTATCGCAGGTGATTCCGTATGCCTCGCTTTGGGCGACAACATCTTCTACGGACCTTTCTTCAGACGTAAGCTGAGACTTGCGGGACGTCAGGAATCAGGTGCCGTAATCTTCGGTTACTATGTCGCTGACCCCAGAGCTTTCGGTGTCGTTGAATTCGATGCTGACGGTAAGGCCGTATCCATTGAGGAGAAGCCGCGCCATCCGAAGTCAAATTACATTGTTCCCGGTCTTTATTTCTACGATTCACAGGTTTGCGACATCGCAAGCAGAGTCAAGCCTTCCGCAAGAGGCGAGCTTGAGATCACTTCAGTCAATGAGGAGTATCTTAAGAATGACCAGCTCCATGTTATTCCTCTCGGTAAGGAATTCTCATGGTTCGATGCGGGTAATCCGGACAGCCTTTATGAGGCTGCTGGACAGATCAGGGCTGCTCAGAGATCAGGCCGCATGATCGGATGTCTCGAAGAGATCGCATGGCACAACAGATGGATCGAGAAGGATAAGTTCCTTGAACTTGCGCAGACGATGTCCAAGACCGATTATGGTCAGTATCTTGCTTCTTTGGGCGAGGATATCTGACAGGAAAAGAGCACCGCTCATATTAAAATTCAGAGTGCTATAATTGACATATGTCGCAAACGCGGCATATGTCTTTTTTTAGGAGTTTTCTATGCCGAGACCCGTGAAAGTCAGAAGGATCTGCAAAGAGCCGAAATACAAAAAGTTTAAACCTGCCGGAGAAGCCGAACCCAAAGGCGAAGCCAATCTTACCGTTGAGGAACTCGAAGTCATCCGCCATGTCGATTATCTGAAGATGACGCACGAGGAATGTGCTAAGCAGATGAATATCTCAAGAACGACTGTTACCGAGATCTATGAATCCGCAAGATTTAAGATCGCGGATTTTCTCGTAAACGGAAAAGTGCTGGAGATCGAAGGCGGAAATTACAGCGTCTGCCCGAACAGCAAGCTCTGCAGCAGCGGTGAGTGCAAAGATTGACGGTTTTTTCTATAAGAAAGCAATATTTCGGATAGTAAAGAAAAATACCCCGTGAGATAATAAAACCAACTAAACCAGAAGGAGAATGCTTATGGCTGAGATCGTATTAAATGACAGTAATTTCGAATCAGAAGTTATCGCTAGTGACATCCCGGTTCTTGTTGATTTCTGGGCACCCTGGTGTGGTCCCTGCAAGATGTTGGGTCCTGTCGTAGCTGCAATTGCAGGCAAGTACGAGGGCAAGATCAAGGTATGTAAATACAATGTTGATGAAGCTACGGAGTATGCCGAGAAGTATCACGTTGAGAGCATCCCTGCGGTCAAGATCTTCAAAAACGGTGAGATCGTCAATGAGTCACTGGGATTTGTTCCCCAGCCTAAACTTGAGGCTTTGATCGACGAAATACTCTGAGTTTGAAATTAAATCGAAAACAATGGTCCCGGGCTTTCAGATACGGAAGTCCGGGATCATTTCATTTCCGGATGAATCGTAATCCTGGATGAAGGCATTTGCCTGTCCCGTGGATTCAAGGTAATCCGCCAAAGCATCACATGCGCTTTTCGACGGCTTTGAAGCGAGCTTTCCGGTGCATGAAGGCATCGGCGTGTACTGGCTCATGAGACTTATGTAAATCCTGTCTCCGTATCTTGAAGTCAGATAATCGATAATGTGTTTTGAATCAAATATGCCGCCCGGAAGGATCAGGTGCCTTACTATGACGCCTTTCCTGATCAGTCCGTCTTCATCAAGAACAACACTGCCCGTCTGTCTTACCATCTCATCTATTGCACTGCAGCATACTGAGAAGTAATCAGGCGCGTGGGAATACTCAGAAGAGAACTTCGAAGAGAAATATTTCATATCGGGCATGTAGATATCGACAAGCCCGTCGAAAAGCCTGAGTGTTGATACGAGATCGTATCCGGAGCAGTTGACCGCAACGGGAATCTTAAGTCCGATCGTCTTTGCCTTTGCAACAGAAGCGGCAACTTCGGGTGCAAAGTGCATCGGAGTTACGAGATTGATGTTGTTGGCGCCCTCATCCTGAAGCTTAAGATAAGCATCTGCAAGACTGTCTTTGTCCATCTCTGTGCCGTGACCCGTGGGCCCTCTTGAGATGCCGTAGTTCTGGCAGAAGATACAGCCGAGACTGCAGCCTTCAAAGAACACCGTGCCGCTGCCGTCTGCACCTGATACTACCGGCTCCTCGCCGTAGTGGAGCTTTATGAGGTTTACGACAGGCACTGAAGGCATCCTGCAAAAGCCTGTCTTACCGGCAGTTCTGTCGGCACCGCAGCGCCTGGGGCAAAGGTTGCAATTGGCAAATAGATCTTCCATAACAGATGCTATTTTACTACTAAGGACATGACCGTTGTTGTTATATCCAAACAGAGCCGAATTGAGATAATAAAAATACAGACATTTTAATGCATTTCTGTTCGTCAACTTGGTGCTAAAATCTACTCATGGCAATACACGAGGAATGCGGAATATTCGGAATTCACGGCAGTAAATTCTGCGCCAGTGATGTTTACTACGGACTTTTCAGTCTCCAGCACAGGGGACAGGAGAGCTGTGGTATTGCTACGAATGACGATGCTTCCATAGAGTGCGTCAAAGGCATGGGCCTTGTAAGCGATGTCCTGAGCAGCGATAAGATCGGGAGCCTCAAAGGCGATATCGCGATCGGTCATGTAAGATATTCCACGGCAGGCGGCAGCGTTCCGGAGAATGCGCAGCCTATCGTTACGCAGTATTCAAAAGGTACATTATCCATTGCACATAACGGCAACCTTACAAATGCCGGTGCTCTCAAAAAAGAGCTTGAAGACAAGGGCGCTATTTTCCATACGACCACCGATTCGGAGGTCATCGCATATCTCATTGCACACAAAAGATCTTCCACTCCTTCCGTTGAGGAAGCTGTAAAGGAAGTTATGGGACTTATCAAGGGCGGTTATGCTCTCCTTGTCATGAGTCCCAGAAAACTCATCGCGGCAAGAGATCCTTTCGGATTAAAGCCGCTCGTAATGGGCAAGCTTGACGGTGCCGTTATCTTCTGTTCTGAGACATGTGCTCTCGATGCTGTCGGTGCCGAATTTATAAGAGATGTAAAGCCCGGCGAGATAGTCGTTGTTGACGGCGGTGAGATCAGATCAATCGATTCCGGCATAAAGCGCGGAATGAAGAAGTGCATTTTCGAATATATCTATTTTGCAAGACCCGACTCTGTTATCGACGGTATCTCCGTAGCCGATGCGAGAAGGGAAGCAGGAAGGATCCTTGCCAGAAAGCATCCCTGTGACTGCGATATCGTAATCGGTGTTCCGGAATCCGGAATCGATGCGGCGCTCGGATTTTCCGCTGAGTCAGGCATCCCCTATGAGAAGGGATTTGTTAAGAATTCATACGTCGGAAGAACGTTTATCAAGCCTTCGCAGGAACAGAGAAAACAGGCTGTTAAGATCAAGCTCAATCCCATCTCTGCCGTTGTTAAAGGTAAGAGAGTTGTAATTATCGACGACTCGATCGTCAGAGGAAATACCATCGCAAATCAGGTCAATATGCTTAGAAATGCGGGAGCCACAGAAGTCCATGTAAGGATCAGTTCTCCTCCGTTCATGCACCCCTGTTACTACGGTACTGATGTACCTGATGAGGACTATCTTATCGCCTGTAAGCACACAATCCCTGAAATCTGTGGCATAATAGGTGCCGATTCTTTAGGTTATCTGGATAACGAAGATCTTGATGTGATGCTCGGCGGCGATGATTTCAGATATTGCGATGCCTGCTTCACGGGGAATTATCCAGAACGATGACGGGGTATAGGAAATGCAGGACGAAGGTCCCTCTAACAGAGGCCACGAGAAAGCACGCGTAAGATCCGCTGATGCCGCAGTTTTAAAAGCTGTGGAGCATGAAGCTGCTCTTGAACGCAAGGCTGAGAAAAGATCTTCACGCCATCCTGAGACAAAACCATCAGTAAGACAGGCTGAAACTGCTGAAGTAAGACAATCCGGATCTTCTGAACCCAAACAAAAGCCAAAGCGTACAAAACGTGTCAGCACGAAAGAGCTTTACGGCATAAAGAAAAGACATAAGGGCCTTGTTCCGCTGCTTGTAATCTTTGTCCTGCTGCTCATTGTTTTCGGCATGGAATATATGGCCATCTCGATCTACGATCAGGATACGGCTATGTTAGTCCGCGAGAATACGGTCGAAGCGGGTCAGACTGCTGACCTTGGCATGTATGTTCCGGGAGAACCTGTATTTCCTCAATATGTTCATTCCAATCTTGATTTTACGACAGTAAATTACACGATCCCCCAGACGATAAGATTTACAGTCACTTTTTACGGGACTCATTTTCCATGTGTTCTTAATATCGTTGATACGACAGCGCCTGTTGCAGAAGGCATACCGCAGACTCTGTATTCGACGGATAAACTTCCGCCGGTGGAAGAATGCATAAAGAATGTTTATGACTTAAACGATGTCACGATCGAGTGGGATGAGGTACCGAATTACACATGGGGCGGCAATCTCGTTGCAAAGGCACGCATCACGGATTCATCCGGCAATGTGACGATCGTTGATGTCCCTCTCAATGTCACAAGAGATATCACGCCGCCTGTGATAGAAGGCACAGAGGATATCGAAGTGTTTATCGGTGACTCGATTACATACATGGAGAATGTTACGGTAACAGATGACATCGATCCTAATCCGACAATTGAGATCGATACAAGCGGAGTCGATTTTGAAGAGGAAGGAACCTACGAAGTCATCTACAGGGCAAAAGATTTTACGGGCAATGTCTCGGAGACAACGATCGAGCTTACACTGAATGAGAAGCCTGATACATGGGTCGATCCCGAGCTCGTTTATGAGGAAGCAAGAGACGTATTGAACAGCATCACATGGGATTCGATGAGTGATATGGAAGTTGCTATTCAGATCACATGGTGGGTCAGATATAACGTTCACTACATCTCCGTCTGCGATGACACGAACTGGACGAGAGCTGCTTACGACGGACTTACCAAGAGGACCGGAAACTGCTATGTGTTTGCAATGACGGCAAAGGCGCTTTTCGATGTTGCCGGAATCGAGAACATGATCATCATCAGAGATCCTTATATCTACAATCCGCACTTCTGGAATTATATCCAGATCGACGGTGAGTGGTATCACTGCGACTCAACTCCGAGAATGGGATATGACAGTTATTTCTTCATGTACACTACAGAGGAATTACATGATTTTTGGGATAACGGATGGAATGGTTATAATTTCGATGAGGACATTTATCCCGAATCAGCTTCGGATTCGGTCCAGTACATGATCGATTACGAAAGTCACAGAATAAGAGAGTAGTATGAACAGTACAAACGGCGGAACAAACAGAAATCCTGATGGGCGCAATAATGCACGTCCTGTTCAGAGAAGACCTGTCGTTCCCGGAAATACAACCCGGAGAAATCCCGCAGGACAAAGAAGAACTGTACCCAATGCGGCAAGACCGTCGACCGGGCATCCTGTCCAAAGACGTCCTGCAGCCAAACATCCGGTCAACGCAAAGCAAAATCCTCCTAAGAAGGTTGATCAAAAGCCTGTAAAGACTTCAAAGGGCGTGGTGGGACTTCTTATAGGCGCAGCCGTTATATTGTTGGTCGTGCTTCTTGCAGCAGGTGTTATCAGGTTCTATCAGAATGAGATCGCTCTTCTTAAAACTGAAGTCACGATAGAGGCTGGAACGGTTAAGCCTGAACTCGGCATGTATTTCACGGGTGAGGTGACTTTCCCGGATCTTGTTAAGTGCAATCTGAATTTCGATGAGGTCAATACAAGTCTTCCTCAGACGGTTAATTTCAATATCAGTATTTACGGTGTGAACAACTCATGCAGGCTCTATATCGTTGATACGGTTCCGCCCACGGGTGAGCCTGTTGCGCAGGAGATCTTCGCAAGTCAGGGTCTGCCTGATGCGCTGAGCTGCATAACGAACATCAGCGATGTTACGGAAGTTTCTGCATACTGGAAGGATCCTCCGGATATCTCTTACGGCGGTAATTATTTCCTTACGGCAGCATTGGTTGATGCGAGCGGCAATGAGACATATATCAGCGTTCCTTTCAAAGTGACGAAGGACGATATGCCTCCGGAGATTAAAGGTGCGCTGGATTTCCAGTCTTATATCGGTGATTCGGTCACTTACAGGGAGAACATAATAGTTACTGACGATTACGATCCCAATCCAGTTCTTACGATCGACAACTCGAATGTGAATATGGATGAGGAAGGTGTTTACGAGGTCACTTATACCGCAACAGATTTTTCCGGCAACAGCACTTCGGTCACAGTCGATCTGACGATATCCGAAAAGCCTGAAGGTTATATCGAACCTGAGGTCGTTTATGAAGAGGCGCGAAAGATCCTTGATGAGATAACCGAACCCGGAATGACCGAAGAGGAGATCGCTCTTCAGATCGTCTGGTGGTGCAGATATAACATCAGATTCATCCTGAAGACAAACAGCGATTCATGGACCGAAGCAGCTTACAACGCATACCTTTACCGCACCGGCAACTGCTATTCGACCGTGTATGCCGTAAAAGCACTTCTTGATGTAGCAGGTATAGAGAACATGGTTATAGAAAGATGGCCTTATGAGACTGCAACTCACTTCTGGAATTACGTGAAGCTTAACGGCGAGTGGTATCACTGCGATGCGACATGGCGTGAAGGATACGACAGTTATTTCTTCATGTACACGACGAAGGAACTTCAGAATTTCTGGCAGGGCGGATGGAACGGCTTCCAGTACAGGGTCGATGATTATCCGCAAAGTGCGACTGAATCGGTCCAGAGCAGGATAGATTACAAGAACCATACAATCGAAGAAGCCTGATTATGCTATAATCCATAAAGCAAATTACCGACGGAGCAAACAGTGGATATTCTTTACATCGTCATGCCTGCATACAATGAAGAGGACAACATCATTGATGTTGTTTCTTCTTGGTATCCGTTGCTTGAAGGTAAAGACACTGAATCCAAACTTGTTGTAGCTGACAGCGGAAGCACTGACAGGACACATGATCTTCTGGAGAACTTCAAAAAGGACCATCCGCAGCTTGAGATCCTTTCTGATACCGGAAAACAGCACGGTCCCAAGGTGATCGCGCTTTACGATTATTCGATAAAGAACGGTGCGGATTTTATTTTCCAGACGGATTCTGACGGACAGACTCTGCCAGGGGAATTCGATTCTTTCTGGCAGATGCGCCACGGCTATAAGGGAATCTTCGGACACAGAGTGGTAAGAGGCGACGGCAAGTCCAGAGCGTTTGTAGAGAAGGTCGTATGCTTTCTTATCAAGTGCTATTTTCATGTGAAGGTACCTGATGCAAATGCACCGTTCCGTCTCATGGATGCGAAGACTGTTGCAAAATATCTTCCCAGGCTCGACAGGGATTACAATCTGCCGAACATCATGATGACAACTTACTTCGTTTATTACGGTGAAGAGTATGCTTTCCGCGAAGTGACATTCAGACCGCGTCAGGGCGGCAGGAACTCAATAAATATCAAAAAAATAATCAGGATCGGCTGGAAGGCACTAGGTGACTTCCGCCGTCTGAAAAAGGCAATGTGATGACGGATAAAACAAAGAAAGAATCCAGGACCATAAAGAAAGTTGTAACAGCGCTTGTTTTGCTTGCGCTGACTTTTGCAATACTGGCATTCCTGCAAAGACTCTTCATGCCCAAATATCAGAAGGGTGTTATCGAGGGATCATTCACTGAGGAGTACTACAGGGAAAAGGTTCCTCACGACGTAATAATCTTAGGTGACTGCGATGCTTATGAGAGCTATTCGCCGGTCAAGATGTATCAGGAATACGGCATCTCATCTTATATCAGAGGTTCGGGTGAGCAGTATGTCTGCCAGTCTTACTATCTTCTCAGGGATGTTTTGAGAACTGAGACTCCGAAGGTCGTTGTGCTGTCGGTTCATAATCTCCAGAACGACGTTCCGAGGAACGAAGCTTATAACAGAATGACTCTGGACGGCATGAGATGGTCAAAGGACAAGGTCGATGCAATCAATGTCTCAATGACAGAAGGCGAGACTTTCGCATCCTATGTTTTCCCGATACTCCGTTACCATGACAGATGGAACAAGCTAACAAGAACTGATTTCGAGCATGTTTTCTCGAAGGACATCACATCACACAACGGCTATTACATGCGCTGCGATATAAAGCCGATGGAACCGTTCCCTCCGATGCCCCTGCAGCTCAATTACAGATTCGGCGAAAATGCCATGTATTATCTCGACCAGATTAGGATCCTCTGCGAAGAGAACGGCATCGAGCTCCTTCTCGTGCGCGCACCGATCGAATACAAGTGGTACAAGCAGTGGGACGAGAATGTCGAGAAGTATGCCGCACAGTACGGCCTCACATACATCAATTTCAACGATTATGCCGATGAGATCGGGCTCGACATGAATGTCGATACTTACGATGCAGGCGTTCATCTCAATATCTACGGCGCCGAGAAGCTCAGCGTCTTCTTCGGTCAGTATCTTGTGGATCACTACGATCTGACTGACTACAGGACAGTTCCTTATGTTGCTGCCGAATACGAGAAGGACATCAAGTTCTATAACGATATGAGAGACGATCAGCTCTACGAGATCGCCACTTACGGTGAACTGAAAAGTTACGGCCTTAACGCCGTCGAAAACTAACCTACTGACCTAATAATATAATTAGTCATATTAGAGTAAAATATTCTTGCATTTTTCCCTATTTTTGTCATATGCGAGATACACGCTTGGTGTATCATATTATGGTGTCTATTCTAACGTTTCGGAGGAAATGTACTAATGAAATTAGTCAAAACAGCAGCTCTTTTTATGAGTTTAAGCATAGTCGGCCTGAGCCTTTGCGCATGCGCAAATGAGCCCGAGCCGGTATCTTCAGATATCAATATCATCTCAACACAGGGTCAGAATTCTGGTTCCGGCACAGAAGCTACAGATGTTGCCAATGCCGCATCTGAGAATTATGCATTCAATTACAACGGATACAACTTTATCGTTGATACAGCTATCGATGAGTCCAAGCTTCCTGAAGATTACGATGTAGCTATGGAAGCTTCCTGTGCAGGTGTAGGTCTCGCACAGACATACAAGACACGTTCATTTGATGTTGAGCTCAGACTTAATTCCGAGGACATCATCACAAGAATCTTCCTTCGCGATGATACAGTATCAACTGCTGAAGGTATCCACATCGGCAGCACAATGGACGAAGTTAGAGCTGTCTATGGCGAACCTGCTATCGATACAGGTTTGAGCCTTGCATACACAAAGGGTTCTTCCAAGCTTCAGTTCGATTTTGATGCTGACGGAAAGGTTCAGTTCATTACATATTTCGGCACACAAGATTATCTATAATGACCAGAGTAGGAAAGAAAACAGGATTTAACATGATAAGGTTTTTGGGATGGGGTGTAATGCCTCTCCTCGCAGGAGCCTTATTAGGTTTTTTTGCTGCTTATTATTTCTACTCCGGACTGATCAACACAATTGATCAGGAATGTCTTTCAACTGTTGATATCGAGTATGGTCATCCGATCACGCTCGATTGTTTTTTTACAAGAATCCCGCCGAACACGAAGTTCATTACGAATGTGGACATGATCGACACGGGAATGCTCGCATCCTACGACATCGCTATCGACTGCGGCGGTCACGTTGTTCATTCGATCCTCAATGTCGTTGACCGTACCGCGCCTACTGCAAGTCCGGTTCCGCAGCACATGTATTCGGGTGTTGCACCTGAACCGAAGACTCTCGTAAAGGATGTTTTCGACATGACTGATGTTTACTGCACATATAATGACGGTGAACCGGATCTTTCCAAAGGCGGCAAATTCAACGTAAGAGTAAGACTTACGGATACGAGCGGCAACTATTCGCTTATCGATGTTCCTTTCGATGTTATCAAGGATACAACGCCCCCGGTTATCATCGGTGCTCACGATATCGATGTTATGGTCGGCAGCGAGACAGTCGCTTACAGAGAGGGCCTTATCGTTACGGATGACTACTGTGAGAACCCTATTCTCGTAATCGATAACTCGGAGGTAAATCTCCATACTGTCGGAGATTATCCGCTCACATTTACGGCATCTGACGATGTCGGCAACAAGACTTCAATCACAGTCAAGGTTCACGTCATCGTTATCGATACTGCAGATATGTCATCAGCTGAGACACAGGCATATGTTGAGGAAGCATATGCTATGGCAGAAGAGATCCTTGATGATATCCTCTGGTATGAGGATACCGAAGTCGAGAAGGCAATGAAGATCTTCTACTGGGTACACAACAACATCAGCTTCATGCTGAGCACTCCCCAGTACGACAACTGGGCTGTTGCTGCGATCAACACTTTCACCAAGAGATATTCATCCTGTTACGGAACATGGGCATGCTGCAAGGCTATGCTCGATGTGGCCGGTATCGAGAATGTCTGTGTTGTAAGAGAACGTGCCAACAGCTGGGACAACTGGCATTACTGGTGTCTCGTAAAGCTCAACGGCGAGTGGTGGCACTGTGATGCCCAAAAGTATTTTAACGACTACACACCAAAAGCTTATTTCTGTTTCATGATGACAGACTATGAGATCATTCATGCTCCTACGAATCACGATTTCGATGAAGAGGCGTATCCGGAGAGAGCAACAGACTCTGTACAGAGTTATGTAAACGTATATCAGGGAACCATATCATCGGATTTCCCTTATATAGATTGACAGACTTTCAAAAACTTTAATGGGGATTAAAGGAAAAAAGTTATGAAAAAAAGCAGTGAGAGAGGATTAACACCGGTCAGGGGTGATCAGGCATCCAGAAATGCCAGAAGACCTGCTGTCAGTGCTAACGAAAATCCTTACACAGGAAATGCATACCAGGGCGGGTCATCGGAATACTATGATGCGCAGCAGGGTTATGCGGGACAGAACTATACCGGACAGGGTTATGCCGGACAAGGCTATAACCAGCCGGTGGAAGAGACAGACTATTTTCAGACTTTCGAAGGCGAGGAAGATCCGCTGTCAGGAATGGCAGCAGACTATGTTGCCGGAAGAAGCCTGAGAGAGCCGCTTTCGTATTCCAAGGAAGACGAAAGTGCAATGTACGGCATGAGCAAGACTCCCAAGTCATCTCAGGCAAAAGGGAAAAATCCGCTTAACAAAAAGCAGATGGCAATGCTCGCGGGCATAATTGTTCTGGGAATTGTTGCCGTTGTTTGCGGCATCATGCTGTTCTTACCGGGCGGTTCAATAAGCCAGAGCGTCAAGACGGATGTTCTCCTTGAAGCGGGCACACCCATTACTCTTGAGGCATTCTTTGACAGGGTTCCTGCTGATGCGGTTTTCCTTACGGATGTTTCAGGGATCGATGTAAGTCAGCCTGCCGTTTACCAGCTCAAGATCGGTTACGGTCATAATCAGGTTGCGGATGTTGTCCTGAGAATTGAAGACCATACCGGTCCTACAGGTGATCCTGTCCCGCAGGAGCTTTATCTGAACTGGAAAATGCCTGAGGCAAAAGAATGCGTTACCAATCTTTTCGATCTGTCAGGTATTGCGAAGATCGAATATACCGAAGGAACGCCTAAGTTCACACAGGCAGGAACATATCAGGTATCCGTATCCGTTACTGACGTTTACGGCAACACGACAATGATTCCGGTTCCGTTCAACATGATCGACGACCATACGCCGCCGGTAATCAAGGGCGTAAAGGATCTTACACTTGAGGGTAACCCGGATCAGCTTGATTTCATGGCTGGTGTTACCGTTACAGACGATTACGACAAAGAACCTACGATCGTTGTCGATCAGTCCCAGGTAAACTACACCAAGGCAGGAACATACGACCTCATCTATAAAGCCAAGGATAAGGCCGGCAATATGTCCACTGTAAAGTGCAAGCTCACGATCAATATGCCTGTGGAAGAAGATGAAGCACCTTCAACAGGAACAACGGATAACGGCACTTACTATGTAGGTGACGGTGATCCTTACGGAATCGCTGCAGGTATTGTTGCTAACCTCAGAAGAGGCAGTGACGTTGAGACTGCAAGAGCGATCTTCAACTGGGTGCATGACAATCTCTGGTTTAAGCTTCTCTGGGGTACACCTGATTATGAGGATGCCGCATACAGAGGATTCACGAGACACAGCGGTGACTGCTATGTTTACTATGCATGCTGCAAGATGCTCCTTGATGAGGCCGGCATTCCGAACATGAGAGTTGACCGTTATCCTCAGTACAACGGAAATATTCACTACTGGCTTCTCGTTAAGCTCAACGGTGAGTGGTATCACTGTGATGCAACAGAAGGATACAGCGATCACCCGGGCATCTGGTTCATGTGTACGGATGACGAGATCAACGACAGATACCACCAGTTCAACGGTTCACTCTATCCGGCGCGTGCAGGCGGCTCTTCGGAGTTCCTTGCTTCGCCTACACCTACGCCTTCAGCAACACCTTCACCGTCAGCAACTCCTACAGGTTCGCCGACTCCGACACCTGCCGGAGAGGTAACTGCTACTCCGACACCGGAGACTGTTACGGATACACCTACGCCGACGCCTGAAACTGTTACGGACACACCGACGCCGACTCCGGTGGAGGACACACCGACTCCTACGCCGGAGGATACTCCGACGGATACGCCGACGCCTGAACCAGAGGAACCTACAAATACACCGGTTCCGGAAGCGTGATAATTTAGATATAAAGATATATTGACATTTAATATATCTGCATTAAAACATTAGCCGTATGTTTAAGTTAATTGGAAAAATAGGGGCATGCATATACTGTGCCGGTCTGATCGCGGTCTCAGTATATTTCACGATAAGGGATGCCAACAAAAACCTCATCAAAGAGGTGACAATAGAAGCAGGTTCTCAGATAAGGATCGAGGACTTCTTTAACGAATGCCCGGATGACGCAAGGTTCGTAACTGATATTTCCGGGATCGATACCAATGTACCTTCGATCTATATGCTCAAGGTTTTCTATGACGAAGCCTTCGAAAAGGATGTCGTCCTGAGGATCGAAGATCACGTTGCGCCTAAGGGAATAGCACTTCCGCACAATCAGTATGCGAGCCTGGAATGGCCGGAAGCATCCGAGTGTGTCGGATATCTTTATGACCTTTCCGGTATCGCCAAGATAGAGTACAGGGACGGCGTTCCCGATTATCAGCTGACGGGTGATTACATGGTGCCTGTTGTGGTAACTGATTTTTATAACAATTCGACTGTTATAGAAGTTCCTTTCCACGTGACTGATGATCACAATGCACCTCTTTTCTATGGCATTCACGATATAACGATCGATGATTCAGAAGAGGCAATAATCAACTATTTCGACGGGGTAACAGTAAAAGACGATTACGATGAATCCCCTAGAGTTGCTGTTGATTCGTCTCTGGTACAGATCGGCGAAGTCGGTGTATATCCGATCACTTACAGCACGATCGATGTTGCCGGAAATATCCGTAAACAGGACGCGCACGTCATTATCAAGCCTTCCGATGATAACGAAGGTGTAACGGGTGCCGGAAGTTCATGGGATACTCCGTTCCATAACGAGGTTTACAGACTTGCAAATGAGCTTCTTGATACATTGAGAGGTTCTGACGACACCGAAACGGCACTGAATATTTTCTCATGGGTACATTCATATGTTTCTTATGAGACAGTTCACGAGAATCTTACTTTCGAGGAAGCCGCATACGATGCTCTTACAAAGCATTCCGGCGACTGCTACGGATTCTACGCTTGCTGCAAAGTCCTTCTTGACTGCGCCGGTATCCCGAACATGACTGTATTGAGATATCCGATCACATACAACGGACACTTCTGGAATCTCGTCAAACTTGACGGCGAGTGGTATCATTGTGATTCGACGAAGTTCATGAACCATCAGAACCTGTATTTCCAGCTTACTGATGATGGTATCAGGGACAGCCGTCACCAGTTTAACGGTTCCATGCTGCCGGTAAGGGCAGACGGAACACCGGAATATGAAGATGCCTAATCTGATATTTAAGATAATAGGATAAAGAAAAGGAGAAAAGAAAATGAAAAAGACAAAGATCATTACTACAGCAATTGCTTTATGCATGGCAGCAACTATGTTTGCAGGATGCAGCAGCAGCCAGGAACCTTTGGAGACTGCAGCAGCTACACGTATCGAGGGCGGTCAGACACAGATCGCAGTTGAGAACTCCCAGGAGGATGTCTCAACAGAAGGCGAGTACGGATTCACATACAACGGCTATAAGATCCTTCCCGGTACAGAGACAAAGGATGCGCTCGCAATCTTAGGCGACGATTACGATATGCGTCAGGATGCTTCATGTGCAGGTCAGGGCGTTGACGTTGCCTACATGTACAACGGCTTTACTCTCGGTGCATATAACGTAAACGGTTCTGAGCTTATCCAGGTTATCGACGTAACAGATCCTATCATCGACTGCGGCGGTATCCATGTCGGCGATTCGGTTAAGGCTACTAAGGATCTCCTCGGAACACCTGATGTAAGTGACGACTACGGTTTCGTTTACATGGGAACAACAACTCAGCTTCAGATCATCACTGACGGTGTGGACAAGATCGTTGAGATCGTTTACCGAGTAGCAGGATAATCGAGAAAAAAGGCGAATTTTGACGAATATCGGAGAATTTCCGAAGTTTTTTCAAGAAAATTGTTGACATAACCGTTTAACGCGGTTATTATAAGCAGGCTTGCGCATACAAAGGGTTGATTTTGCCCTTTCGTAAGATAAAAAGATTCAATGAATTTCAAGGAGAAAGACACATGGCTACATATGTTGCAACCAAGGATTCAATAGAAAGGAAATGGCTCGTAATCGACGCTGAGGGCATGGTTCTCGGTCGTTTGGCTACAGAGGTTGCTAAGCTCTTAAGAGGTAAGCACAAGCCCACATATACTCCTTTCCTTGATACCGGTGATAATGTAATCGTAATCAACGCT
>CADAKH010000034.1 GCA_902788505.1 Oscillospiraceae bacterium
TCATCACTCCTATCGCTATGGAGCAGGGTCTTAAGTTCGCTATCCGTGAGGGTGGTCACACAGTAGGCGCTGGTACAGTTTCTACAATCATCGAGTAATCGATAAGAACTGAACTAACAACTGTTAATTCAAGAGGTTGTCTCATACGAGGCAACCTCTTTCTTTTTGTGGGAGCATTTCTTTTCCATATGGAGCGCGAAAAGAGGGACCTTCCATGTAACCCGTTTGAAATGCGCTTACCCAATTTTTGCCTAACTTTTGATGCAGATTGGATATTTTGTGATTCTACAATCAAACTGTCTTAAAACCAATATGGGATAAAAGGAGATAAACGATGAAAACAACATCTGTAAAGATTGTTTCCGCAGCACTTGCGGCTTCAATGGCTTTGTCTGTTGCGGCATGCAGTAAGCAGAGCGGAAGCAAAGGCGAGAGCCACAGCGGTAAAAAGATAACCGCTGACATGCCATGGTTCGACGGTGAAGTCAAAAAGATCGAACCTGATATCGACACAAGCAAACCTTTGGAGTATTCATACTCAGAACTTGCAGGTATTGACAGCGATTACCTCTATGTCCGTACCAACGGATATTACAAGATGCCGACCGGCAATGATATTGACTGGGAGAATTTCAATTACAACGATTATTCGATCAATCTCGTTTCGGTAATCGACAGAAATACAAATGAGACAGTCAACAAGATCGATCTGAACGAGAATCTCGACAAAAACGGATACATCAGCGGTGTTTCTTATTTCAATGGCAAGCTCACTGTTTATGAAACCATATATAATGACGCTACTTATACTTCCGAAACAACCGAAAAAATAATCGATCCTTTAACGGGAAATCTTGAAAGCGAAGAAATAATGCCTACTGATGAAGAAGATCAGTCAGGTATCGAGCGCACATTCACGGTTGGAGATTATAGAGTGCAGACTGCGTTGAACTGGGATAATAATGATTCAGCATACTATATGCTTTACATTGAAGGATCCGATGGTGAGATAAAGAAGGTCAAGCTCAAGGAATCCGGATTGAACATCTATGATATCCCTGCAATCATTTCACTCGGTGATGACAAGGCTCTTGTTCCTACCAGCACGGATAAATCACAGATCTATTTTGAACTCGATCTCAAAAATGCCAAGGCAACAAAGATCGAAGGCAACGAATATGACTGGATAGATCTGGATTCAATCTACACAGCATTCAACACCCCGGACGGTACTTACTACACAACAGCTTCCGGCATCTTAAAGCTTGACGTTAAGAACAAGACAACAGAAGAAGTTCTTAATTACAGCTGGTGTACAGTAAGCAGAAGCATAGTAAATTATCTTCAGATCGTTGAGATCTCAGAAGATAAGATCGTTCTTTGCGGCGACAGCTATAGCTACAATCCTTATGAATATTCACAGCAGAGCAATTTTGTCATAGTCGAATTGACTAAGGCCAAGACAAACCCTCATGCAGGCAAAACGATCCTCGAACTGTTCTCTTCTTACGGTTATGTTGAAGAAAGAGTAAACGATGCGATCGTTAAGTACAACGAAAACAGCAGTGATTATTTTATTGAAGTTACTGACCGCTATTCGTCAAATGATGATACTGATTACAGTGAGCTTAACAGCGATGACGACTGGCAGACAGCTACACTTAACTCCAATGCCAAGATGAGTAACGAGCTTGCCATGGATATCCTGAACGGCGAAGGTCCGGACATCCTTTTGAACGTAAGCTATATGGGTCAGCTTAACAGCACAAATTACCTTGCCGATCTTACTCCTTATTTAGGAAATCTTGATTCCGGCAAATACTTCACGAATATCGTTGATGCAGCAAGAGTTGACGGAAAGCTTTTCCATCTTCCAGTCTGCTTCATGATCGACGGTATCCAGACTGACGCTAAATATGCCGGTGCTTCAGGTGTTGGCTTTACTACAGAAGAATATGAGAAGTTCCTTAATGAGGTTCTGAACGGTGAAGATGTTATTCCGCTCGGAAGAGCTCATTACTTTGCAAGACTTTTCGAATCGGAGAGAGATAAGTTCATCGTAAACAATAAGGTTAATTTCTCTGCACCTGAGTTTGAGCAGCTTGCTGCCTTCTGCAGAGATAATGTTCAGGAATCCAGCAAGAGCTGGGATGAGATGTACGGAGATGACGGTGTTTATTACGAAGGCGAATATGCAGTAGGCGTTGCAACAGGCGCAGCTGTAGCTCCGGTAAAAGGTGACCAGGGTTATTCCGATGCACCGGCTATCTTTGTAAACTGCTACGGCATGAGCGGATATTTCTCCAACATTGCACAGCTTAAGGGTGCAGGCGCTATCCTTGGCCTTCCTTCAACAGACGGACGCGGACCTATGGTCGAGCCTTATGTCTCGGTTGCAATTTCCGCACAGGCACAGAACATTGATGCCTGCGGAGAGTTTGTTAAGCTCCTTATCTCTGACGATGTTCAGAAAAGCCTTGCTATGTCAGACAATTTCGTTATCAACCGTGAAGCCTTCAGAGAGGGCGGAATGAAAGCTGTTGAGTTCTATAACGGCGAAGGCGGAGAAAACATGTTCGGCTACGATTACGAAACAGGCATGCCTATCGAGGAATCCAAGCGCATTAAGTTCTCTGAGCAGAATATTAATGACATGGAAAAGATCATCGAAAGCTGCTCTAGTATGTATTCTGCAGATGCTGCGATCGACCTTATCCTGGTTGAAGAGCTCCCCGCATATTTCTTAGGTCAGAAGAACCTTGAAGATGTGGCAAGAGTTGCACAGGACAGAGCCCAAAAAGTCATTGACGAAAGAGGTTAACCTGACTTTAAGCCCGGTAATTAGATTAACCACAGAGGGGATACCGCATATCGCGATGTCCCCTTTTTCACCGAAAAAAGATGTGAAACCCTTATGAAACGCGTTTACCTTATTTTTGCCTATATTTTGATGCAGAATGGTTTTCGCGTGAACATAGAATCTATAACGGTAAGTGATTCTCGGGGTTAAAGGAGATAATAGGATGAGGAAGGAAGTTGTTAAGGCGGTGTCTGCCGCAACGGCTTTTGCGGTGCTCATGTCGGTTGCATCGTGCAGCAAAAAGACAACAGATCAGACAACAAACGGGGATATAAGTCACAGCGGAACGAAGATCGCGGAAGATTCACCGTGGTATTCGGGCGACTTATTAAGAATGAAGCCTTCTCTCGATGAGGGACGGCAGATCGACAGCACATATTCACAGCTGGCAGGTGCTGACGAGAAATATATCGTCATCTTAACAAGCGGATATTATAAGATCCCTGATGATCTTAACTGGAATGATTTCAACAACAATGATTATGTGATCTACACCCTGACAGTGCTTGACAGGAGTACAAAACAGACGGTCAATACGATCGACCTGGTCAACGGACTTGCCGAAGCGACTTACGTTGACGATGCGGAATACAGGGACGGTAAGATCGAAGTAAGATATGCAGGTTACGACAGTGATAATGACGTTGTAAATAATGAAACCGCAGTTATAGATGCGGCGACAGGTTCCATCATTGAAACGAAACCCGTTGTTGAAGGCGCTATTGACGGTTCATATAAAGTCGGAAGCTACAGGGTTGATATATCTTTTGTCTGGGATGAACCGGCTTTCGTTAAGCTCACGATCTGCTCTTCTGACGGACAGCAGAGAGTTGTCCAGATCAAAGACCCGGTCAAGAACGTCTATGATATTCCCGTCATTATCCCCTTAAGTGAGACAACTGCGCTTGTGCCCGCATCAGGTGACGGCAGCAAATTCTATTATGAACTGAATCTTCAGACGGGAATGCTGACACCTGTAGATGAAAAGGAATACGAATGGATCGACCTAAATCACATGTACGGTTGTTATTCGTCAGATGACGGATCCGTATATTTCTCGACAGGTACCGGAATCGATCTTATCGATATGAAGAACAAATCGGCAGAAACAGTTTTTGATTACAGCTGGTGCGGGATCAACAGAAATGATTTTGACGGTCTTGAGATAGCTGACGTCAGTGCTGACTCACTGCTTCTGTGCGGCGAATCTTATGCCCCGCACAACTATTCAAACAGCGGTGATGATGCATTTCTGATCATCGAGCTGACAAAAGCGCCGAATCCTCATGCCGGCAAGACAATATTGGAAATGTATATTCCCGCAGGCAGTATTGATACTAAGATCGCAGATGCCATCCTGAAATATAACGAGACAAGCAGCGATTACTATATTGAGGTTACGGACCGTTACAACGAGGATGATTATTACGATTTCAGTCAGCACATAGACAGTGATGACGATTACGAATCATTCACCCTCAACGGAAACGGCAAGCTCAGCAATGCTCTTGCCATGGATATCCTGAATGGCGAAGGCCCGGATATCCTTATGTGCTGCAGTGCTTACGGCCAGCTTAATGATTCGGACTATCTGGCAGATCTTACTCCTTATGTTGGACCGCTTGATCCCGAAAAGTATTTTACGAACATTTTCGAAGGCGCCAAAACGGACGGAAAGCTCTATCAGCTTCCTGTAAGTTATTCTGTGAGCGGCATTCAGACCGATCCGAAATATGCGGGTGCTTCCGGTATTGGCTTTACTACGGAAGAGTATGAGAGATTCCTTAACGAAGTCCTGAACGGCACAGATGTTATTCCTTCAGGTCAGGCATTCTATTTTGCGAAACTGTTCGATTCGATGAGCGATAAGTTTATCGTTGACGGCAAAGCGGATTTCACCGGCCCGGAATTCAAAGAGCTTGCCGAATTCGTGAAAAACAATGTACCGGAAAGCTCCAGAAGCTGGAGTCAGGGATATGAGAATTACGAAGACATAGCTTATGCTCCGGCAACAGAAGCCGCGGCATTAAAAGGAGACAGATATCCTGATGATCCGATGACAGCCGGATATACTGACTTGTATGGTATGAGCGGTTACATAATGGGAATTGCTGACGGCAATAATTCCACAGCAGTTCTGGGCATTCCTTCTACAGACGGGCGTGGCCCGATGTTTGATCCGGTCATTTCGGTAGCGGTATCTTCACAGGCCGTGAGCATCGATGCCTGTGGCAAGTTTGTCCAGATGCTTTTGTCTGATGATATCCAGCAGTCCCTGGCAATGAGCGATAATTTTGTCTTGAGCCGTGAAGCGTTCAGACAGGCAGGAAGCAAGGCTGTCGAATACTACAACGGAGAAGGGGCGGTCAACATTTTCGGATACGATCCGAACACGGGTGAGCCGATGAACCACGGAATTATCTTCTCTGACCAGACCGTTACCGATATGGAGAACATTATCCTCAGCTGCTCGAGAATGAAATCCGGTGATGCAAACATCACTCTTATCCTGATAGAAGAGATGCCGGCATACTTCATGGATCAGAAGAATCTTGAAGATGTTGTTGCGATCGCACAGGACAGAGTCCAGAAGGTCCTTGATGAAAGAGGATGATCCTTTTAGTCCGGGAGAATTAACAGTAAATAAAAGGAGTTGCCTGTTATGACAACTCCTTCTTGGTTCCGTTTGGAAATCAGACTGTCAGACAGCGGGCTTTGCAGCAGGTCTTGTGGGAGCTGCTTCTGAACCGGGTCTTCCGGCAGGTCTCATTGGTGCAGCCTCAGCTGTGGGAGCAGCAGGCTCTTCTGCCTTGACTTCAGGCTTTGCCGGCTCGGGTTCTGAGATACCTGCAGCTGCTCTGAGCTTAGCGATCTCTTCAGCCTTGGCAGCAGCGATGCGGGCTTCTTCCTCAGCCTTTGCAGCGGCAGCTCTTGCCTTCTCTTCAGCGAGAAGAGCAGCCTGTCTTGCTTCTTCAGCCTTAGCGGCAGCGATACGTGCTTCTTCGATAGCCTTCTCTGCGGCAATGCGTGCTTCCTTCTCGGCCTTCTCTGCAGCGATACGTGCATCTTCTTCGGCCTTCATCTGGTTGGCATTGTCGAGATCATCCTGAGCCTTGGCGAGAGCAAGCTTGGCAGCTTCATATTCAGCAGAAGCAGTTTCTTCTTCCTGGGTAGCGGTAATAACTGCGGCCTTGGATTCCTGCTCAACCTTCTCGGCTTCGACTCTGGCTCTTTCATCTGCCTTTCTGCGCTCTGTGATCTTAGCTTCTTCAGCGGTAAGAGCGGCAGCGGCCTTCTCTTCTTCTTCAGCCTTGGCAACAGCTGCTTTGGCAAGCTCTTCGGCTTTGGTAGCAGCGGCACGTGCCTCTTCAGCACGCTTAACAGCCTCAAGTGTTGCCTGCTTGGCGATATTCTCTTTGGCGATAGTGGATTCTTCAGCCTTGCGTGCGGCAACAAGTGCCTCTTCGGCAGCAGTAACAGCACTTCTGCATTCAACTACCTTAGCTGCGGCGCTCTTAGCCTTCTGGTTTGCACGGCGCTCTTCGTTCTGGGCTCTCAATGCAACAGACTGGGCAAGAGCCAATGCAGACTGGGCAGCGCTTCTTGCAGGCTGAGATGCTACACGCTCACGCTCAGCAACAGGCTTGCCTTCAGCTTCGGCTTCCTTAACTTCAGCAATATACTGTGCATGGTTAACTGATGCAGACTTCGGACGCTTGATCGGCGGTTTCAATCCGACAGGAGTGATGCCGTTCTTATCGGAGGAGTCAGAACCCTTCTGCTCTTCCTTACGTCTTGCTTCAGCAGCCTTACGCATCTCGATCTGAGCCTTAGCGGCCTCAGCGCGCTCTCTTGCGAGCTGTGCAGCAGCCGAGTTAGATGCTGTGTGAGTGCTGTTGCCACCCGGACGTCCGGATGTCTGAAGATTAACGATGTGACCGGATGATCTTACGTTCGGCTGAACGTTGCCCTGTCCGGCGCCCTGTGTGGCAAGACCACCGTTAAGATTGTCTTTACCTTTAAAAACATTACCCAAAATGTTTGCCATCCCTTGTGCCCCCCGAAATGTCAAGCTTTTGTAAAAAATTTGTTAATTCTCATTACTTTATTTATTATACTTGGCATGCAAATTTTTTCAAGACAATTTGACTTATCAAACATTCTTTTTTGAGGACAATTTTGTGCATATGTTCAAGGAGTAATAAGCGGGTTTGTGAGTTATAGCAAAAAGCCCTTAAAAATGGTTTAGAAATACTTTACATGGTGTTTAGCGGAGTGTATAATTGCGCAATATTGTTGGTTTAGTGTTAGTAAACTATTTGTTTAGGACAGGCGTAAAAAATGGAAATCGGATCTAAAATCAAGAATCTCAGATTGCAAAAGGGTCTTACCCAGGAAGAACTGGCTGACAGATGCGAACTTTCCAAGGGCTTTATCTCCCTTCTTGAGAGCGATAAGACATCGCCCTCCATAGCGACACTTGAAGATATCCTTAATGCGCTCGGAACGGATTTCGCGCACTTTTTCAGAGAGGAATCGGGCTCAAGAGTCGTATTCGGCAAAGATGACTACTCGGTAAAGCAGGATCATGATCTCAACAATGAGATCTGCTGGCTTATACCGAATGCCCAGAAGAACGAGATGGAGCCGATCCTTGTGACTATCGAACCCGGCGGTTCGACATATCCGGACAATCCCCACGAAGGCGAAGAGTTCGGTTATGTAACAGAAGGCGTTATCACCGTGGTTATTGACGGGGAGAAGCATCAGGCTAAGAAGGGCGAGAGTTTTTATCTCGAATGTGACAAGCCTCATTTTCTCGAGAACAATACATCGCGTCAGGCAAAGGCTATCTGGATCTCCTCGCCGCCGAGCTTCTGACAGGACCACTTATTATTTTCGATGAGGTAAAGAATAAATGCAGTACAATCAGATCCTTGAAGACAGCACCGGCAGTGAGCACATCATTGAGATCAAAGACCTTTGCAAGAGCTTTGACGGAACCAAAGTCTTAAAGAACATCACGTTCTATATAAGAAACAACGAATTTATAACGCTTCTGGGACCTTCCGGATGCGGCAAGTCAACAACGCTCCGCATTATTGCCGGTTTTGAGACAGCCGATTCCGGGATAGTCAATTTCGAAGGCAAGGATCTGAAGAGCGTTCCCGCAAACAAGAGAAACATCAATACTGTTTTCCAGAGATACGCATTGTTCCCTCACCTCAATGTTTTCGATAACGTTGCATTCGGTCTCAAGATCAAGAAGGTTGGCAAAAAGGAGATCGAGCAGAGAGTAAACAAGGCGCTTGAGACAGTAGGCCTTGCAGATTACGGCGAAAGATATATCGACCAGCTCTCAGGTGGCCAGATGCAGAGAGTCGCCATCGCAAGAGCTATCGTAAACCGCCCGAGGATCCTTCTTTTGGACGAGCCTCTGGGAGCACTGGACCTCAAGATGCGCAAAGAGATGCAGATCGAGCTCAAGGAAATGCAGAGAGAACTCGGCATCACTTTCGTTTATGTCACACACGATCAGGAAGAAGCGCTCACGATGTCCGACACGATAATCGTCATGAAGGACGGTATCATTCAGCAGATCGGAACACCGATCGATGTTTACAACGAACCCAAGAATGCTTATGTTGCGGACTTCATCGGCGAATCAAATATCGTTGCCGGAACGATGAAGAAAGACAGGGAAGTTGTTCTTTCAAGCGGCATCACATTCGAGTGCGTCGATCCTCTGTTCTCCGAATTTACGGAAGGGATCGCAAACCTCGTTGATGTAGTTATCAGACCTGAGGATTTCTATGTGGACAAAGAAGCTGAAGGCAGGATCAACGGAACAGTTGAATCACTTGTTTTCAAGGGTGTTCACTACGAGATGATCGTAAGATCCGATGACAATATCGAGTGGCTCGTTCAGAACGTAGATCCTTTTGCGGTAGGAAGCCGTGTCGGTCTGTATGTTGATCCTGACGATATCCAGATCATGAGAAGGTCAGAGTTATCGCCTGACTTCGGAAGCTTCGGAATCAGGCATCCCGGAGACAAGTCCCAGGATACCGACAGCAAATCATCTTCTGATGCGGCTGAAGTAAAAGAATCTGAAGCAAAATCAGATGACGTGGAAGATAAGGAGGCAGACGAGGATTAATGACTGAACTCAAAGCCAGGCTGAAAGTTATGCCGGTTCATGCGTTTGTCATGATCTTTGCGGCACTCTATTCGTTCATCAGCATCTTTATTCCGATGTTCGAATTGTTCATCCAGTATGTGCCTTTCCGTACATACTCACTTTTCACGCTCCTTTTAAATCCGAGGGTCTTCACCAGGATAAGGAGCGGCTCTGTCAATCTGAATTTCCAGATCTTTGCGGCATGGGCATTTGTTATTACGATCGTTCTTGCAGTTGCCGCACTTACGCTCTCGCTCTCTTATCCGTTCTTCTATAACTCCAGCAAGAAGAGAAAGATCGGATACTTATGCGTTTTTGCACTCTTTGTCGGACGTGCTGTTGCACATGTTGTCACGCTTTCGAAAATGGTCTCTGAAGAGATGATCTCCGACAACAACTTAACTCCGCAAAGACTTTACGTTGCACAGTCCTTTGCGGGAAATCTCATGGTCATCGTGCTCTTCATCGGTGCGGCCGCATGCCTTTACGGCGCATTGAATCTCAAGATGAACTACAAGATCTTTGCATATCCTTATCTTGCATGGATCGTTATCTTTACGATACTGCCTCTGATCCTTATCCTTTTCCGTGCGTTCTTCAAAAAGGCTGCAGGCGGCGGATATGAATTCACGACGGCAGGATTCCAGGTGCTTTTCCAGAACAAGACAGTCACCACCAGATTCTATGGTGCAGATGTTACTTTGCAGGAATACTTTTCGATATTCCTAAGAAGCCTCGACTATGCCGTATGGACAACTATCGGCTGCCTTTTGCTCGGTTATCCCGCAAGCTATATCCTTGCCAGAAGATCGAAGCTTAAGCGCCAGAGCGGTTCAAGGCTCCTGATGCTATTCGTGCTGCCCATGTGGATGAACACTATGCTCAGGACTTATGCATGGCGTGCGTTCTTCAGCGAGACAGGAGTGTTCAATACAGTGCTCCAGCAGATCGGCGCCATCGATGCACCTATCCTCTTCCTCAAGAATGAGCTTCTGGCAGACATAATCACGAAACTTGTTATGACGAACGACTTCCTGCCGTTCATGATACTGCCTTTGTATTCTGTTCTCGTAAAGCTCGACGACAGTCTTTCGGAGGCTGCCTACGATCTCGGTGCGACCAAAGCGCAGACGTTCTTCAAGGTCACATTCCCTCTGTCTTTGCCCGGTGTTATCTCCGGAATCCAGATGGTATTCATGCCTTCGCTGACGTTCTACATGATCCCCGATATTCTTAATGAGGGCGCGAAAACAACGATCGGCAATACCGTTCAGAACTTCATCCTTAACGAGAGTACGACCTACAATCAGGCGGGCAACGTGTTGTCTTTGCTCCTTCTTATTTTCGTACTCATAACCATGGGTATCCTCAGAGGCCAGGATAAAGAGGCCGGAGGAGGTATGGCATTATGAGATTTATTAAAAAGATCGTACCCGACATCTACCTCGGTCTGCTCCTGATCTTCATCTATCTTCCGATAGTTATCCTGATCGTGTATTCATTTAACTCGCTTCCCAAGTCTTTCATCTGGGGCGGCTTCACGCTCGATAACTACAAGAGCCTCTTCAAAGGCTCCGACGGAAGCGGCATCCTTGAGTCCCTCATCGAGACTCTCAAGGTTGCATCTATTGCAGCCGTTGCATCAACTGCGTTCGGCGTTGTAAGTTCATTAGGCCTTGCATATCTGAATAAGAAACTTCAGAACCTCGCCATGACGATGACATACGTTCCGAACGTTATGCCTGACCTCGTTACAGGTATCTCGTTCATGCTCCTGTTCTCGTTTCTCGGCGTCCAGAAGAGTGAGTTCACTTTGATCATGTCGCACATCGCACTCTGCGTGCCTTTTGCGATCCTCTCGATAAGCCCTAAGATCAAGCAGCTCGACAAGAGTCTTACCGAAGCTGCAATGGATCTGGGCGCGACAAGATTCCAGACTTTAAGACTGGTGATCATTCCTGAGATCATGCCAGGAATCCTGTCTTCTGCGCTTCTCACTTTTACGCTCTCAATCGATGACTATCTCATCAGCAACTTCAACGTCGACAGCTCGATCCAGACTTTGCCCATGATGATCTACTCCATGGCAAAGCTCGGCGTTAACCCGAAGATGAATGCATTGACGACACTGATGTTCGGCGCGGTCCTGATCCTAATGGTCCTTTCGAATTTGTCGTCGTTCAAGAAGGCAAAGGGTGAAAAGAAGAAGTGACGAATTTAAAAGACAATAAGCTATTGAATATAAAGGAGAGTAAAGAAATGAACAAGAACGTAAGGAAAGTAATTGCTTCTGCAACAGCTTCTGTAATGGCCGGCGCTATGCTCCTGCCCTGCGGCTGTGCAAAAAAGCAGCAGCTTGTCATCTACAACTGGGGTGAGTACATCGCTGAAGATACCATCGCAAAATTCGAAGCAAAGTATCCCCAGTACGATGTTGTCTACAGAACTTTTGAGACAAACGAGACAATGTACCCTAACCTCGAGAACGGTTACGACGTAATCATTCCTTCAGAGTACATGGTATGCCGTCTTATCGAGGAAGACTGGATCCAGCCTCTCGACTGGTCAAAGCTTCCAAATGTTGATAAGTACATGGATCCCATGTTCCGTGACGTTACTTATACAGACAATGTAGAGATCTCAAACCAGGTTTTGGACTATGCAGTACCTTATCTTTACTGCACAGTAGGTCTTGTTTACGATGCAAACAAGGTAACCCTTCCTGAAGGTACAACAGACCCGGCAGTCATCTGGGATGTTCTTTTCAATACTGACAGCGGTCTTTCAGTCGGTATGTACGATTCAATGCGCGAGTCTATCGGCACCGCTCTTAACTACTATGGTTACTCTATCAATTCCATGAATGATGCGGAGCTTCAGCAGGCACTCGACCTTCTCGTTGCACAGAAGAGCGCTCTTCACCCGGCTTACGGTGTAGATAATCTCAAGGACAAGATGGCAGCGGGCGAGCTTGCCGCATCCATCGCTTGGTCCGGCGACCACATCGTCATGCTCGACAGAGTTGAGGAACTCGGCAACAACGACATCGACCTTCAGTTCGTTCTCCCTGAGGGCTCCAACTGGTCAGTAGACATGATGTGCGTTCCCACGAACTGCAAGAACTACGACGGTGCCATGGATTTCATCAACTTCATGTATGATCCTGACATCGCCCTTGAGAACTGCGAATATGTCGGTTATTCAACACCTAACACAGCTGCCAAGGATATGCTTGATCCTGAAGTTTCCGGCAACAAGTACTACTATCCGGACGAGGAAGTCTTCAGCTCATTGGAAGTTTATTACACATCAGATGCTCTTGAAGAAAGATACACAGAGCTCTGGAATACTGTAAAGGCAAGCGCTTAACGCGTTTTGTTAATCCTTATCAGGCAGGCCACTCTCTCATATGGGGGTGGCCTGTTGTTTGTATGAGTGTTCGCGTTTACTGACGGTTGTGATTGTTTGCTGTGACTTGTTTTCGCTTTGATAGCCCGGCTGTAATTGTCTTCTGTGACTTGTTTTCGCTTTGATAGCCGGCTGTAATTGTCTTCTGTGGCTTGTTTTCGCTTTTTTGATAGCAAGTTGCAATTGTCTGCTCGAAAAATGGCCAACAATTGCACGAAATCGCGTTTTTATGCAATTGTTGATGTTTTTTTTGCGCAACAATTGCACAGGCAAAAAATGAGAGCAGTCTCAATTTTCTTCAAAAAGTCTCATTTTCGAGCCCTGATTTTGAATTTGCTGCAATTCGCCCCCACAAGGTGGATCTACCGCTTTACACTGCAGTTATCACATGAACTGCGAGGTAATTCTTTATGGCTATTGATTTTCGAAGAGAATTGAATGCGCGATATGAGCTGATTACAAAAAGCATTGAGGATATAGAGAAGAAGAGTCAGTCATTCCCTGATGGCTGGATCAATACCAGATACCGCAAGGGTAAGACATATTATTATTTGGCTGTTTATAAATCTAAGGAGCAATATCTTACCCGGGAAGACACCACTCTCATCGAACAGCTGATCCAGAAGAACTATCTGAATAATGTTCTGAAGTACGCGAAAACAGAGCAGAAAGCGATCTTGAAAATGCTTGAGCTATATCCGGAAAAGATAGCCGAAGATGTCTACGACACTCTCCCGGAATGGAGGAAGCAGTACGCAACGCCCATCAATCTCTGTGATGAAAACTATGCGCAGAAGTGGATGAACACGCCATATAAGCGCAAGCCGTTTAAGAAAGGCACACCTGAGTTCTATACGCTCAAGGGTGAACGTGTCAGGTCGAAGTCGGAGGCAATGATCGCTGACAGGCTTTTTGCCAGAGGTATTCCCTACAGATATGAATGTCCGTTAAAGGTAGGGAATAAAGTCATACACCCGGACTTCACTATTTTGAGGATGAGTGACAGGAAGATCCTGTATCACGAGCATTGCGGAAAGATGGGGGAAGCTGACTATAAAGAGAATATGGTGGAAAGGACGAATGACTACAGTGAGGCCGGCATCGTTCTGGGTGACAGGCTTTTCTATACATTCGAGTCAGATAAGACGCCGCTGGATACCAGAACGCTGGACAGGATCATTGATACGCATTTCAGATAGTAATTAACTTTCAAACGCTGCTGCGGCTTTTTCTGCAGTCAGTCTTCTCTTCTCGAGAGTCTTGTTGAACATCTCGTCTGCGGCAGAAGGGAACATGTCGTAGATGACTTTTGTGCCTTCTTCGGTGATGCCGCCTTTGGTGGCAACGCGGGTTACGACTTCATTGAAAGACAGGTCCTTATGAAGCATGAGGTCGCCTGTTGCGCTCATTGTGTTGAGGACCATGCTGACGATCTGTTCACGGGGGATGGAGGTGTGCGATCCGGCTGATGTACAGATGACATCGAAAATAGATGCGATGAAACCGGGCATACAGCTTACAAGTTCGGAACCCATGCCGACTTCGTTCTCGGGGAGCTCGATCACTTTGCCGATGGATGAGAGGAGCCCACGGAGAATGGTCTTATCGTCAGCGCCGACCAGCCCGTTGTAGCAGACGATCGTCTGTGAGCGGTCGATCTCGGCTGTGAGACTGGGGATGACTTTGGCGGTCTTGCAATTCACGAGCCTGGCGATCATATCGAAAGTAATGCTTCCGTTAAGTGTCACGAGAAGCGCATCTTCTTTAAGAGCTGAACTGATCTCAGAAAGGACTGTCTTCATGTCTGACGGGCGGACGCAGACGAAGACGATGTCAGATGCAGCGGCGAGCGTGGTATTGTCGCAGATGGTGGCTATGTCTTTGGCTTCGGAGAGTTTTTCTGAAGTCCTGTTTGCGGCCAGGAGGTCGTCTTGGGCGATGCCTGCATTTTCGGAAAACTTCCAAAGCAGCATCCTGCCCATGCTTCCGTAACCGATGATTCCTATCTTCATGATCTGATCCCCCTTTTTATGGAACTGTTTTTATTCTAATACAAAACCCGCTTCGGAAAAGCGGGTTTAACATTGTTAAATGCGTTGTTTACAAGGCTTTTTACTGGGCCGCGAAAAATGTTCCGACGTCGTCCTGGTCGATGATCTGCTCAAGTACCTGAATGCCGGCACCGTCTGCTATTACACCCATGATGCCGTTCTCGGTGACCTTGCTCATGGCAGTGATCTTGGTTGCCATGCCGCCTGTGCCGAGCCAGGAACCCTTGCCTGCAGTGAAGTCGAGCATATCGGGAGTTACCTTGTCGACATAGGAAATACGCTCTGCATTGGGGTTCTCTCTGGGGTTGGAATCGTAAAGACCGTCAACGTCTGAGAGGATAACGAGCAGATCAGCGTTGGCAAGGACTGCAACGTCAGCGGACAGCGTGTCGTTGTCTCCGAATGTACCGTTGTGCATGATCTCTGTCGTTGATACGGAGTCGTTCTCGTTGATGACCGGGATTATGCGCATCTCGAGCAGAGTCTCGATAGTGTTGGTAACGTTTGCTCTTGTGAGCTTATCTGTGATGCCGTCTTTGGTCAGAAGGATCTGGCCGCAGCGGTATGAATACTCTGAAAAGCTTCTTGCATAGGCGTTCATGAGTTCGCACTGGCCTACGGAAGCGATCGCCTGCTTTTCTCTTGTTGTGGAAGGCCGCTCTTTGAGATCAAGGTAGCCGATTCCTACGCCGATGGCACCGGAACTTACGAGAAGGACTTCCTTGCCGCGGTTCATAAGATCGGAGATTGAACGGCAGAGTCTGTCGATGTTGCCCAGATTCATTTTGCCGTTGTCATATGTCAATGTGGAAGTACCGACTTTTACGACGATTCTTTTCGCAAAGTTGACGGGATTTCTTGATCCGCTGTATTTACCCAAAGCGATTCTCCTTATCTTCTAATAATCAGACCAACCAAGAATAAACTCTTGTTTAATAAAATGCAAGGAAAGAGTTGTATTCCGAGCGCGAAAACTTATACCGGCTGTGGCTGCCCCTGTCCCTGATTCGGGTCCTGACCCGGCGGCGGAGGAGGAAGAGTGGGCGTAGGTGTCGGAGTGACTACAATGTGGACCGGACAGGGTCTGTCATCTGTCGGGCAGAGATAGCTGTCTGATACAAAGTAATCCGTGTACACTTTATTGCCTTCTTCAGCTCGGCAGGCATCTGTCGGGTAGTAACCGGATGAGCATACCGAAGCCTGAACTATTGTATCCGGCTTGTCGAAAGATGCGCCCGGCAGATACAGGTGGATGTGCTGCATGCACCAGACCCAGATCTTGATGGCGCTGTCCCAGTCACACTGGGGGATCTCGGTCTGCCTCAATCTGTTGTCGTAACCGTACCAGACGGCTGCGGTGTAATAAGGCGTGAATCCGCAGAACCACTTATCGATGTTATCGGATGTGGTACCTGTCTTGCCGCAGGTATCGATACGCTCGCCGTCCTCATTCTCGATCTGGCCGGAACCCCAGTCAGAAGGAGTATTGTTGTTGACGACTGCCTTAAGGATATCTGCAATGAAGAAACAGGTCTCTTCAGAATAAACGCGGTAACTGATAGGGTCGGACTTAACGATAACATTGCCTTCGGAATCGAGAACCTGTGTGTATGCATAAGGCTCAACATAGGTGCCGCCGGTTGCAAAAGTGTGGTAGGCGGCTGCCATCTCGAGAGTGGTCATACCCTTGGTAAAGCCGCCGACGGACTGTGAAGGGAAAGCGCCTTCTGCAGTTCTGTCGATACCGACCTGCTTAAGATACCAGAGCGCGGTGTCGCCTCCGACTTCCGTCCAGAGCTCTGCTGCGATCGTATTGAGCGAGTAAGTGAGAGCTACTCTGATAGTGATAGCACCGCTGTAAGAACGACCGTAGTTAACAGGCCAGTCAACATCCGGTCTTTGAGGGTCAAGGTGCTTGGGCTCATCCCAGACGACTGTGGCAGGAGCGATCAGTCCGAGTTCGAAAGCCGGTCCGTAGTCAAGCAAAGGCTTAATGGAGGAGCCGGGGTTTCTGTGCGTGGAGATCGCGCGGTTGAGCGAAAGGTTCATGGTCTTTTCGCCGAAGCCGCCCTGCATAGCCGCGATCGCGCCGGTGCTGTTATTAATGACTACCATCGAGCCGTTAGGCTTTTCGGGGTAGTCGGCTATCCTGTCAGGATCTGCCTGGAAAAGGTCTTTGTCCTTAAAGGCGTCGTCCAAGACCTCCTGAGGTCTTGGCTCAAGCGTTGTATAGATATGGTAACCCCTGTTGTAAACAAGGGAAGCGGCAAGGCTTCGGGAGATACCCCTTTGCTCAGCGATGTCGCCGATTACTTCCGAGATCGCATATTCAACGAAGTAGGAATTGACCGTGGATGTGCGGTCATTGTTTCTCTGTCTGAATTCAAGCTCGGTGTTGAGGGCTTCTTCGTACTCTTCCTCGGTGATCATGCCGAGTTCATACATCTTGCCCAGGATAGTTCTCATTCTTCGCTGAGCGTTTCTCCTGCCTGATTCTCTTAAAGGATTGTAGTAAGAAGGGCTCTTCGGAAGACCTGCAATGAGAGCGCATTCAGGGAGAGTGAGCTCTGAAGCATTCTTGCCGAAATAGTTCATTGCTGCAGCCTGAACGCCAACATAGTTGTTGCCCATGGGCGCAAGGTTGATATAAAGTTCCAGGATCTCGTCTTTACTGAGATTCTGCTCGAGCTGCATTGCGGAGAACCACTCCTGTACTTTACGTGAAGTGGAGTGCTCGTCCTGACCGCTTATGAGCTTTACAGTCTGCTGTGTGATGGTGGAACCGCCGTGTGTGGCTGAACCGCCGTTTGCAACAGCTGAGAGGAGCGCACTTCCGATACGCTTGATGTCGATTCCCGAATGCTCGCGGAAACGCTCATCCTCGATTGCGATGATCGCATCATCAAGATATGTGTTCTTGATCTCACTGTAAGAAACGTAGATCCTGTCAACGTTCTCGGAACCGGTGAGTTTTGCGATTACGTTGTTCTCAATGTCATATACGAAAGATGTCTGTGATTCTTCTGCTGAAGTAAGGTCGCCGATCGACAGCGGCTTTGTGGTCGATGCATAGCCGAGAAGCATTCCCGCACCGAATCCGCCGAATGTGAAGCACACGCACAATATGCAGACTATGGCGATCCTTAAGATGTCCCCTACAAAGCTTGCGATCTCGTGTGTCAGGCTGCGGTTGAATCCGCATTTGGTCGGCTTACCTTTGAGCTGGCTTCTAAGTTCGTCAGCAAGAGCGCTGTTCTCGGGCGCTACGGGTCTGGTCGATCTTTGTTTTTTGTTACTGCTCTCCGGCAAAATTATCGTCTCCTTAAAACAAATTCTCTTAATTTTACTACGAGTTTGCATATAATTATATTACTAATATGAGGCAAAGACGAAGGTCAGTTAATGGAACCAGTTGAGATAATGGTCACGGCATTGGGCAGCGAAGGTCAGGGCATAGGTGCACTCCCTTCCGGTAAAACATGCTTTGTTCAGGGCGTTTTCCCGGGTGAGACATGCCTTTGCAGCATCGTGTCAGAGACATCCAAATATGCCGTATGCGATGCTTTTGAACTGATAAATGCGTCGCCTGACAGAACGGCGCCATTCAGACCGGCAAGTGAAGTAAGCGGCGGTCTTCCTTTTGCATGCCTGTCTTACGAAGCCCAGCTGAAGTTCAAACAGACCCGTGTCAGGGACTGCCTTACCAGGATCGGCGGAATTGACCCCGGGCTGCTCGATGGTGTTTTCAAGCCCGTTTTGGGTGCAGAGAAACCTTTCAGATACAGGAACCACATGCAGTATGCGGTAAGGGACGGCAGGGCCGGTCTTCTCTGTGCAAAGTCAGATGAACTGGGTGATTACGACAGCAAACTCATTGAATATGAGATCTTCGGCAAGCTAAAAAATGCCATTGAGGATATTTTCGAACGCGCACCGGTCAGACTTTTCGACGGGCTTGTACTCAGGGGATCTTTGAGAACAAACGAGGTCCTTGCAGAACTTACGAGTTCTTCGGATCAGCCTCACGAAGTCGTTATAAGGGATGCCAAAAACTACATTGAGGCAACAGGGCTTTTTGAGGCCTTCGTCCAAACCTGCGAAAAGGACGGCTTTGCGCTTAAAGGGCTCCTCTTCAGGATCAGTCCCAACAAGACCTCGAAAAGAACGAGATCCGGCATAAGAACTGTCATCAAAGGTGACGATTATTATGATGAGATCTTCTGCGGAAGACACATGAGGATAAAGGCGGGATCGTTCTTCCAGGTGAACACAGAGCAGGCCGAAAAGCTTGCACACAAAGCATCTGAAGCATGCAGCGGCGCTTCTGTCATCTACGATCTTTACTGCGGCTGCGGAACCCTCGGACTCGCCGTAAAACAAAAGGGCCAGAAGCTTTTGGGAATCGAAGTCGTTCCTGAAGCGATCCAGTCCGCGAAGATCAACAGGTCACTTGCACTTTCTCCCGAAGAAGCGGATGAATGCGGTTTTATTTGCAGGGATGTACTCAAAACAGATTTTTCCTCACTTATAAGATCAGGCAAGATCCTGCCGCCTGACTGCATTATCGTCGACCCTCCAAGAAAAGGTCTCGATATCGGTGTCGTTAAAAAGCTGATGGATCTCGCCGCACCTGAGATCTGCTATATTTCCTGCGATCCCGCAACGCTTGCAAGAGATCTGAAAATGCTTTTGCGGGACTATAAGATAAAAGAAATTACTCCGGCAGATCTGTTTCCGAATGCAAGTCATGTCGAG
>CADAKH010000035.1 GCA_902788505.1 Oscillospiraceae bacterium
AGCCTTCACAGTGCTTCTCGTAGATTTCTTTCTTTATTTCAAAACTGTATTTCATATAAAGACCCCCGAAGTTTGTCCAACTTCGGGGGTTCACTTCATAATGAGACAGCTCTTAAAAATCAAATTGATATATAGATCAGCCGATCTTATCCAATGCCTGCTTGAGATCTGCGATGATATCATCAGGATCTTCCATACCGACAGAGAATCTGATGAGATCAGGTGAGATTCCTGCCTCTTCAAGCTGCTCATCAGTGAGCTGTCTGTGAGTATGTGAAGCGGGATGCAGGAGAAGTGTCTTACAGTCAGCAACGTGTGTTGCGATCGTAGCGAACTTTAAGGAATCCATGAACTTGATGGACTTCTCACGTCCCCCCTTCACTCCGAAGCACATAACTCCGCATGTACCCTTGGGGCAGTACTTCATTGCAAGTTCATGCTGGCTGTCAGACTCAAGTCCGGGATACTTGACCCATGCAATACGGTCATCAGATGCAAGGAATTCAGCAACTTTCTGGGCATTAGCACAGTGGCGTGCCATACGTGCGGGAAGTGACTCAAGACCGATCTGAACATAGTATGCATTCTGTGGTGACTGGATAGAACCGAAGTCTCTCATGAGCTGAGCTGTAGCCTTTGTGATATAAGCTGCTTTGCCGAACTTCTCTGCATATGTGATTCCGTGATAGGATTCATCAGGTGTGCAAAGGCCGGGGAACTTCTCCTTATGAGCCATCCAGTCAAAGTTACCGCTGTCGATGATAGCGCCGCCGACAGATGATCCGTGACCGTCGATGTACTTTGTTGTCGAGTGTGTAACGATGTCGCATCCGAATTCGAAAGGACGGCAGTTTACAGGTGTTGCAAATGTGTTGTCCATGATGAGCGGGATGCCGTTGTTATGAGCAAGCGCAGCGAACTTCTCGATATCAAGGATATCAACTGTAGGATTAGTAATCGTCTCACCGAAGATACACTTTGTATTAGGACGGATGTACTTCTGGAGTTCTTCCAAAGGCAATGTCTGATCAACAAATGTGCATTCGATGCCCATCTTCTTGAATGTAACACCGAAAAGATTATATGTGCCGCCGTAGATGTTGGCTGAAGCTATGAAGTGATCGCCTGCCTCGCAGATATTGAATACTGCAAAGAAATTAGCAGCCTGGCCGGAGCATGTGAGCATTCCTGCAAAACCGCCTTCCATAGCGCAAAGCTTTGAAGCTACGTAATCGTTTGTAGGATTCTGAAGTCTGGTATAGAAATATCCTGATGCTTCAAGATCGAAAAGCTTACCCATGTCTTCAGAAGTAGAATACTTCCAGGTTGTGCTCTGGTAGATAGGTACCTGTCTCGGTTCACCATTACCGGGATTGTAGCCGCCATGAAGTGCGATTGTGTCAACTGTGCTCATTTGTGTATTCCTTCTTTCCTATTATACTTCATCGCCTGAAATAGCGAGAGATTCAACATAGACCGACGGTGTAAAGAACTCACCTTCACCAGACGGCAGGTTAATTATATCATTACCGACGCTGATAATAGACTTAATTACTTCATAGAAGTTACCTGCGACTGTGATCTGCTCGACAGGTCTTCCCTTCTTGCCATTCTCGATGAGATAGCCTTCGCAAAGCAACGAGAAATCGCCGCTTATGGGGTTAACTCCGGCATGAAGTCCGGAAAGATCTGTAAGGATAATGCCTTCTCCTACTTCTTCAAGCAATTCTTCGAAAGACTTCTCACCGGGTTCGACTATTAAGTTCGTAGGCATCTCGGATACGGCGCTTCCGGATCTGAAGCCGTTACCTGTAGAGGTCTTCCCTGCTTTGTTAGCGGACTTAAGGTCGTATAACGCAGTCGCGAAAACGCCTTTGTCGATAATTGATTTAGCCGTAGTAAGAACGCCTTCGTCATCGAAAGGTATCTTTGTAAGCGCCTTATCGTACATAGGCTCTTCCTTTACCGTGAATACAGAAGATGCGATAGTCTCCCCTTCTTTATCTGCAAGAAGTGAAAGACCTCGCTGCATTGTGGTTGCAAGAAAGTTACCGAAGAATACCATAAAGAACTGCTGAAAAGCTTCACTCTTGAGAACGGCCTTATAATTGCCGGATTTGCAGGACTTGGCACCCATCTTACCGATAAGATTATCCTTGAATTTTGCAAGGAACTTATCCAGATCGAAATCATCGATATCCTTGCCGATCCAGTAATGACCGCCACTCTTTACGCTGCCGTCACTGTCTGTAGCGCGTGCCGAAGCCATAAGTGAGATGCCGTCAGTGTCTCTATAAGAATGAAGACCCTTTGAATTTATGATGAGATAAGGTCCGGTGCTGCAGGAAATCGTAAGGAAATCTACGGCATCAATACGGGAATCCAGAGCAAGGATTGCCTTCTCGATCTTAAGGCCGAGCTCTGAGAAACTCTTGTATGTATTCTTCGCATAAGCATCTGTGACCTGTGAGAAATAAAGGTCTTTATTGTTCTCGTCGCAATAGATGAACTGGGGATCCTCATCGTTAAGGACTTCGCAGTTTTCCATAGCAGACTTAAGGAGAAAATCGATTGAAGAATCTTCTAAGATATTCGTAGAGCAATATCCCATCTGGCCGTTCTTGAGGCCTCTGAATGAAAGAGAGCTTGTGGCGCTGTTCTCGTAGCTGGATACTTCGCCGTTTAAGATGTCGATGCTCATTGAGCTTTCAGTTGCATAAGATGCTTCGCACTCTTCAAAGCCGTATTCCATGCCGGCATTAACGAGTTTTTCCATGAATTTTTCAGCTGATTTAATATCCATTTAAATCACCCCTCTCTTCCGCCGACAAGTATCGAAGATACTCTGATGGTAGGCTGACCGACTGTTACCGGTACGTTGCCTGACAATGAACCGCACATACCTGCTGAAAGCTTTAAGTCATTACCAACCATGTCGATATTCTTAAGGATCTCCTGACCTTTACCAATGAGCGTAGCGCCTCTCACGGGCTCTGCGATCTTACCGTCTCTTACCATGAATGCTTCGTTGACTGCAAAGTTGAAATCACCCGTGGATGTATCAACGGAACCGCCGCCCATCTGTGTGCAGTAAAGTCCGTATTCTGTATTGGCGATGATGTCTTTTACTTCAGATTCTCCGTTGCAGATATATGTATTACTCATACGTGATGTAGGAGCATATGAATAGTTCTGTCTTCTGGAACAACCAGTGGGCTTTGAATTCATTCGTCTGGCACCGAGCTCATCGATTAGGTAGTTCTTGAGTATGCCGTTCTCGATAAGTAACAGGTCGGATGAAGTATTTCCTTCATCGTCTGTTGCATATGAGCCCCACTCACCGTCGATCGTCGCATTATCTCTGGCACTTACTATTGAAGATGCTATCTGCTGTCCAAGCATATCGGTAAAGTAAGAATTCTTTATGCCTACTGATGTAGCTTCAAGAGCATGACCGCATGCTTCGTGGAAGATAACACCGCCAAAGCCGTTGCCCAGAATAACAGGCATCTTTGCTGAAGGAGCATATCCTGCATTGACCATGCGGATAGCAGTATCGCAGCATTCCTGAGTTTTCTCGATCAAAGGATATTCATTGATGAACTCATATCCTCTCATGGTACCGGGAGCAACTCTGCCGCTCTGCTTCTCATTATCTTTAGTAGCAATAGCCTCAACAGAGAGTCTGATGCGTCTTGTAGTATCTTCGACGTTTACGCCTCTTGTGTTGATGACTTTTGCAGTTCTAACAGATGTTGCAATACCGCCTGCAACCTGAGTGATAAGCGGATCGTAACTGAGGGCGAAGTCAGATGACTTTCTAAGGAAATCGACCATGTCCTTTTTCGGAACGGACATAGGATCGATCTCAATCGTTGCTTTTGATGTGGAGCAGAGTTCTTTTAAAGCCTCGATCCTGCCCTTATCCTGGCCCTTAATGGCTGCAGCAGCCTCTTTGGCAAGTTTCAGAAGAACTTCAATGTCGTTATCACTCGAATAGACATAAACTGAATTAGTGCCTGCAAGAAGCCTTATTCCCGTACCGGAATCAAAACCTGTGGCAGCACGGATAACTTGTCCGTTCAAAAGGCTTACCGATCTTGATTCGGTGACTTCCTGAAATACTTCGGCAAAATCAGCTGTAGTCGACATTGCCTGTTCCAAAATACGCTGGCAATCACTGTCGTTAAACATATAAATAACCTCTTCTATTTTTATCACAAGTATTATACCTTATTGTACTTTGGCTGCAATTTCATGGTAAAACATTTCAGTAATGCTTTTCGTTTTTCCAAGTATTTTTCCTAAAACTCAAATTCAGGAAACGGTTCAGGAAAAAACGGGCTTTTTTTCCTGATTTTTTTCCTGATTTAACAAAAATAGAAAAAACATCGGGAAAATGAGAAATAATGCGTGTCGTATCAGCAAATACCCAAAGATTTGCCGCCAAATATAAAGGCTGCCTCAAAAATATGAAACAGCCCTTATCATTCAATAATACGGAATTATCAGTAACGCTTGATCTTCTTAGAAGTATTCTTCTCGAATTCAGTCATTCTGAGTACTGTCTTCTTGATCTTTTTATAACTTTCAAGCTTCTCATTGGTATCAGAGACAACAGTCTTTAAGATATCCATGATCTGCTCTTCGGTAGGATCTGTCTCTATACCGAGCTTGCCCTTGATCTCTTCAAGATCCGGGAAGATCGTTGCAGTTACAACAATATCTTCCTTAGCCTTATCCTCAACACCGGATACAACAGATTCAGCGACATAAGGGCTTAATGAGAGCAGGTATTCAATCTCTTCAGGGAATACATTCTTACCGTTCTTGGCGATAATAACGTTCTTCTTACGGCCGGTGATTATGCAGAAATGATCCTTGTCGATATATCCGAGGTCACCTGTGTGATAGTAGCCGTCGCTGTCCAATGATGCTGCAGTGTTTTCAGGATCATTGTAGTATCCCATAAATATGTTGGGTCCTTTTGCGATGAACTCACCAATACCGTCTTCATCAGGGTCAAGGATCTTAACGTCAACGCCGACGGCAGGGATGCCTGCAGCTGTATTCTTGAAGTAAACGTCTCTGTTAAGAGCAAGGATCGGTGAGCATTCCGTAAGGCCATAACCCTGTACGCAGATAAGTCCAATGTCCTGGAAAAACTTCAGAATATCAGGATTGATGGGCGCGCCGCCAACGATTATGAGTCTGCATCTGCCACCGAATACATCGTGGATCTGCTTGAAGAGCTTCTTTCTCATCTTTGGAGAAAAGTGCAATGCATTTGCGAGCTTGATACCTTTCTGGAGTTTCTTAGCCTTCTCAGGATCAGCGTTTACGCTCTTCATGATCTTTTTATAAAAGAGCTCGAGCATAACAGGAACCATGAGAACTGCCGTAGGTTTTGCTTCCTGAAGGTTCTGTGCGATATATCGGAGGCCTTCGCAGATAGCAACTGTGGTACCTCTATAAACCTGACCTAAGAATCCGCATGTACATTCATAGGTGTGATGCAACGGAAGAACCGAGAGCCAGACATCGTTGATGTCGATATAAAGCATCGAGAACATTGACATGAGATTCTCGCAGATATTACGCTGGCAGAGCATAACAGCCTTTGACTTGGCAGTTGTTCCTGACGTGAACAAAAGGATAGTCATCTCTTCAGGATCTATAGTAGCCTCAGTAAAGCTCTTATCGCCGCCTTCGAGCTTGGCTTCGCCGATTTTGAGACAGTCCTGATAGTAAAGGAATCTGTCATCGTTTATCTCGTCCATGCAGATCCAGTACTTCATGGTATCGACCTTGCCATAAACCTGATTGACGATGTCGAGTTTGGACTTTGAGAAAAGGAGGATCTCAACTTCGGCTCTGGTAAGCATGTTATAAACGTCATCTACGGGAAGCTCTTTATCAAGAGGGACTACGCAGCCGGTACCATTGGTTACAGCGAGGTAAGATGTGTACCACTCATATCTTGTCTCAGCAAAGATTGCAATTCTCGCACCCTTTTCGACAGTATTAGTAAAATACGTTCCGAGCGAGTCGATGTCATGATCGTATTTCTCGGTAGAGATCGGAGTATAATCCGCGCCTTTCTTTTCTTTTACGAGGAAAACAGGGTTTTGCGGGAAATCCTTGACTCTATGCTTGATGATGTCTCTAAAATCATGGATGGTCGTTACGTCGTAAAGCTTTGCGTAGGGATCTTTCATACGTTTGTAAATCCTTTCTCGATAGCAAGTTCGGCACGTTCTTTATTCTTACCGCCTTTTGCGATCTCGCCGGCGATAAAACCAGGATTTGCCTTGAGGAATGCGGTCATGTAATCAGAAGGAGATTCAAGGAAGTGAAGGATCATGGTCTTCTGAGTCTCATTGATAAGACCGTTATTCTCCGCCTCATCGAAAAGGTCCTTGTTGATTCCGGTCAAAGCATGAAGCTCAACGCCAAGATTCTTAAGGACTTCTCTTCCGCCCTGATGTCTGTCAACTACTGCAACAGTATCAGTGATCTCAGAACCGAGGCCTCTGATAACGGGGATCCATGCTCTTTCATAAGATGAAGCCTCTGTGATCAGGTCAGCAATATGAAGAGCTTTCTTGCCCTTAAGATCGATGTCCTTTGAATCTACGGCAGGACCGTCAATGCTCTCGGAATAAACGGCTGTCATATCCTTATAGATAGTAAGATGAGGCTTTTTCAAAAGATATGCGGGCATCATGGAGAAGAAGTAATCTCTTCTCTCACCACCGGAGATATAGTCGAAATCAAGCTTTGAAGCTTCTTCGGCAAGCTTGTCAGATACCATCTTGAATGTGCCGTTCTTGTTGTAATAAGCGAGCATCATGTCGAAGATATCTTCAGGTGCTGTGAGCTTGCTGTCGGCAATAGCCTTCTCGATTCGCTTGAGGACTTCACCTGCTGCAGCCTCATTCTCCAAAAGAAAATGAGTATTGATAAAGAAAGGTCCGAGTCTTCCCGATGTGTACCAGAAAGGCTGGTTCTCGGGTGCTACTCTGATCGCATTTGTTGCAAATAAGGATTCGATGATCTTATCTTCCATTTCTATCTCCTTTTCCGCTTACCAACGCTCCAATGTGCCGGTAAGGTCTTTTAATACAATATTGTTTTCCTTGCAGTAATTGTCGAGATCTTCCGTGATCTTAACCGGAAGCGCCGGATGGATGAGACATGCAGTACCGACTTCAACAGCCGAAGCGCCTGCGATCATGAACTCAATAACATCCTGATAATCAGCGATTCCGCCGCAGCCTACGATAGGTATATCCAGAACCTGACTGCATTCAGCAACCATACGGATGGCAACAGGCTTAACAGCCGGACCGGAATAACCGCCGGTGTTATTGGTGAGCACGGGTCTTCTCGTCTTGATATTGATCCTCATGCCCATGAGAGTATTGATGAGGACAACCGCATCAGCTCCGCCCTCCTGTGCAGCAAGAGCCGTAGCCTTGATATCAGTGACATTTGGTGTCAGCTTGATCCACAAAGGCAGATCAGTAAGGCTTCTGAGCTTTGATGTGATGTACCTGATAGCAGCAGGATCACTGCCGATCGTCATGCATCCTTCCTTAACGTTAGGACACGAAAGGTTGATCTCAAGAGCATCGATCTTATCCTTGTAAGGATCAAGAGTCGTTATCATATCGATATAATCTTCATAGCTGTGACCGGCAACATTAACTATAACGCCGGCACCTGACTCCTTCATAAAGTCCAGATCATTCTCAATGAAATAATGAACACCGGGGTTCTGAAGTCCGACGGAATTAAGCATTCCGGAATCGCACTCGGCAACTCTGACACCCGGATTTCCTGCTCTGGGCTTAATAGTAAGTCCCTTGGATGAGATACCGCCAAGGATCGAAAGATCATAATATTCAGCAAGTTCCCTGCCGAAGTTGCATGTACCGGAAGCAAGTATAATAGGGCTTTTGAGGCTGACATTACCAACCTTAACTGATAATGAACTGCTCACCATACCACCTCCCTGCTGTCGAAAACAGGACCGTCCTTGCAGCATCTGACATTTTTGAATCCGTCCGGACCTTCATCTTTAACCTTAACCGTGCAGCAAAGGCAGATGCCTGCACCGCAGGCCATTCTCTGTTCCATGGATACCTGACAGTTCATGCCTTTTTCTGAAGCCCAGGCACTTACTGCCTTCATCATCGGTATAGGTCCGACACAGCAGATAAGTGTTTTCGCAGGGTCAGAAATATCAATGGTATCAAGTCCTGCAATAACAGTACCCTTGATACCACAATCACCGCAATCAGTCGTCAGAATGTAAGACGGCTTATTAAGGATAACCTGTGAAGCATTTCTGAATCCTTCGCAAACAGTGACATTCTTACCTAAAAAAGTAAGCGTCTCGTATGCAAAATTGATAGGGAAAACTCCCGTGCCGCCGCCTGTAAGGATAACATTGTCGTATCCGTCAAAATCAAAACCGTTGCCCAAAGGGCCAAGGCAGTCGACCAACATTCCGGGCTCAAATCCGGAGATCTCGGCCGTTCCCTTGCCTACGACTTTGACGCCGATATTAAAAGTTCCGTTCTCTTTATTTACACTTGCAATTCCGAAAGGTCTCTTAAGAAAAACTGTTCCGGCAGATATATTAACGAACTGTCCCGGAACAGCACTTGAGGCAATTTCGGGACATTCGAAACCAAGATAACATGTATCTTCGTTGAGAAATTCTTTTGAGACTAGTTTGATTCTATATTCTTTCTTAAAGTCCATTAGTTATACGTACTTACGATTATGTAATGCTGCGTTGAGCTTTTCCTTCATGTCTTCTGCTTCAAATCTTGCTGCCTTGGCGAAATCCTCGGGCTTGAAAAGATCCTGACGTGCCTTCCATGCAGTCATGATGCTTCTTGAAGCGTTAACGATTCCGCCCTTGCCGTATGCAGTGAAGCTTGCAACTGCCTCATCAGCACCAGCGCCCTGAGCACCATAGCCCGGGATAAGCATAAATGCATTAGGCATGATCTTACGGAGTCCGACTGCCTGTTCAGGATATGTAGCTCCGATAACAGCACCTACAGATGAGAAACCTTCCTCACCGATGAGTTCTTCACCCCACTCGGAAACTTTTGCAGCAACTGCTTCATAAAGCTTGCCTCCGTTTGCGAGTTCAAGATCCTGGAAGTCACCGGAAGAAGGATTGGATGTCTTAACAAGACAGAAAAGTCCCTTGCCGTCTCTCTTGGCTACATCGATGAAAGGCTTTACACCGTCGATACCCAGATAGCAGTTGACTGTGCATGCATCAAGGCCGCTCATCTCCATAGAACCCTCAATAAGGATATCCGTCTTACCGATAATTGCTTCAGCATAAGCCGTAGCAGTGGAGCCGATATCATTTCTCTTGCAGTCACCGATTACGAGCATGCCCTTTTTCTGAGCATACCTTGCAGTAAGAAGCATTGTCTTGAGTGCATCATAACCGTACATCTCATAATAAGCGTACTGAAGTTTGATAGCAGGAGCGATATCAAATGTCTGATCAATGATCTCTTTGTTGAAAAGCCAGATTGCCTTAGCTGTTGCCTTTGTGGGCTCTTCAGGGAATAAATTCTCAGCGTAATCCTTGATATGCTGGGGAATGTAGTCGAGCTTGGTGTCGAGGCCTACAACGGTAGGATTCTCGAGTTCATCGATTCTTCTAACCAGGCTGTCAGCAAAGTTTCTCATATGTGATCTTTCCTCCCATCACAGTAAGTATTGTTTCACCGTAGAGTTTCCAGCCGTCATACGGTGTGTTTCTTGACTTAGAAAGCATCTTATCCTTCTCGAAAACAAATTCGTTATCAAGATCAAAGACTGCGAGATCGGCATCATCACCAATATTCATACCGCCTCTTCCAAGCTTTAAAATACCGGAAGGGCCGTAGCACATCAGATCGATAAGCTTTTCGAGTGTGATCTCACCAGTCTTAACAAGATAAGTGTACCCCAAAGCGAAGGCAGTCTCAAACCCTAATATACCATTCAATGCGACAGAAAACTCGCACACTTTCTCGTCAGCATGATGAGGTGCATTATCTGTGGCGATTGCATCAATGGTTCCGTCTTTGATTCCTTCAATGATTGCCTCAAGGTGATCTCTGGTCCTGAGCGGCGGATGCATCTTGAAGTTCGTGTCATATGTGGCACACATATCATCAGTCAGAGTGAAGTAATGAGGGCATGTCTCGCATGTAACCTTTACTCCTCTTGCCTTAGCATCCCTGATCATGCGGACGCCGCCCTTAGTGCTGACGTGGCAGATATGGACCGGAATATTAAGATATTCGGAGAGGATTATGTCTCTTGCGATCATTATGTCCTCAGCTGCCGTAGGGATACCCCTGATACCGATGGAAGTAGATACTGTTCCCTCGTTCATAGCACCTTCAGAAAGGCTCTTGTCTTCACAGTGGTTAAGTACAGGAAGGTCGAAGTCAGAAGCATACTCAAGTACTTTTCTCATGATTCCGGCATTCTTGATCGGATGTCCGTCATCAGATACAGCTACGATTCCGGCTTCCTTCATAAGTCCCATCTCTGAGATGAGATCACCATCGATTCCCTTTGTAGCAGCACCGATGGGATATACTCGGCAGTTGTCGGCTTCTTTTGCCTTCTTAAGGATTCCGCTGATAACAGCAGCATTGTCAGCTACGGGATTTGTATTAGGCATCGGGCAAATTGATGTATAGCCGCCCTTTGCAGCAGAAGCAGTACCTGTTGCAATGGTTTCTTTATACTCACCGCCCGGTTCTCTTAAATGGCAGTGCATGTCAACAAGACCGGGTGTTACAGTTGCACCCTTAAGGTCGATTACTCTGTCTGCCTTATCTTCAGCGAACTCAGACGCAAACTTGCCGTCTTCAATGAAGATCTTGTTGATCTTCTCATCGTTATATACTTTGCAGTTGGTTAATATGATTCTCACAGTTGGTTCCTCCTTGCCATGAGCAGGTAGAGAACAGCCATTCTGACTGCTACACCGTTTGTAACCTGTTCATTAATTACCGACTGGTCGCAGTCGTAAACTGCCGTCGGAAGCTCTACTCCGTGATTGCACGGTCCCGGGTGCATAAGGAATGCATCAGGTTTTGCAAGAGCAAGCATCTCCGGTGTGATCGCGTAGAACTTTGCATATTCAGCAATCGACGGGAAAAGTGATTTCTGCTGGCGCTCGAGCTGGACTCTTAATCCCATGACAGCATCGGCATCCTTTACGCAGTCGGCAACACTGTCGGCGATCCTTACACCCATGGCCTCGATTCCTATCGGCATCATTGTCTTAGGACCGTATACGCTTACCTGGGCACCAAGCTTTGTAAGTCCGATAGCGTTGGATCTGACTACTCTTGAGTGATAGATATCACCACAGATCGCGATCTTCTTGCCTTCGAAAGTATCGAACCTCTCATACATCGTGAGCATGTCGAGCAAAGCCTGTGTAGGATGTTCGTTCATTCCGTCACCTGCATTTACGACAGATGCCTTGAGGTAAGGAGCAATAAAATGAGGCGCACCGGACTGGTTGTGCCTCATGATTATGATGTCCGTACCCATCATGTCGATCGTTCTTGCAGTATCAAGGAGTGACTCACCCTTGTTAACAGAGCTTCCCGAAGTTGAGATGTTTGCTGAAGCAGATCCCATGTACTTCGATGCAAGCTCGAATGAAAGTCTTGTTCTTGTAGAATTCTCATAGAAAAGCGTTACGACCGACTTGCCCTGAAGATGTGATGTCTTCTTGTTGGCAGACGATATAACGAGCTTCATTGTCTTAGCTGTATCTAAGATCTCCATGATCTCATCTGCGGTAAGTTGCTTCATACCGAGGAGATCTTTGCTCTTAAGTCCCATTATCCTTCTTCCTCCTTAAGCAGTATTACGCGGTCCTGACCGTCAACTTCCTTGACTTCAACGTCAATGTGCTCAGTAATTGCGGTAGGAACGTTCTTTCCTACATAATCAGCTCTGAACGGCAGCTGTCTGTGTCCTCTGTCGATCAGGATCGCAAGCTGGATGTTTGCAGGTCTTCCCATATCAAAAATGTTCTCTATGGCAGCTCTTGTCGTTCTGCCCGTGAAGAGAACATCGTCTACTAAAATAATTTTCTTATCGTTTACATCAAAGGGAATGTCCGTGCCGTTTACAACAGGGTGAGCAGAGAGCATAGAGAGGTCGTCTCTGTAGAAAGTGATGTCGAGGATACCCATCGGTACCTTCACGCCTTCGATCTCCTCAAGGAGAGCTCGAAGTCTCATTGCAAGAGGCACGCCTCTTTTCTGGATTCCGATGATAGCTACGTTCTCAAGTCCGTCGTTATGCTCAACTATCTCATGGGAGATCCTGATAAGCGCACGGGAGATCGCTGCTTCATCCATCAGTTCGTGACCGGGAATTAAAACCATAAAAAAACTCCTTCCGCTAAGAATATGGCTATGTAAAGCCCGTCCGGCAGAAAGGAATCCGTAAATACAAGTATATTAACAGCCACTTACGGCCTCGCCGGACCGTTTAAAGTTTTGCTGTAAGAATTTTATATTTTATGTGGTCTAAAAGCAATATTGAAATTGTGGTAAATACAATGCCTTACCCATAAATCTCTTCATAAAGATCTCTTTTTAATAAAGTTTAGAGAATTTTACAATATATGTTAATAAAAATAAATTGATTTCTCACAATTATAAATTAAATACTGATTTTATCGAGAAAATGTTCAATATAACCGGTATATGTCTCAAATCCGGCGACATACCTGCTTGATGCATGACCGGCACCTTCCACAAAGATCAGTTCGGTGTATGCCCCGTTTTTACAGGCAGCCTCATTAAGTTTCTCACTGTGATAGGGCCTTACAAGCCTGTCGTCGGAGCCATGAATAAAAAGGATTGGATAAGTATTGTACTCAAGGCATTTCAGTGCATTTGTCGCCTTCATATCAATATGATAAAGAATCTTCCCTACCCAGTTTATCGGTTCAGCCACAAAAGACATATGAAGATTGCTGTAACCATCACGCATTATATCGAAGCATCGTACAAAACCGCAGTCAGAGACAATAAAATCGATATCAGGTTTGAATCTTACTACCGATAATGCAGTCGAGCTTCCCATAGATTCACCGTGAAGTCCGAGTGTTTTTATGTCACTGAATCTGCTTCTGCAATCTTCAATAACATATTTAAGATCTTCAGATTCGATATTGCCCAATGTGCAGATGTCGGGCTTATTTAATCCGTGAGATCTCGCATCGTATATAATGCATGTAAATCCGAGTTTTATGTACGAATCAACATATTTGACAGCACCATAACGGTTTGATGTATGACCGTGGCAGATTATCACATATCTTCCGGTTCCCCTTACTGCTTTACTATCAACGGACATTGCATGAAGGATGTAGCCGTCTTTACCTTCGATCAAATATTCATTTTTGTCATATGAGTCGAAATTACCCCACAGATCTCTTGATTTATTCCATTCGATCTCTTTTTCGAGACTGGTCGTATGCGGTTTTAATGATCTCTTGAGATTACGCCAGCAGAATATCGCAAATGAAAAACCGAAGAAAAGGGTTATGGCAATAAATACGATAATCCAGGTCATTAATAATTCTCTCCGAATGGCTTTCGATTATTTTAATTATCTGAATTATACATCAAGTTGTTTTGATAATTGGTAAGTTAAATGAGTAATGTTAGAATCAAAGCCTGTCAGATATAATGAGACTGACATCAGGAGGATAATAAAATGCGCAGACATATTAGATTCACATCCCTTTTGACTTGTGTTTTATTCTCTTTAACCTTGATTTCATGTACAGCAAAACCGGCTGAATCCTCGGATATCACCAATGTTTTTGAAGCTGCTACTGAGACTAGCGGATCTTCTTCTGAAAGCACCATATCCGAAACTACTTCACCTTCTGAAACAACTGCCGTAACTACTGAAACAACATCGGAGACAACTTCTGAAACAACTACTGAAGCCACAACAACTGCAACTTCAGAAACAACAGCCACAACAAGTGAAACAACTAATGAACCTTCAGTTTCTTCATCAGCTCAGATTACCGGAGATGCATCTGCCATCTACCGAAAGGTTCCTGAAGAGAAAAAGAACTATATCGTATATAACGAAGCTTTCGGAGGAACGATCACCGCAAATGCCATGAACAAAGGATTTATCGGCATTACCATTGATTCCGACGGAAACAATCTTTACGGCAATATTCCGCCCGAGGCATTGCAGTTCACTGTTTTCTACGATGAAAGACAGAATTTCACTCTCCGTGATGCTCAGGGAAGATTCCTGTCAGCAACATCACAGGGTGAACTGATACTTACAGATAAGCCCGTTGAGGATAACTACCAGTTCTGGAGAATGGAAGAAGCCGAAGGCGGCTGGCACATCATAAATGTAGGCGCAGCCGGCAATCAGGCTCTTCAGTACAGTTCAGGCACTTTCAGCATTAAGAAATGTGCCAAAACAAGTGATTTTGTTTTCAATTTCTACGAAGTCGGCTGATATCAGCGTCTTTTATAAGTCCTGTTATAAGCAATTACCATTCCGGCAATGCAGACAAGTGCGAAAATGCTTACGTATATAACAGACTGAATACCGCTGAAGTTTGAGCCAAAAGCACTCGCATTAAAGCTGAATGTATCTTTAATTGCTTCAATGAATGCTCCGTTATCAAGTCCGCAAATCGATGAATCGATCTTTTCAGCAATACCGCTCAGGAGAATATTTCTGATAAGTGATGTTATATGACTTGCCGGAAAAATGTTGCAGAATGATCTTACGCCGTCCGAGAACTGTGACAAAGGAATATAAGCTCCGATAACAAATCCCGCAGCAGCTGAAAGTATTCCGAAGAAAGCCGTGCTTGTAGCAGTTGATTTGAAGAACAGTAAGATCAGCATGAACAACGCCGTTGAAGATACTGAACCTAACAGCATCAGTCCATAAGCCGATAACAATGATGCAATTCCGAGATGGATATCGCCCATGAACGACAGAACAACAAGACCGACTGTAAGTATCAGTGATGTCATTATGAATGAGCAGATCGATGAAGATGCAAAATATGAGAGTATGATCTTCCATCTCTTCAAAGGGGTGGCACAGATATCGCTGTCTACTCCGGCTTCCCTGTCTTTTACGATCGTCTGAAGGCATGTATAAGGTACTGTTATCAAAGCTGAGCCCAGGATACCTGATAAAAGGATGCCGTTTACAAACATATCGATATCGCCGCTGTTTACAATATTCTCAAGTCCTCTCATCGTCCCCTTCATTGCTTCAACGAATGTGCCTTTGAGAAACAGCAGGTAAAGTACGAATACTATTATTGATGTGAGAAGCGAGAAAAGGATCGCCAACTTGTCCTTAAAATAGATAAGAAGATTTCTTCTTGTAAAACCCATAAAGTCTTTCATGATGCAAGCTCCTTTCCCGTTAGATTCAGAAACACGTCGTCCATTGAACCTTTGATATATTCGTAATCCGTTATCTGATCCCGGTGCTCGAAAACAAACTCCGTAACGTTCTTATCAGTACTGATGTTGTAGTGATCAACGTCATAAACACATGTCTCACTTATCTGTTTTGCAAGTTCTTCAGCCTTTTCACTTCTTGGCGTATACCAGATAAGCTTTGAATGAGCGTATCTTGACTTGAGTTCGGCCGGTGTGCCGCTTGAGACTATCCTGCCTTTATCAAGGATCACAACGCGATCAGCATCCCTTGTCTCTTCCATATAATGCGTGGTAAGGAATATAGTCATTCCGTGTTCTTTTCTAAGGAAATCAATGTAATCCCACACAAGTTTTCTGGACTTAGGATCAAGGCCTGTAGTCGGCTCATCAAGGAATAGTATCTTCGGGTTATTGATCAACGCTCTCATGATATCGACTCTTCTTCTCTGTCCGCCCGAGAGCTTGTCATAACGGCGGTTCCAGATATCCTTCATCTCGAATCTCTCAGAGAAAGGTTCAAGACTTTTCTCAACTTCTTTCCTTGATAATCCGTAGTAAGAACCTCTTGTGAGCAGGTTATCCTTAACGCTCAGCATCTTATCAAGTACCGAATTCTGGAAAACGATTCCGTTAACCTTGCGGATCTCGTCATCTTCTTTGCCGAGCGCGTGACCGCAAATATAAGCCTCGCCCTCTGTTTTCTCGAGAATCGTTGTCAGCATGTTGATCGTTGTTGACTTGCCTGCACCGTTCTCGCCCAAAAACGCGAACATCTCTCCTTCTTCAACATCGAACGAGATACCGTCGACTGCTTTGAACTTCCTGTACATCTTAGTTAAGTTTTTGACTTCTATAATCTTCATGTCAATTCCTCCTTACGAGCCCACAATACCCCACTGTTTGCGGCCCGAAAAGGCTTACTCTACCAAGATGCCAAAAAGCATTACCAAGTTGCGGAAAAGTGCATGTTATAGCTTAAATACACAACAGTACCATTGATCATTCGTCGTCTCTGATATCGTCCAAAGCTTTATTGATCCGGTTGTCGTCGCGCTTATGGAACCACAGAGTAACGAGCCATACGAAAATATAGACCAAGAAATAAATAACAGTCATGAATATAAAGCCGTCCAGATGCTCAAACCACTTGAAAACAAAACCGAGCAGCGCAACAACGGCATAAAGTCCGATACAGTGAATGATGATTCTTAATATGAACTTGTTCCTGGGCAGATCATCTGTAAGCCAGAAAAGAGTCGGAATCGAACAGACCGCGCCGGTAATCACGATCGACAGAAGCTGCAGCCATGACATGCTGAATGAGCAAAGCGGATCGCCGGTAAAGGAATAGACTAAACCCTCTATAAGTATGCCGACAAGGATTGCGAAAGAGATCATCATAGTCTGTTCAAGCCAGAGCTTCAATTTATTCATCAGATTCCGAGCCTCCTCTTAACTTCTTTCACATACCCACGCGAAATGACCACAACCTCATCGTTAAGGAGAGTCGCATCTATTCTTCCGCTGATCTGGGATTTAACATTACGGACTTTCTTTAAATTGATGATCATGGACTTAGAGCATCTCATGAAATAACCGCCGAGCATTACTTCAAGCTCATAAAGCCTGTATTTGCAGTCATAACAGCCCTGCTTTGTATAGACGAAAGTCTTTTTATCGACCGATTCGATGTAATAAACAGCAGAAGCTTTAATGATATATGTCTTCCCTTCGCGGCTTACTGCAAACCCCTTTGAGTCGCCTTCCAAAAGCTCTACAGCACCGGAGATCTCATCAGTGATCTCGACCGCCTTAATGACGGCCTGCTCCTCATCTTTTGAATTGACTTTCTCAATTACGACCTGCAATTTAAACCTCTATGCAATTCCTAAAATCGTACTGCCGGTTCGATTTTAGGGATTTCAAATATAATAACCGTTTTCCCGAAATCGTACTACCGGTTCGATTTTAGGGAGAAAATAATAAGTTCTCCCCAAAATTCAAACTGATAAAAATAAAACCCGCAAACACAATGTTTACGGGTCTTGGTGGGGCTGGTGGGACTTGAACCCACACGATTTATGGTCGGCAGATTTTGAGTCTGCTGCGTCTGCCATTCCGCCACAACCCCGTAGCGAAGTAATATTATATTAAAGCATTATTTCTTTGTCAATTTATACGCTGCTTATGTAAACAAGCTTAAGCCGCTTCTTCAATTACATTCACTTCAATGACACCGGCGCTCTCAAGGAACGACTCAATGTGGCTTCGGTATTCTGCTTCTCCCGCAACTTGTCTTGATCTCGCATGCTTTGCACCAGGAACAAGCCAGAGCTCTGTATAACCGTACTTTTGGGCTTCCGCATACATGTCTTCACTATTCTGGACATCGATCCAGTCATCATCGGCACCATGGATAAAAAGGATAGGAACACCCTTGCCCTTAAGGGCATCTATACCGCTTACTTCAGCATCATCTATGCCGTAAAGGAGCTTAAAGCCGATATCGGCACAGGTACCGAACGGGTAAAGATACATGTCGTTGTACATGTCGTGGGCCATAAACTTCAGACTCTCAAAACCACAGTCGGCTACGACAAAATCAACTTTATCAGTATATTTCAGGACATTAAGAGATGTTGATGTGCCCATGGACTCGCCCTGAAGGCCAAGTATATCAACATCACCATAGCGGGTATAAGTGTCTTCAATGAGAAAATTAAGATCCTGAGCCTCAAATCCGCCCATCGAGCAGATGGCCTTTTCATTGGCACCATGACCTCTCTGATCGTAGATAATACAGGTAAAACCGAGAGCAATATAGGAATCGCAGTACTTCGAAGCTGAATACATGTTTGACTGATGGCCGTGCGAGTAGATCAGATACTTACCCGTTCCTGTGGTCTCAGGAGTAGAGATTTTAGCACAGTGAAGCTCATAGCCGTCCATGCCCTTAACAATATAATCTTCTTTATCATATGAATCGAAATCGCCGTAAACGCCGTTTTCCTTCATTTCACGGGCTACTTCATCATAAGAAGCCCTTTTGGGATGAGTAATTGAAGTTGATGTGCCGATAGCCGCGCCCAGCAGATTGAGCACGATAAATACGGCCAATGAGATCAGAACGATCTTGAGAACCTTCTTGCCTGATACCTTTTTTCCTGACTTTGACATAGAAACACCCCTATTGTTTAATCGCGACAATTATAACAAATATACAGACTTTTTCATTCAAAGATCAGTGCCTTTTCAAAAGTGAAAATCATTACTGTCATAAGTCATTGAAAAATCGTCTTAATGGTCATTTCTCTTACAAAACTCACCCAAAACACAAAAAAATCTAAATACAAATAGCCGGAGCAAGGGTTATAATTACAATGTTAAATTTTAAGGAAAGAGGTTACCGAATTATGGCAAACATCGATTTGACAAAGTACGGCATTAAAGACGTAAAAGAGATCGTATACAACCCTTCTTACGAGAAGCTTTTCGAAGAAGAGATGGATCCTTCTCTCGAGGGTTATGACAAGGGTCAGCTCACAGAGCTCGGTGCCGTTAATGTTATGACTGGTATTTATACAGGTCGTTCTCCTAAAGATAAGTTCATCGTTATGGATGACACATCCAAGGACACAGTTTGGTGGACAACAGATGAGTACAAGAACGACAACCACCCTGCTTCTCAGGAAGCTTGGGCAGCTTGCAAGAAGCTCGCTATCGATGAGCTCTCCGGCAAGAAGCTTTATGTTGTAGATGGTTTCTGCGGCGCTAACAAGGAAACAAGACTTGCAGTCCGTTTCATCATGGAAGTTGCTTGGCAGGCTCACTTCGTAAAGAACATGTTCATCGTTCCTACAGCTGAGGAAGAGGCTAACTTCGAGCCTGACTTCATCGTATACAATGCTTCCAAGGCTAAGGTAGATAATTATGCAGAGCTCGGACTCAACTCTGAGACAGCTGTTCTCTTCAACGTTACATCCAAGGAGCAGGTTATCCTCAACACTTGGTACGGCGGTGAGATGAAGAAGGGTCTCTTCTCAATGCAGAACTACTTCCTCCCTCTCCAGGGCATCGCTTCAATGCACTGTTCTGCTAACACAGACATGGAAGGTAAGCACACAGCAATCTTCTTCGGTCTTTCCGGTACAGGTAAGACAACACTTTCCACAGATCCTAAGAGACTCCTTGTATTCAACCTTGAGGGCGGCTGCTATGCTAAGGTTATCAACCTCTCCAAGGAGAATGAGCCTGACATCTATGGCGCTATCAAGAGAAATGCTCTTCTTGAGAACGTTACAGTTGCTGAAGACGGCAAGATCGACTTCGCTGATAAGTCCGTTACAGAGAACACACGTGTTTCTTACCCGATCGACCACATCGAGAAGATCGCTAAGAACGTTAACAAGATCTCTTCCGGCCCGGCTGCAGACAACGTAATCTTCCTTTCTGCAGACGCTTTCGGCGTTCTCCCTCCTGTTTCCATCCTCACACCTGAGCAGACACAGTACTACTTCCTCTCAGGCTTCACAGCTAAGCTTGCTGGTACAGAGCGTGGAATCACAGAGCCTACACCTACATTCTCCGCTTGCTTCGGTCAGGCATTCCTTGAGCTCCACCCTACAAAGTATGCTGAAGAG
>CADAKH010000036.1 GCA_902788505.1 Oscillospiraceae bacterium
GTCAGTCCATTACCTTTCCTGATTGTAGCTTAGATAACAAGAGGGTAGAAGTATAACTGGCTGCTACCTTTTCTACCTAACTTTAGAGTAGCAATTAAATGCACCAAGAAAAATATCTATAAAGCAAAAAATGCCGGGCACAAGAATATGTACCCGGCAATTTTTGTTGTTGGTTCCCCTATGTAAAAAAATCTGTGGTTTAAGTTTGGATTAAGCCGTGTTTTTGTAGTAGGTTAGGGTACTCAAATGCTTGAATTTATTGGCTTTGCGGATTTAGCATAAATGGCAGAAATAGAACCACCTCTTCCCACCATAGAGGAGTTATCGGTTTCGGTAACTCCTTTGTTTTTCTAAGAAAAGCCCGTAGTGATTATTGTTCAACCCAGAACAGTGTAAGTTTGTCGCTTGACGGTGCCGTGGATATCTCGTAATCGCCCTCATAGAAAACATATATCCACTGACCTTCACTGACTTCGATGATACCGTTGTCAATCAGATCAGGCTTGCTGTTCTTAAGCGCTTCTGCTTCCGATTCGTCCAGTTCCTTGTCAACTATATAAATTCTCCATCTGTCACAGTTTATTTCCTCGACAGACAGAGTCGTATCACAAGTGAAACCGTAACTGTAATAACCGTCGGTTATGAGCATCTCTCCGTTAAGATCGGTCTGAACTGCCGTAAATTCACCTTCAGGAATAACCGGATCCACAGTATCATTATCTTTATACGAGGTTAAAACAATGTCATTGTCTTCGTCTCTTACTTCTATAATGTTGATCCCGACCATTTCCGGTTCATTCTTATTTATGTAATCTTCAGAGACATAGATCTCGTATTCCGTGCCGTCACTGCTTTCCACATAAATATAATAGCGTGTTTCATAGTAAGTATATTTGCCGTGGTCGTAGGCGCCGCATCCGGAAGTGTGCCTTTTCCTTTTTACGGTCAGGTCTTCGTCATCCCAGAAATCGCACAACGCATCCAGACATTCCATAAGGTTCTTATCACGTTTCTTATCTTTGGAGAAAAGATCATAAAGATCTTCCGCATCATCCTTGCTGATATATTTTATTATCTTCTTTAAGGTGTCGTTTCTATGGGTATAAATGCCTATAGTGCCATTCTTGCCAAAGCATCCGGTTACGGACAGGATAACAGCGAAAAGAACGGCTCCCGTGACCAGTTTCTTTGGTAAAGTAACAGGCATTGCCGGATGTTTCATGTGTCAGAGTGATCTCCTCAGGTTATTAATAACCATATTATAAACATAATAAACTCAATATTTTCAGAGCAAAAATAAACACCGGATTGTTCAAGATGATTATTCATGCTCGTATTCTCTTTGGATATTGTCTGCCGATTCTGTGCAACTTATGCGTATAAATGGCCACCTTATCCTGATTTTGTTGTAATCTATTCTTCAGAAAATAATAATGCTCCTTGAAGGAGGCAGAAATGAGAAAAGTAATTATCTTTGTTTTATCCGTGATATTTGCGGCTTTTATGCTTTGCGGATGTTCAAGTGCGGAAGGCTTTCAGGACGTGCAAAACATTACAGTTATAGATTTCTCATGCAGTCCTATGAGTTCTGAAGGGAACACCCGGTTTGATTTGGAAAATGGTGTTCTCTATTTTGATGATTCAAAAGAATCTGCGCTTGATCCGTCAGAAATAGAGTCGATAAGAAATGCAATTGCAGTGGCTGAGAAGTGGGATAATCATTACCGCTATGAACCTTTCAGTCTTGGCAGGACAGCACCTTTTACATACAAAATCACTATTGAGTATTATGACGGTACAAGCTGTGAATTCGAAGGATATACATTAGCCGGTTCCTTGGATTCGGCCAAATGGCCCAAAGGCTTTGATGAACTGAAGTCAACACTTGAAGGCATCGTTAATTTGAGACGTTATGGCAGTTTTGCAGTAGATACAGGAAGATACTATAGCTATGACGGCAATTATTTTGCCAGTGTTTCCTATTGGCGTCATGATATTGATATTGTTATTTGTTCTGACGATGGAGAAAAGTCTTACCCTGTTTGCATATGTGATTCGTCTGATTTTCGCGGTTTGTGCTGGGAGAACGACAACTATAATCTGTGGATCCAGACAAAGGATGGCGATACGCTATGCTACAGCAAGAACGGGGAAGAGTGGACTTTGAATGAAAATGCAGTAAAACCAGGTTATATAATCTTGAAATCTGTTTAAAATCTGAAAGAGTATTAGTGTGTGGAGAATAAACCTATAAACAAGTTTTCAAGACCGTTAGCAGGTATAAATACTCCTGACTGTATTTCGGCTATGTTTGGTATTAGATTATTATATTTTTTTATCAACTTGTTTTTTGTAATGTGCTTTTGTTTGTTTTTTTATAATACAATGATTGTAAATATTTCTATGGTGTAACTTTATGGAGTTAAAAAAACTGGCATATATATTTCATTTTTTGCGTTTTCGATACTTCTTTGTCCTGCTTCTGTTTTGGCATTGCTCAGTTTTTCTGTAGTTGTCATTGCATTAGTTATATGTTCCATTAAGAATAAGTGGTTTGATCATTCCGAAAACATAGATTTTAAATCTGCCTTAGCTGCATTCTCTGTTAATCTGATCATTTTATTTGTTTTTATCATGAGATGGTCTGAGATTATAAATCCCGTAGTTGTTTCTCTTGCAGGTCTTGCTTTGAGTGTAATAGCAACTCCTTTGCTTCCGGTAATAGTTCATTCCTATACAAATACGAATGAAAGAATAAATCTATCAACTAAAAAGATCAGTCTTTCAGATCATATTGTTTTCATGCTTTTTTCTGTTGTTATTATTACTTTTGCTTCCTCTGCTTCTCCATTGGTAGCTATTAATTGGGAATGCGATTCGAATTGTATTTTTACTGCGGCCCGCGGAATTATTCACGGAAAGCTGCTCTATTCTGATCTTGTTGAACTAAAAGGCGTTTTTATGTACTTGATCTTCGCAGTAGGTGCATTTATTACACCGTATAGCTTTACCGGAATGTGGATCGTTGAAATTGTTTTTTGCTATTTATTCCTTATTGTTTCAACAAAAATACAATTGTTGTTTGTTGATAAGAAACAATCTGTAAATCCTGTTATTTCAGGTGCTGTGGTTGCTCTGTTATATGGCAGCTCATCTTTTGATTGCGGCAATACTGCTGAAGAATATGGCATAGTTTTTTTAGCTGCAATTTTATATTTGGGTCTGATCATTCTTAAAGAAGATTGTATTAGTTTCCGTAAAGTGTTTATTATCGGCCTTCTTTCCGGCGTTATCTTTTGGATCAAGTACAGCATGTGTGGTGCGGTTTTTGGAATTGCATTGTTCTTTTCCGTTTATTTAATTAAAAGAAAAAGGATAAAACAATTTTTCTTGGCTGTTTCAGGTGTGCTATCTGGTTTTGTTACTGTTTCCTTACCCGTTGTTTTGTACTATTTATTCAGAGGTGCTTTAAATGATTTGATATATTATTACTTCGGTTTAAATATTTTCAAATATCATGTGTCTTCGGAACGTGGATCATTGTTTGATGCGTTGATTAATCCGTTTTTAGCGCTTCCTGAATATCTGAGTGATAACAGTCAGTTGTTGATTATGATTGTTATTGGTTTTGTGTTTTTATTCTGTTACAACAAAAAGATCTTCTCTTTCTTTGCGACAGCTTTTGTGTTTAGTTTTTATGTAGCTTTATTAGGAAACGGCAGTGTAGTGTACTATCCTTTTGTTCTAACTTCGTTTGCTATCATAGGTGCTTTGCCTGTAAACTCTTTCATTACGAAGCTTGTTTCTGATAGAAAAATTATGTACAGGATTGTCGGTTTATTTGTTTCTGTAGTGTTGGCATGTTTTTATTCTTTTCCATATATAAAAAATAAGGCGTATTATGGTATTCCGAAAGAGAAGTATCCGTCATATGTTTTTGCGCGGATCATCAACAACTCAGAAGATAATTCATTTATCTGTTTTGGATTATTGGATTATGGGTTTTATACCTGCGCAGAAACCGATCCTTCAATAAGATATTATGCTGTTCTTGTTCATGATCAGGATATTGTGGAACAGCAAAAAACTTATATTTCAGAGAATAACTATAACTTTATAATTACCTCTAACAATTGTAACTATAATGTTTTAGATGATGAAAGCAATGTCTTTGATGGATATGAATTAATCGCAGTAGAAAAGGATCCTTATTATTCAGGTGATGAATTCTATTTATTTAAGCAAGCCGAGATATAGACGTTTAATTTACATGGTCAATTCCGGGTGTGTTTTGTTTTATTGACTTTGAAAGATAACATTATAAAATGATAACTGTTTTCAAATTGATGCCCGGAGGCTTTTAATGGGAAGAACAAAAAGCGGTTCTTATAATACCAAGCAATCATGTGAAATCCTGAATTATCTTAAGGATAATCCGGGATCCCATTTTACGAGCCAGGAGATATCAGATCATTTCAGATCACAGGGCATCAATATCGGACAGGCTACTATCTACAGGCGTCTTGACCGTCTGACTACTGATGGTCTTGTCAACAAGTACATCATTGATGAAAAGTCTCCTGCATGTTACGAATACATCGGTACTGAGCATTGCAGCCACGGAAAGTGCTATCACATGAAATGCGAAAAGTGCGGCAGGCTCATTCATTTGAGCTGCGAGGAGATAAATGCCTTTTTCGCGCATGTTTCAGAGGAGCATGGTTTTTTGCTTGATCCCAAGCGTACTGTTTTCTACGGGATCTGCAGCGAGTGCAATAATCCCGGATCCTGATTATCAGAGCATATTAGGACGTTTTGTAACTTCATCTCTTCTGCGCTTGATTATGCGTGCGCGGAATATAAGCAGTACTATTACGAGCAGAAGGATAAGTCCGGACAATACGGCAAATGTAACCAGAAGACTTCTTACGCTTGTAAGATTGGTGATCTTCTCCGGATTGACTTCAACGACACCGGCTTTTTTCTGTATCTTGATAACAAGTGTTCCGATAAGGTATGTTTTGTCGGAGTAAACTTTACAAAGCGGAATCTCAAGAGTCTGTTCTTCGGCCTGAGTATCGATAACCGTATCTGAAAGGTCGATCCTGTTGGTGCTTCCGAGCTGGGCTCTTGCGGATGTTGTCGTGATGTACTGATCCAGGACAACTCTCTGTTCAGAGATATAAAGGTTGGTGTCGGAGAGCAGGTCATTGATCTGTCCCTTTGCTTCTTCAACGAGAGGTGTGAATTCGTTCTCTGTTATCTCAACGGTGGCAAATGTGGAATATCCGTATTCGAAAAGCCTGATAAGATCGTAGTATCTGATATCCGGATCATCGGCATTGAAAACACAGCCTATGAGCGTTCTGTTGTTCTTTTTGGCTGCAGCACAGAGTGTGTATCCTGCTGAATTGGTAAAACCGGTCTTACCGCCGGCATAGTATTCGTAACCGTACTGGGTAGTGTTAACGAATTTGTTGCTGTTTGAAAGCTCTCTTTCGCTGCTGTATTTATTGGTAGCGCTGATAGTATAGTTGAGAGTCTTGGCGATCTCTGAGTAATTAGTATTCGTGACAGCCTCGTTGAGGATCAGTGCCATATCATAAGGTGTTGTAACGTTATCCGGTGTTGAGAGACCGTAAGCTGAAGAGAAGTGGGTGTTTGTACAGCCAATCTCTGATGCTTTGGCGTTCATCATCTCGCAGAAGCTTGCTTCGGATCCGGCCATATACATGCCGAGTGCAAGGCTTGCATCGTTAGCGGATTTAAGAACTGCGGCATAGACAAGATCCTGGACGCTGATCTCTTCGCCTTCCTGAAGGCCGAGCTTTACGTAGTCTTCCGTGATCTCGTCCATAGCTTCAGCGATATCTTCTGTTATAGTAACGATCTCATTCTGATCAAGCTTCTCCAAAGCGAGAAGGACTGTCATTACCTTGGTCATGGAAGCGGGCTCTTTCTGAACATCGTAGTTGTTGCCCAAAAGGATAGCACCGCTCGTTGCATCGTAAAGGATATATGAGGCGGCTGAGACTTCCGGTGCATCTTCATGAACCTCTCTCAGCAGATCGGTCTTGCGCTCTGAGGCTGTGACAATACCGTCGTCGGGATTATCTGCCGGAACATCATCGTCAGCGGATACAAAAACGCCTGCAAAAGCCCACAAAGTCGTGAGTGTCATTATAAATGCGGTTATGCCGGTCAGTAACTTTTTGCCAAATGTCCTCATATAAGCTCCCGTAATCGATAATTTGACCCATACATTTTATATTGTTTTGCGAGAAAAACAAATAAAAACGCGATAGTGTAATTTTAATTAAAAATAAAAGGCGATTTACTGTATAATTAGCAAGGTTATGAAATGAGGCATTAAATGGCAATAGTAAAGACAACAGATAAGGATAAGCTCGATTTCGACTCAGCCGTATCAGAGCTTAATGAGTATTTTTCTTCTTTGGGTGCCCGTAAAGGCAGGGCGTTGACGTACAATGTTCTGACCTACGGATGCCAGCTCAATGAATCGGATTCCGAGAAACTCTCCGGGATGCTCTCTTCCATGGGACTTAAGGCATCAGATGGCGGCGAACTTGATGATGCGGATGTTATCGTTTTTAATACATGTTCCATAAGAGAGAATGCCGACAGACACTTGTTCGGTAATCTTGGCGTTTTCAAGGCATTAAAGAAAAGTGACCGGGATGTGATCATCGCCGTTTGCGGCTGCATGATGAAGGTTCCCGAAAATGTTGCCAGGATCAAAAAGTCCTATCCTTATGTAGACCTTGTTTTCGATCCCCAGCAGATCCACAGATTCCCGGTGTTGCTCAGGGATTCTATAAGAGCTAAGAAGCAGCTGGTCAATATTGCTGCCGATGACTATATTGCGGAAGACAGCTTTTTCCCGATCGACAGAAAAAGAAAGTTCAGAGCTCTCGTACCTATCATGTACGGATGCAACAACTTCTGTTCTTACTGCATCGTGCCTTATGCAAGGGGCAGGGAAAGATCCAGAGACTTTGACGAGATCGTAAGAGAGCTCGCAGATCTTGCAGCCAAAGGCTACAAGGAAGTAATGCTCCTGGGCCAGAATGTCAATTCTTATAAGGGAGAAGGCGGCAGGACATTTGCCGATATCCTTAGGGCAGCATCTGATTTCAAGGAATTCTCCAGAGTGAGATTTATGTCTTCACATCCGAAGGATCTCTCTGATGAGGTAATCGAGATAATGGCCACAAGACCCAATGTCGAAAAGCATCTCCATCTTGCGATGCAGTCAGGTTCCGATAAGGTCCTTAAAGACATGAACCGTCCTTACACGATCGCAAGATTCTTAGAGATTGCAGACAAGTTCAGACAAAAGGTGGAAGGCGGATCTCTCACAACTGATATCATCGTCGGTTTCCCGGGTGAGACCGAAGAGGATTTTGAACAGACTCTTATCGCTGTTGATAAGGCTAAGTTCGATGCGGCATTTACTTTCCAGTATTCTGCAAGGCCCGGAACAAAAGCGGCTGCTTTTGATAACCAGATCCCTCAGGATGTTGTTACCGAACGTTTCGGAAGACTTACGGAATATACCAACCGTTATGCCGAAGAATCCAATTCTAAACTTGTCGGGAAGACCATGGAAGTCCTTATTGAAGGCATAAGCAAAGCCGGCGACATGACTTTCAGCGGAAGGACTATTACGAATCATCTTGTTAATTTCACTATCCCGGAAGAGCTCGGTATAGATCCGGGTCCGGATATGCTTGAAGGCAGGCTCTGCGAAGTCAGGATAGACCGCGCAAGACCATATTCCGTTGACGGCGTGCTCGTCAGCCTGAAGGGAGAATAAAGCGTGACAGACAACGGTTTTGATGAGAATAACGTAAAAGCCGCCGGCCAGTTTCCAATGAAGCTTTCAGACCTCAAGCCTGAAGAGCTTTCTCCTATGATGCAGCATTATGCCGAGATGAAGTCCAAATGTGAGGATTCATTCCTTTTCTACAGATTAGGTGACTTCTACGAAATGTTTTTCGATGATGCGGTCAAGGGTGCCAAAGTCCTTGAACTTGCGCTTACGAGACGAGACTGCGGTTCCGGATACAGAGCACCTATGTGCGGTATTCCTTTTCACGCTTATTCAACATATGCGAACAGACTCGTTCAGGCAGGCTACAAGGTTGCCATATGCGAGCAGCTTGAAGATCCTTCCGTTGCCACGGGTCTTGTAAAAAGAGGGATAATAAAGATCCTGACACCCGGAACTATTACTGAATCCGGCGGCCTTGAAGACCGTAAGAACAACTTCCTCATGAGCATCTATTGTGTCGGTTCGCAGTTCGGTGTTGCGTGTGCCGATATTTCGACCGGTGACTTTGAAGCGACTCAGCTTACTCTGACTGATAACGGCGAACACCTGATCAACCTTATCGGCAAGTACTCACCGTCGGAGATCATCTATAATTCCGGATTTGACGGTACTCCTGAGATGTCTGCCATAAGGACCGGAACCGATATCGCTCTTACCAGAAGAAATGACAGGGACTTTTCCGAAACGCTTTTCAAGAACAGCGGAACGGCAGTTCAGGATGCAAAGCTATTCAGCAATCCTGAGATGATGTTCTGCGCATGTTCCGCACTGATCCTGTATGCAGAAGAGACACAGACAGATAAAGTGGCTTATCTTGATGCGGTTAGATGCTACAAGATATCCGATACGATGGAGCTTGATATTGCTACACGTACCGGACTCGAACTTACATCGACTATAAGGACAAAGCAGAAGAGAGGATCTTTGCTCTGGGCAATAGACAGGACCAAGACTTCTATGGGCGCAAGACTTCTCAGAAAATGGGTTGAAGAACCGCTTATTTCGGTAAAGCAGATCAACAGGAGACTTGATGCTGTTGAAGAAGCCAAAGAGAAGTACATGGCACGTCAGCAGATAATCGAAGGCCTTTCCGGTCTTTACGATATTGAGCGTCTTGCAGGTAAAGTGTCTCTCGGTACTTGTAATGCCAGGGATCTTTTGTCCCTCAGGAATTCGCTTCGTAAGATCCCTTTTGTAAAGCAGGGCCTTGAAGAGTTTTCCAAGGGCATGTTCAAAGAGATAAAGATGTCTATGGATCCGCTCACCGATATTTGTGAGCTCCTTGAAAATTCCATCAACGAGGATGCTCCCGTTACGGTAAAAGACGGGGACATCATTAAGCGCGGCTATAATGCCGAATGTGATGAACTTTACGATCTTGCCAAGAACGCTAAGGAGTACATCCTTCAGCTCGAGAATAACGAGCGCGAGAGAACCGGTATCAAGACTTTGAAGATCGGTTACAACAAAGTCTTCGGCTACTTCATCGACATTCCCAGAAGCCAGTCTGACAAAGTGCCTGAAGAGTATGTTAGAAAGCAGACTCTTGTTAATAACGAGCGATACATTACACCTAAGATCAAGGAGCTGGAAGATAAGATCGTATCAGCTTCATCCAGGAGGATCGCTCTTGAGTATGAGCTTTTCACTGAGATCCGCGAAAAGGTTTCTTCTGTATCGCAGAAGCTTTTCGATACTGCGCGTTCTGTTGCTCAGACAGATGTAATAACTTCTCTTGCGGAGCTTGCAGAAGTTGAGAACTATGTAAAACCGGTCGTTGATGATTCCGAGATCATAAATATAAAGGGCGGAAGGCATCCTGTTGTCGAGCAGATGATGAGATCATCACACGAGACATTTGTACCAAACGATATCACTATGGACGACGAGAAGAGACTCATGGTCCTGACTGGTCCGAATATGGCCGGTAAGTCAACATTTATGAGACAGACAGCGCTTATTGTCCTGATGGCACAGATTGGATCCTTTGTCCCCGCAACGAGTGCGGATATCGGACTTGTTGATCATATCTTCACCAGGATCGGTGCATCTGACGATATCTCAACGGGACAATCCACATTCATGGTCGAGATGAGAGAAGTGTCTTATATTCTCAAGAATGCGACCAGAAAGAGCCTTCTTTTACTCGATGAGGTCGGAAGAGGTACAAGTACTTATGACGGCCTGTCAATTGCGTGGGCAGTTATCGAATACATAATAGATCCTAATATCCTTTACAGCAGAACGATCTTTGCGACTCACTATCACGAGCTCAATCAGCTTGAGCGACTTAACCGCGGTGTGTTCAACAACCATGTTGAAGTAAAGGAAGAGGGCGACAGCGTTACTTTCCTGCATAAGATATCCGACGGCGGTACATCTGACAGCTACGGTATTGAAGTTGCAAGACTTGCAGGACTTCCGTCAGATGTTCTCCTCAGGTCAAGAGCGATCCTTTCAGAACTTGAAAGAATAGGCAAGTTCAAGGTTAAAGGCAACCGTGAGACTCTTGGAAATGATGAGGAACTCTCAAAGGATGTTATGCCCGGACAGGAATCCTTCTTTAATCCTGACAATGTCGTTTACCGCAAGGAAGATAAGATCCGTCAGACATTAAGAGAACTTGATCCTACAAGGTTAACGCCTATCGAAGCCATGAATATACTCTATGAATTGAAGCAGAAGTGTTCGGAGGAAGACGTTGGGCAGGATTAATATCTTAGATACAAAGACCGCCAATGCGATTAAAGCCGGCGAGGTAATCGAGCGTCCGGTATCCGTTGTAAAAGAGCTTGTCGATAATGCCATCGACAGTGGCGCAGCCAGACTGACTGTTGAATTTGCGGGCGGCGGAATATCGCTTATCAGAGTTACGGATGACGGTTGCGGAATGGACAGGGAAGATGCCGAAAAGGCTTTTCTTATCCATGCAACATCCAAGCTACATTCTATTGAAGAGATATATTCTTTATCAACAATGGGATTTAGAGGAGAAGCCCTTGCATCGATTGCTGCCTGTTCTGATGTCACATTGACCACTTGTCTCAAAGGCGGCAAGACCGGAACGAAAGTTGTTTATGAAGACGGTTCGCTCAAAGAAGTTTCCGATTGTCCTTCTCAGACAGGAACGACGGTAGAGGTGAGAAATCTTTTCAAGAATCTGCCTGCAAGATACAAGTTCCTCAAAAAAGATTCCACCGAAGGTATGTATATTACAGGCCTTATTGAAAAGCTTGCCGTAATCGCACCTGAGATCTCGATAAAGTTAATAAAAGACGGTTCCACTCTGTTTACCACACCTGGTAACGGCTCTGCTCTTGATGCCGTTTATGCAGTTTACGGTAAAGAGACTGCCAAAGCGCTGGTACCGGTAAACTTCAAGTATGAAGGCGGAAGGATCGAAGGCTTTACCGGAGTTACTTCTTTTGTCAGAGGCAACAGAGGTCTTCAGGTCGTTTTCGTTAACGGAAGGCTTATTCACAGCAAGACTGTCTCAGCTGCTATAGATGAGGCGTATAAGAATGCCGTAATGAAAAATAAATTTCCGATCTGTTTCCTCATGATCTACTGTGAGCCCGGAACAGTGGATGTCAATGTCCATCCCCAGAAGAGCGAAGTAAAATTCAGCAATGACGGGGACATCTTCAGACTTGTTTATCATGGAATAAAAGACGCACTTAATAAGAACGGCGGAGCAGGTGCACTGTTTAACGGAATTGCATCAAAGGAAGAAGAGAATGCTGATTCAGGCACGCAGCTCAGATATGATTTTTCCTCTTCATCTTCTAAAGAAGTTGCAAAGCCTTCTGCGTCATCGGTTTCACATAAACTCGGCAATCAGAATCAGGGAGATCCCGCTGCTGCAAATAAGCTCTTGAAGATCTTATCTGAATTCAAGCCGGATATGGATGCTCTTAAGGAAGAGCCTGATGAAAAGCCGGTTTCAGCTGAACCGTTAACTGACAGTACTGAATTGCCGCCGGTTCCTGTAACGACAGAGCCTTCTCCTGCAATAATCGAAGATAAACCTGAGAATAGGGTCCTTACAGATATCGACAGACTTGCAGCGGCTGATTTTGTCGGCATTATCTTTTCGACATACATAATCCTTCAGAATGAGGATATCTGCTTTATCGTTGACCAGCACGCAGCACATGAAAGAGTCCTTTATGAGGAATTCATGGTTAAGAAAAAGCCCGGAACTTCGCCTGCAGTCGAGCAGGTTTTGACTCCTCAGATCCTTACTTTGTCGTGGGAAGACTACAGCTTTGTTGAAGATAATATCGAGCGGTTCAAGGAAAACGGCTTCGAACTTGAACTGTTAGGCGACAGACAGATTGCAGTAAGAACCGTTCCTCTCGGCAAAGCCGGTAAGCAGTCTGAAGTATTCGGTGCGATCCTTACGGATCTTAAAAGGGAAGTTCCTTCCAAATCCGATATCTGGTATCAGCTTATTCAGACTACGGCATGTAAAGCTGCAGTCAGGGCAGGTGACAAGCTTACTCAACAGGAAGCGATGAAACTCATTGAAGCTCTTTCGAAACTTGAAGATCCGTACCACTGTGCGCATGGAAGACCGACTTTCTTCACGGTTTCTAAGAAGGACTACGAGAAGAACTTTAAGAGAATTGTCTGATGGATAAGTCATTTCCCATATTCGAAAAGTATTCTTATATTCCGGTCATTGCCGGTCCTACTGCAAGCGGCAAAAGCGCTCTTGCACTGGAAATCTGCAGGATTGCAGACGGTGAACTCGTTTGCGCTGATTCAATGCAGATCTATAAAGGTCTTGATATCGGAACAGCCAAAGACAGCAAGGAAGAAATAGGCGGTATTCCGCACTATCTAACGGATATCGTTGAGCCCGGGACAGATTTTTCGGTCTACGATTATGTAAGCACGGCGATACCGGTCATCAGGGATATCCTTCAAAGAGGAAAGCTGCCTGTTGTTTGCGGCGGCACCGGACAGTATATTTCATCACTTCTTTACGGACTTGATTACGGAAACGGTGATGAAGACGCCGAGACCAAAGCTACCAAAGAACTTGAAGAAGAATTCGTGAAAAACGGAATTGACGGTCTTTATAAAAGACTTGAGGAAGTGGATCCTGAAGCTGCCGGATCCATTCATCCCAATAACACAAGAAGAGTTATCAGAGCTCTTGCCGTTTACAAAGCTTTGGGAATTACATTCAGCGAAAAAAATAAGAAGTCCAAAATCAAAGGACCGGAATATCCTTTTAAGGTGTTCATGATCGACTGGAACAGGGAAGAGCTATACGATCGGATCAACAGACGTGTCGGTGTGATGATCGATAACGGACTTATTGAAGAAGCGAAAATGCTTTTAGATTCAGGAGTTGACAGAACCTCAACCTGCTGGCAGGCGATAGGATATAAAGAGATGCTCAAATACCTTGAAGGTGAAGAGACATTGGAACAGGCTGCTGACAGGATCAGGATCGGAACAAGGCATTATGCCAAGAGACAGTTAACCTGGTTTAGAAACATGGGCGGAGATGTTACATGTATCAGCCCTGATACGCCGGAAAATAATGCATTAAAAGTTTTAGAACAATGTATGCCGATTCGGTAAACAATTAGCATATGTACTGTTCTTGGTCAAATCAAATTGATACAATAAAGAAAATTTCAATACCAGTCTCAATTTATCACAGAACGTACGATTTTTCTTGAAAATCGTATTTTCGCAATCATAATTATAAGTATCGATCGATATAAAGCAGAACGAAAGGAGGTAGTTAATCAATTGAATATCTATGTAAACCTACTACCTTGCCAAGAATTCTGCAGCCTTCCTTATTGAAAGGGATTGGTGAATAAGCATCATTCTCTGGGAACAGGTATGGAATCCCATTCTTTTTGCCAAAGCGTTTAACAGTAGCTTCATCATCGATCAGAGCAGCGATGATATCGCCTTCATCACAATAATTCTGCTTGCGGACAATGATGAGATCACCGTCAAGGATATGAGCGTTGATCATACTGTTACCGCTGACTTTAAGCATAAAGGCATCGGAATCACCGATAATGGATTTTCCTACTAAAAAGGAGTCGCTATAGTTTTCATAGGCAAGGATCGGAATTCCTGCGGTAATCTTACCGACAACAGGAATTCTGCGATAATCCGAGATTTCTGAAACGGAAGCAGGGAGAGAACCTTCCTGTTCAGTATCAGCTGACGCTTGTTTGATAACGATTGCTCTTCTGAGTCCGGGTCTGTATTCAATTCGTCCCAGGCTGTCGAGCTGTTTTAGATAAGTGTGTACAGAGGAAGTAGACTTGAGTCCGACACCGGAACAAATATCGCGTACAGATGGTGAAATTTGATTCTTTTCGATGTAATTGCAAATGTATGTATAAACGCGCTCAATTGTTTTGTTATCGCCGGACTGCATAGTTGATCCTCCAAACATATTTTCTAATACAATAATATCATTTATTTGTATTGTGTCAAACAATTGTTCACTTTGTTACTGATTCAAGGATTGTATGCATTAAGGAGAGTTTATATGAAAAATGAAAAAAGATTATTATGGAGAGTATTTACAATGAATGATCACGACAATGGTAACAGAAATTACAGGTTTGATTATGATGACATTGGAAAAGTCGCTTCTTTTGAAGAAGCCAGAGCCATCATTATTGCAAGACTTAATCATCTCAAAGAAGATCTTGCTTATGTTCCGGATATAGAGGAACGTCTGTTTAAGGAGATCGAGAAGGCTCATGATGACAGAAAATTAAGTCTCATGGATATTTATGCCGGATTCTATGCACCGTGTCAGATAACGGATACTGTCTTTGAACCTAAAGGTACAGGTGATATGAATGATGTAATGATTGATTTTTCAACCGGTTTCGATGAGTTCATAGAAGCTATGGAAGAACAGTATGTTGAATGCATAATCAAAAGGAGAAGGGCAGCCGTGCTTTTGAAGAGAATGCTGTCTTTAGGCCTTCCTTTTTCGAAGATCCTCTATCTCTATTACTATAAGAAATTGGAGCCGAATGAGATCATTAAGATCAATTTCATCAGCAGGGCAACATTTTACAGGCTTAAGTCCTTTGCGATCAACATGCTGACAAGCATGTATTATCCGGGAAAAAGCGATGACAAGAATAATGGCAAAGGCGGGGAGCCGGCTAAATAATGCCACTTCTTCATTCCGGAAAAAATGTTATAATCGCTTTCATAAGTATCAATTTTGGATATTTTTATGGAAGACAGAAGCACAGATAACATCCGGATAAACAACAATAAGAGTAATGCCCTTACAGATTTTCTGGGCTGCTCTTATCGTGCCACTGTCAGACTTATTAAGGGACTTCCTTCAAGGTTTGTTAATTTTGTTAAGCGCAAGATAAAGGAATACCGTAACAGACCTAAGAGAACTGACATAAGCCGTGTATATGTCGTTGTCGGATATACAACAAAGAAAAGAGTTGATGAGAAGTTCAATGCTGAAAGACGCATGATGATAATAAGAAGAGGATTACTTATTCTTATTTTCCTTCTTATATTATTCATTGCTGTTGACAGAGTTATGGGCCTTGTTAACTACGGCGAGATGGCCCAGATATTCGGTATTGATTCTTTTGATGAAGTGGTCGAGAACGATCCTTTTGAAGACAGGACAACGGCAAGCTCTGCAATCGTTTATACGGAGCCATCGGAAACAATCTGATTTTCAGATCATAAAATTTCATCGTCCTTTTCAAAATGAAAGTTCGCATTTGCGAACTTTCATTTTTTAATTGCCTATTGAAATTGGCAAAGTGTTGTAATACTATACTTAACGATTGGTTTAAACTAGGTTTGTGAACCTAAGCTTTCAGTCTACAAAATGAATTTTTAGCCCGTGCAACTTGCAAAATCGAATCGGGCAGAAGAAAGGTGGAAATCTTATGGATTACAAGATTGAGAATGAGTATCTTAACGGTCTCATGCAGAAGGTTATGGCAAGGAATGCTAATGAGCCTGAATTTCACCAGGCAGTATATGAATTCCTTAACTCTATCGCACCGGCTCTTCCGGTACACCCTGAGCTTATCGAGAAGCAGGTTCTTGAGAGAATCGTAGAGCCTGAGCGTCAGATAATCTTCAGAGTTGCTTGGATCGATGACAATGGCAGAATTCAGGTTAACCGTGGTTACAGAATCCAGTTCAACAGCGCTATCGGACCTTACAAGGGCGGTATCAGACTCCATCCTTCAGTAAATATCAGTATCCTTAAGTTCCTCGGTTTCGAGCAGATTTTCAAGAATTCCCTCACAGGCCTTCCTATGGGCGGCGCTAAGGGTGGTTCAGACTTCGATCCTAAGGGCAAGTCTGACAACGAAGTTATGGCTTTCTGCCAGAGCTTCATGCGTGAGCTCTACAGACATATCGGACCTGACTGTGATGTTCCTGCAGGTGACATCGGTACAGGTGCAAGAGAGATCGGTTTCATGTTCGGTCAGTACAAGAAGATCGTTAATGAGTTCTCCGGTGTTCTTACAGGTAAGAAGCTCTCATTCGGCGGTTCACTCGCAAGAACAGAGGCTACAGGTTATGGTCTCTGCTACTTCGTAAATGCTCTTCTCCGTGAGAAGATGAACACATCTTTCGAGGGTAAGACAGTTATTATCTCCGGTTCAGGTAACGTTGCTATCTATGCTACAGAGAAGGCTCAGCAGCTCGGTGCTAAAGTTGTTGCACTTTCTGACTCCAACGGATATGTATATGATCCTGAGGGCATCAAACTTGATATCGTTAAGGACATCAAGGAAGTTAAAAGAGGCAGAATCAGCGAGTATGCTGACAGAGTACCTTCAGCTAAGTACACAGCTGATGAGAACGGTTCTAAGGGTATCTGGACAATTCCTTGTGACATCGCTCTTCCTTGCGCTACACAGAACGAGCTTAATCTCGATTCTGCTAAGACACTCGTTGCTAACGGCGTAAAGGTAGTAGGTGAGGGTGCAAACATGCCTACAACACTCGACGCTACTAAGTACTTCCAGGATAACAATGTATTCTTCACACCCGGTAAGGCTTCCAATGCCGGCGGTGTTGCTACATCCGGTCTTGAAATGTGCCAGAACAGTGCTCGTCTTTCCTGGACATTCGATGAAGTTGACGCTAAGCTCAAGGGCATCATGGAGAACATCTTCCACACAGTTGATAAGACAGCTACAGAAGTCGGCTGCGAGAACAACTATGTTGTCGGTGCTAACATTGCAGGTCTCTTGAAGGTTTCTGATGCTATGATCGCTCAGGGCTGCATCTGATAGTAGACTTTATTCATTGAAATAACTAAGGGCTGCGGTATTTTGAAGTGAACCCCCGAAGTTGGACAAACTTCGGGGGTCTTTATATGAAATACAGTTTTGAAATAAAGAAAGAAATCTACGAGAAGCACTGTGAAGGCTA
>CADAKH010000037.1 GCA_902788505.1 Oscillospiraceae bacterium
TTTGAACTATCTGACTCCCAAGGAATACAAAACTATCTACAGTTCTGATTAAGGGTATATATTTCTTGTTTTTGTGTCTACTTTTGCTTGACTAGTGCATTTTGATACAAAACAGGTACGGTAACAAATATCATCTCATTTTCCGTAAAACGAATAAGTGCTGCCTCATCCTGAAGACAGCACTTTCTGTTCGTATTGATTTAAAACTCCGGAAGATTACTCTTCGCTGCCCTGCTGTGCAGCAGAAGACTGGGCTGCAGCCATATCGGCATAAGGGCCTGCATACGGGTTGACGTTGGGATCAGCCTGTACGGGAGCCTTCTGGTTTGCCCTGTACTCGAAGAAATAATTGACGATGGGGACGATGAGTCTTGCGTTAGGTTCATTAAGCGAGCAGTGGAATACAGCCTTCTTCTCGTCTCTGACATAGATCTGGGCCATATTGTTGGCGTAACCGCTGGTGTTAACTGCGCGGTCGAAGTTGCTTCTGTCGATTACGATAGTCTTCTTGCGCTTTTCATAAGTGATCTGGTCCTTGGTGATAACGAGGCCGCAGATATTTGCCGTGGCGCCGTTCTCGATCCTGTTGATGAGACGCTCGCCTACGCTTCTTACAACGATATCGTAGAACGGAGGAGCAACAACATCGAACTCTTCCTTGATGCGCTTATAAGTGCCGATGCCGTAGCCGGAATAGCCGTGGCGTCTGAACTTGTGCTTTGTTCCGTCGTATGTTGTGAAGTTGAAATCATATTCAAATGATTTACTGAAATAGAAGTAGATCATTGAAGACGAATTGAGTGCTGATGACTGAACAACTGCGATATCATCGTATTTGATCACGTCGCCGTTGATGTCCACATAGGTGTCATAGAAAGTGATCTGCTTACGGCCCTTATCGTAGGGGACGATGCGTAATTTGTTGCCTGTCTGGGCAGAAGGCTGAGCCTGGTTCTCCATTTTTCTATCCTCCGGGAAAGTGATTTGCACATTTATGAAGTCTACATTTTTCAGCAAGTTTTATCAACAATGTTTTATTTTTCACTCCGTTAACACACTGTTCACCTCACTCCGCTTGATTTTGGATCCGGTCTGAAATATTCTTTCTTATGAAATTTCAGACAAGTTTCGGAGGAATAAGAAATGGGAAGTTTAAGAGACGATTGGAAAGAGACAGGCAAGGATCTGGGCGGCGCTTTCAAGCAGCTCGGAAAGTCCATTGTGAAGTCCGGTGCCACGGTTGTCGACAAGGCAAGTGACTGGGCCGAGAGAGACGATGCCAAAGAAGCAGCCAAAAAAGAAGCCGAGGTCATGAAGACCGTTGAGGAGAGGGAAGCCAACAAGGTTATCTGCCCCCACTGCAAAGCTGAGATCGCCAATGCGGAAGCCTTCTGTCCCAAGTGCGGCGGCAAGCTCTCTGAGTAATACGGATCAGAACGGTAGAATTAGCCTTGATTAACTCGTTTTCGGGCCTTGCGAAAATCATTTGACCGAACAAGGCTCTTTAATATGGAAATCTTCTGTTAATTACTCATACTTTTACCGATTTTGCGGTTGAGTTTTGACAAAAAGATTGTAAGATTATAACGTCAATAAAAATATCAGGAGGATATATATATGTCTTTAGTAACAACGACTGAGATGTTTAAGAAGGCTTATGACGGCGGTTATGCTATTGGTGCTTTCAACGTAAACAACATGGAAATCGTTCAGGGAATCACAGAAGCAGCAGGTGAGCTCAAGAGCCCTGTTATTCTTCAGGTTTCAAAGGGCGCAAGAGCTTATGCTAACCACACATACCTTGTAAAGCTCGTTGAGGCTGCAGTTATTGAGAATCCTGACATCCCGATCGCTCTTCACCTTGACCACGGTGATACATTCGAGCTTTGTAAGTCATGCATCGACGGCGGATTCACATCTGTTATGATCGACGCTTCTTCAAAGCCTTTCGAGGAAAACATCGCACTCACAAAGCAGGTTGTTGAGTATGCTCACGACCACGGCGTAGTTGTTGAGGCTGAGCTTGGTACTCTCGCCGGTATCGAGGATGAGGTTGTTGTTGAGTCTGGTCACGAGAGCTACACAAGACCTGAAGAGGTTGAGGAATTCGTTTCACGTACAGGCTGCGACTCACTTGCTATCGCTATCGGTACATCACACGGCGCTTACAAGTTCACAGCTGCTCAGTGCACAAGAAATGCTGACGGCATCCTTGTACCTCCGCCGCTCCGTTTCGACGTTCTCGAAGAGTGCATCAAGAGACTCCCTGGTTTCCCGATCGTTCTTCACGGTTCTTCTTCCGTACCTCAGGAATTCGTTAAGATGGTTAACGAGTACGGCGGAAATATGCCTGATGCAGTCGGTATCCCTGAGGAGCAGCTCCGTAAGGCTGCTACACTCGCTGTTTGCAAGATCAACATCGACTCCGATATCCGTCTTGCTATGACAGCTAACATCCGTAAGTATTTCGTTGAGCACCCTGATCACTTCGATCCCCGTCAGTACCTTAAGCCCGCTCGTCAGGCAGTTAAGGACATGGTTGCTCACAAGATTAAGTACGTTCTCGGTTCAGACGGTAAGGCTTGATCTTAAAGCTTAACTTTTAAAGGAACTGATATCAGACCGCTCCCGGAGTTTCCGGGGGCGGTCTTTTAGTGCAACATTTTTCTCTCGCAAATTGTATTGATATGTAATAATGGTTGGCGGAGGAGTAATAAGATGAGTAAAAAGGTATTAGCTGCTGTTCTTGTTCTTGCCAATGTGATGACACTGGCATCCTGTTCACAGGCTTCAAATACGGATGAGACCACCCGCAGAAGCAGAAGAGATGCAGAAGATGCACAAGAAGCGGAAGAGACAGAAGATGAAGACAAAGGTGCCCGTCATTCATCAGCGGAAGACAAGGTTTACCATACCATCGAAAAGCTCGGCAGCGCACTTGCGGGCTGTGATTACGATGCAGTCTGCGAGCTCTGTTCATACGAACCTTACGAGATCAGGTCAGTTATGCCTGTTGTATATGAAGTCGAAGAGATCAATTACAATTCCGATTTCATCAAAAAGAAACCGGGTGATATGCTCCGTGTAAGAAGTGTGATCGCAGCCACGACCACATATGAGATCGATGAATCAAGCTTCAAGTCAAATCTCTGGGCTGAGAACTGCTCGGTAAACGTTACTTTCTCACATAAGGATTACAACGAAATCCTGGATAAGAGAGACAGATTTTTGGGTGCTGCCGATTTCAACATGCTTCTTTCTGAAGTTGAGGATACTGTAGATCTGGAAATGACTCTTGAATTCATTAAGGATGAAGACAGCGGACGCTATCTTCTGGCAAACGGAAGAGATCTTGCGGAGATCTACGATTACGATCTTCCCGAACTCAAGTTCATGACCGACATTTTCGACACGGTAGAAGACAGCTGGATGACAGGTCCGGGCTGGAATTCCGCTACCGAGACCTACACCGACACCAATACATTCGAGTATGTAGTCAGTCTTACCGATGAGGCCAGCCAGTATGTATGGCAGTATAAGTACCGCATTTCCAGAAAGACTGACGAAGGATGGGTGCCTCTCTATACATCAGACACCATCGTAGACAGATATCCTACAGGAATCGATCTGGTTTATACCGAGCAGGAGAATTTCCCGACAGGCCACTACATATTTTTTATTTACGACATGCAGAGCGGATCCTATTATGGTTGGGAGTACGACGTTGTAAACAGCGCGGAGGTGGTCCAGACTGACAACGCTGTTACCGGTTCTGTTGCTGAGACAGAAGCTCCCCAGGAGACTGAAGAAGCTGACGAAGATGAGGTCTGATACTTTTAGGAAGCTTTGCTTTCAGCTTCGATCGAAGCGTGCTTGCATTTGTTTTCGCCTGAAGGCTCTTTTTCCGATGCCCACCTGAGCTCTATCTTCCTGAAGATAACGGCGGTGATCATCATGCCGGCAACGCCTGCTGCGATCCATGCCAACGGGTCGGATGCAACGGCGATATAGTAGTTGTGCACATAGATCGAATAGAACGAAGTGATCATTCTCGCACCGAGTTCAACGAATCCCAGGACTGTTGCAAGTCCCGCATAACCTACGGACTGGATCGTATTCCTGTAGATGAAGATTATTGAGAGAAAGAAGTAGCATACGGCACATTCTGTGATATATGTGGTTGCCCACGGAAGATAGACCGATACATCAACTTCGGTGTCGAAAAAGATCCAGAGCACATGAGGAAGCGCCAGTATTGCAACAGCGGCTGAGATGATCGAGTAAACGATATAGATCTTAACTGCGCTCCCGACACCTTTTCTGATCCTCTTCATGTTGCGCGCGCCGAAATTCTGACCGACGAAAGCAGCCATAGTCTGACCTACCGTAAACATGCCCTGGGTTAAGATCCCCTGGAACTTGCTTGCGGCTGTAATAGCCGTAACTGCGACATCATCAAAAGTATTGAAAGCACTCTGCATTATGACAGTTCCGGATGCGGTGATGCTGTACTGGATAGCCATCGGGATACCGAGCCGGAGCTGCTGGGATATGATGGATCTGTTGAGTTTCCAGTCCTCTTTTGCGGGCCTTAAAGTCGGCATTTTCGCATAGATGTAAATGATGCAGGGGATGACTGCGAGCGCCTGCGAAATGACCGTGGCAAGAGCCGCGCCGCGTGTTCCGAGACCGAATCTGACGATGAACACGAGGTCCAGGACGACATTGGTTGCTGCCGAACAGAGCAGGAAGATCAGAGGCATCTTGCTGTTTCCGATAGCCCTCATGAACGATGAACAGAGATTGTACATGACAGTGAAAAAGATTCCGCAGCAGATCGTCGTTATGTATGCATAAGCATCGTCGAAAATATTGACCGGCGTGTGCATAAGTGTAAGCAAAGGCTTCATGAATGCGAGGCTCACGGTCGTGAGAAATGCCGAAACCGCAAGGCTCAGATAAAAGCCGTTGGTGACGGAAGCTTTGACTCCTTTGGAATCCATGGCACCGTAACGCTGGCTCGTGACTACCGAAAATCCGGTTACCATGCCGTTTGAAGTGCCGATTATGAGGAATACGATGGTGCCGGTCGAACCGACGGCTCCGAGAGCCTCAGGACTGACACAGCGGCCTACGATGATCGTATCCACGATGTTGTAGAGCTGCTGGGCGATATTTCCGAGCAGCAAAGTCATCGTGAACTTCAGGATTATCGACATCGGGGAGCCCTTTGTCATGTCTGTATCGGTTCTTTTTGGTGCCATATAAACCTCTCAAAAGCTGAATACAAAAGAATTATATAAAGCCCCCGTAAAAGCGCTAATTGTCAAACCTACGGAATATCGCACATTATAGGTCTGCCGATTTATATTTAATATCAGAAACCTTGCAAAATTTAATGATATTCACGGCAAATCCCCCTTTTACCCAATGTTAACGGCTTGTTTACATAACTAGCGCGCCAAGAACAAGAAAATCAAAATAAATGCAAGTAAAATAAAATCGGGCATTTCCGAAATGCTGTATAGTCTGTACAACCGCACTTTTCGAGGTGCCATTACTATCCGACGCCGGAGGATTTATCAATGAATGAGATAACTCTTAACTGGAAAGATTATATCGAAGCAGCGGTAAAGACAGCTGCCGAAGGTATCGTAATGCTTGAGAATAAGAATAATGTTCTTCCTCTCAAAAAAGGCACCAGAGTCGCCCTTTTCGGAAGGATGCAGATCCATTACTACAAGTCCGGAACCGGTTCCGGAGGCATGGTTAATGTAAATCACGTAACCGACATCAGAGAAGGTCTCAATGACTGTCCCGACATCACACTCGATGCGGAGCTCATGGACATATACGACAAATGGGATGAAGAGAATCCCATCGATGCAGGTCTCGGCTGGGGCAAGGAGGCATGGTCACAAGCCGAGATGCCTGTATCAGAAGAGCTTGCAAAGACTCTTTCGGCGCGCAACGACACAGCTGTCATCATCATTGCGAGAACTGCAGGTGAGGACCGCGACAATTCTGCTGAGAAGGGCGCATATTTTCTCAGCGACAGCGAAGAGCAGATGCTTGCCAGCGTAACAAAAGCTTTCGACAACACGGTAGTACTTCTCAATGTCGGCAACATCATCGACATGTCTTTTGTAACGAAGTATGACATCAAGGGCGTTCTTTATGTATGGCAGGCCGGCATGATCGGCGGCATCAGCGTTGCAAGAGTTTTATCAGGCAGGGTCAATCCTTCAGGATGCCTTCCCGACACGATCGCAAAGTCACTTGAAGACTATGCTTCCGACGCATATTTCTGCAAGGATCTTAAAGAGGATATCTACCACGACGATATTTTCGTAGGCTACAGATATTTCTCGACATTCGGCAAAGACGAGGTTCTCTATCCTTTCGGATTCGGCCTTTCATATACGGATTTCGATCTGACAGATCCTGAATTCAGATTTGAAGACGACACCGTAACGGTCAGCGTTACCGTTAAGAACACTGGTAAGGTTCCCGGCAAAAAAGCCATAATGCTTTACTGCAAGGCACCCGACGGAGCGCTCTCCAAGCCTTCCAGAGTTCTGGCAGGTTTTGCAAAGACAGGAACGATCCCCGAAGACGATGAGCAGCGCGTTACCATAACCGCACCTGTCAGAAGATTTGCTTCCTTTGACGACGACGGCAGAACAGGTCTCGGAGCAACAGGTTTTGTTCTCGAAAAAGGCACATACGAGTTTTTCCTCGGCAGTGATTTCATCACGGCCGAGTCTGTCGGATCCTTTGATCTGTCCGAAGGCAGACTTCTCGAAAAGCTTGACACCGCAATGGCTCCCACCAAGGCATTCAAGCGCCTTGTTGCAGTTCCGAACGGTGACGGCACATATTCCATGGGTGAAGAGGATACTCCCCTTGCCACAGTCAATTTTCTTGATTCACGCATGGACCGCGTAAAGCCTGAGATCCCCCAGACAGGAGACAGGGGCATCAGGCTTACCGATGTTAAGCACGGCAAGAATACCATGGACGAGTTCATCGCCCAGCTCACAGACGAGGATCTCTCGCTCATCATAAGAGGCGAGGGTATGGGAAGCCCCAAGGTTACCATCGGTACGGCAGCCGCATTCGGAGGCGTTACCAAAGAGCTCAAGGCAATGGGAGTTCCTACGCTCTGCTGCACAGACGGTCCTTCCGGCATGAGACTCGATTCGGGCAAGAAGGCATTCTCGCTTCCTAACGGAACATGCCTTGCCTCAACATTCAATGTTGAGCTTGTAGAAGAGCTCTACACATATCTCGGTGTCGAGATGCTTTCAAATAAGATCGATGCGCTCTTAGGCCCCGGAATCAACATCCACAGACATCCGTTAAACGGCCGTAACTTCGAGTATTTCTCCGAAGATCCGCTTCTTACGGGCCTCATGGCCGCTGCACAGGTAAGAGCCCTGGAGAAGTCCGGCGTAACCCCTGTTATCAAGCATTTGTGTGCAAATAACCGCGAGACCAACAGACGTGAGATGAGCTCCACAGTCTCATCACGTGCACTCCGCGAGATCTATCTGCCCGCATTTGAGATCGCAGTCAGGGAAGCAGGCGCAAGATGCATAATGACTTCCTATAACAGGATCAATGATTACTACAGCGCCAATTATTATGACCAGAACACCATGGTCCTCCGAGAGCAGTGGGGATTCACGGGTCTCGTAATGACCGACTGGTGGGCATACATCAACAAGGAAGTAACCCTTGCCGAGAAGTATTCTCTTGAAGACCACTCCGTAATGGCAAGATCCCAGAACGATGTTTACATGGTATGCACCAGTGTCGAAAAGGAGAATCTCTTGGAGTCTGACACCTATAAGGAACTGACCGAAGGTGACGGTTCCCTCATCACACGTGCAGAACTCCAGAGAAATGCTGCCAACATCCTGAACTTTGCAATGAACACACCTGCAATGGACAGGGTTGAAGGCAATGAGGTCCAGATCAATCACATTGACAGCCCGTTCAGCGATGATGATGTCGAAGTCGATACGGATGTTTTCTATTCGATGACCGATGAAGTAACTATCGAATGCAAGACCAAGACTTCAAGAGGCAAGGATTTTGTTTTCGGAATCACATGCGAAAAGCAGGGTTATTACGGTCTTGAGTTCACCGGCTACTCCAACCTGGGTGAGCTTGCACAGATCCCCATGACGGTCTATATCACGAGCATTCCCTGTGCCGTCATCACATGGAACGGCACGAACGGCGAGCTTGTCACCAAGAGTTGCGAGTGCATGATGTATGCCAAGAACTGCGTCTTCCGTGCGCATTTCGCATCAGGCGGCGTATCGATCAAATCACTCAAGGTGAAGTACTTGAGATCGCTCGATGAACCTCAACCCGAATAACGCATTTTATAAACAAAGTAATTTGTATTAAAATAAGGTCGGCTCTTATCAGCCGACCTTAAATTTTTTACGGGGATATATGAGAAGAGATTACTTCACATGTGTATTCTTGGGACTTATCGCGGGAGCGTTGACTTTCGTATGCTTTAAGCCGCTCTATTTTACATGGGACCAGATAATCCCCAGGGATTTCACGCTCCTGGAACGTCTGGCGAGTGTCCTCTACACATTATTCTTCATCATATTCCTGCCCTGTTTTGCAGCATTCAAAAAGAAGGAATGGATCAACTGGGGTCTTGCAGCATACGGCCTCATGGCTTATTTCCCTCTCTGGTTCTATCCGGCACCTGAGCTCATCAAGGGCGACGGCGCAAGCATAGGACATATTCTGGGTTCACTCAGCTTAAAGGCGATCTACGCCGTGGTTCAGGCGCCATTCGCAGCTCTTTCGCCGCTTATCGGAAATGATGCCGCTTCCATGATCGTTTACTGGATCCTGCCGGTATCGGTCATCTGGCCGATCCTGTTCAGGATCATCCGCTTCTACAGAAGGGCCTATCTTTCAGAGCAGTTAAACCCCATGACTGCAGACCAGGCCGCACCTGCTGCCGCCAAAACACCCGAAGCACCTGAGAAGCCGGAAGTTCTTGGCACAGTTATCAGCGCACCCGTCACGGCTCAGTCACCCATGGATATCACACGCAAGAATGCGCCTGTCGAAAAGACTGACGACGCGATCAACATGCCGCCTCCGGGAAAGCACGAAAAGCCTGAGATCAAGGAAGGTCCTTCTCCCAGACGTGCCGGTGTCAGAGCGCCCGTAAGACCGGTTCATATCGGTGTCGGAGCACCCGAAAAGGAAGAAGTTGCATCCCTTGCTTCCGGTCCTAAGAAAGCTCCGCCGAAGCCGAAGTCCGACGAGGCGATCCCCATGGGCGCACCCAAGCCGAAGTCCGACGAGGCGATCCCCATGGGCGCACCCAAGCCCAAGCCTGATGAGGCGATCCCCATGGGCGCACCCAAGCCCAAGCCTGATGAGGCGATCCCGATGCGTGCACCCAAGCCGAAGCCGGATGAAGCGATCCCGATGGGAGCTCCTTCTTCTGAAGATACCGGCAACAGGGCTTAACGTTTTCGAACGGCAGACAGGGAACTATGGTTGAAAACAGACCGCTCACCCTGTAAAATATATCGGTTGAATAATAGGACGGAGATTCAGATCAATGGCAAAGAACAATAAATTCTGGAAAACTTTGCTCTCGGGAAGCGACGACAAGAAGCACGCCGCTCAGACCGGACAGGACCCGCTTGAGGAAGGTCTTAAGGAACTTACATGGTTTGAGAGTTCCAAGCGTGCAGTCCAGAGAGGTCTCCACAAGACATACGAAACATTCGGCGAAGAAGTCGGCAACTCACTTACCGCAGGTGTTCCCGCACTCTATCTTTTGGGACTTCTTCCTTTCGCTGCAATCAATACTTATATCAGCACTTCTTCTGAAGCAGGCGTGACACAGGCTCACGTAGTTATGTCGGTCATCGGCATCTCTGCTTTCATCATCACCCTGATCCTTGCTCTGCTCATGTCCACGGTTTACCACCTCATGAAGCACGGCACGCCTCACAAGAGGATCATGAACAAGGTAAACAGAAGTGTTGCTTATTTCGCAATTCTCGGTGCTTATACACCTATCTGCATAAATGTTTTAGGTCCCATTTCCGGTTCGGTACTCTGGGCTCTTGAAGCTCTCATGGCGATCGCCGGAGTACTCGTTACTGCGCTTGCTTATCACACAAAGGTCGGCAAGGGATTCACATACTTCATCTATGCGGTAATGGGATGGGCTATCATCTTCAGGATCATCGAGTTCTACAACAACGTATCACACCTTTGCTTCTGGCTCCTTATCTCCGGTGCGATCGTTTATACGGTAGGTATCTTCTTCGCTCCTTCAAAGAGAAGATTCAAGTTCTCCCACATGGTATGGCACTTCTTCATCCTCGCAGGACTCGTGCTTCACGTTTTGGGATTCGTATACTTCTTCGGTTAATATAAATACTTATTAAGTAAATTCTGCGCCCTCATTTGAGAGGGCGTTTTTATTGCCCTTCGAAAACCCTCTGATTCCACCTATAGTTGCGTTTGAGCCGTTTTCGATGTGCGAAATTGTGGAAAAATATTAAACCCGCACAATCGGGGATATTCCAAATTATTCAAATATACAAATCGGTTTTTCCCGGATACGATTTTTCTTGACCGGGGGTACCCATATTGTAAAATATCTTTATAAACATATGGCGTCCCCGTACCGCGGTCAACACGGTGTGGGGTTTTTTAAGAAATAGGAGGATTAGGAAAATGCCAGAATTTTTAACAGGACCTATCATTGCAGCAATTATTATTGCCATTGTGGTAATCATTATCATAATCTGCAGCTATGTAAAGGCACCGCCGGATAAAGCTTATATCATCTCAGGTCTCCGCAGGAACCCTAAGATCCTGATCGGTAGAGCAGGACTCAAGATGCCCTTCTTCGAGAGAAAAGACGAGCTCCTCGTAAAGCAGATCTCAATTGATATCAAGACAGACGGTTACGTACCTACAGCAGACTTCATCGGTGTTAACATCGACGCAGTTGCAAAGGTAAGAGTAATGAGCGAAGGTGAAGGCGTTAAGATCGCCATGAAGAACTTCCTCAACATGAAAGAGCAGCAGATCAGCGATTCCCTCGTTGACTCCCTCCAGGGTAACATGAGAGAGATCATCGGTACGATCACACTGAAAGACCTCTGCAACGACAGAAAGAAGTTCGGTGACGAGGTTCAGCAGAAAGCTCAGGAAGACATGAAGCGTCTCGGTATCGAGATCATCTCCTGCAACGTTCAGCACGTAACAGATGAGAAGGATCTCATCAATGCGTTGGGTCAAGACAACATGGCTAAGATCCAGAAGGATGCTTCTATCGCAAAGGCTCAGGCTGACAGAGACGTAGCAATCGCTCAGGCTCAGGCTCAGAAGGAAGCAAACGACGCTAAGGTCGCAGCTGATACAGAGATCGCAGTAAAGCAGAATGAACTCTCCATCAAGAGAGCAGAACTCAAGACGATTGAGGACACAAAGCAGGCTGAAGCTGACGCAGCTTACGAGATTCAGAAAGAGAATCAGCGTAAGACAATTGAGGTTACAAAGACCAATGCCGATATCGCTCGTCAGGAGAAGGAAGTCGACCTCAAGAGAAAGGAAGCTGAAGTTAAAGAGCAGGCTCTCGACGCTGAAGTCAAGAAGAAGGCAGAAGCTGAGAAGTTCGCAAAGCAGCAGGCTGCAGACGCTGCTCTCTATGAGAGACAGAGAAACGCAGAAGCTGAGAAGTTCGAACTCGAGAAGGCAGCAGAAGCTCGCAAGGTTCAGGCTGAGGCAGATCTCTTTGCTAAGCAGCAGGAAGCTGAAGGTATCCGCAAGGTCGGTGAAGCTGAGGCTGCAGCAATCGCTGCAAAGGGTTTAGCAGAAGCTGAAGCACTCGAGAAGAAGGCTGAAGCTATGAAGAAGTACGGCCAGGCAGCTATGATGGAAATGATCGTTAAGGCACTTCCTGAAATGGCAGCAGAGATCGCAAAGCCTCTTTCTACGATCGACAAGGTAACAATTATCGATTCAGGCAATGGCGGCGACACAGGCGTAGGCTCAATGGGCTCTTATGTTCCTTCGGTCCTTGCACAGACAATTGAGTCCGTAAAGGAAACAACCGGCATCGACATCAGGGAGATCATGAAGGCTAACACCTACGATGCAAAGGTCAACAAGAACATCACAGTATCAGGCCTTGATGGAGTTCAGACACTGAACGTATCCACAGGCGACGTAAATGAGACAGTAAGCGGCGCTCCTGCCACAACAGCTCCGGCTGCTCCGGTCGCTCCGGAAGCACCTGCTGCACCTCAGGCACCCACCGCGCCGACGACAGAGGCTTAATTTACAAGCTGTGATTAGTTGCTACAACTGACTAACAAACCCGCCCCTTCGGAGATCATCTCCGGAGGGGCTAATTATTATGCTGAATTAGAATCGTACTTTTTGGGTGGCGAAAAGAGTACGATTTTGTGCGTTGCAAAGTGCAAACGGTTTTTTCGTACTCTTTTGAGATGGAAAAGAGTACGGTTTTTGCACGCTGCTTTTTTCGCTTTCCGGTTACCTCAAAGAGAACGGTCTAGTGTGCTGTTTTTTCGGTGCAGCAAGTCATAGAACCAAATATCATTGCGTTGATTTTTGCGTGCAGGAATCTTGTATCTAAAGCAGTGTCACCAGAATTATATGTAAAATAAAAATCCAGATCCTGAAGAAGGCCGGCATTTGTAAAGTTCCCGAATTTGATCTTTGAGTCCCTTATATAATCAGATGAACTCATAATTCCGAAGTGCTCGTGGAACTTACAGGAATCTATCTCCTTGAAATAAGGGACAAAATCAGGATAGAAAGGTTTACGCAGGCCAGCGAGCATAACTTCCGGTTCATATTTGAAAGGAATGCCCATATTTGTGTAGAAAACAGCAATACTGCGTTCTGCTTCAGAGCGGTAGTATGTGCCATTGAAAGGATAGAAAACAGGCTTAGGGTAATTTGCGTTGGCATCGTTCTTGAGACTGTCAAAATAAGCTTTATTCATAATGACAGGTGTATTTGAACCTGTATAAAGGGTTCTGACAGTCTTCATCGGTTCAAGTTCCGGTATCTGATCTCTGAAGTACAAGTTCCATATTGCTTCATAAACGGCAAGTTCACGTTCAATCTGTTCCCGCAATTTCATTTTGGCATACAGATCCTTTCCGGGCAGAGAATTCAGACTGTACCGGTGTTTACCGGCAATGATCCTTTGTTTTGGAGATCCATCCAACATACGCTCATGGATTTTAGCCTTCGGAAGTTGTTCAAGCAGCCGGCGGCAGTAATTGATCTTAAGTGCCAGATATTCTCTGGGTATGTATTTATCTATGATATTCATGTCGTGATTATAGCCCCTTGATTTGTCGGTTTTGTGTAAACAAATCCGACAAAATCCGACAAAATCCGACAAGCCCAAACGGGCAAAAAAGGCTCAAAAATGATTTAAAGATAAAAGAAATAAATAACTACATTAACCGCTGATTTAAGCGACTGCTGTTTTCTTTTTGGAGATTACCATAACGGCACGGATTTCTACCAACAATTCAGTTCTCATCATCGCGGAAACTGAAAGAGGCTGCCTCACATGAGACAGCCTCTATAGGTTATTTAATTACAACTCTTATTAACCAAAGAGTGTGAGCAGGATACCTGCAGCAACTGCTGAACCGATAACGCCTGCAACGTTCGGACCCATGGCGTGCATGAGCAGGAAGTTGGAAGGATTCTCCTTCTGGCCGACCTTGGAAGCAACACGTGCTGCCATAGGAACGGCAGAAACGCCTGCTGCGCCGATGAGCGGATTGATCTTCTTGCCGGACAGGAAGTACATAATAACACCGATGATGAGTCCGCCGACCGTAGCGAAGGCGAAAGCGCAAAGACCGATGATGATGATCTTAACTGTCTCGAGCTTAAGGAAGTTAGCGCCGATTGCTGTAGCACCTACTGATGTGCCGAGCATGATTGTTACGATGTTGCACATTGCGTTCTGAGCTGTGTCTGAGAGACGGTCTGTAACACCTGATTCTCTGAAGAGGTTACCTAGCATGAGACAGCCAAGGAGAGGTGCAACAGAAGGAAGGATGAGAACGCATACAACAGTTACGATGATAGGGAAGCAGATCTTCTCGGCCTTGGATACAGGTCTTGTCTGCTCCATCTTTACCTGACGCATCTTCTTTGTTGTAAGGAGCTTCATAATAGGCGGCTGGATCATAGGGATGAGCGCCATGTATGAATATGCTGCGATTGCGATAGCACCGAGGAGCTCAGGAGCGAGCTTGGATGTAAGGTAGATAGCCGTCGGGCCGTCTGCACCGCCGATGATACCGATGGAAGCTGCACCCTGAGGATCGAATCCGAGGAGACAGGCTACTACGAATGCGAAAGAGATACCGAACTGAGCGCCTGCACCCATGAAGAAGGATGAAGGTCTTGAGATCAGGGGTCCGAAGTCTGTCATCGCGCCGACTGCCATGAAGATGAGGCAGGGGAAGATATCCATCTTAACGCCAATGTAAAGGAAGTCGAAAAGACCCGGATCGATGTGGGCACCTGTAACGGGGTCATGATATCCGCCGCCCAATGCTGCCCAGTTGATATCGCCGTTGAACCATTCGGGGTGGAAGATTCCGCCGCCGGGCCAAGGGAGATTTGTAAGGAGCATACCGAATGCGATAGGGAGTAAGAGCAAAGGCTCATACTGCTTTTTGATTGCGAGATAGAACAGGATGAACGAGACGAGGATCATCACGCCCTGCTGCCACGTCATTGAGGCAATACCTGAGGTCTCCCACAGATTTTTAAATACTTCGATCATTACCGGTTACCCCCTGATTAAGAAATCGATACCAAGGGAGTGCCGGTATCTACTGACTGGCCCTTTGTTACGAGAACCTGAGCGATTGAACCTGCGCAGGGAGCATAGATCTCGTTTTCCATCTTCATAGCTTCGAGAATGCATACGAGATCACCTTCCTTAACTGCCTGACCGACAGCGACCTTTACATCAAGGATCGTTCCGGGCATAGGTGAGTTGACAGGTGTTGTGCCTGCGGCAGCAGTAGCAGCGGGAGCAGCTGCAGGTGCAGGAGCTGCTGGTGCAGCGGCAGGAGCGGCAACGGGAGCTGCAGCGGGTGCAGCTACGACTGCTGTTGTCTTGATGAGATTAGCTTTGCCTTTCTCAACTTCTACCTCATAAACTTTATCGTTAATTGTTACGTTGTATATCATGGTGGACAGTCTCCTTTAATTCTTTTCGACGAGTTTGATTGACTTGAATACGAGCTCTTCGAGCGGTATTCCCGAGTCATCTGCAACGATTGCCATGATCATGGCAGCTGTCTTCTCATCACAATTCTTGAGCTTCAGGGATCCGGAGGAGAATACTTCCTCGGAAGCTGCAGCTGCGGGTGCAGCGGCAGGAGAAGCAGCAGAAGCAGAAGCCTTGGCAGGTTCTTCCTTTGAGCCGATCTTTGTGATTGCCTGAATGATCTTTCCTGAAAGAGAGATCAGGATGTACATCAGAAGTAGAACAACGAATACCACAAGAATAACGATGCTGGCATCCATGAGCATCTCAGCTGTCGAAAGGTGCTGTCCGCGCTCTACAACCAACTGAACAACAGGATTCATAATCAATCCTCCTTCTTTTCGATGGTGTAGTTAACTGTGTTGGATTCCTTCTCTTCACGTGCAGCAAAGAATTTTTCTGCTACCTGAGGGAAAGCGATATAGGAGAGGACATCCTCGTCAGATCTTGCCTTGTCGCCAAGCTCTTTCTTTGTCTTCTCGAAAGCGGGCTCAAGTGAATCCGCATATCTGCCCTGAACGAGTTCTTCAGGCTTCCAGCATCTGTCGATGAGTTCCTGGTTAACTTCGCCCGGTGCTCTGCCGTACTCGCCTCTTAAGTAAGCCTTGATCTCCTTGGAGATGTTCTTGTATCTCTCGCCTAAGAGAACGTTCTGAACTGCCTGGTTACCGACCATCTGTGAGAGAGGTGTAACGAGCGGGGGATAACCCATGTCCTTACGTACTGCGGGGATCTCAGCGAGCGCTTCGTCGAACTTGTCGAGAGCGTGCATATCCTTGAGGTTAGCGATCATGTTGGAGAGCATTCCGCCCGGAACCTGATACTTGAGGATGTCAGCCTTGATGCCCATGACTGTACAGGTACGAAGAAATCAGCGATCTCCTTGAGCTTGTCCATATCAAGACCTGAATCGTAACCGAACTGGCCCATTGCGTAAGCCATTGTCTCTGTTGCAGGCTGTGATGTGCCGCCTGCCATTGTGGAGATAGCGCAGTCGATACCGTCAACACCGGCTTCGATAGCCTTCATGAGTGTCATGGGGCCCATGCCTGTTGTGTGGTGTGTGTGGAAGAAGAGGGGTACGGAGATCTTTGCGTCCTTGATAGCCTTTACGAGGTCGTAAGCTTCCTTAGGAGAGCAGATACCTGCCATGTCCTTGATAGCGATGGAGTCAACGCCCATGCTCTCAAGCTCTTTGCACATCTCAACGTACTTCTCGATTGTATGAACAGGTGAAGTAGTGTAGCAGATGCATCCCTGTGCATGCTTGCCGCACTTCTTTACCTCGTCAATGCAGACTTCAATGTTTCTGAAATCATTAAGAGCGTCGAAGATACGAAAGATATCCATACCGTTCTCTGCAGCCTTGCGGCAGAAGAGTCTGACGACGTCATCAGGATAATGCTTGTAGCCCAAAATGTTCTGACCGCGGATGAGCATTTGGAGAGGTGTCTTTTTGCAGACAGCCTTGATCTTTCTGAGTCTCTCCCACGGATCTTCGTCCAGATATCTGAGGCATGAGTCAAAAGTAGCGCCGCCCCAGCACTCGAGTGAGTAGTAGCCGGCGTTGTCCAAAGTCTCAAGGATGCCCTCGAAATCGGAGAAAGGCATACGTGTTGCGATGAGCGACTGCTGTGAGTCACGCAGCACGGTTTCTGTGATTTTTACTTTCATTGAAGTCACACTCCTTGTAATTAAAAAAATAACCTTAGTAAGTATATAGGGTTTGCCCCAATAAGTGAATAAGAAATTTTGGGTTTTGACTATCAATTTTTCATGCTTTTTTGGTATCATTATCCGCCCCTCCCGCGAAAAGGGAGACGGGCAGGGTTTCCAAGTCCTGAAAAATGCGGTTTACATTCCAAAAACACGGGTGTATACTTAATTGCTCGCAAAGGGGACTTTGTGCCCTTGTTTGCGCGAAAAAATTAAGAAAGGAGATGTATTGATGCCAACGTTCAATCAATTGGTTAAGTCCGGCAGACAGTCCAAGACATACAAGTCTGCTTCCCCGGCTTTGCAGTTCTCGATGAATACCATCAGAAACAAGCAGACGGATTTAGACTCACCTCAAAAGCGTGGTGTTTGCACAGTTGTTAAGACAACAACACCTAAGAAGCCTAACTCAGCGCTTCGTAAGGTTGCCCGTGTAAGACTCACAAACGGCTACGAGGTTACAGCCTACATTCCGGGTATAGGACACAACCTTCAGGAGCACTCTGTTGTTCTCATCAGAGGCGGACGTGTTAAGGACCTCCCTGGTGTTCGTTACCACATCGTAAGAGGTACCCTTGATACAGCAGGTGTCGCAGATCGCCAGCAGGGCAGATCTAAGTACGGCGCTAAGAAGCCGAAGGCTGCTAAGGTTAAGAAGTAATCCCGCGTAAATTTTATGCAGGGGTTGGACATAAGTGATCAGTACATTGTTCATATATGGACATTGCCTGACTGAAACACTTAACACGGTCCACAAGAACAACTGAAACGTGAGTACCTATGGTTTCAAGTTTTAGATAAGTAAAACTTTTATAATCATGTTAGGAGGGAAGCAAAGTGCCAAGAAAAGGCAATACCCCAAAGAGAACTGTTCTTCCGGATCCTGTCTACAATGACGTTGTAGTAAGTAAGCTTATCAACAACATCATGCTGGACGGCAAGAAGGGCGTAGCTCAGAAAATCACATACGGCGCCTTCGATATCATCAAAGAGCGCACAAATGAAGAGCCCCTCGAAGTATTCAGAAAGGCTCTTGCTAGTACTCGAGAAACAGATCAGAGCGCACCATGAAGGAGCGTCTTGCTGCTGAACTTATGGATGCAGCAAACGAGACTGGCGGAGCATTCAAGAGAAAAGAAGAAATGCACAGAATGGCTGAGGCTAACAAGGCTTTCGCACATTTCAATCGCTAATCACCGGTTAAGAAAGGACATTAATACTAATGGCTACAACAAGAGCATACCCGCTTGAGAAGACCAGAAACATCGGTATTATGGCTCATATCGACGCCGGTAAGACAACAACAACCGAGAGAATCCTTTATTACTCCGGTGTTAACCGTAAGATGGGTGAGGTTCACGAAGGTGCTGCTACCATGGACTGGATGGTTCAGGAGCAGGAGAGAGGTATCACAATTACCTCCGCAGCTACAACAGCTCCCTGGAAGGGCCACAGAATCAACATCATCGACACTCCCGGACACGTTGACTTCACAGTAGAAGTTGAGCGTTCACTCCGTGTACTCGATGGTGCAGTTACGGTTATGTCTGCAAGAGGCGGCGTTGAGCCGCAGACGGAAACAGTTTGGAGACAGGCTGAGCACTACGGTGTTCCGAGAATGGTTTTCGTCAACAAGATGGACATCATCGGTGCAAACTTTGAACATGTTTGCGAGATGATCCGTGACAGACTTAAGAATGTCCCCGTTGCCATCCAGTACCCTATTGGTAAGGAAGACAACTTCCAGGGCATTATCGACCTTATTACTCTCCGTGCTGAGGTTTACACTTCAGAAGACGGTATGCAGTATGAGGACCGCGAGGTTCCTGCTGATATGGTCGATCTCATTAAGGCTAAGAGAGAAGAGATGGTCGAGCTTATCTGCGAGACCGACGACGAGCTCACAGAGAAGTACCTCGAAGGTGAGGAGATCTCCAATGAAGAGCTCAAGGCTGCTCTCCGTAAGGCTTGCTGCTCATGCAAGCTCATCCCCGTTTGCTGCGGTACTTCTTTGAGAAACAAGGGCGTACAGATGTTGCTCGACGCTATCGTTGACTACATGCCCTCACCTCTCGACGTTCCCGCAATCAAGGGTGTTAACCCTGAGACAGACGAGGAAGAAGAGAGACCTTCTTCTGATGAAGCGCCTTTCTCAGCTCTCGCATTCAAGATCGCTACTGACCCGTTCGTCGGTAAGCTCTGCTTCTTCAGAGTTTATTCCGGTGTTATGGAAGCAGGATCTTATGTTCTTAACTCATCTAAGAACAAGAAGGAGCGTATCGGACGTATCGTTCAGATGCACGCTAATGAGCGTAAGGAGATCACAGAAGTATTCTCCGGCGACATCGCAGCTGCTATCGGTTTGAAGGATACAACAACAGGTAATACACTCTGCGACGAGGATCATCCTATCATCCTCGAGTCCATGGAGTTCCCTGAGCCGGTTATCGAGGTTGCTATCGAACCTAAGAGCCGTGCTTCACAG
>CADAKH010000038.1 GCA_902788505.1 Oscillospiraceae bacterium
ATGACAAGGGTGTCTTCGTATTCAGCTACAACGGTGTCACCTGGGATGAATACAACGAGAACATCGCAGAAGGCATGGTCTTCATTAAAGAAGTATAAGAATTAAATAAAATAACAGAAGATATTCTTTCGTTATTGATTAATCAATAGAAAAGCTCCCGGCAGTCCTTTCCCGGGAGCTTTTATTATTCTTATTATCTTTTCTTCATTATGTTGCCGGCGTGGGATCGGGTGTTGTATTCGGATCCGGTGTCGGAGGATCGGGTGTCGGCGGCTCGGGAGTCGGTGTATCCGGAACAGGAGCAGGTGTTGTGGTAACAACGGGCTCCGGTGTGGGTTCCGGCAGTATCTCACCGGTGCTGTGATCAATGGATGCATATGTGCCGTCTTCTCTTACGACACCGACGGCAATACGTCTGCCGTACGGCTTATAATATGTTGAATCGTAGTAAACCCTGTCGATCTCATTGCCGTCCTTATCGTACCAGACCTTATAAGCATAAGCGGTAATGCAGTCATAAGAGTGACGGAGTTCCTTTGTCTCACCTACCGGCATATCCCAGTCTTCAACATACTCTGTGTACTCTGGGCCGGGAGTGTACTGGCTTACGATCTCAGCTTCAGTCTCAATATACTGTCCGTCAGGAAGTTTTTTGCCGTAGATCTGGGCATTGCATGACCAGTCATCAGGATCCCACCATGCAACAATGATTATCCTGTCATCCGAATCGTTCTCAAACTTCATATCGGTCGAAGGCCAGTCAACAGTGGCATCAAGACCCGGATCGATGTAGTCTGAAGGCCATGCGTGACCGTGGCGCTCAATGATCTTAAGGTTTGACTTCAAAGCTGCATTGTAGAGTGTACCGCTGACCTGACAGATTCCGCCGCCGAGATCCTGCTCATACTGTCCTCCTGCGATGACCGTTGCTGCCTGGAAACCGTTTTCGATGGTTCTCTGACCTACTACCTCGTTGAAGGAGAATACTTCACCGGGTTCGAGGACTGTTCCGTTAATATTTGAACAAGCCTGACTGATATTGACATTACGGCTCTCAACACCGTTTGTGATTGTGGTCTGCTCACCTATAAGGCCGTACTCCTCTCTGAGCATAGCCTCAGTAACTTCGGGTGATTTTATATCAACAGGAACCGTTACTGTTCCGGTATAAGTGCCGGATTCGAAAAGTTCTTCAACTCCCTTTACAGCTGATTCAACATCGATATCGTAACCTGTCTTCTCTTTCTCGATTATGAACTCACGGTTCTCAAGGTCGAAATCAACGATGGAAGCATCTCTGAACTCGGAATACTCCTCGACATAGATATTAAGTACCTTCTCTACCGTCTCACGTACATTGTTGACCTTGATCGTGTAGGAAGACTCAAAGTTCTGCTTTGTGTTTTTAAGCTGCTGGACATTGTTATAGCATTCCTTGAGCTGGTCAAGATCCTTTTCGCTGGCAGGTCTGTACATCTCAAATGCCGTGTCAATGACTTCACGGGTGTTATACTCGACAGTTACATCGTTAAAGTTCGGGATAAGCGTTTTTTCTGCAAGTTTAAGCTTGACACAGATCTCTTCGGGATTCTGGGGCAATGTCTTTGTGACTGCCGCATATGCTTCGTCCTTGGTCATACCGCCGACATCAACGCCGTCAATAACGATTCCCTTATAGAACCTGTCAGTGGAGAGTTCTTCAAATGCGGCACTGGCTTTCATGGTCTGGACTGTTCCGTCAGCAAGGACAACTTCGATATCAGAGACAAAAATGTTCTCGATCGGTGTGTTGCCATTACGTCCGAGAATAAAAAAAACAACTCCTGCCACGATAACAACTGCAGCCACGGCAATTATTACCGGTGCAAGGCTCTTTTTCTTTCCGGGCGCGGCACGCTTTACGGGAGCTTCAGGCTTTTCTTTGCCGGAAGTCTTCTCCTTGTCTTTGACCTTGTTACCGGGTCTTTCACCGGCCAAGATATCGGATTCGGTTTTATCCGGAGCATCCTTAAATTCCGTGAAAGAACTCTTTTCGGATGTCTTTTTATCGTCCAAAGGCATCAGTTCAGCCTTCTTCTTTTCAACAGAAGAACCGTTTTTGTTCTGTACCTTTCCGCTTTTCTTATTCATTAAAACTACCCCTGTTTAATAAGAACATATGATTCATTCTCAATAATAAACATGCTTATCTTAAATCTCAACAGAAAAAATTGATGAATTTATCCGTTGTGTATGGCTTTTTTTATGTCATCATATTCAGGTTTTGCCTTGGTAACACCGAAGCCCTCAGTAACTTTTACCGATATCTCACCGTATTTGGTCATGACCTTCTCCTCACGGCGGTCAAGCCTGAATCTGTCCATTTCGTTATATCTGATACCGATCGTCGTGGTGTTCTCGAATATCAGTTTTGCGAATCTCTCCTTGTCTTCAGGCTTTACGAGCACCGTGAAAAGGATTCCCGGGCGGTTTTTCTTCATGAACACGGGTGTTGTGAAAACATCAAGAGCACCGTTCTCCATAAGGACTCCGGTCGCATAGCCCGTCTCCTCGCCTGTCATGTCGTCAACATTAAACCTGAGTTCAATGACCTTGTCCCCTTCACCTTCAGAATCGCCTAAGAAGGTCCTGAGCATATTTGCCTTTGGGAAATCCTTTTTGCCCATACCGTATCCTGTCCCGGAGACAGCCATAACGGGTCTTTGGCCGAAGCTGTCTGCAAAATACTTCAAAAGAGCAGCACCCGTAGGAGTAAGAAGCTCGCCTTCAACACTGCCGCTGTAAGACGGGATGCCCTCTATTATGCTTGCCGTGGCAGGTGCGGGTACCGGAAGGATACCATGAGCACACTTTACCTGGCCAAAACCTGTTGCCAAAGGCGAAACTATGATCCTGTCAGGTGCAAGCTGCTTTAACAGAACGCAGACGCCTACGATATCCGCAACGGCATCCATCGTTCCGACCTCATGGAAATGAATATCGCTTACGGGCTTTCCGTGAGCCCTGCTCTCGGCTTCGGCTATAAGACCGTAAACGGCAAGCGCGTTCTGCTTTACCTTGTCAGAAACGTTAAGGCCGCTGATGATATTCACAATATCACTCATGTGGGTGTGATGATGGTGATGGTCGTGAGTATGTTCCTCATGAGTATGCTCGTGATGGTGGTCATGCTCATGTTCATGTTCATGAGAATGCTCATGTTCCTCATGGTCATGGTGGTGATGTTCATGCTCATGCATGTGTTCATCTTCTTCAACACCGAGTGCGACAACACGCGCATGGGTGCCTTCGATTCCGCATTTGACGGACTTTTCGAAGTTATATGTGACATCGGGAATCCCCAATGAATTGAGTTTTTCTTCGCATGCTTTGACGTCGCCCGTAAGTTCGGCAAGTGATGCCAGAAGCATATCTCCTGCTGCGCCCATATTGCATTCGATATAAAGAGTCTTCATCGTTTAACCTCCGATGTGGTTGATCATGCTTGCAGAATAACCTGCTCCGAAACCGTTATCGATATTTACTACAGTAACACCGCTTGCACATGAGTTGAGCATTGCAAGCAGTGCGGTAAGTCCTTCAAAAGATGCGCCGTATCCTACGCTCGTGGGAACCGCGATGACAGGGCAGTCGACCAGACCTCCGATTACACTTGCAAGTGCGCCTTCCATGCCGGCGATTGCTATAACCACACTTGCTTCCATCAGCTCTTCTGTATGGGATAAGAGTCTGTGGATACCGGCAACGCCGACATCATAGATGCGGTTGACTTTGTTGCCCAGAAGTTCTGCAGTAACTGCGGCCTCTTCGGCAACGGGAAGGTCGGATGTTCCGCCTGTGGCAACCACTATTGTTCCTTTGGCAGAAGGCTCCGGGATAATGCCTGCAACACCGATCCGGGCAACGTCGTAATACTTGATGGAAGTCTTAAGCTCAAAAGCTTTCTCAGAAGAAAGTCTCGTGATAAGAACTGTCTTGACTCCTCCTTCAAGAAGGCTCTCTGTGATCTTGTCTATCTGTTCAGGCGTCTTGCCTTCGCCGAAGATGACTTCCGGAATGCCCTGGCGTAAACCTCTGTGAAGGTCGGGCTTGGCAAAACCGAGATCGACAAAAGGCTTCATCTTTAAAGCAGTCTCAGCCTCTTCGGGAGTCATCTCACCGCTCGCAACCTTATCTAAGATCTCTCTTGCATCACTCATTTGACGAACCCTCTTTGATGTTCAACACTTCGTTCATGCTGCCCGTACGGTAACCGTCAATGTCGATAGTTACGTACTTGAAGCCCAAACGCTTAAGTTCATCGGATATTTCTTTTCTTGTGCGTCCGTATGTAAGAAGCTCAATGTCATCCGGAGCGGCTTCGATCCTTGCGATATCGCCGTGAACTCTTACACGGATACCGCAAAATCCCATGTCCCTGATGAACTTCTCGGCATTGGCAACGCGGATCAGGCCTTCGGTGGTGATCTTCTCGCCATATACAAAACGGGATGCAAGGCATGCGGCGGCAGGCTTATCCCAGGTGGGAAGATCTGCTTCCTTTGAAAGCGTGCGGATGTCGTTTTTGGTAAGGCCGCATTCTTTGAGGGGGCTTACTATCCCAAGTTCTTTCATGGCACGCATGCCGGGTCTGTAATCGCCTGTATCGTCGACATTACTGCCATCAGCAACTTCGGTGATCCCATATTCCGCAGCGGCTTTTTTAATTGCGTCGAAATCCATTTTCTTGCAGTAGTAGCATCTGTCGGGCGGGTTGTTTTCGAACTGTTCGGAATCGAAAACATCACACTCGATCACTACCTGATTAATGCCGGTTTTTTTGCAAAACTCTACAGTCCATTCAAAATCTTCGTTGATAAGGACCTGAGATCTTATCGTGACGGCGATGGCGTTGTCACCGAGAACCTCGTGGGCCTTATATACAAGATACGTCGAATCGACGCCGCCTGAAAAAGCGACCGCCAGTTTCCCGGCGGCCTTAATGCGCTCCGTGAGCGCTTGTTCTTTTATTCTGATATCTGCTTCGTTATTCATCATTTAGCTGCCAGCATTGCCTTGACCTTGCCTTCGGGATCTTTAACGATGAGGATGACCAGCCATATTACAAGACCAAGAGCGACTACGGATAAACCGAGATAAGTATCATTCAGCATTTCAGCAGGTGCCTGTTCAAAGAACTCTGCACCCGTCTCAATATATTCGACTACGGCATCAACAAGCCACATAAGGCTTGCGCCCCAGTACATAAGGGCAAGTGTGCCGAGCTTTCTGTCAGCTTTTGTGTTGTACCAGAAGATCGTAGCTGTAGCTGCTGCAAAAACAGTGATAAGGAGTGTCATATCAGTAACTCCTTATGCCTTTGCCTGACTCTTGGCCGCAGCCGGAACTTTCTTCTTGGAAATGGCTTGAGATACAAGCACCATTACGATCCAGGCAAGTGTTACAAGGACCGCCATGGCAACTCCGCTCGTGAACATCTCATGGAGCATCTCTGCAGCATCAGCAGGATTAGCTGCTGCAGTAAGGAACGGGAACCATGGTGTTACTTCGCCGTGCCATACATGCTCAAATGCGAGCAGTGCTGAACCGCCCCAGAGCATTGTGTTCAACCATCCCATCTTTTTAATGAAGATATTGTCAGAACCTTTCTTGTCAGCTGCGTGCTTGATCACAGTTGTAACGATCGCTTCGGTAGTGGGAACGATAAAACATGCCATAGTTCAATCTCCTTTTAAATGGTTATTGATATTGAAATCTTAACATATACAACAGATTGGTATATATCAGTTAGGCGCAGATTATTACTTCTTTTTTGACTTATTCTCTTTATCAAAACTGTTTACATGATCGCAGATAGCATTGAATGTCTCGTCGCTCAGGTCATGTTCGATCTTGCAGGCATCTTCTTCGGCAACATCGGGATTAACACCCAAAGCAACAAAGAATGCCGTAAGGGTCTTGTGACGGGTATAGATCTTGTCGGCAATATCCAGACCCTTGTCAGTAACCGTGATAAAGCCGGATTTATCCATCTCGATATATCCTTCCTCACGCAGGCGCTTCATGGCATTGCTTACACTGGGCTTTGTAACACCCAGAAATCCCGCTATGTCGACAGAACGGATATAACCGTTCTTCTCCTTAAGTATTATCATCGACTCGAGATAGTCTTCTGCTGACTTGCCGATATCGCTACTGCCTTTCATATTGAACACCTCTTATTCCGAAAGTTGTCAGTCTTAGAAAACATTAAGTAAATACTACAAACTTTATTCAAGCATGTCAAAACATTTAACTAAATAATGATATACATCAGGCCTTTCAAAACTGTAATATTTGGATAGAAAGAAGGTGCCGGTATGAATATTATCGAGAACGTGACAATGGATCAGGAGAGAGCTCTTTACGGAAGCTCTGACGTTTTGGTGAGACACTGCAGTTTTGACGGTCCCGCCGACGGCGAAAGCGCGCTCAAAGAGAGCAGCAATGTCGCCGTTGAAGATTCATATTTCAATCTCAGATATCCCTTCTGGCATGTTCACGGACTTAAGATCGATTCATCTGAACTTACCGACAAATGCCGCGCCGCTATCTGGTATTCCGATCACATCAGGATCACTGACACGAAGCTTCACGGAATCAAAGCGCTTCGTGAATGTACTGATGCCGAGATCACATCTTCTTCGATCATCTCCCCTGAATTCGGATGGTCAGTCCATGGCCTTAAGATGACCGATACTTCTGCTGAGTCGGAGTATTTCCTGATGAGATCTTCGGATATTGTTTTCAACAACGTGGATTTCAAGGGCAAGTATTCTTTTCAATATGCGGAGAACATAGAGATATCCGGTTCAAGACTCGACACCAAGGATGCTTTCTGGCACGCGAAAAACGTGACTGTCAGAGACAGTGTCGTCAACGGTGAATATCTTGCCTGGTATTCTGAGAACCTGACACTTATAAACTGCACCATAAAGGGTACACAGCCGCTCTGCTACTGCAAGGGATTAAAACTCATAGACTGCCACATGGAAGACTGCGATCTGGCATTTGAGAGATCTCATGTCGAAGCCACGATCCTGACCCCCGTGATCAGCATAAAGAATCCGCTGTCAGGACACATTACAGCGCCTTCAGTCGGCGAGATAATCAGGGATATTCCGGGTGCTGACGGAGAGATAACCGTCACAGGATATTAATTGTCCTTGCTATCCTTCATAACAACATTGACGTAATTGAAAGGTATCTCGATGCCTTCTTTTGCGAATGCATCGTTTACGCGCATGTTGATATCGCTTATAACCATTTCGGTCGCGCTGGCAGGTTTATAGTAAACAGTCGTTGCAAGCACAAGGCTGCTGTCGGCATATGAGATGAAATAGACAGGCCCGTAGTCCTTGTTCTTCCACTCGGGTTCGGAATATTCAGAAGATATTACGGCATCCCTTACCACCTTCATGGCCTTCTCCATATCGGTACCGTATGCAACATTAAACCGCATGTGGACTGACCTGATACGCGTGTTATGGCTCATGTTGACGATCTTGCTTGCGTTGATCTTGCTGTTGGGGATAATAACATCGATCGTATCTATCTGCCTCAGGACAACATGTCTTGGTGTGATATCCATAACGATGCCTCTTGTGCCGTCGTCCAATTCGATCCTGTCACCTATCTCGAAAGGCTTGTTGAAAGTTATAGCAAGTCCGCTGAAAAGATCGCCGAGAACGGGCTGCGCGGCAAGACCTGCAACGGCGCCGATGATCGCTGTTCCCTGGAATAGAACTTTGCCGATATCCGTTGTGGCAGTGGAGCTTACAAGAACCCAGATCACGGCAACTGCTATAATGAGCGTCCTGATAATATTCTGGGTAAAACGGATCTGAATGTTATTCTTATCCCTGAGATGCTTTTTGACGAAACGGTTGTAGATCAAAAGAACGATCAGGGTAACAACCGCAGCGATCGCCGTGTAGATAAGAAGTTCAACTGCCTGTCCCAAAGCGGTGGTCTTGTCGAACAACGCACCGGGCAATTCGATTCCGAACATGCCTAAACCTCACCAAATCTTGTTGAATCTAATAATACAACAGAAAATAGCAATAATCGAATAAGGGTGTATAATCAGTGCGATTTTATATTAGAAAGAAGGAAATCTTATGAAAAATAAGATTATTGCAGCCGCACTTTCTGCCGTTATCTCATTAGGTCTTATGGCAGGATGTGCTCAGAAGAAGGACGACACAGTCGTCAGAGTCGGTTCTCTTAAAGGACCCACAACCATCGGTATCGTAAACCTCATGGACAAAGCATCCAAGGGTGAATCAGAGGGCAAGTACGATTTCACGATGGCAGCAGCTCCTGACGAGATCACAGCAAAGGTCGTATCCGGTGATATCGATATCGCTTTGGTCCCCGCTAACCTCGCTTCCGTCCTTTACAACAAGACAGAAGGCGGAGTCACCGCTATCGACATCAACACTTTGGGCGTTCTTTACTGTGTAACAGGCGACAGCTCCATCACATCCGTCAAGAGCCTTGCAGGAAAGAAAGTCATTACAACAGGTCAGGGTGCGACACCTGAATATTCACTCAGATACCTTCTCGAGCAGAACGGTATAACCGACTGCGAGATCGAGTTCAAGTCAGAGGCAACCGAGGTTGCAGCAGTACTTACTGAAGATCCTACACAGATCGCCGTACTCCCCCAGCCTTTCGCAACTGTGGCGTGCGCCCAGAACGAAGCCGTATCTGTCACATTCTCCCTTGAGGAAGAGTGGCAGCTCACAACAAACGGTCTCGGAATGGTAACAGGCGTTACTATCGTAAGAAACGACTTCCTTAAAGAGCACCCTGAAGCAGTTAAGACATTCATCAAAGAGCATGAAGCAAGTGTCAATGCCGCAAACTCAGATCTTGATACCACAGCTGCCCTCGTCGTAGCTCAGGAGATCATCGGCAAGGAACCCATCGCAAAGAAAGCTATCCCCCAGTGCAACGTCGTATGCATAACAGGCGACAGCCTTAAGAGCAACCTCTCCGCTTATCTTGAAGTCCTCTACAACAGCGATCCCAAGTCAGTGGGCGGAAAGCTTCCGGGAGATGAATTCTACTTTAAAGGCTGATAAATGAAGAACAGGTTCATCAGGACATCCTTGATCGTTTTGATCTGGCTCGTGATATGGCAGGTATTATCTCTAGTGGTAAACAACAGCGTCCTGCTCTCGGGCCCGGTCGATACGGTCAGGGCCCTGATCGAACTCGGTTCTTCTACATCCTTTTATATCTCCGTCGGAATTACGGTCGGCAAGGTCTTACTGGGCTTTCTCACCGGAATGATCTTAGGCTCGGCACTTTCGGTCTTATCATACAAGGTCAGGATCGTAAGGGAATTTCTGTCGCCGTTCGTATCGGTAATTAAATCAATTCCCATCGTGAGCTTCATCATCATTGCCCTTATCTGGGCCGGAAGCTCAAATGTCACGATAATCGTATCGTCTGTTATCTCTTTCCCCATCTTCTATAAGAACCTTCTTGAAGGCCTTCAGGTAATTGATCCCAAGATGACAGAACTTGCAAAAGTCTATCAGATGAAGACCTGCAAAAAGATCCGTTATATCTATCTTCCTTCACTTTCATCACAGATAAAAAGCGCGGTTTCACTTGCCATCGGAATGGCATTCAGAGGCGGCATAACGGCAGAAGTCGTCGGCCAGCCTTTGAGATCCATCGGCAACGGACTTTACAGATCCAAGATAAATCTTGCGACATCCGAGATGCTTGCCTGGACCCTGGTCGCCGTGTTGTCCGCTTTTCTCATTGAAAGACTTATCTCGTTTATCGTAAAGAAGGTGCTCAAATGATCGAACTTAAGAATGTCTCCAAATCATTTGATGATAAAAAAGTGCTGGATTCATTCAGCGCGGTTTTCGACAGTGGTGAATATCTTCTGAAAGGTCCTTCCGGCATCGGCAAGACAACTTGTCTCCGCCTTATACTGGGGCTTATCGAACCTGACGAAGGTGAAGTGATCCTCGCTTCCGGAACACGCTTTGCAGTTTGCTTTCAGGAAGACAGGCTTTTCGAAAAAGAGTCTTTGCTGACAAATATTCTCGCAGTTAATGATAACGTCTCAGAAGAAGACGCGGAAAAAGCGCTCCTTGAACTTCTCCCTGCTGATTCGCTTGATAAAAAGGCCGGTGAACTGTCCGGCGGCATGAAGCGCCGTCTTGCAGTAATCAGGGCAATGCTTCACGATTCGGACTGCGTGATCCTGGATGAGCCTTTCACAGGCCTTGATGACGAAGCGCGCACGAAAACGATCACCTTCATAAAGGAACATTTAAACGGCCGTCTTCTTATCCTGACAAGCCACGACGAAAGAGGCCTGGAAGACTTCTCCGTTATCAGTATCGATTAAACGAGTTTATCCGTGTCCGTTGCGTAGCACCATCTGCCGCCCGTGAGATTTCCGAAGAAATACTTCATCGAAGCAGACTCGCACATTATCATCAGTTTTCCGTCAACGAATATTATCTCCTCTGCCATCGGCGGAGCATCGAATGAACAGACCTGTGTGGAACTGTCAAAAGCATAGACAGGAACAACAATGTCTGCGTCTGCCCTTCCTGAATATATTTTCATTTTAAATGTCACGGGCATACTGCCGGAAATGTCATAACACCTGACCGTTGACTTGGCAGTACCGTAAGACTGGGATATCCAGATCTTCCCGTCCTTTACCGTCATGCCCTGGACGAGCCCCGGAATCGAATACATCTCACAGGGTATCTCCGTGATTCCGAAAGACGATCCCTCGCCATTGCCGAACTTATACGCCATGGCTATCGCACGGTTCTCCTCACCTGAATCTGTCGTAACCCAGTGCGATTCGTCTGTCATGTAATTCGGATCCCTGTAAAACTCACCGACGATCATGCGGTCTTCCGCAAAGCAGATCCATGCGACATTGATCTTGCAGTCTGCATAAACAGTCTTGAATTCGCCAAGTTTCTTAACGACATCACCGCTCTTTGCGGAAAGAACATCGCTTAACTTATATACATTGATCTTCGCATCTTCATCGCCTGCCACGAAAAGATATTCACCGTGTGCGGCAAGACCGCCCGCATGGGGCTTGATCGCATTGCCTTCTTCATCTCCCATGATGATGTAACCGTTATCTTTTCCGCTCCTGCCGTCAACTCTGTAAACGCGTGAAGGGGAGCCGTCCTTCTGATAACCGCACACAAGATAAGTATCAGCATCTTCAATATAATCGAGACCCTGAGGCACCATATTGTCCATAAGGCCCGGTATGACAAAAACCTTTTCGGAAGCCTTGTAGTAAGCATTTACGGGCGCCCTGAAATAGATCCTCGCACCAACCAGGACCAGTGCAACAAGAATGAGAAGGGTCAGAAGTATTCCTCTGATAACCTTCTTTCCCCTGGACCTCTTTTTATTTCCTTTTGCCATATATACGGTAAGTCTCCCTGATGTTTACTAAAACTTATTGTATCACGAGTAGAGAAGATGCCTCAAAAAACCGGCGTTGTATAATTGTTTACCCCAAAAAAGGCCAACAATTGCATAAATCAGCGTTTTTGTGCAATTGTCGCCGTAAAAATCGGCCAACAATTGCACACGCATTCTTTTTATAGTAAAGGCATCAGTACCAGTCCTTGTGCCTTTTGATGTAGATGACCTTCATGATCTGTGCAAATACCATGTAAACCACCATGAGGATCGCAAGCCAGAGCATGTAGCTTAAAGGCATCGTGGGCAGATCGAACAGTGTTGATACACCTGTAAAGCCGATGATCAGCGTAACTGCAATTACCGCAAGTGTTGAGAGCGTCAGCTGCACTGATGCCCTGTCGTTGATAAACGGAAGCTTCGGTGTTCTGATCGTGTGGATTACCATCGTCTGTGAGATAACACCGAACATAAACCATCCGCACTGGAAGTATCCTGCAAGTTCAGGCTTGTTGTATCCGAATACGAACCACAGTACGAGGAAGCACAATACGTCAAGAACGGTACTTAAAAGACCGAAGGATACCATGAATCCTTTTATGCCGCCGAGATCCCACTTTTTGGGCTTCTCGATGTACTTGGATTCGACGTGGTCGAAAGGCATACCGAGCTGGGCAAAGTCATTCAGAAGGTTCTGAACGAGGATATGAACAGGAAGCATCGGAAGGAACGGCAGAAAGATACTTGCGATAAGTACCGAGAACATGTTGCCGAAGTTACCGCTGACAGACATCTTGAGATACTTGGACATGTTCGCAAATGTGGAACGTCCTTCAACAACGCCTTCGTCAAGCACGTTGAGATCCTTTTCGAGAAGGATGATATCAGCAACCTCTTTTGCGATATCAACAGCGTTATCAACAGAGATACCGATGTCAGCCTGCTTTAAAGGCAAACTGTCGTTGATACCGTCACCCATGTATCCTACGATGTGGCCGTTGGCCTGGAACATCTTAACGACACGCTGCTTCTGGTAAGGTGAGAGCTTGGAGAAAATGTCGCACTTCTCGCATGCTGCCTTGAGCTCATCGTCAGTCATTGCCTCGATCTTGGCGCCTGTAAGAGACATTTCAGTTGAGAAGCCGAGTCTTCCGCAGATGTTGATGGCAACGCCTTCGGAGTCACCTGTAAGAACTATCGTGCGTACACCATTCTTTCTCAGCGCGTTAACAGCCGTAGCTGCAGACTCCTTCGGCGGATCAAGGAAGCCGACAAATCCGATGAGGACCATGTCGCTCTCGTCTTCAACACCGAAAACATCTACGCCGTGAACATTATTCTTCTGGGCAACTGCGATAACTCTGATACCTTCAAGGTTGTTATCGTCAGCAAGCTTTTTCGCATTGGTCTTGAGATCTTCTGTAATGTCTTTGACCTCGCCGCCGATCTCGATATATGAACAGATCGATAAGATCTCTTCGACCGCACCCTTAGTGATGAGCTGACGCTTGCCGTTCTTATCCTTTAACACAACGCTCATTCTGCGGCGCGAAAAGTCGAACGGGATCTCATCTTCTCTTACATATGCTTCCTTCAAAAATGAGAGATCCTCTTTCTCGGCACGGTTGATGATGGCAACATCCATAAGGTTCTTAAGACCTGTCTGGAAATAGCTGTTGAGGAAAGCATGTCTTAGGATACGCTTGTCTTCACGGCCCAATACGTCCATGTATTTTTCGAGGATGATCTCATCTTGGGTAAGAGTACCTGTCTTATCTGTACAGAAAACATCCATCTCACCGAATGTCTGGATGGCACCAAGACGCTTAACGATAGTCTTCTTGCGGGACATGTTGATAGCGCCTCTTGCAAGCGAGGAGTTCATGATGACCGGGAGCATCTCCGGCATGATACCTACTGCGATAGTGATGCCGAACATGAGTGATTCAAGCCAGCCGCCCTTGCCTTTTGTGATGAAGTTGGCAATGAAGATGACCGGAACGGTGATAAGCATGAAACGGATAAGGAGCTTGCTTACGGAATCGAGATTCTTCTCGAATGCACTCTTCTCCTCATATGAGTTAAGGCTCTTGGCCATGCTTCCGAAGTATGTATCACCGCCTGTTGTAAGGATGATCGCCTTTGCGCTTCCCGAAACGATATTGGATCCCATGAAGCCGATATTGGCAAGATCCGTAACGCCAACATTTGCTTCCGATGTCGTGAACTTCTCGACAGGGTTGGATTCCCCCGTGAGCTGTGACTGATCGATGAAGAGATCCTTTGTCTCGATGAATCTTACGTCACCGGGGATCATGTCACCTGATGCGAGCTTTACGATATCACCCGGAACGACTTCCTCGATCTCGATCTCAGTTTCCACACCGTTTCTTATAATGTCCAGCTTATTGGTGATCATGCCCTGCAGCTTTTTGGCTGCGTTGTTGGACTTCTCTTCCTGAACAAATGATATGACGGCCGAAATGATGATGACAGCAACAAGCATAATGAATGTTGCAAAAGAAGGCTCTTCCGCCATTATGACATCAGTAACAAACGTGATCGCCGCAACGACCAGGAGCACGATATTAAAAGGATTAATAACCGCATCCTTGATCCTTACGGCAAGACTCTTCTCCTTACCGAAATCAATGATATTTTTGCCGTACTCTTCAAGACGGTCTGATGCCTGGACAGGATCCAGACCTTCTTCATCTGTCTGATATTTCTCGAAAAGAACTTTCTGCTCCAAACTGCTCAGTTCAAGCAAAGTCTTTTCGACTTCGTTGCGGCGTTCGGGGTTTTCCTTCTTTTTCATATCAATCTCCTGTGTTTATGCGTTGTAGGGTAGATTATATAAAATATTTTTGTCATCAACAAGGAAAAGCCGTATTCCTTGCGGAAAACGGCTCTTATTCACAGCAGTTGTCATTATGATTATCTTTGTTTAAGAACCCCGGGACGGTTTGCCTTCTGTTTTCCAAGACTCTTTGCATAGCGCACGATCATGTAGATGACATAACCAGTGGCAACGCCCAATGTATTCATGATGAGGTCGTCAACGTCAGATGCCCTGTCGGCAAACGGCAACTGGAGTATCTCTATACTCAAAGATATGAGAAATCCGGTTCCTACAACCTTGAAGAAGTTATCCAGGCGTTTATAAAGCACAGGCAATACTATTCCTGTCGGGACAAACATAAAAACATTGCCGAAAACGTTATAGATCATGTGTGCCATGCTATCGTAATCCAACAGATATACAAACGGGATCAGGTTGATCCTGCAGTTGAAGATCTCATTCAGATCCAGACAAAGCGGTGAGAAAGTGAAGTATATGATGACAATAAGATTTATGTACATCAGAATATGAAGCCTCTCCCGCTTCCAGTCGATCTTCTTATTGCGCAAGCTGACTGCGGCCCTTACGAGCAGATATATGGCTGTATAGACCGCTGCTATGTAAACATACGGTATAACTAACATTCCTATCATCTCCTAATACTTTTGCGGCTGACCTATCCCCATAAGTCAGCTTACGAATATTATAACGGTCAGGAAATATAAAGCTTGCGCAGAAATAGGGCAAACACCTTAAGATTTTATTGAATTTTAAAGCATAAACAGCCCGTGATGATCTTTATATGCAAGCTTTTCGATTATAAGGACAATAAGTGCTTTAAAAGCATAACATCCCTGTATTTGTCCCATTAAGTTAATGTGAATGGTCTTGCTTTTTTATATAGTTTGATTGAGGCATTACCTTAAACGGTACTGCATAACGCAAATGTGCTTAGGCGGTTATCCTCCATAAATCCATGACTTCGTTTATGGTGAAAGGAGGTGCAATATGAGTGATTATGAAATGTTGATCGTGATACTCACTATCGGCATGTTAATAGTTTCGATCATTGCTCTTTGTTACGGGACAAAGAAATAAGCCGCCCCTCCGTCCAAGAAGATGCGGCTTATTTAGCTAAACTTCGAGGATAACCGTCTATACGGTAATGCCTCATTCCTAAAATAATTATAGCTTCTGCTTAATACACCGTCAATTTCGTTTTTAGGACAATAAATCCTGTTACAGCTTCAGCATAAACAGCCCGTGATGATTGCAGTAAGAATATATTTTTCTAATGCAGTTTTTCCTGAGTCTCGTCTCACAAGGTCCTTCCGGATAGAGCTTAACGAGCTGCACGCCCTGGTCTGAAACAGCCGCAAGAAATGAGATGTAGTGGTCCTTTGTCATCGGATGATCAACAGTCACATAGTATTCGTCTTCGATCGTCTCCTGTGCTCATCATCACACTCTTCCGCATCCAATGGCGGCAGGGTTATTCCGCAGCAGCTTACAACCGCTTCGCCCGTTGCATGAATTGCATTTCCGCACACGGGACAAACATAGAATCTTCCTCTGAGCATATTTGAAGAACGGTTGCAGTTTTTGATGTCCTCACCCGAGAGCAGTTCTATCACTGAGATCCCCAGAGCCTTTGCGAGAGGCTCTATAAGACTTACATCAGGAAAGCCATGACCTGTCTCCCATTTGCTTACTGCCTTGCTGCTGACAAAGACTTTCTCGGCAAGTTCTTCCTGCGTCATGTTCTTATTTTCACGGAGCCTTTTTATAACTGCTCCTGTTACATATTTATCCATAGCTTTACGCCTCCTTACGCTAACAAATTAACATAGCAGACACCGCATTGTTACCCACGCTCCGTGGAGTCAATTGGTGCTATAATATCCGGTTATGGGAAACAAAAGCGCTTTGGGAAATATACTGATTATCGTAGCCGGACTGTTCTGGGGAAGCATGGGAATTTTCGTGCGCCACTTAAACGTACTTGGCTTTTCTTCGATACAGGTCGCCTGCCTCCGTCTTACAACGGCAGGAGTGATTTTCGCGCTGATACTTCTGATCAAAGACCGCAAAGGCTTCAGGATCAAGGCGCGTGACATACCGCTGTTCCTGGCGCTCGGCCTTGTAAGCATCCTGTTCTTCACATGCTGCTACTTCACCGCGATCCGCCTCATGACGATGTCAACAGCCGCGATCCTTCTCTACACTTCGCCGATCTGGGTAATGATCCTCGCGATCATCTTCCTTAAAGAAAAGATCACTTTGCAGAAGATACTTGCACTCATTCTCGCATTTGCCGGATGCATCCTTGTATCAGGTTTCGGCGGCAAGGTCACTCTGATTGGCATCCTTGTCGGTCTCGGCTCCGGCCTGGGTTACGGCCTCTACAGCATCTTCGGCACATTCGCTCTCAAGAAGTATTCCCCTTACACAGTCACCTGCTACACATTCCTGATCGCAGGCCTCGGCTCCGTCTTTGTCGCTAACCCCATAGACCTCTTCGCGAAAATATCCGCTGTCGAAAACAAGCCCGCACTAATCGGCTTCGTCCTTTTGACAGCAGTCGTCACCGCCGTAATTCCATTTCTTCTTTACACATTGGGCCTCAACATGACCACAGCCGGCAAAGCAGCAGTCCTCGCAACAGTCGAACCCGCCGCCGCAACACTGTTCGGCTTCTTCGTAATGAAAGAGACCGTCGGTCCCGTTGCAATCTGCGGCATCTTCCTGGTCTTCGCCGCGATCATTGTTCTGAGTATCAAGAAAAAAGAATCCTGATTTGTACTTTCTTAAAACAAGCCAGTCCGGTCATATAAAACCTATATGTCCAAAAACGACTTCACATAAGGAAGAACTCTCAGAGCTTCCGTGCGTCCCATCTGATATGCTTTCTCAAGTTTCTCAGGATCTTTTTCGGTGCGGCCGACACCAACCGGCATAGGCGGTCTGATTACAAAAACACTTCCGTCCTTTTCCCTTCTACAGATCTCACGGACCTGGCCGTTATACATCTCGTGGCGCTTTGACATTCCTTCGGCAATCGCAGGATATTTGCGGAGTGCGAGCTTCATTATGCCGGGACTCTTTTTCTTGACATAACCCAAAGGCTGGGTGAGCACGATGACATTGCGGTTGTATCCCAATTCCTCCATGTGCTTATAAGGGATCGAATCGGCGATGCCGCCGTCAAGATAAAGACCGTCACCTATTGCAACAGGTTTGGATGCAATAGGCATCGATGCTGATGCGCGCATCCACTGAAGGTCTTCCTCTCCGCCGTCTGTGCACTTGTGGTAAACACATTTTCCGGTCTTAACATCCGTTGCCCCGATATAGAATTCCATCGGATCATTCCTGAATGTCTCACGATCGAAAATATCGAGTTCGTCAGGCAATTCGCGGTAGCAGAAATCCGCGCCGTAAAGATCGCCTGTTTTGATCAGCGAACGGTAGCTGCAGTATCTCGGGTCTTTGCAGTAAGTCTTGTTATACCTGATGGCTCTTCCGATCTGCCCTGACTTGTAATTACAACCGAAAACCGCGCCCGCAGAGATTCCGATCGCACCGTCGAATCTGATACCGTTTTCCATGAGAACATCAATGACACCGCAGGTAAACATGCCGCGCATGGCACCGCCCTCAAGGACCAATCCCCTTTTATAACTCACCTTTTATCTCCTTTTCCCCATATCCTTTTCCGGATTTTTTACCAGATCTGTCTTCCCTTCTCATCAGCGATACCGCTCTTGCGGAAGAAATAGGAGTTAACCTGATCGCACCACTCATGTGCATTATCGATCTGGCGGCCGAATCTTTCCTTTACATTCCCGAATATCCCGTCATCGATCTCGCCTTTTAAGCTGTCCCACTTCCCGGCCATTTCGAGCACTTCCTCATAGCCTTCGAAATGAGTGTCGTAGATGTGCTGAATGACAGTCTTTCCGCTGTGAAGAACATGTGTGTAAGGCAGGTGATGGAAGAACAGAACCAGTTCGTCCGGACACTTCTCGGGAGAATTGTAGATGGAAGCGTTGGGCTCGTTATACTGGAAAGCATAGCCCGTTCCCTTATCTGTTCTGTCGACACCTATACCAAGATGATCTGCCCTGTGGTATGTTCCCCATCTGTCGTATTCGTATCCGTCGACGCTGCATCCGTAGTGTACGCCGGGATTAACCATCCAGCCGATCCCCAAAGGACTCGTATATCTTTCGTATATCTCACGGGAAGGCAGAAGGATGCTGAGTATGACAGAGACTACACGGTCATCTTCCGAGATCGTCATTCTCACGAATTCCTCTGCGATCTGTTCAGCAGAAAGACCTGTATCAAATGCAAGTCTTCCGAATCCGAAAAGGTTGGCTCCGGCAAGATAATTGCCCGTCCAGTTAAAATCATTTCCCGTGTTCGTAACGGCTGCAATTCCGGAATATCTGCTGCCGAAAGCCCTGCCGCTTATGATGTCTTCAACAGTGTCATTATCCTCACTGCAGTATGTCTTAAATCCGAGTATCTCCTTGAACTCCGGGATCAGATAACATACGTCGATCTGATGGCCCGTATATTCCTGGGCGATCTGGACTTCGAGCATCTGATTTGTCTTCCTGAGGCCTCCCAAAAGCGGTGATACGGGTTCTCTGATCTGGAAATCCATCGGACCGTTCTTAATCTGCAGAATAACGTTATCGTGATAGTCCCCGTCCATCGGCATGAAGTTATCGTAGCCTGCTCTTGCCCTGTCGGTCTTTCTGTCTCTCCAGTCCTGCCTGCAGTTATAAACGAAGCATCTCCAGATAATGATGCCGCCGTATTCCTTCACGATATCGGCAAGCATATTCGCGCCGTCTGCCTGTGTCCTTCCGTATGTAAAAGGGCCGGGGCGGCCTTCGGAGTCAGCTTTTACGAGGAACCCGCCTAATGCAGGTATCTTCTTGAATACCTCAGCCATCTTGTCCTTCCACCATGAGATAACGCCTTCGTCCAAAGGATCTGCGCTGTCCATGCCTCCGATCTCGATCGTGGATGCATAGTTAAGGCTTAAGAACAATCTGATCCCGTATCCTGCAAAGATCTCTCCAAGCTCAGCAAGCTTTGCGAAATATCTGTCGGTGATCATGTAGGATGCTGCCTGCTTTACATTTACATTGTTGATTACAACACCGTTGATTCCGACCGAAGCAATAAGTCTTGCATACTCTCTTGTGCGGTCATTGATCACGATCTCATTATTCTCATAGAAAAACGATTCTCCGGAATAACCTCTCTCGATACTTCCGTCCATATTGTCCCAGTGGTTTAGCATTCTCAAAGGATTTGAGGGGCGGACCGTCCTGATCTCAGAATAAGTCTTTGCGAAATCCTTTTCGCAAGCTATTGTGCGGAGAATATCGAATGCTGCATATAAGATTCCGGATCCGCTCTTTGCTTCAACAGATACGGCATCGTCAGCAAGTGAGATCTTATATTCTTCGCTGTCCAGGATCTCTTTGCCGTTTGTGGCATTAACGGGAGCCGAAGAAGGACCGAACGTTATCTCCGGTTCAAAACCAAGCATTGTCTTTAATCCGGTCTTAAGCTCGTTTACGGCATTAATAACCACTTTGTCTGATTCGGGAGCACCCGAAAGTCTGATATTTCTTAAGGCTTTGCAATCCCTGTTGTTCTTCTTTTCGCTGTAGCCGAGCCACAAGTCTGCGTAGTTCTTCATGTTGATTCTCCTTGTATTATTTGAGTAAGTTTTTTATTAATTGAGCGACCGTTTCAACATGCCTGGAGACGTTGCTATGAATGTCAATGGTAAAGCTGAAATATATCTTGATTTCAGTTTTGATATCGTATCTGCTGTTCTTTGATCATCGGATACCGAATCAATGCTTCTCCGTCTGTTGCCTCTTTGTGCAT
>CADAKH010000039.1 GCA_902788505.1 Oscillospiraceae bacterium
GGCCACACCTGTTCCCATTCCGAACACAGAAGTTAAGCTCACTGGCGTCGACAATACTTGGCTGGTAACGGCCCGGGAAGATAGATTGCTGCCGGATTATATAAGTCCCTTCGCGCTAAACGCGGAGGGACTTTTCATTTGTAATACTTTGAAAAAAATAGTCCATAAAAATGTAATATTACAATTTACATAAAATCGATTATTGGTAAAATACAAGGTATATTGATTTTTTGTGTTCCAATTGTGAGGTGTGAATATGGCAAAAATCCTGATAATCGATGACGATAAAGCTGTAGTCGATTCTACAGCTGACATGCTCAAATCCTTTGAGTTTAATGTGATTACCGCTACCGACGGAAAGAAAGGATTTGAACTTGCAGACATCGAAAGACCCGACGTGATCATTCTCGACTGGATGATGCCCGGTTACAGCGGAATGCAGTTTATTAAGGATTACAGAGATCAGGGTTATAAGACACCCGTTTTATTCCTTACAGGTAAGGGCGATCTCTCACAATACCAGGTTGAGGCTTTGCGCGCGGGTGCTGATGACTATGTAAGCAAGCCCTATGAACCAATGATTCTGGTCGAAAAACTCAGAGCCATGATCAGACGTACCGAGTACAGCAATAAGTCTCATGGCGCCGAAGGCAACAGACATGAGTATTGCGGCGGTGAGCTCATCATCGACGGCGATGTTATGCAGGCATTCAAGCATGAAGAGTCCTGTGATCTTACCAACAGAGAGTTCCAGCTTCTGCAGTATCTTGAGCAGAATATGGGCAGAGTTTGCTCCAGATCAGAGCTTTTGAAGCAGGTCTGGAAGTTCGATTTCTTAGGTGACGAGAGAACAGTCGATGTTACGATCAAGCGTACAAGACAGAAGATCGAACCTGACCAGAAGAATTTTAAGTACATACTCACGAGAAGAGGCTTCGGCTATTTCTTCCCTAATGATCTGGATTAATTTTGAATACTCTGATTTCCATTTCTATATTTGAACAGGCATTAAAGAACCCCGTTATTTTAGTGGTTCTTGCTTTGATATTGATCCTTTTGGGAGTTATTGCCGGGTATCTTATCGGCAACACGACCTTAAGATCATCCGTTACCGGTAATATCGATAACCTGGAGCGTGACAAGATGATCCAGAAGGCGGTACTAGATACTGTCGGACTTGGCATTGCAGTTTACGATTCACAGGGAGCGCTCTTCTGTAACGAGACGATCTTCAGGCTTCCTGATTTTCTAAAGGGCGGACTTCCCAAGACACTCAATAATTTTCTTGAGACTTTCGACAACGGCAACCAGCTCAAATCGAATTATATCCTGAGCCTTGAAAATGGCGTCAACCTTATCAGAGTCAACTATATCAACAACAGAAGGATATATGAGATCAAGATAATCAGAAGACCAGCGCAGGCAGATTCTAAGTTTTTCGGTAACGAGGAACTCAATATCGTTATCGTAGATGACATCACACAGATCAAGGATGACGAGAGACGTCAGAAGGATCTCGCTGCAAATGTCTCACATGAGCTTAAGACTCCACTGACATCGATCAAGAGTTCTGTTTTCTCGATCAAGAGATCCTGCCAGGAAGGCAATGGTCCCACAAGAGATGAACTCATCACATGGAGCGGAAGGATCGAAGAGAATACTGTCAGGATGCAGGATATCGTTAATGACTTCCTTGTTCTCTCGCAATGTTCACATACAAGCAGGATGGAGATCTTCGATATCAGGGATGCGGTATCTGCTGCATATTCCAATGTCCAGGATTATCCGGGTGCCGGAAATGTCATTTTTACGTTGCCGGAGGAAGGATCTTATCCGCTGCTTTACGGTAATTCGAAGCTGATCATAAGGACGATCGTCAACCTTCTTACCAATGCGATCAAGTATATAGGTTTTGAAGGCAAGACAGTACCGAACCAGATACACATAAGCATTTCCGTTATTGATGACAGAGTTGCAGTCCAGGTTGACGATAACGGAAGAGGAATCCCCGCAAAAGATATAGACCATCTTTTCGAGAGGTTCTACAGAGTCGATAACTCAGGTAACAGGGAAGTTGGCGGCTCAGGAATAGGACTTGCCATTGCCAAGGAGATCGCCGATATGCACGACGGTGTTATCAGCGTTACCTCAACATTCGGCCAGGGCGCGACATTTATCTTCAGCCTTCCTACCGGAAAGACGGTTTTCGATGCCGCATACAGTGACGCAAAAGCCGGCATCATTAGTGATAAGCCGCTTAACAGGGCAGCTGCATATTTCCTCGGACTCCAGGAGTGTGAGGCCGTAAGATCGCTTGGTTATAAGGATCTTGAGAGTGTCGTCGACGAATACGAACTGATCCCCGAACCCGAAGTAGCCGCAAGAGACAAGGCTCTGGCAAAGCTGCTTTCATCTTTCGGTAACGAGAGATTTGAGAAACTGAAGGAAGAACTTCTCTATGTCGAAGATTTCGAAGAGGAGATGGACGGTCCCGTTACAGGTCTTGAGAGCGAGAGTGCTAAAGAGACAACGATAGAGGAAGTTCAGATAAGCGCAACAGAACAGCAGATGCCGCCTATGAGCGAGCAGCTTTCAATACCTTTGGAGAAGATCATCCCGCAGGAGCCTTCCGTGGCAGAAGAACCTGCCGTTCAGCCTGAGATACAGTCGGCACCTGAAGCAGTTCAGGCACAGAATGTTCAGATCCATCCGATGCAGGCAGCACAGCAGGAAGTTTCTGAACAAAACTATCAGGTTCAGCAGTTGACCGATGCTGAGGCTCAGGCTCAGGAAGAAGCAAGATTACTTGCGAAAGAAGAGGCAAGAAAACTCTTGACTCAGCCTGTAGTTCAGATAAGTGCCGAACAAAGGAAGACAGTATCGCAAATAAATCGTGAATCTCGCGAAAAACGCGTAATTCACCCAATTGATGCTCAGAAAAGGTATAATAATAAGAGTGCTGTCACAGGTGACGGGACAGACGCTGCAGGCGATCCCCGTCAGGATAAAGGTGACGTTGCAGTCAAGTCGTCATTGAAGAAGATCCTTGACGAGACTGATTCGCGCAAGTGATTTGTTGGAGTTTTGATGGATCAAAATAATAACAGCGTAGGGAAGACCTATGCTTATGAGATAAAGGGCGGTACTCCGCTCAGAGGTGATATCGAGATCAGCGGCAGCAAGAATGCCGCTCTTGGTATTATTGCCGCTTCGATCATGGTCGACGGAGTATGCACATTGGAGAATGTACCGGATATCCTGGACGTTCATGTCATGTTTGACCTGTTGAGATCCCTCGGCGCTATAGTTGATGCCATCGACAATCACACATACAGGATCGATGCCACTACCATCAATACATATAAAGCTTCCGGCCCGCTCGTTTCAAGGATCCGTGCATCCTACTATCTCATGGGCGCGCTTCTTGGCAGATGCGGCAAGGCTTCTATAAGACTTCCTGGCGGCTGTAACTTTGGCCAGAGACCTATCGACCTTCATCTCAAAGCTTTCCAGCTCATGGGTGCAAAGGGTGCCAGACCTTCAGATATCAACAGCGGTATCGTAAATCTCGAAGCTGATCCCTTACACGGTGCGAGGATCTATCTTGATATAGTCAGCGTTGGTGCCACGATCAACGCGATGCTCGCAGCATGTAAGGCACAGGGTAAGACAGAGATCATCAATGCGGCTAAAGAGCCACACATCGTTGACGTTGCAAACTTCCTGAACTCAATGGGTGCACATATCAAAGGTGCAGGTACTGATACTATCAAGATCACCGGTGTTCCGGTACTTCCGGGCAACTTCACGTATTCGATCATTCCGGACCAGATCGAGGCAGGCACATACATGATCGCCGCAGCAGTTACGAACGGCGATGTTACCATCCACAATCTGATCCCTACCCATATGGAACCTCTGTCCGCAAAGATGCGTGAGATGGGTTACCAGATAGAAGAAGGCGACGAATCGATCAGAGTCTTCAGATACGATTACGATGAAGAGGTCTATTCCACAAGTGTTAAGACTTCACCATATCCGGGCTTCCCGACTGACCTTCAGCCGCAGACCGTAGTTCTCTTATGTTCCGCAGAAGGACAGAGCCGCATGCATGAGAACGTCTGGCAGAACAGATTCCAGTATGTTCCAGAACTTGCGAAAATGGGCGCCAACATCAATGTTTACGAGAGGATCGCCTGGGTCAACGGCAAGACGAATTTCAGAGGCGCAACGGTGGAAGCCACAGACCTCAGAGCCGGTGCGGCACTTGTCTGTGCGGCACTTGAGGCAAACGGCACCACATATATCATGAACGCGCAGAGAATCGACCGCGGCTATGAGCATATCGTTCAGAAGCTGACAGATCTCGGCGCCACCATTACAAGAGTCAATCACACACCAGAGTACGGCGAAGAGGATACAGAAGCATGACGGGACCAGACAGAATCGTCCCTCTCTATTCTTCAAGCAGCGGTAACTCGACACTCATCAAATCCCGTGGCACATATATACTCATCGATTGCGGAATGTCTTGCAAAATGATGAGCAAAGCACTCGTCTCCTGCGGCATTTACCCGGAAGATGTGGCCGCGATATTCCTTACTCACAGACATACTGACCACATCAACGGCGTGTCGGTCTTTTCGCGCAAATATCACACACCGGTATACGGAACAAGAGCTACTTTGGCTGTCCTGGACGGTCTTGCTTCGCCCGTTACCGAGATCGAGGAGAACGATATCATTCAGCTGGAAAACGGCCCGGAAGTAAGGGCTTTCCCGACGCCGCACGATGTTCAGGGCTCTGTCTGCTACCGCGTGATCAATCCCGACACCGGAAGTTCTCTGGCAGTCATGACTGACCTCGGCAGAGTTAATGACGGCATGAGAGGTTTTGCCTGCGGAAGCGACGTCATCCTTCTCGAATCCAATTACGATCCCTATATGCTTGAGAACGGCCCGTATCCCTGGCCTTTGAAGAAGAGGATCTCCGGCGGCCACGGCCATATCAGCAATCCCGAATCAGCCGAAGCTGCCGAATACTTCATCAACAACGGTACCAGGCGGTTCATTTTGGGACACCTTTCTCCGCACAACAACACGCCGGATATCGCACATGAGACATTCACGGTCTCTCTTGCAGACAGAGGTTTTGTCGAAGGCATTGACTACGAAGTGAAGATTGCCAAAAAGGACATGCCTTCCGAAGGTTACACGCTATGAAGATAATCGTTGTCTGCCCCGGCAAACTCAAAGACAAGTGGCTCAAGGACGGCATCGACGAGTACAAAAAGCGTCTGTCGAGATTCGCTACTCTCGAATTCATCGAAGTTCCCGACTGTCCGGACTCTGTTCCCACGGCCGAAGCCCTTAAGCGCGAAGGTGAACTCATCCTGTCCCACATAAAGCCCGGCGAAGTTGTCTGGGCAATGGACCTCGGCGGCGAGAATATCTCTTCCGAGAAGCTCTCCTCATACCTTATCTCCGATATCGAAAAAGGCGGCGGCACATTAAAGATCGTCATAGGCGGCAGCAACGGAATCTCACCGGAAGTCCGCGCGCGCGCCGACAGAAGACTCTGCTTCGGCAACATCACCCTGACCCATCTCATGACAAGACTCGTCTTATCAGAGCAGCTCTACAGGGGCTTTAAGATTGCCAAGGGCGAGAAGTATCACAAGTAATTCTTATATCAACTGAATATCTACCTGTAGTTCTTTTCGATGAAGTCATCGAGCCAGCTTATATCAAGCGGATGGTCGGATGATTCAAAAGTAAAGAACAGCCTGTCTCCGGCAAATACGCCTGCGCGGCCGTATTTATTTACTCTGTCCAGGAAGTCTTCCACATAGCCGGAATCACCCATCCTGCCGCAGTGTTCGTGATAAAGGATCTTGCGGTCGCTTAATCTTAAGATTGAAAAGTCCGGATGGATTACTACATCTCCTATTATGACGGGACATTCATATTTATACGGAATACCTTTGGCGTAGAGTCTGTCGGCAATTATCACTTCTGATTTTGACCTGACGTGCTCGCCTTTTAGTGTGTAGAATTTGGGAGCTGTGTTATCAAATTGTTTTCCGGTGTAGGGAATGGATAACCAATTTTTTGCACAATCCTCATTGTTTAAGAATAATGGTGTTGCGTGTTTTTTACGTCCTTCCGGAAGATTATCAAAAACGCTTTCAATAACATCTGCAGGGTAATTATTGATTACAGTCCTGATTGCTGCCGCTTCTTTTTCCGCTGCTTTGATCGATCTGGCAATGAAATCCTTTTGGACCAGCTGTGAGATCAGACAGGAGTCATTCTTTCCCAAATACTTTTTGGCCTTGTCACGGTGAAGGAAATAATAGATACCGTATTTTGTGCTTTTAATATTAATGCTTCCTTCCGGGAAGGAACCACTTTTCTTCTTTAAAGAATTTAAAGTGTCTGTCAGATAACTGTATCTGGCATTCAATATATCCTTAATAGAATCAGCCATACTGAATGCCTCCCTTTTTGGTTCCATTATAGAAACCTACCTCTGAAAAGACAGGCTTTTCAGGCATGTTGAGACTTTGAGGGGATAATTGAGACAGGTCTCATTGCTTTAATTCCGGTAAGTCTTGTCCCAAATCCTTTAAATACATGGCCCTTGGGACAAGAAAACGCAGAAACTTGTCCCAGGAGGCCAGTTTAAGATGTTCTTGGGACATGAGCGCGTAGAAACCTGTCACAGAAGTAAACCGGAGTGCAAAAGTGTTTAGGCGGATGAATGAAATTTCTTTATTCAACTAAAGAAAACACTTGACTTGGCGCTGATGCACAATTATAATCCTTTAGTCGACTAAAGAGTCGGTGAAATTGACATGCTATCGTCATTTGTTTTGTGCAGGCGGCACAAGTACAATATGAGCATAATTAAAATGGAGAGTTTATATGGGAAATAAGTATTACACACCGGACGGATTTAATGACCAGTTTCCGGGCATTTGCGGTTTTAAGAGAGAGCTTGAGTCCAAGCTCAGGAATCTGTTCCTTCTGAACGGATATGACGAGATCGAGACTCCGGGCGTCGAGTATTTTGACGTGTATAAGGAGTTTGTCGAAGAAGAGGAGCTCTACAAGTTCACTGACAGCAACGGAAGACTCCTTTGCAACCGCTACGACGGAACTATTCCGACAGTAAGATTCTGTGCAGGCAGGAATGATACTCTTCCCGCACGCTATTCATATATCGAGAACATGTACCGCGCCGGAAAACAGGGCGGCGGCAAGCTCTCGGGATTCACTCAGGGCGGCATCGAGCTTCTCGGCGCAACAGGCGCCAAGTCAGATGCAGAGGTTCTTGCAATTGCCATCAAGTCAGCGCTTGAGATAGGCATCACTGATCTTCAGGTATCGATCGGCCAGGTCAAGTTCTATAAGGGACTTATGAGACAGCTCGGCATCGGTGAAGAAGAGCAGCTGAAGATCAAGAATGCTATTGCGAACAGGGATACTGTCACACTCGAAAAGCTCGACATCAGCAAGGAAGACAAAGAAACTTTGCAGATGCTTACAGAAGCGGGCGGAACATACGATACGATCGATATGATCCTGCCGAGGATCACGGATGAGGGCGCGAAGGAAGCTTTGGGCAATCTCAAGGAGATCCTGGACATCATGGAAAGCTACGGCTTCCTCAAGTATGTTTCAGTTGACTTGGGACTTATCGAGAGTATTGATTACTACACGGGAATGGTGTTTAAGGGATACACATATGAAGTCGGTTTCCCGATCCTTGCAGGCGGAAGATACGATGACGTTGCGAAGTCATTCGGCAAGGAGATCGAGGCCGTAGGTTTCTCTATCTCGCTGACACTGTCCATCACTGCACTCATGAGACAGGAGAAATACCAGCCCGCAACAGGTGCACAGGTAATTGTCGGAGGTGATTTCCAGGCAGCTACAGTTACGGCTGAGGCATTAAGAGCCGAAGGAACTCCCGCGATCCTTGATACGACAGGAATGAGCGAGGAAGATCTCGAAAACTATGCTAAGGAAAGAGGAATAGAAACAGTTATGTATATGAACGGAGGTGAGGCCTGATGCTTACTATCGCTTTGCCTAAGGGAAGGCTCGCTGACCAGACTTTGGACCTCATGGAAAAAGCAGGCTACGATGTATCAGCTGCAAGAGACAAGTCAAGAAAGCTCATACTTGAAGATAAAGATGCGGGATTGAGATTTATCCTTTCAAAGCCGTCTGATGTGCCGACTTATGTTGAGTACGGTGCAGCCGATATCGGAGTTGTCGGCAAGGATACGCTTTTAGAAGAGGGAAGACAGCTCTATGAGGTTCTGGATCTGGGTCTCGGCAAGTGCAGAATGTGCGTAGCAGGCCCTGCAGAGCTTAAGGATAAGCTCGATGAGATCCCCAATAAGAGAGTCGGAACAAAGTATCCGAATATTACAAGAAATTATTTTGAAGGTGTAAGAGGAGAGAGCGTTGAGATCATTAAGCTCAACGGTTCAGTCGAGCTTGCGCCGCTGACAGGACTTGCCGAGGTCATAGTCGATATTGTTGAGTCCGGAAGAACACTTTATGAGAACGGTCTTGATGTTCTTGAGACCGTGGCAGATATCTCTGCAAGACTTGTAGTCAACCGTGTTTCGATGAAGATGAAAGAAGACGAGATCAAGCCTATGATCGCAAAGCTTAAAAAGATCCTGGCTGAAGAATCAGAAGAGAAAGAAAAGTAATAAGAAAAGGGGGATAATCATGCGCTGTAAATTGATCGAAGGTACAAAGGAAAACCTTAAAGCAACAGTACAGAGCCTCGGCGTAAGAGGCAAGATGGACTTAAAGCCAGTCATTGATACTGTACAGGATGTTATCGATAACATCAGGGAAAACGGTGATGAAGCGCTTCTCGCATACACTGAGAAGTTCGACGGTGTAAAGCTTACGGCAGATCAGCTCAGAGTCTCCGAGAAGGAGATCGAAGATGCTATTGCCCAGATCGATCCCGAGCTTTTGACTGTAATGAAGAAAGCCGCTTCCAATATCAGAAGATTCCACGAGGAGCAGAAGGAACACGGCTTTATGATGGATTGCGGCAAGGGCGCCAAGATCGGTGTCAGAGTAAGACCTATCTCCATCGCAGGCGTATATGTTCCGGGCGGCACGGCACCTCTTCCGTCAACAGTACTGATGGATGTTATCCCTGCTTCTGTTGCAGGTGTTGAGAGAATTGTTTTCGCGACGCCTCCGAGAAAAGACGGAACGATAGCACCAGTTATCCTTGCTGCAGCAACGATCGCAGGAGCAACCGAGATCTACAGAATGGGCGGCGCTCAGGCTATCGCTGCAATGGCTTACGGCACTGAGACGATCCCTAGAGTAGATAAGATCTGCGGTCCCGGAAACATCTATGTAAATACAGCAAAGCGTCTGGTATTCGGCCAGGTTGATATCGATATGTTTGCAGGCCCTTCCGAGATCCTGATCATTGCAGACAAGACTGCAAATCCGGATTTCGTTGCAGCCGACATGCTCTCACAGGCAGAACACGACAAGATGGCATCGGCTATCGTTCTCACGGATTCAAGAGAACTGGCCGAGAAAGTCTTAGAGCTTGCAGACAAGAGATCCGAGAAGGCTGAGAGAAAGGACATTCTCGCAAGGTCCATGGAGGATTACTGCGCGATAATCGTCTGCGACAGCATTGATACGGCAGTGAACTTCTCTGAGGAGATCGCACCTGAGCACCTTGAGCTCTGCGTTGAGAATCCCGAGATGCTTTCAAACAAGATCAAGAACTGCGGTGCGATGTTCCTCGGCAATTATTCACCCGAGCCTTTGGGAGATTATTTCGCAGGACCGAACCACACACTTCCGACATCCGGAACGGCAAGATTCTTCTCGCCTCTCAACACCGGTGATTTCTACAAAAAGATGAGCGTCATCAACTACAACGAAGAGATGCTCAGAGATGTTTATAAAGATGTTGCGGCATTTGCCGACAGTGAGGGACTTACCTGTCACGCAAATGCTGTCAGAGCAAGATTTGAGGACTGATCGAATTGAGTAAGTATTGGAACAAATTAATAAATGACATTGAGCCTTACGTTGCGGGCGAACAGCCCAAGCCGGGCCAGAAGGTGATAAAGCTCAACACAAATGAGAATCCCTATCCGCCTTCACCCATGGTAAAGGCCGCTCTCGAAAACTATAACCTCGCCGACTTAAGGCTTTATCCTGACACTAACTCGACGGATGTAATTAAAGCAGCTGCGAAGTTCGACGGCGTATCCGAAGAGAATATTTTCTGCGGCAACGGATCTGACGAAGTTCTCGCGATCTGTTTCCAGACATTCTTCGAGAAGAAGGCACTCACGGGACTTCCCGTGCTGATGCCGGATTACAGCTACAGCTTTTATCCCGTCTTCTCCGAGTTTTACGACATCAGGAGAAAGACGATACCTCTCAAGGAGGACTTCAGACTTGACCCTGACGATTACATCGGAGTTCCGAACTGCGGAATAGTCTTCGCAAATCCGAACGCTCCGACTTCAAGAGCGATTGCCGTTGAGGACTGCGCAAGGATCGCAAAATCAAATCCCGATTCGGTTGTTATCGTCGATGAGGCTTACGTCGCATTTGAAGAGAAGTACGAATCTGCGGTATCTCTAATTAACGAGTATCCGAATGTCTGCGTTGTAAGAACGCTTTCAAAAGCATTCTCGCTCGCGGGGATCAGACTGGGCTACGCTGTTGCCTCGCCTGAACTTATCGAAGGATTAAGAAGGGCAAGGGATTCATTCAACTCATATCCCGTTGACCGTCTCGCACAGAAAGTGGCTGAGGCAGCGCTTCTCGATAAGGATTACTACAACGAGACAAGGGCTAAGATCATCAATACAAGAAAATGGGTGATTGGAGAACTTGAATCGTTAGGTTTTATGATGCCGCCTTCATCGGCAAATTTCGTGTTTGCAAAGCCCGATACAGATTGCGGTACACTGTACCAAAATCTGCGCACAAAGGGTATACTTGTAAGATATTTCAACAAACCCGTACTTAACGAGTATCTGAGGATAACGATCGGTACGGATGAAGAGATGAGAGAACTCTTAGATGCAATAAAGCAGGAGGTCGGAAATGTCCAGAACAGCTGAAATCGCAAGAACGACTAAAGAGACTGACATCAGGGTCAGGATCGATCTTGACGGTAAGGGTATCAACAACATCGATACCGGCATTGGTTTCTTCGACCACATGCTCACTGCTCTTTCAAAGCATTCCGGAATAGATATGGATATCTCCTGCAAGGGCGATCTTAATGTGGATGCTCATCATTCTGTAGAAGATGTCGGAATCGTTCTGGGTCAGGCATTTGCAAAGGCAATCGGCGACAAGGTCGGAATCAGACGTTACGGTTCTGCTTCCATTCCGATGGACGAGGCTCTGGGCACATGCTCTCTCGATATTTCCGGCAGGGCATATCTTGTTTTCGATTGTGAGTTCGCAGGAGATTTCTGCGGTGCAATGGACACACAGCTTTTCGAGGAGTTCTTCAGAAGCTTTGCTTTCAATGCAGGCATCACGCTGCACATTGCATGCCCTTACGGAGCTAACGATCACCACAAGGCAGAGGCAATGTTCAAGGCTTTGGCAAGAGCATTGAGAGAAGCAACAGAGACGGATCCCAGATTTGAAGGCGAGATCGTCTCAACCAAAGGCGCATTATAATTTACGGAGGATATATTAATGCTTATTAAGGATACTGATTTTATCGATCAGCCGATGCTCTCAAAGGGCAAGGTAAGGAACATCTACGATCTTGGTGATTCACTTCTTCTGGTCGTAACAGACAGGATCTCAGCTTTCGATGTTATTTTTGACGAGCTGATCCCTGACAAAGGAAGAGTTCTTTCATCGATCTCTGAGTTCTGGTTTGATTTCACAAAGGACATCATTCCGAATCACGTTATTACAACTGATGTTTCAAAGTATCCTATGGGATTCGATAAGTATAAGGAAGAGCTCCAGGGAAGATCCATGCTCGTTAAGAAGGCAGAGATGCTTCCTGCAGAATGCATCGTAAGAGGCTATCTCGAAGGTTCGGCTCTTAAGGAATACAACAAGTCCGGTACAGTCGGCGGCATTAAGATGCCTGAGGGCATGCGTCAGGGCGACAAGCTCCCTGAGCCTTTGTTCACACCTTCCACCAAGGCTGACGAGGGTCACGACATCAACATCACATACGAGCAGCTGGTTGATCTCATCGGTGAGGCAGATGCTTCCGCATTGAGAGATGCATCACTTGCTCTTTACAAGAAGGTATCCGAGTTTGCACTTACAAAGGGACTTATCCTTGCAGATACAAAGTTCGAGTTCGGTAAGATCGACGGTGTTCTCACAGTATGCGATGAGATGTTTACACCTGACTCTTCAAGATTCTGGGATGCTGCAGAGTATGAGCCCGGTCACGCTCAGAAGAGCTTCGACAAGCAGTTCTTAAGAGAGTGGCTCGAGACACTCGACTGGGATAAGACATATCCCGCACCTCATCTCCCGCAGGAGATCATCGACAAGACTGCAGAGAAGTATCGTGAGTGCTACTCACGCATTACAGGAAAGGAAATCTGATCCTTTGATAGCAGTAGTAGATTACGGAATGGGAAATCTCGGCTCTGTCGAAAAGGCTTTGCGCCACATCGGCAGTGACTGTGTCATCACATCTGATCCGGATGTAATTGCCGGTGCATCGGGCGTTATCCTTCCCGGTGTCGGAAGCTTCGCTCCCGCAATGGATGAACTTACGAACAGAGACCTTGTTGTCCCGCTCATTGACTGCGCTTATTCCGGCAAGCCGTTTCTCGGTATCTGTCTCGGAATGCAGCTGATGCTCGAAGGTTCCGAAGAGAATCTTCTGGACAGAAGAGAGACAAAAGGTGTCGTATCAGGACTCGGTATCATTCCGGGATTTGTAAGAAGGTTTCCCGACAACGGTCTCAAGGTTCCGCAGATCGGCTGGAACTGTTTAACGGATGTAACCGGAAGACTTCTTAACGAAGGTGACTATGTTTATTTCGTCCACTCATATTACTGCCAGCTGGGTGATGCGCATGACAATGCGGCCAACACCGAGTATGGCATAAGTTACTGCGCGTCTTTCGAACATGACAATATTTTCGGTATGCAGTTCCATCCCGAAAAGAGCGGCGAGGCAGGACTTACTATTCTTAAGAAATTCGTAGCGGAGACAAAGGCATGATCATATTACCCGCAATAGATCTCATCGGCGGCAAGTGCGTAAGGCTCAGACAGGGCAGATACGACGACGTTACAGTCTATAACGATTCGCCGCTTGACCAGGCATTCATGTTCAAGGAAGTAGGAGCTTCATGGATCCATGTTGTCGATCTTGATGCAGCGAAAAGCGGAGTGCCCGAAAATCATGAGATCATAAAAGAGATCTCCGTTAAGACAGGCCTTAAGGTTGATACCGGCGGTGGAATCCGCAACATGGATACACTCGCAAAGTGGATCGAGGAATACGGCGTATCAAGAGCTGTTCTCGGAACGGCTGCCGTTAAGGATCCGGAATTCACGAAGAAGGCAATCGAGAGATTCGGCGACAAGGTCGCGATCGGAATCGATGCTCACGACGGTTTCGTCTCAGTTGACGGATGGACTGCTGATTCTGAACTCAAGGCTGTTGACTTTGCATTGAAGTGCAAAGAGATCGGCGCAACAACAGTAGTATTTACGGATATTGCAAGAGACGGCATGCTCACAGGTCCTGCCGTAGCACAGACTAAGGAAATGGTTGAGGCTACTGGTCTCAATGTAATCGCATCAGGCGGAATCGGTTCTGATGAGGACGTTGAACTCATAAAGACATCGGGCTGCGCAGGAGTCATCATCGGCAAGGCGATCTACGAAGGAAAGGTGGATTTGAAGAAATGCTTACAAAACGTATAATCCCCTGTCTCGACGTCAAGGACGGAAGAGTCGTCAAGGGCGTCAACTTCGTATCTTTAAGAGATGCCGGCGATCCGGTCGAGTGTGCCAAAACATATAACCAGTCAGGCGCTGACGAACTTGTTTTCCTTGATATTACTGCAACACTTGAATCAAGAGGAACGACAGTCGAGATGGCAAGAAGAGTTGCCAATGAGATATTCATTCCTTTCACTATCGGAGGCGGAATCAGGACCGTCGAAGACATAAGAGAACTCTTAAATGCAGGTGCGGACAAAGTGTCTTTGAACTCTGCAGCTGTCAAGAATCCCGAATTCATCAAGGAAGCTTCCGACATGTTCGGTTCACAGTGCATCGTCTGTGCCATTGACGTAAAGGCAAGAGACGAGGGTTTTGATTCGGGTTATGAAGTTGTTATCGCAGGCGGCACAAAGCCCACCGGCATCGATGCTCTCGAGTGGGCAAAGAAGGCCGTATCTCTCGGAGCAGGCGAGATCCTTCTGACATCAATGGACAAGGACGGAACGAAATCCGGCTACGACAACAAGATCACATCCCTCATCTCCGAGAATGTCGGAGTGCCCGTGATCGCTTCTGGCGGAGCAGGTTCCATGAAAGACTTTGCTGATGCGATCAATATCGGCAAGGCAGACGCTGTCCTTGCAGCAAGTCTTTTCCACTTCGGAGAGATAAGGATAAAAGATCTTAAGGATTACCTCTCAAATGAGGGTATTCCCGTAAGGAGCATATAATGAGCAATACCAAACCCACACCCGGTGAAATGTGGGCACGCATGAAGAAAAATTCCGACGGTCTGGTCCCTGCGATCACGATCGATTACGAAAACGGCGAAGTCCTCATGATGGCTTACATGAATGAGGAGGCATTCAGTCTCACATGTGAGACGGGCTATATGCATTACTATTCAAGATCCAGAAATACGCTCTGGAAAAAAGGCGAGACTTCAGGACATGTCCAGAAAGTTATCTCCGCAAGCATCGACTGCGACAGGGATACGCTTTTATACAGGATCGACCAGACCGGAGCCGCCTGCCATACAGGAAACAGATCCTGTTTTTACACAAATCTCAATGACTGGGATCCGGAAAGCGACAAGGAGGAGTAAGTTATGGACATTATGAGAGAGCTTTACAGTGTTATAAAGGACCGTCAGGAACATCCAGTTGAGGGTTCCTATACAAATTACCTTTTTGACAAGGGTACGGACAAGATCTCAAAGAAGCTCGGCGAAGAGGCCGTAGAGGTTGTTATCGCTGCTTCACAGAGAGATAAAAAGGAGATCGTGGCAGAGATCGCGGATCTCGAATATCACCTTCTCGTACTCATGGCAGATCAGGGAATCACGATCGACGACGTCGAAGCTGAGCTCAGATCGCGCAGAAGCTGATATTTTCGTTGACTTTATACCATATGGTGTGATACAATCTTCGCGCTAGACCGTTCAGGTCTTGTTTTTAGTTGCGCGGAAATTGGCGCGCAGGGACCCCGAAAGGCCCTGTAACACGACGTTTGGAGGTATTGGACATGGCAAAGGCCGGAGCTCGTGATAAGCTTACTCTCGCATGCACAGAGTGCAAGCAGAGAAACTATCAGACATACAAGAACAAGAAGAACAATACAGAGAGATTAGAGCTCAAGAAGTATGTAATTCTTAAAGGACTTATAAAATGGCTGATAACAAAGGTAACATTTTCAAGCGCCTTGGCAAAAGGATCTCTGATGTCTTTGCTGAGTTAAAGCGCGTTACGTGGCCTACAGGCGAGAAGCTTGCCAAGACCGCTGCGGTTGTTTTGCTTGTCATCGTTTTCTTCGCTGTTTACCTTACTTTGATCGGTAACGGCGGCCGTTGGATCCTCGACAAGGTCGGTTTCTACGATGTTGTTGAGACCACAGCAACAATGCCTACTGAGGCTGCACCTGCAGAGACAACAGCAGCTGTTGCAGAGACGGTTGAGGAGACTGAGTCTTCAGCAGAAGGCTGAGCTTGAATTAGGAGTAAATAAATGCCGGATAATAATGAAGCCAAGTGGTATATAATTCATACCTTCGGCGGATATGAGAAGAAAGTTAAGACTTCCATAGAGAATTATGCTAAGGC
>CADAKH010000040.1 GCA_902788505.1 Oscillospiraceae bacterium
GACTATTGATTGGAACTCAAAAGGAATAGGAATGTATTTTGAGTTTCCGATGATCGCGGTTATTCCCGGCATTGCCCTGATCCTGAACGGTATCATCGGTTTTATAAGAGGCCGGAAGATAAAAGGCATGATACCAATCGGACTGATCCTGGTGATATTACCTGCGGTAGTCAGTTGTACGGCCTATCTGATCTGCGGAATAGTGAACAGCTGAAACAAGAAATAGGAGTCTGGATAAATGAAAGGAATCTATGAGGCTTCCTCCGGAATGGGGGAAGTGAGTGAAAGTGCACTCAAAACTTACGGGAAAGATAAAAAAACGAATAACAACCTGTTCATATCGATAAGCAAAGCGGTCGGATTATTCTTTGCATCTCAGATGTTTTCAATGATCCTGATAACAGTATACCTGGTGCATACGAGTTTAACTAAAAAAGAAACAGCCGAAGGAGTAGGCTTCAATTTCAGTTTGGGCAAGTCTGAAATACTCAGTGCTAACAGCATCTTGATCATTCTGTTATCTGAGATATTCATGATCGCAATCTTCGTGCTGTATGCCAGGTTCAAGGAGAAATTAAGTTTCAGGTCTTTGGGGTTTGTGACGAAGAACCTGCCTTTATCTTATCTGGCAGGCGGTGCGGGAGCATCACTATGTATGCTCGTACTGGCACTGATCTGCAAGGCAACGGGGGCGATGACGTTTACTCATGATGCCGCCAATACTCCCCTCTTGATCCTCTTTGCCATAGGATTCGTAATACAGGGGCTGGCCGAGGAGGTGATGTGCAGAGGTTTTCTCATAGCACATATCACGAGACGTTATTCCGTAAAGACAGCGGTTATAGCAAGCAGCATCCTTTTTGCGCTGCTCCACGCTTTTAATCCTTCCGGCATTTCCTTAGTGGCGCTTATAAATCTGTTCCTTTTCGGTGTGTTTGCATCGCAGATGTTCCTGTACAGTGAGAACATCTGGCTCTGTGCAGGATTCCACACTGTATGGAATTATGTACAGGGAAATGTCCTTGGGGTTCCTGTCAGCGGAGTTCCCATTCCATCATTTTTCAAGATGACTGCCAATGAGAATATGTCTCTCATCAACGGTGGGAACTTCGGTCTGGAAGGCGGTATCCCTGTAACAATTATATTGGCTGCCGGCTGCGTAATCCTTTATTTCCTTATCAAGAGAAAGAAAAAATAAATAACAAGTAAGATTACTATTCGAAACTCCTTAGTTCTGAGAGGGAAATCCTTAGGGTTTCTGATATCTGACGGATTACAGGTTACTGGAAAACTATAGTAAACTCTTGGTTCCTATCCGGAAAGCTCAGATATGTTGTTATTCGGGGCGTTAAACACACGGCAAAAGAGATACTAGTAGACTTTATGAGCAGTGATTATTTTGACAAGACATTCAGGAAGTCAGATTGGCACTTGAAGCAGATAGAGCTGCTGAGGCATAGAATAAAAAGATAAGGACCTTGTTTTGTACGATGTCCTTGTCAATAATATTCCGATTTATCGTTCACAGAAAAATTCTATCTGTTCCCCCAAAGGGCCTATGCAAAATGCCATTCTAATAGGATATTCCGGAACCGACTTTATCACCTTATCATTTGGTTCTACAATCAATTCGTATCCGGCGTCTTTCACCTTTTCTGCTAACATATCCACATCATCAGTAAGCAATGCGAAATGGCGAATCGAGCCTAAACGATGCTCTCCATCAGCATTTGTAAAGATCTCAATATATCCGTTACCAGTATAAATCATAAATCCATCTGACCATTCGCGAACTATCTTCAGGCCCAATACAGAGATGTAAAAATCTTTTACTTTATTTATTTCCTCTTCAGTATTGCACTTCATAGAAACATGATGAATTCCTTTGATCATAGCTCCTCCATCCTGTTGTAATAGAATTGTATTCCAATATAACTTACTATAACATTATCCCGACAAACTTGAATTTGTCTTATTCGACCAGACCTCCATGAAAAACACATTCGTATATTTCATTTCCTCTATAAGTAATTATTTCTTTTCCCTGAAACCATTCAAACGAACCATCGATAACACAATGATATGTGTAATCGCCATTGGTATAATTTGCCGGGCCACGAAATGGCTTTTCTTCCGGAACTTGAAGTAATGCTTCTTTCAAAAAATCTCCGCTGAAATTGTCACCTATAACTCTGCCAATATAGTTCATGCTCCAATATGGAATACCTTTAACCCAAAGAGCCTCTTCTCCAGCAAATTTACCAGTTCCTAGATATGTATCGTAATACATATAGTCGCCATCTTCATAAATCAAGTCATGTGATTTCATCCTAGATGAAGTTGTCTCAGCACCTTTGCCCGCATAAGTAGCCTTCTTGGCTGTTATTAAAAAATCCAGTAAATTCTTATCCATGTTTCCCCCTACAAACTTCGATTTGTCTTAGTCTATTGTTCTGTATATTTAACTATCTGTAATCTTTATATCCTTCTGATCTAAGGGATTATTTGAAAAGCACCGTTATGCACGGATCGCCCGGCATGGTGACCTCTTCCTGCAGTTCAGGAGAAAGCCTGTCGATTCCAAGACGGGTCATGAGTTCAGGGTCAGTTATGTCAACCCACTCTTCGCCGATCTGAATGAATGATCTACCCGGCTGACACTTGGCTTCGTAGTGACCGGGGATTCTCTGGAAGATAGTGCGAGCGGAAAAATCATCAGTCGCCGAACCTTCGAAAAAGGCTGAGCCGGCGGTCTTTACGACTACTGTAAACTTCTTTACTGAGACAGGCTTCTCGAATTCGACCGTGTGATAACCAGTGTATTCGAAAGTACCGCTCTGCGAAGCAAGGACCTTGCCGAATTCGCCCTGACGGATCTCGATGGTATAAGGCTGGCCGGGAACTGTCGTCCAGAAACCGATTGCGCCGACAGCGCCCTTATGGTCATATACGGATGCTGTAACTACATCATTACTTGCATGTACTTCTTCAAGAGTAAAGGACGTGGGATCAGCACCGTTAAGCACCTTTTCGATAATATCGGTTGAATATATCTGTCCATATACATTACGGCCGAAGGATATTGCAGACGAGTATTCATTGGTTACGCTGCAGTCATAGAGATTCGGAACTGGCATGTCATAAGACACCCAATAGTAGCCGCTGTTGCCCCAGAATACACCGAAAGAATTCTGGACGAGCCACGCACCGTTCCTAGATGCAGGTGTAGCAAAACAGTCCGCCGGGAAATTATCATCCCATCCGACGACCAAAGCAACATGATCGGAATCCTCGCAATTTTTCGGATGGTTCTGGGTATAATATCCGTTGATGTACTTGCAGTCTTTCTTGTAATTAACGCACATGCACACACCGCCGTTTTCGCGGACTACATTCTTTATATCCTCTTCAGTTACTTTGTCGAAGTCCGCATCATCCGTGTTATAGCTTCCGTAGATATTGGCTTCTTTAATGACATATCCGTTCAGCGGATCAGCGCAGAGCGCACCTGTGACCATCATCACATCGCCTCCGAGATCTGTCTCCAGACCTGAGGAGATATAGAATTTCTCTTCAGGATACTGCGGCACGCCGTCTTCGGATGTCTCAGTGACTCCGTAAATCCGGTAGATGATGTCATTCGGATTAAGGTCGGGCAGTTCGCCATGTTCTTTTAAATACTTGACCTGCATCGAACTTACTGCAGAATAACAGTAGCAGCCGCCCATTCCTTGTTGTCTTACGGGAACTGCCAGGCCGTCCGAGATGGAGCAGTAACTTGTTTCCGGGTTCTGGAAAGGAATGAAATAATCCTTATCCCCGGCTCCGAAAAGTTCATCCGTTGAAGTAAAGGGAGCCTCTGTTGATTCAGGCGTTCCCGTAGCACCGGTGTTAACGGGATCTTCGTTTGTATCACATCCCGTTACACCAAACATTGTAATGATATTTGCCAGCACAAGCGCGCAGGCAATCTTCTTATAAATTGAATTGTTTTTCATCCTGTTCATCTATCTTAAAGATGGCAATATAGTTATCAATGATCATCTGTCTATATCCTCTCCCGGCATATCTCCCGGTCAAACGCTCCTGATGCGAATCAGGATATAGTTCCAACGAACTGATAGCATCCCATATACGATCAGTCTGACCTCTTGCTATTCCGTGTTCCAACTTCTCATTTGCAAGATAAGAATATATCTCTTCTATATCACGATAAGCCTTTGGATATAACAGAACATCATACTTTGCCATAGTACTCTTTATCTAATTTCTTCCGCGCTACGCCCAACGAAACTGGTGCTACTCCTTCTTCTACCTCTTTCTCGGCTTCAAAGATCGCCTGATCTATCCTGTTGTTCTGAGCAAACTTCTCATAAAGCTCAGTACTCATTACTACTAGATCACTGTATCCATTTTTGGTTATAAAGATAGGCTCTTGCATCTTATGAGCAAGTTCCGAGATTTCACTTGTATTCCTTAAATCTCTAATCGGTATTATTGTAGGCATGATAATCACCTCCGTGTCATAATTATAGCACAAAAATGGCACAGCTGATATATAAAGAAACCAGATAACTGGAATGCGTGTTTTTTGTATAGTAGTATTTCCATTCATCCGCATCAAAGATTGGAGTTTTCAAAAAATATACCTGCAAACATCGATATATTTAGTATTTGCCTACATTCGAACAGTCACGGATTGAATCAGTTCTTTAAGCACGATATTGGTATAATGTATATTCCATCTTCACGCCTGTATGCATAATCTCCAATTCCGACAATTATCGCCATGAACGATGGTTTATTCATCTTTGTAGTGTCAATCTTATCCTGTAAAGAATTGAGATTCACAGCCCCTTCCTCTATGAGCTTGTTTCCGCCTAGCTTGATCTCTATAAGACCATACGTTCCATTTCTCATGTGTATCACCGTATCACATTCAAGACCAGACTTATCTCTGTAATGGTATACACTTCCACCTAATGACTCACTGTATACTCTGAGATCTCTGACACACAGAGTCTCAAAGAGCAATCCAAGAGTATTCAGATCATTGACCAGATCTCCGGGATTAATACCAAGTGCAGCAGTCGCAATCGATGGATCGACAAAGTACCTGGTATTAGATGTGCGAATAGCTGTCTTTGAACGGAGATTAGGATTCCATGCCGGCAATTCTTCTACTACAAATATCTTCTTAAGAGCATTAATGTAACTTACAATAGTGTCCTCGTTCAACGATTCTACATCATTAGTTGCGATATCATCTCTAATAAGAGTATTAGGTACCTGACTGCCTTGATTTCTTGCATATGAACGCATTAGTTTTCTAACTCTGTCAGGGTTTTTGTTCACTCCATCAGCCCGGTTTATATCCGATTTAACAACTGCATCGTAGTAATCAACAGATTGAGCCAAAGCTGCTCTCTCCTTCATATCTATAGCACGCGGCCACCCTCCGCGACATATTAGAAAGGCTAATCTGTCTATATCCATATCGCTTGTTCCGGAGATTGTTTGGGGAGATGAGAACAATTCTCCCAAGCTCACTTCTCCACTTGACTCTTCCGATTCGAACAAAGACATTGGCCGCATAGTAAGCCATGTAAATCTTCCCGTTCCGGAATGCATGATCTCATTGGATTCGACAGGTACAGCTGAACCAGTTAATATGAACTGTCCCTCTTCATCACGACTGTCAACTTCATATCTCGCAGCATCCCAGAGTTTGGGAGCAATCTGCCATTCATCTATGAGCCGAGGGGTATCGCCTTTCAAAAGCCTGGCGGGATCGATCTCAGACATCTGGATATTTACGTCCCTTTTCCCTGGTTCATCCATTCTAATAATACTTTTAGCCAACTGCATAGCAGTAGTAGTTTTACCGCACCATTTCGGTCCTTCTATAACAACTGCACCTTTTTCTTCAAGTTTATCTATCAGTATACTATCTGCTATGCGTCTTTTATAATTCTTCATTATGTCACCTCACTGTATAAAGAATAGGGCTTTGCAGGAATAATGTCAATATTTTTCGGCGTTTTGGCTCGTTATTTTTCGGCATTTTGGTAGAATTTTATTCGTCATTATGCTCTTAACAACTCTTGAACATAAGAGTACCCCCATAAGCTGAACATCACTGTCCAACTTATGGGGGTAACTTCACATTCTGTGGCGGAGATGGTGGGATTCGAACCCACGTATCGGTTGCCCGATAAACGCATTTCGAGCATTTAAACCAAGAGTTTTTTGCCGTCAGATAATGAGATTCTCTGCCAAGCTAAGATACCTTGAAGCAAATAAAATAAGTCTTTGACGGATACTGTCACTTTGTTGTCAGCATCTGTTATTTCTGTCCGGATCATCGCTTCGGTGAAAAACGGCCTGAGGACGTTCGGTAAATCGAATGGAAACATTCAAATCAGAAGAAAACTAACCTGGATCGAGAACGACCCGTCCGATATTTTCACAAAGGAGAAAACCATATGAAGCCTGATTCTATTGACTGGAAGAACATTCCTGACACCATTTCGAAAAACAGTTTCTGCAAGATCTGCCACATGAGCAAGAGGACTGCAAGTCTGTATCTCGGTACCGATGTGCCGTGTGCGGATAACGGCAAAACGACACATCGTTATACCATTGCAAAGGCAGATATTATCGATTTTTTGGAGCGAACACCGGAGCGAAAAAGGAGGCCAAAACGGATTCCTGCTTTTCGCTGCTGCAAAACGGCTTTCTGCAAAAGCCCGTTAACAGGCGCTGTTGAGTCTTTTATGCGCGAATACTACTCAAATCTTCTGATCTCTGAAAAGGACATTTTGAATGCTTCAGATATATGCAGGATCACCGGCTATGGAAAAACGGCCGTAAACAACTGGTTCCAATCCGGATATCTGATATATGTTGTCATTCGAAATGCAAAACAAACTTCCAAAGAGAGTCTGATAGATTTCATGAGCAGTGAAAGATTCGATAAGATCTACAGAAAGTCCGATTGGCATCTGAAGCAGATAGAATTATTGAGGCAAAATACAATTACTGAAGGTACGGCTGATAATCCCACATATATGCCGTAGAGATTTCGGAACGGTTTAGCAAGCAACGCGTTTGTATATACAAACGTCATGATTTCTTGTCAGGGTGCCCCTGAAACCCTGTGATCAATCCGGATATTTGTAACATTGTTTAGTATTAAATACAGATGATCGCTGAAACAAGAAAGGGGATTGGGGATACCCCAACCGTTGTATTTGTGTTTGTGATATACAAATGCGATGCTCGCTGATACACGGGACATGTTATCAAACATTGTTGATTAGCGTGTTATAATGACCTTGTCTGGGGGTACCCTTTAGACAAGATAATAAACAGCAATCTCAACAGAAGGAAAAAGTATGACACAGTATGAAAGAATGGTGGCAGGACTTATATACGATCCCGGTGATCCCGAGATAGTTAAAGAACAGGTCCCGT
>CADAKH010000041.1 GCA_902788505.1 Oscillospiraceae bacterium
ACTACTTTGTGGACGGGTTTCTTTTCGCTTCTTGGCATAGTAAAGGCCTCCTGTGATTAAGTGTATATCACAGGAGACCCTGAAGGAATTCCTTATTCCATATTTACAGAAAAACTACCACACTCTCTTTTTATTCAATTGAATTTGCGAAACGTATTATACGTTATCCATCGAATGCAGCCCTGACGTTGACCTGAGTGTGATTTGCAAGCAGATGGGCAGATCTCCGGAATGGATGCCGGACATCCTGCTCAGAGCAGACGGCTACGAGACCATGTTTTACAAAAAAGACTGACATCAAAATAGCGGCTCCCGGTTCATCGCCGGAGGCCGCTACTCAACTAATCAAAATAAACATTCATTACATATCCTGCAGGATAACAAGGCAGAAAATCTTCTATTGGCGGAAGATGATCTAATATGTGGTTCACATATCTATAGAATTCCTCCATATCAGACATGAACCCTTTAGCCGTGCCTATGTCTCTGTAATTGAAGGCATGTACCGCGTTTCGATAATGCTGAATCTTATCTACCCACACATATAACGGATCTTTGTCATCATCCCACAGTATTCCTTTACTAAAGTTCTTCAAGTCCTCAAATCTCATGTTATTAGGTTCGACAGTAATGGTTTTCCCTTTTTTCGTTTGCGTTAGAGGATTCTTCATATAGTCTTCATAGTACACGCAGTAAAAGAATTTAAGCCAGGATTCTACTAAAGCTCCCATATTTGTACGAGCTAATATCAATTCACCATCTGTCATAGTGAATCCTTTATCGATCCATATTTTCAATGTATCTGTAAGTTCAGACATCCATTTCAACATAGCATCATCAAGTTTATCAGCAACACTATCTGGTGCAATTCCTCTTGATTCCTTCCAAACTAATGCCATGTTATTAGTTTGAAGCCGTAATACTTCATAATCACTTCTTCTCATCTATTTATGTCCTTTTATGATATCCATAGCTGCTGTTGATAAGTCTTTCCCTTCATATGTTATCAACAGTTTGCCAGGAAAGTTCTTCTCATACCACTTTTCTTTGATTTCCCAGTGTGCGCGATAATCCGGAAGATCAAGCCTTCCAACATGCTCCCAGTAATATGTTTCGCCTCGGAATTTCACTGTAAAATCAGGCAGGAACATCGTACCGTCCGGCGCATACAGCGGTTCCTCATAAACAAACGGCACTTCTTCCGACACAAGCATATTTGCAATGATAACTTCGGACTTTGATCTCACAAAGTATTCCGACAAAGTAGCCAACTTCTTCTCATCAGCATACCAGTTCTGAATATACAGCAATTCTTCAGGAAGCGGATTAAACGCAAACACCGAAGAGTTAATTCTTCTGACCGCAGACTTTTCCAGATGTCCCAGTGCAGTCAAGGTACCTATATCTTCCTGCAAGAGAATCGTAACCTTCTTTTGTGCTCTGGTAATTGCAGTATAAAGCAGTTCCATCGATAACAGGTGACTATCTCTTTTCGGGATCACAATATACACATAATCAAACTCTGATCCCTGAGACTTGTGAACACTGATAGCATATGCCAGTTCCAGATTTTCCTGCACTTTCTGTTCTGGAAGATACCAGCCTTTATCATTCCTCCCATACTCACGACCATAGTTATATCGTAATTTCTGCCGATTCTTATTTGAGAATGCAACCTGGAATCTTTCAATCGTACTGATGAAATTATACCGCTTGTTCTTTGAATCAAACGGATGCATCAGCACCAAGCCAATCTCGCCGTTATAAACTTCATGCTGCTCTACAGCCCGTGTCTCCTGATTATATGCATAGGCCATATCCGACTTCGGACGATTCCTGAATTGAATGACCTTATCAAAATAACTGATACCGTCCAGGTTATATCGATGGCTCCAATAGGGATTAAAGTCATTCTGCATCAGCACATTCAACGCATTGGTACCATAGAATTCACCGCGATACGGAGATATTATCTGTATTGCATCCGGATTGGATGTACCGTCTTCTTTACGGATTGCCTGCTGCCAAAGCTTATCCAGACCGCTGTAATCCTTCATCTTGGTCATGGTCTCCATATCCTGCGTCAGAACATCTCTCAGCACCGTTTCAAGGTCAGATTGCTCTTTCCAGAAATACACAGCCAAATCCTTGTCGATATCTCCGTTACCGTTTTCCAGTATCTTTGTAAATAACTCTTCTTTTTTCTGCTTCAAAGAATCGGCAGAACTAGTGTCTTCCATATCCGACTGCTTTTCCTGTATGAAGAGCTCAGCCAGATCAAGAATCCCGCAGCCATTACCTTCTACTCGGTTTACCAATTGACGGATATTCTCACTAAGTACACCAACATTCTCAGGATACTCCTGATTAAGCCATTCGATGGTATCGGAGAAAACTTTTCCGCGCCCTATTGGCGGAAGCTGATTTGGATCCCCTACCAGAATAAGCCGCTGAACACTGTTCCAATTGATGCTCCGCAGCAAAGTAGCAAACAGATTCAGGTCAATCATAGAACACTCATCTATAATGATTGTATTTACATCCTGTCCTTTGCTTCCACCCTTACGCTTAAGTGTAAAGTTCTTGTTCAGCCAACCGTTGCTCGCAAGATAAGAATGGATCGTTGAAGAATTCTTTTCTGTCTGTGTCTTAATTCGTTCTGCTGCTTTTCCGGTCGGTGCCATCAGCAGAAAACCTGCTGCCTGTCCATGCACTCTTTCAATGTTTTCAACGATAGCCTTTATAACCGTAGTTTTTCCTGTTCCGGCAGCACCGGACAGAACACATATCGGCTTTGAGAATATCTGCATACAGATATCTGCCTGCTTATCAAGGATATGCTCATACTGATCTGCAGCAGTCTCATTAAGCTTAGATTCTGGATTTCTAAGTTTGCTCTTGAACTTTTCCTTTGTAATCGCTAACTTCAAAGAGATATCCGGTCTTTCGGCAAGCATGGTAAATATTGACTCAACCTGCCGCTCATCCTCATAAACCCACTTAAGATACAGGTAAAGATCCTTCTTGTCATCCTCTCGCAGATATAGCGCTTTGTCATATATTTCTCTATCAAGCTTGAAGTTCTTGATTTTAAAAGTATACTGCTTCCATCCCGGCATACGATCCAACCTGTGATTCACTGAATTTAAGATGGTCTCTGCCTTACCAAAAGAATGCGCCGCTATACGATTTAGCTCATCAACACAAAATGCTCTTAACCGCTCCGGATCACCCACATCAAACAGATTATCAATTCCATATTCCGGAGACACAATGATTCCATTATCTATTTTGTAGAACGGGATGGAATCATCCGGATCCATGCCTTGGTACTGCTCGAATATAATATACGGATTCTCTACTATTTCCTTCAATGAAGCTGTAATTGAGACATCTTCCCTGTCTTCGCTTAGGATATAACCCATTTGATCTGCAGAGATATCGAATCGTGGCAGGATATCAAATAACAGTTTCTGTTCCTCATCTTCACGAAGCAGGAACTCCCGGCGTACAGCACGTAGATTCGCTACCTTATGTCCGAACACTTCATCCTGATCGCCATCCATAAGCTTACGGACTTCATCCCGGAAGAGTTTCATATCCTGTTCATTTGTCAGCGCTATGTAATGCTGTACCAGTTCTTCCAGCCCCATATTGATCATTGCTGACGCGAATCCTGGATAAGGCCCTCTGGCCTTCCATAGTTCACTAAGAACACTGTTCAGCCATTTCTTCCGTTCTTCCCAGTTTTCTGTATCATCCCCGATCTCGATTAACACATCTACACTATTGATCAGCTGATTGATGATTTCAATGGCATCATCGTTAGACACCTCACGGCTGCCATACTTGAACGGCGACCTGTGAAGCGGCTTAATTACAATACGCTCCAGAACGGATTCATTATCCATGTATTTCCAATACGGGATAGAGAGCCCCTCATCCGGATAATATGACGTGATGGGCTTCTGCCAGATAACACCACCGGCATAATCCTTTTTTATCTGTTCGGTTGTGTTCTCATAGTAATGGAAGTCATCTATCTTCTTGATGCGTGATGCACCCACGATGACATAGTTATCCTCTTCATTCTCGGAAAAAGGATTGCTGTATCCAGCATAATAAAATACAAGAGACTTTCCTTCTTCAAACTGCGAAAAATATGCCTCTGCATTCCGCTGGCGCTTATTGTAATCGTAAGTCTTACCTTTAACAGAAGAGAAAACATCATTCTTGTACATAGCCTCATAGCACCATGTACAAGCAGTATATGGCGGCAACGTCAGAATCGTTGCATCAGCATCTTTCTCTTCCCACCAGGAAGGCGGTTCAACCTTTACCTGAACAGTCTCTTTACCAAACGCATTTGCGCTCAATGCACATGCCACCTTGCAGGGATGCTGGCCACATGATTCACCAGCGTGAGCTGTTTCAAAATCCAGATCACGCTGTTCTGCAATCATCTCTCCCGGATATGAATGCTGTCCCACGCAATATACATTTTCACAAGGCTTCTTGCAGATATGACCATTCCAGCCATCACTGTGCCAAGCAAGCCTCAGGCTCATATGCATTGCCATAAGCTACCTCCTAAACAATCTGTATCAAACCTTTGGATAGACAAGCCTCCAAAGAGTAATTCGTCACCTTACCAGCTTTCGGACCTTCGTCAAATTCAATGCCCAGATACTTTCCATCGCATGTCCTGACCACTCCGTATCCTTCGGCCTTATGCAAAATGCGCTTTCCAATATAATCCTTGTAAACATCTGTACCGGCGTAAACTTCCTCTGCCGCCGGATCCTCTTCCGGTTTCCTTACGGCTTCCTCTTCTGTGACATCTTCCTCAACTGGTTCAGGCTTCTTAGGTTTCGATGCAGGCTCCACATACTCATCTGCAGCGACCTTTAATGCCATAAGTTCTCTAATCTCAGCAATATGCGTCTGTGTAAACCAAATAGATTCATTACCGAAATCAATCTTCACAGGATCGTGTGAATTAATCTCCTGCTCGTCCAGATACGAAATCTCTTCCAGGAATTCCTGCAGATCATACTCATCAGATCTCATCCGACGATATTCGGAAGCACAGTTCGGGCACATGCACAGATACATAGCATCCAGCTCTTTTTCCATGCCCGTTGACAGCTGACATTTCTCGAATGTGGCCACCGGCTCATGGCACATCTGACAGGCATACTTGTAAGATCCTTCAACTCTGTACATACTCCGGAGATAAGCATCGATCTCACTATCCGGCTTGCTGACACGAATCTTCCTGACCTTGTACTCATACTTTACTGGACTTGCAAATACAAGAACTTCTGCAGCGTGTTTTCTTAAGGAATCCCAGTTCTTAACTTTCACAGACGGAAACTCAAATGTCTCCTGCGGAGTATAGACCGGCGTAGTTGAAGTGCCTACAACTCCGGATCCATAGCTCTCTTCCAAATCTGTAATGGATATACCAAATCTGCGGCGGAGCTCTATCTCGAAAAACTGCTCCTTTGTCTCATCATCAAGCTGATCATAATCCTTTGCAGCTTCTTCCAATTGATCCTCTTCGCTCTTTGCAAATCCAAGGATCTCATATAATTCCGATTCAGGTCTGACATCGCCGTATAACTGAGGATGCAAATCCCGTTTCGTTATTTCTTTCTGAGAAACAAGTTCTCCGGACTCTGTGAACAGCCACTTACCGTTCCACTTCATTCCGTAATACTGATGCTTCGGTCCATCCTGTCTTAGCTTAGTGACAATATCAGAGTACGTGTTTGGAATATTCGGTGAGCTTCCACCCACGTACACGGTACCGGTCAGCATATTCTCATGATTCTGAAGGAAACGGAAAATAAAACTGGACTTCGCCATGGAATCTGCTGATTTCGGATGGCTTGATATATATTCCAGAACCGCATCCAGTTTATCCAGGCTGAGTTTCCAGCGGAAGCTCTGATATGTCGTCCACTCAGGCTGTCTTCCAGGATTCCCTGTATAGTACTCACCATTCGTTTTATCAAGACCTACGGCAACTTCTTCCTGGATACCAAGTAATTTCAGCATCTCGGCATCCACATCTTCGATTTTGTAAAAATCGACATCGACATAGGGATAACTGATGATATGCGAATAGTACTGCTCGATACTCATTCCCTGCGAATTGACGGAGAAGAACACTTTTTCCTTACTCGGATTCGCATATACTATCTTTCCATCCTTGGTACATCTGATCTTCAGATATTTTTTCATGAGATTGGTAACTTCTTCACGGTAATCGCTGTTTCCACGATAATGAAGCAGTCTCTTAAGATCGGTAATATGCTGATCATCGGAAACCGCCTTGCCACTCTCATAACGTTTCTTGAAATCCCTTATAAAGAACTCATATTCATTCGGCTTCTGCAGATTCAGAATTTCTACGAAGAAATGCCTGCAATGCTGCAGCATCTTTTCATCAACAAAAGAAATGTCATCCATCCCATCTGTATTTGCACTGGGAAGGAAGATATTCGGCAGATACGAAGCATTCTCATATCCACGATAATAAAATGCATTCTGATCACTTCCATCGCTCTTACGATATGGTGCAACGAATGTCCCCTTGGATGTTTTGATGATCTCAGCTGTCAGCATGTTGGAGCCACCACGTTTTTTCTCAAACGCGCCGCCTACTGAGTCATACATGTTATAGAATTTTACCAGCCACTCATCATCTCGACGCGGCAGAAACGCACGGTTATTATTGAATGCATTCCTCAGATTCTCTGGACGGATTACTTCAATATCCAACACATCTGTTAGGAACTCATACAGCGTTTTATAAGTCTTATTCGTCTCTGTGAGGAATGTCGGAAGCCAATGATAATCTGTACCATCATCCAGCAATTCTGTAAGTAGCTCTTCAGAAAGAACATCAGCGAAATCAGCGCCTCTGGCGATCTTAACAGAATCAGCTGAAGCATACGTTCCATCTTTGCATAGAAGCAATTCTTCCTCTGTCATCATGCTTTCGGTCTCATCAAACATGCACTCAAACAGAGGCGCACTATAGAACACCTCATTGTCAACCGGCAGAATATTCAGGAAACTGAAATTGAGCTTTCCGGAATCCCTGAGTTCGATCACACTATCACGCAACAATGCTGCCGTCTGTTCTGCCAGATTATCATCAGCCGGAACACTACTTCTATTCGGTGTAGTACGATAAGGTCCCTGTACTATAAACTTTAATTTGCTCTCTGTCTCTGTCGGGAAATAAACAGAGATATACGGAGACTTTGATGCAGAGAAAGTGTAATCGCCCGACTCCTCAACAGTTACTGCAAAAGCAATATCAATAGTTCTTCCGGCCTGGATACCTGTAACAGGTCGTGAGAACACGAGATAAGAAATCTCTTCATTCTCTTTCTTACTTGCAGTCTCTCCCATTGCAGACACAAGCGAACAATGATCATTGATCGGTGTCTTTTCAAGTAAATAAGTTCCTGATGCTTTCAGCTTTGGCAATTCGATCTTGTAATCAATAGACTGAAGATGCTTCATAAAAAGCAGCGTAGTAATACCAAGGTTCTGTAATCTCTTCGACAGAACCTCATTAAGTTTCTCAATCGTAGTGAATCCTGAAAAGGTAAATCCAACACTATAAGGGAACACAAACTTTGTGGTATAACCGGCATCCACTTCCTGATCGTCAATATCCACCGGATGCGTAAAATCTTTGATCTCGACAGCAAATTGATGGTATCCCTTTTCCTGATCTGCTTTGCTCGGATGGCTATAAAGGCGCACGGTCTCACATATGCCAAATACAGACTTAAAGCCTACACCAAATTCACCGATCTGGTTCAAGTCATCTGTCTTATCCGACTTACCGATATCACAGAGTCCTTGCAAGTTCTCCATAGAAAACGGATGCCCGTCATGAAGCACTACAAGCCTGTCAGCATATTGCTCAAACTTTATTTTCGATGCTCCGGCATCTTCCGCATTCTGAAGAAGCTCATATACGAAATGTGATTTGTCCGTATAGAGCTGAATAATTCTCTCCAGGGCACGCCGAAGCATACCATCCTTATCTTGTCGCTGTAAAACCTGATCAGCAATCGCCATCTTAGCCATCTCCGACACCTCCAAACGTGTATCGTCAGTTGACAACATCAAGAATTCCATTCGCAATCAGCGTCGTATGGATATCCGTCTGTGCAACCTTTTTTCTGATCTCTTCTACCTTCAGTTCATAGCTCTCTGTAGCTGATTCTAACTCACTGGTATACATCCTTCTAATGCTCTCGCTGCTGGTATCCATAATCTTCTGTTCCAGAGAACGCTTTCTGTTTCTGAAGTTATTTGATAAGCTCTCAATCTTGAATGTGGATGTGTTCTCAGCTTCCTTGATTTCAGAAGCCTTCTCATCCATCCACAATTTAACCTGCTTCTTTTCCAACGCATCCCAATCTGACGGCTGCATCTTGATCGCTGCAGCTCCGCTCTGTGATTCCTGAAGGATATCCGGCAATTCTGCGGCGATTACGTCATCATCACAGACAACCACCAGCTTGAAATGCGGATTGATTCCAACATAACTCCACGCATACACAGAGAAATGATAGCTTCCACTTGGAAGATCCTCTGTAGCATACTGAAGCCTGATATACGCCTGTTCATTCGATGCAAAATAAGCCGCTGCCTGTTTTGCCAACGGATGCATTGCCGTAATGAAGAATGTATCTCTCTTCTTCTCAGCTGTCTCGGAATCAAAAGTGATCGGATGTATCGGAGCCTTGCCTTTCAGATAAACATCCCAACTCTGACGCACAGCATTCCTGCCGCTTGGAAGCTTCCTGAAATCATCTCTCAACTCTGCTCTTGCAGCGGCTGACAGTCTCAGCTGCTTCACTTCACTTTCGCCAAGAATATAGCTTCCCTGTCCAAGTCTGCGGAACAAATACTGCTCAATCAGTATTTGCAGGCTCTTTTGCGTAAGCCAAGGATTCTCAGCATTATGGATCTCCTGAGAAGTCATGTATTCTGACAGGTCAAATCCGAAGAATTCCTTTTCTTCCTCTTCCAGTTTATTTAATTCCTGGAGCCTGCGGACTTCGTTATCCGCCATCTGTTCCAGCTTTATCTTACGTTCTTCATCCGTAAGGGATGTATCCATTCCGATATGATCAAGCTGTGTGGCAATGTCTCCAAGGATTTCATCACACTCACCGATACTGCTTTCAAATATACCGATTCGCATAAGGCATCTGTAGTAAATATCCGCATCCACAGTGCCGTTCGTGATCATGTTGTAGGCATCCACAGTGCCGTTCGTGATCATGTTGTAGATTCCAACCGCCTCACTCTGCTGTCCGCGACGATCGATACGACCGATACGCTGCTCAATCCTCATAGGATTCCAAGGCAGATCATAGTTGATCATCATATCGCAGAACTGATAATCCAGACCTTCGGAACCGACTTCTGTGAAGAGCAGAATATCAATGGCATCTTTATCATCCTTCGGCAGTTCAAATCTCGCACGGTATTCCTGCCTCATGGCATCCTTAACGCTACCGTCAACCTGTTCTACCCTGAGTCCTGCATCAAGCAGTTTTTTCTTCAAATAATACAGCGTATAGCGGAAGGTGCTGAAAAGAATGATCTTATTATTATCCTGTTGTTGCTTCTCCATGATGGCTTCCAGCATCTGATCAAACTTCGGATCTTCTTCCGGAAGATTATCCGCCATAGTAAGAAGATTCTGTGCCATTCCCGCAAGAGCGCTGGCATCTGCTCCGTCAAAAGCAAATCCCGGTGAGTAATCAAGATCCGGATCATCTTCCATCTGCTGGAATCTTCTCTGAATAAGATCTCTGATATGTGGTGCAAGTCCAAATATACAGCTTGCTGCCTGCCTCTTGATGGTAGACATCATAAACGGTATCGATCTGGCATTCCCATGAAGCTGCAACAGTGCATCCGCTTCAAAGCGAAGCAACTCATCATGTAGTTCTTTCTGCCGCTCTGTAAACTCCACAGCCAGAGTAAACGGTCTTCTGATACAAAAGTCCTGTATATCCTTTCGCCTTGTACGGTTCAACATAGAATTGAAGCTGTGAAGGCTCTCTGCATCAGAAATCAGTTTCACACGCTCTTCACGCGTAATCTTATCCTGCTGCAATGTCTTGACCATTTCTCCATATGTCGGATTCGCCGCGATAACATTCTCTCCCCACTGAGTATCAAGAACACCCTTCAAGGCTTCCGAAGCCAGCTCCTGCCACTTCTCATCAGCGCGTCTCATTAAGCTTGCCGCCTCAGAGATATGTACATTCGGACGGGACATCATATTGAATGTCTGCTTATCAATTACTACATCCGGACGGAGTACATTCAGCAGTGTGAATAGGTCATCATCGCTTGTCTGAAGCGGTGTAGCTGTCAGCATTACTACAGCATCCGCATTGTCGCAGAAGTATTTAACGCATTTATACTCAAATGCCTTTTCCTTCTCCATGCTGCCGTTACGGATATGATGCGCCTCATCGATTATAACAAGATCAAAGTGTGGAGCAGGATCCAGATCTCTTAATCCGAAGGTATGCTTCTTCTTTGTGGTCTCACCCTCGTATGCCCTGCTATCAAGAATAGAATACGGAACAATAGTCTTGCTGAATCTGATAGGCCATTCGCCATCTCTGTCGGTATCAGAAATGATCTGACGAAGCATCGGACCGTCCACCGGTACGAATTCTTCATCAAATCGCTTCATTTCCATCTCCCATTTCCGTTCAGTAACGAGCGGTTTCGGGCAGATGATAAGCACATTTTCAAGTTCATTTCTTGCCTGGAGCTCTTTGATGATAAGACCGGCCTCGATAGTTTTACCGACACCAACGCTGTCCGCGATCAGGATTCTCGGTTCATCTGCATGAATCAGCTTTAACGCCGGTCTGAACTGATACGGCACAAAATCTATACGTGCTGAATTCAGGGAATACAGATCATTCCCTGAAGGATTATTGATTTGATATGCGGTCAGATAGCTCCGGAACGTATTGATGTCTACCCAGTTATAGGAAGCCGTCTCTACGTATAAAGCAATCTGTCCAGAATAAAATGTTTTGAAATTGCCGTCTACAAAGACATCATACTTCTTTGTTTCTCCCAGATCCGTAATGGACATAACAATGCCACGAACATCCGGATTACCGATCAGATATACAAGGCTCTTTTCCGTGATCTCATTTTCATCGACCACTTCAGGTTCTGGCTCAGCAGTTTGCTCAGTTTTCGATTCCTGAGAGAACGACGCAAAATCGACCGTTGACGGAGACTTCACTTCCTCAATCATCCGATCAATTTCATTGAGGAGACTATCTTCACATCCGCGCTGTTCAAAGAAATCGTGTAACGTAGCCAAATCAGCCAGGATGGCATCCTTGCCCGGAAGCATGGCGCTGACATGAGCCCAGTTATTACGAACACGCATCATATCACGGATACATTCCCTCTCTCTTGTCGGAAGGAACGCCACATTACGCATCGCATACCATGACTTATCGGCAATACGGAGCAAAGCGGCCAGGTCAAACTGACCAAGCTCCGTAAAACCTCTTTCTATCGCCATCTCACGCTGGTTATAACTCAGCTTATCCAGAACGCACTCTTCCCACCAATCATCTGATGCTCTCGGAAGAAGGCTCCCAAGCCAGTCAGCCAATACGTTGGCGGAAGTATGCAAATATGAATTCATCCTGCTTACAATCTGGTCGTTATCCATATTGAAGCCTCCAATCTGTACTTCTTAATCCATAAAGAATCCGTCTGTATCAAAAATATGATCCAGTTCGTCATTCGTCATAGCATGAGCCACCTTATCTCTAACAGCACTCATAGCCATATCAAGTCTCTTAAAGCGATTATGACCAACTGCATCTTTCGCCATACGGATCAGCTGTATACGTCCTACACCCGGATTCTGTCTTGCGTATTCTGCAAATCCTCTTGCTTTTCCCAGATTATCAATTCTGGTCGGATCGTGTGGCTCCAGAATATCAACAACATATTCATCATCGCTGTCCTTACGTATGATCACAAAATCAGGATACGCCGGTTTCTGCTCTCCTCCCATTTCATAAGGAATGCAGAGAGACCAAGGCTTTCTCGGAGGATTCCTGAGCCAGCATACATAATCTGACTGACCCTGTTCCTACCAGTACACCTTCTTCCCAGTTATTTAGATTGATACGAGCCTTTCCATGATCGTCTACAAAAAGATGATCCTCATAATCCTTTCCGTTTACTTCATGAGGCAGGCTGATGGTCTCCGGAAGGCGGAAGTTATGCTTACTGACTACATCTCCATTAGAGACTATGGCATCATACTGTTTGATGAAACGGTCGCCTAAGCCAACGATCTTACGACGATAATCATCATTCATCTTATGGAACATCTTCTCTGCATAAGCCAGAAGTCGTGCATAGCAATCGTCATTCGACGCATATAGAATGACATCGATCTTATAGGCGTTCGGATCATCCTCATCGTAATAGTAGTGACCATATTTGTTACCAACGCCCTCATTTCCAAGTTTCGTTTCAGCCCTGCGGAACTGCCGGTCGATATCAATATCTGTGGATGACATGAACATATGGACAATGTTGTCATCTACGGTTTCACCAAAAGCATCGAAGACCTGCGATTTCATCTGAAACTCCATTATCCTCTTTGCCATATCGTCGTATTTACCGTTACGCTTCAGATCACCCACATATTCACGGATCATCTTTACGATCTCTTCCAGCACGTCATCTGTAGCATCCTGATATTTTCCAGACTGTCTGAGCAGTCTCGCCAGGCTATACAAAGAGTTCAGATAGTTGCTGATTCTTACATTTCTTACATCGTAAGACAGAAGTCCGGAATCATTGATAGCTTTTACCACTCCCTCTCTGTCTAAAGGATCTATAAATGTTTCCTGAACGTATTCCGGTTCTGTCTGTGTTGTATTTCCTGCAGGTGTCGTCTGTGTAACGCCTGCTGCCGGAGCAGCTCCGGTTGGTTGTGTATCCTGTGTCTGTTCTGGCTGCTGAGAGGCTACTTGATGTGTTGTGCCGCCAGCCGCATTGTTTGTGCCAGCATTATTTCCAGAAGGTATTTCGTGAACGCCGGAAGCACTTCCAGTCTGTCCACCGCTGCCATACTGCCCTGCTCCATCATGTACTTCGGAAGTTTGAGTTCCACTTGGTTGGTCAAACAGCGACATCTGTCCCGGATACGCCGGTGTATGACGCGTTCCTCCGCCGGAAGTACTTCTCGGTCTGACGGACAATGTGTCCATAACTCTTGTTTCAAGAGATTCACCATAGATATCAGCTGGAATATCGCCACCCTCTGCATTCTGCAATTCTTCTACAACTTCCTTTACCGTATCGGAATTGAAGTAAGGCAGATACAGGTGTACGTCATTCAGAGTTTCATCGACCTGAATATGCATCTGCATCGGAGTACGGATCATTCTCCCCAGAAGCTGTGCAATATAGGTTGCATCCGTCGCATGGCGGAAAGACATCATCGTTTCTGCTCTCGGACAATCCCATCCGGTTGATAAACTCTCTTTGAAGAACACAACACGGATACGCTTATCCTCTGCAATAGCAGATGGAGCAACATAAGGCACATTCAAGCCATTGACCTTGATTACATTGTTGGCATCGCCAAAGGTATGAACCACTTCGCCTTCCTGAAATCGGATGCCGGTTCTTTCCTCAATCTTCTGAACACAGTCGTCAAGATCCGTAGCAGATATTGAAGATGCCGTAGCATTCTGTACCTGTATAACAAGCACCGGATTCACATAAGCGTAATGCTGTTCGTAGCAATACTGATACCAGTGATCCCACTTATCCTTCCATTCATCAGCCGCTGCCTGAAGGACAGCCATATCCTTATTTCCAGTATCATCTTCCGGATAGGAAATCACGATACGATCTTTCAGCAGTCCGGAAGCTCTGACTTCATCAGTTGTCACAACGACATACTGTGTATCCGATGCAATACCCTGTACCAATGCATTGAATCTTGCAGATGTTGCGGACATTCCGATAACTACAGGCATGGCTTCAATGCCATCCTCCGGACTTCCTTTCAGGAACTTCTGCATGATTGTTGTAGCGCGTCCGGCTTCGCGCCCCTGCATTCCACGATGTGCTTCGTCAATGATGAAATACAGACGATCGCTCTTTTCGCGGGCTGTGTTAGCTAAGGTCTCCCAGATCGTGTACTGGCGATTATCTGTATGCTTCGTAAGATTGGAACCCTTGCCAAGCTTCTGTGTGTTCAGAAAATAGATATGTCCATCATCGAACATCTCTTGATCAAAGGAATCATCCTGAACTGTCACGCACTGTCCCAGACGGATCTTATCCGCCTTTAAATCAATTTTATCTTTAGACTGCTCATTCAACTGCGGGGAATCCGAAAGCCATACAACGATTGCTTCTGGTTGTTCCGGATATGCTTCATCACCAAAGAATATGCTTTCAATCAGGGCAGCCATGATGATGGTCTTACCGGCTCCGGTCGGTGCTGTGAAAGATACTACCTGTTTTGAGTGAGTACGCTGGTAGCGATATACAGCCTCCGCAGATTTCATTCTAAGCTCACCTAAAGCTCTTTTCTGAAACGGAAATAATTCTGCTTTCATGGCTTACCTCCCTGTGTTAATCCGGAAGTTGTCCAGATAATCTCTGTAAAGCTGGTATGTATCCTTATCACCATATCCAGCTATCATTTCGCGATACCCAGCTTCAGAATCTGTAACAATATATATAGTCTGAATTTCTGGATGCCTATTTACTTCTTCATTGAACTCTTGATAGTGTTTCTCGTCTATAAGTATTGCGAACTCATTTTCAGGAAGCACCTGCATATATGCTTTATCATCTTCAAGTTCTGGACATACGCCGTGTGCTCCTGCTTTCAGCCAAAGAACCGGGAATAATTCCTTGAGCTGTCTTCCTAAGGCAACTGCTGTTTTGTCAAGAAAACCCAGCTTAAAGAAAGCAGCATTCGCTTTTAAGCCATCTGACATTTCATATCCTTCAAGTTCCGGATATATGGGTGTTTTCTTTTTTAAGTACACTGTCTTTTTCTTTTTCTTTTCGTCCTCATCTATTACAGTCACTTTCTCACTATAATAATCTTCTTTATCAACACCATACGTTCCTTTGAGACTATCCCCATTTACATCTATGCCCGAAATACTACAGCGCGTTCTTTCCCAAGTAACATGTCTTGCAATCCCTAAACTATCCCATTCTTTATCGCCTGGACGATATCCTTTATCTGTAAGCGTTTTTGCCTCTGTTTCTGATACTTCATTATTCGTTACTAAAATACAACGCCTATTTCCTTCATCAATTGCGTTTAGCAGATTGACAGCTTGCAATGTAGTTCCTGACCCAGCAAAGAAATCAAGTATCAATGCAGAGGGATTATCTGCAACAAAATAACGCAATGTATCCAAAACTGAATACAGAGATTTAGGAAAAGAGAACCGTGAATCCTTAACAATATTTTTCAATACAACTGTTCCATATGTTTTTGCATCGTATCTGGTTTCTTTCCAAACAGTTGTAACTCTCGATAGCTTTCCACCTGTTTCGACGACTATCTTAGATCCATCTTCTCTAAATCCTCTTACTGCCCATCTTCCGGAAGCAATTTTATCTTTATAGTTCTCACTCAAATACTTTATAGTGTATGGTTGGTACTCAGAATTTTTATTTTTTAATACCTGAATTACTTTTTCATCCATTAAACGCTGCAATGTTTCGCCTGTTACTCCCCAGTTCATTTCAAGCCCGTCATCGCGTATCGGAAAAACAGGCACCGTTCCTTCTATCTCTGGAACAGTATTCCTATCTTGATCATGTGGAAGAGGAGCTCCAATTTTCACTATTTTATCCGTGCTTGTATCAATATAAATCGGATAAAACTGAGCGACACCACCTTTAACAGTTCCACGCCTTGAACCATATTCCAATCTTCTTAAATACCACCATCTTACTTCAACCTCATCTCCTACACCCTTTGGTTGAATGACACAAGCATCTCCCAAAAGGACAATAAAAGCATATTCATCTGACCGGGCAAACAAGTTATTACGTATTGCCCCTGATGGGTTAATCGAAATACTTACCATTTGAATCTGGGCTTCCGGAAAAAGTTCTTCTAAAAGACAGCCTAAATGCAAATACTCCTTCTCATCAATGGTCACAATTAAAGTTGAACGACTTGGGTTAAGTAACCTTTTGCTTAACTTAAGGCGCTTTTCCATCATGGAAAGCCATTTACTATGCCTATATGAATCTGTTTCATCAACATAGTTGTTATTGTACTTCCAGTCATGTGCGCCTGTATTATACGGAGGATCAATATAGATGCAATCCACCTTTCCTGCGTAGAGGTATTCCAACAGTTGAAGGGCGTGATAATTATCAGCCTCAATAAGTGTATGCCACAGATCACTGTCCGGAGCATTGCAAACACTGTCAATTGGCTTCAGATACGGGTAGATAGGCTCTCCAAACTGAGCCACTGACACCAACTCTTCCACAGGAATCTCTTCCATTTCTTCCGTCACCTTATGATAGCAAGTGGCGATTCCATCCTTGATGGCACTCACTTCATACATCTCACTGACAGCACCGGCTTTCTTCGCAACAGTTGATCCGCGCTTAACCGGAATATCATAAAGCGGCGTACACTCCGGAAGGTGTTCTTCAAACACCAGCCCGAACTTCTTTGTCTTTGACAGTCTGTTTATCTCCTGCTCCAGCCTGGCTCTCAGCGCCTCATCCTGCACCTGAGCAAGTAAATCATGAATCGCAGCCATGTCTTTCCTCCTGTTTGTCCATATTTACCGGCATTGTATACTCCGGCATCTTAATTCTATCTCTTTAGCTGTCCTAAAAATCCTTGCAGTAATTTGTTCTTCCAAAGATAATCTTATCCACGAAGCTGACTGCTTTCAGGATCTTCTTTAGATCCTGCTCTATCAGATTCGGTGTAGGATATGGTTCAATGCTCACCCACGTCTTACATCCCTTCTCATGCAACTTCTTTAGTGCTTTCAGTCTGTCGGCATATGGTGCCGATCCAGGCTCCATCCTCTCTCTGTATTCCTCATTCAGAGAAATTAGTGTGATGCCGTACTCATTATCCTTGGAACACTTTGCCAGACTGATCGGCAGGATTCCCTTGGTAAGGACTGTACACTTTATCCCCGCGTCATTCAGCTTCTTTATAACATCAAGACTCATTTTCTCAATCTCAGAATATCCCACCATGAAGGGATCCGTTGTGAAGCAGAGCTGTACGGACTTGATCTTATCTTTGAGACGTGGGATTTCCTTATCCAGGATTTCCAGCGTATTTGATACCAGATAAGGCTTCAGCCAATCTTCATACGTTTTAATCTGCCCAAATCGTTTCTTGCACGAAATTCAATGTATAATCTCCATACTCTACGCCTGTCTTGTACAGCATGGATTTTCTTTTTATGTAGCCTTCCACTTTCGGCATCTTTAGCAACTCCTATCTGAAAATGTTACGGTATTTCTGTGAACTACAGCACCATAATATTTCTTTAATGCGTTATAAGTTTTTCTGCTGTAGTCTCTGACTGGGAACACCGGATGCTCAAACAAGTAATCCGATATCTCATCCTTCGGTACATCCTGCCTACCTCGAAAATGCTGTTGCAAATAAGCTGCAATATCTCGAAGTGTATAATGAGCATCATCTTCTTTATGCTCGTATCCGACTTCGCCGGTCTCAAAGTTCATAACAAGTTGTTCATAACCATCATCATTTCCATCATTGGTTTTCTTTCCGGATGACTGATCATCAAAGGTCTTCCATGCCGTAGACTTGAAAAGATCAAATCCTGTTGGATGACCGGTACAGTGAATCAGGTTATAAACCACGGAGTTATTACTGTTGAAGAACGGGAAGGCAGCAACATAATAGCGGCCTTCTTTTCTCCCGCTAAAATCAAGGATAATCTGCTCAATCTTTTTCTCGAAAGCATTTCTGTCGCTGCCGAATGAAATCAGTTCATCGATCGTAGTCTGATAGGTTTCCTCATACTTCTCGATAACTTCCGGCTTCTTTGCCATCTTAGCTGCCCTGATTGTATCGGACACCATGTGGTTGATGATGATTTCGCCCCAGTTTTTCAGGAACGGCATCATGGCATCCCATTCGATATGAGCATCATACGGATCGTAAACTAGCAAAAAATGCATGTCACTGAACATGGATGAGAATTGGCTACCTATTTTTCTTAGCAGCACATTTGCATCCATAGACTCCGTATAAATTGTAAAATTGCTTGTCTGCCTCGGAATTCTTGTCTTAAGCAGGTCAATTTTTCTGGAATCAAGGTCATTGAAATATACATATGCCTGCTTGTCTGTATATCTGGTCATAGCTTCAGCAATGATCTCAGAAACAAGAAGCGGCGTACCCTTTATTTCATTACCTTGGTCATCATAGTACACGCCACTATTTGACATACAATCAATGTAGACAATGCCCCTGCACTTTTTGTTCAGCATAAGAATGTTGATCCAGGCCTTTACATACTCTGAAATCAACTCAAACTTCTTGATACTGTGCGGCGGAGCAACGCTAATAACATCATTCTTCTTTGAGCTCGCCATTCGTATCACCTTCTTCCGGAATCAGATCCATAATGTCGCCGATATTGCATTCAAGCGCTTTACACACTTTCATCAGAACTTCCATACTCACATTTTCGCCCTTGGACAGTTTTGTGACAGAAGTCCAGCTGATTCCGGCCTGTGCCTGAAGGTCTTTCTTCTTCATATCTTTGTCGATAAGTAGCTTCCAAAGCTTCTTGTAACTAACTTCCATAGTGCAATCCTCTCGGTTCATTCCCAGAACTTATATATCATCAGGTAACTACGCATACCAATACAGCCTCCATTATACCACTTGGCTCGAAAATCTACAAGTAAAAAACTCCACATACGCACGAATTGACACCGCTTTTAATTGAAAATTCTCCAAATAAGTGCTATAATTCTTTCTGTATGCTGAGTTGTAATTCGAGGCGCCAGTTTGTAAGGCGAGATGCCTGTTTGTAAATCGAAAAGTGCATATTTGTAAACGAAACGCCAGTTTTGTACGCCA
>CADAKH010000042.1 GCA_902788505.1 Oscillospiraceae bacterium
GGCAAATACTAAAACAAGGAGGAAATAATCCATGGCAATTGAGAATGAGACAGCCGATCAGGTTGTCAGAATGATGCTGCAAGGCAGTGAAGTTATCTTAAGACTCACGGGTGAAGCAGCCTTAAGGATCGCGCCGATGATCTATGCGGCTCTGAAGGATGGTCATACCACTAAAGGTAAGGCAACTCTTTGGGAGTTCTTAAAGTCCGGTAAGGATCAGAAGATGTTCCGCATCCCTGATGAATACCTTAAGGCGTTCACAACGGCCAGTAAGAAGTTCGGATTCCCGTTCGTTGTCTTAAAGGACAAATCAAGAACAGACGGCCTTACTGACATAATGGTCTACGCTACCGATGCTTCCAAGGTCAGCCGTGTTATCGAGAAGTTCAACCTCATGGTTAAGCAGGCTGAGACTATCAAACCGGAAATCAAGACGGATTCCGGAGAGCTGGTCAAGCCTCTTGGCATGCAGCTCGCGGTCCCGCTGAGTCTTATCGACGGAATACCCGATCCTCAGGAACAGGACAAGAGGCTCCTGGCAGAAATCCAGAAGTATGCTTCCAAGATGAAAACGCACGGTCCTCAAGTCGTTGAGCCGGTCGGTCTTATGTGTAAGCCAAACGGCAGATACGAGATCCTTCCCGGTCAGGGTTCAAAGAGACTCATGGCATTAAGGCTTGCGAACTACAAGACTGCGGTAGCCGACATCTCCGTTCCGAAGAAGGAAGGCATTGAGGTCAGAGCGGAAAATATTGATGAAAGGCCTGCTCAGGAAAGAACAGACGCTCCGAAAACTCCGGATGCACACGAGCCCGAAAAGACGAATCCGACCAAGGAAGAGGGCCAGACAGTAAACCCTACTATGGCCCGAACGTCACGAGACCCAGCGTCCGGGCAAGACTTCGGGCCGAAATCGAAAAGAGACGAAAGCACGATATCTTTGACTGACGCAGAGATGAGGCCATCAGTTAGGGAGAAACTCGAAAAAGCTAAGGTTGTCGCTGCAGAAAAGCAGGCGGCTAAGCAGCTTTCAAAGATGCTGGATAAGACAGCACCCAAACCGAGGTGATGCTCCATGCGTAAGGTAACAAACAAGTTCTCGACCACAAGGATCGTCTTGTACCTTACGGGTCTCATTCCGGTCATATGGCTTGGACTTAAGTCGGCACCGTACTTCATAAAGAATGGGCTTGTCGGGATCCTGGGGAATGCCGGAGATATATTTAACAATCCGTTTCATATCACATTAGTTAGGGGTAGCCTTCGGGTTACCCTTATCTTTTGTGTCCTGTATGCGATTGGCATAGGAATATATCTCTCTACCGAAAGGAACTTCAGAAGACGTGAGGAACACGGCTCTGCAAAATGGGGAGAAGCAAGCACCGTCAACAGACGTTATCGTGCTGAACCTCCGGAAGACAACAAGATCCTTACACAAAATGTCAGGATCGGATTTGATGGTCATGTCCATAAGAGAAATCTGAATGTCCTGGTTGTCGGTGGATCCGGCGCCGGAAAGACCCGTTACTATGCTATGCCGAACATATTACAGGCAACTAAGGACACAAACTTCTCCATGGTGGTTTTGGATCCAAAAGGCAGTACCCTTCGCTCCTGCGGGAATTATCTGGTAAGTCAGGGATACGATGTGCGAATTCTGGATCTGATCGACCTTGACCGAAGCGACTGTTACAACCCGTTCGTGTACCTCGAGAGCGATGATGACATCCAACGTCTTACGACGAACATCATTAAGAATACGACTCCAAAGGGAAGTCAGACTACCGACCCGTTCTGGGATCAGGCATCTGAAATGCTTCTTAAAGCTCTCGTATTCTACCTCTACTATGAGGCACCGCCATATGAGCAAAACTTCCCCATGGTAATGGAAATGATCCGTGCTGGAGATGTCAGAGAGAATGATGCGGACTATGAATCACCTCTTGATATCCTTTTTGCCGAGCTCGAAGAAAGAGATCCTGAGCATATTGCCCTGAAATACTATAAGGGTTATCACTCGGGCGCTGCTCAGACTTTGAAGTCTATCCAGATTTCTCTTATTGCAAGACTTGAGAAGTTTAACCTTCCATCTCTTGCAGCCATCACGCAGTCAGATGAACTTAGGCTCCGTGAACTCGGTGAAAAGCCTGTTGCACTCTTCGCTCTTATCCCGGACAACGACCAGTCCTATAACTTCATTATCGGTATGCTCTATACTCAGCTCTTCCAGCAGCTTTACAGGTGTGCCGATTTTGAACACGGCGGAAGACTGCCCTATCATGTTCACTTCATCATGGACGAGTTCGCAAATGTCTGTCTGCCGGACTCTTTCGATGCACTCTTGGCAACGATGCGTTCCCGAGAGATTTCCGTAAGCATAATCCTGCAGAACTTGGCTCAGCTAAAGGTCCTATTTGAAAAGAGATATGAATCCATCATAGGTAACTGTGATGAATTCCTCTATTTAGGCGGCAATGAGCAAAGCACTCACAAATATGTCAGTGAGCTCTTGGGCAAGGAAACGATCGATACGACTCACTATGACACCAACAGAGGACGAAACGGCAGTTCGACAAAGCACGAGCTCTTACAAGCTCGTGACCTTATGACACCTGATGAAGTCAGAATGCTCGACAACCAGTACGCAATCCTCTTCATAAGAGGCGAGTATCCGGTCATGGATCTGAAGTATGACCTCATGAAGCATCCGAAGATCAAGTTTACGGAAGATGGCGGAGCAAAACCGTTCATTCACGGCAGGGATACAGAATCCGAAGCGACCATCAGTCTCGTCGGTAATGATCCCGAACTGAGAGGCAAGGCAATCAACATTGAGACCCTTGTCAAAGAACAACACGACTATGAGGTCCTCACACTTGAGGATCTCGAAGAAATCTATCAGACAAAGGAGATTGAACAATATGAATAAGATCAATTCTAACAACAAAGAAACCGCTCTTGCAAAAGAGAAGCAGAAAACAGTGCTGAAGCGCTACCTCATGATTGCTATTACTGTAGCGATCGTTTGTGTAGCAATGGTCCCGGTTGTAGCTGAGAGTGATGCCGAGAAGGCTATCAAGAATATGTCAGACATCATCTTCGGCATTATCAGAGCCATCGGCGTTATCCTTGCAGGTTGGGGCCTTGTTCAGGTCGGTATGAGCTTCCAGAGCCATGATCCGTCCCAGAGATCTCAGGGTTTCCTCTGCCTTGCAGGCGGTCTCATCATCGTCTTTGCAAAGTCGATCCTGACTGCAATCGCTCCCGGCGTATTCAGCTGATGTCTTAAGGGGGTGATATTTTGGGTACCGCTGCTTGGTACGAGCTTTATCTAGGACTTCAGTACCTTGGTAATAGGCTCAAAGAAATGTGGGCCCTTCTTACGACTTCACCGCAGAGCTTCAAGGGCGGCGGCATCTGGAACATAATCACGACCATCAATGGCGTCTTGGGCGCAATCGGCACTGCCCTGCTCGTCTTGTTTTTCACCATCGGTGTAATCAAGACTTGCGGTAGCTTTGCTGAGCTCAAGAGGCCTGAGACGGCAGTTAAGGTATTCATCCGTTTTGCTATTTCAAAATTTCTTATCGATAACTGCCTTAAACTCATGGTTAATTTCGTTACGATTGTTCAGAGCATAATAGCAAAAATAACCGCTTCAAGCCCTATCGGCACTGCTCTGGAGTTCTCCATCCCATCAACCGTTCAAAGCAAATTTGAAGGAATCGGCATACTTGACGGTGCTATCCCAATCTGGGCTATATGTTTCATCGCACATATTGCATTCATTGTCATCGGTATTGTTCTGCTTCTTACTGTATACGGCAGATTCTTCAGGATCTATATGTATACCGCTATAGCTCCGATACCTTTATCTACTTTGGCAGGCCAGCCTACGGAAGGCATCGCAAAAAGCTTCCTTAAAAGCTATGCCGGTGTTTGCATGCAGGGCGTCGTTATCGTCCTTGCCTGCATCATCTTCACAGCTTATGCAGCCTCTATGCCTCAGATAGATACAAATGCTGCTCCTATCACGATGGTTTGGTGCTATGTGAGTGAAATCGGGTTTAACATGCTCGTTTTGCTTGGCCTTGTAAAGGGCTCTGACAGGATAATCCACGACATGATGGGTTTGTAAGGAGGAAAACAAATGGAAATAAACATAAACAAAGACATTCGCGAATACACCGAAGGAGTCTTCTTCGGACTTAACTTGAGACAGCTTATTTGTTCCGGACTCGCCGTTGCTTCTGCTGTAGCGGTTTATTTCGGAGCAAGAGGCACTGTGGCAAACGATATGATCACTTATCTTTGCATCGCAGTTGCCGTTCCTTTTGCTGCCATCGGATTCATAAAGTATAACGGCATGCCCATGGAGAAGATCTTCGTGGCATGGCTCAAGGATAACTTCATTTGTCCGAGAAGGCTGACCATTAAGTCCAACAACATCTATAAGGAAGCGCTTAAGGGATATTTCGCCAAAAAGGAAAAGGAGGCAATCAATGCTCAAGAGCATACAGACACTATTGAAGCAGGATAAGGAGATGTTTGTTGTGCCGAGACGGGTCCAGGACCTGATCCCGGTACAGCGCATCTGGCCTGACGGTATCTTCCAGGTCGGACCTAACAAGTTCTCAAAGACTTGGAAGTTCACAGACATCAACTATCAGGTAGCAAGCGAAGAGGACAAGGAGAATATGTTCCTGCTCTATTCTGACGTTCTCAACTCGTTCGACAGTGCTGCCACTACTAAGATCACGGTGAACAACCACAGACTCAACAAGAAGGACTTTGAGGATTC
>CADAKH010000043.1 GCA_902788505.1 Oscillospiraceae bacterium
CAAAAACCGGATTTGACTCCGGTCTGTTTGCTATGCCCAGTTATTTCAAAACAGAAAACTGCCAACAAGCTCTTGATTTTGGTTAGCAGGTTTTTTTGCTCAGCGGTACCTGATTTGTGTTATCACGTTAGGGGTTTTCCTGAATCATTGCCTGTATTTGCAGATATAGGTAACAAAACAGGAAAAAACGCGCTGTTTTTCCTAATTGCTTTCCTGCTTTCCCGAAATCAGGAAACAAATCAGGAAAATCACACTTCAGAGACAATGAATCACAACATAAAAGAGGTCGCCTCATATGAGACAACCTCTTGAATCACCAGTTAAAGCTTAACTTACGCTCTTTCAACTTTGCCTGAACGAAGGCAACGTGTGCAAACGTTCATTGACTTGGGGGTGCCGTCAACAACAACCTTAACTCTGTGTACGTTAGCCTGCTGCGTAGTAAGCGCGCGTGCCAAAGAACATATCCTTCTGGCAAACTTCACACTTAGCCATGCAAACACCTCCTGTTAGAATTCAAATGCCTATGAATAATACCACAACCGATTTGAGTATGCAACAACATTTTGCACACTTTTTAAGCACTTTTCAGTTTGTGACCCTCGCACTGAAAATTCGCCTGATCGTTATTATCCTCTCGCATATATCGTCGCCCGATTCAAAGTTGCGCAGTCTTACCGTTGTCCTTGCGGGAGACAGCATGAAAAGTGTGCCTGTATCGGTGCAAACAGCCATTTCATATATGGTTTTATCTCCCGGTGCTTTCTTCGGGCTTGATAAAAACAGTATATCTCCGGGCAGTATCTGGTCGATTCTTATCTGTCCTGTAACGGCATCGGGTTCGGGAATTACTTCGATTCCTGCCTCAGCCTGCCCTTCCATTGTTCTGGGAATCTCAATTCCGTTTATCTCTGCACTTACATATACAGCTCCGTTTATTGAAGCACCGTCTATGGACATGCCGTTCTCAATATATTTGGCATTAACAAACGTCAAGACCGAGCTGACAAAATAACGGCTTGAGACTTCTTCGGTCTCCCCTCTTGTCGAAAGCTCGATAACACCTGAAGAACCGATCCAGCCGGTATCTCCGCCCGGGAGAGCAACCTGATAAACGCCCTCTCTTTTGATATCAGCGTAGAGCACGGTATTCATCATGACCTTCTTGATCAGGGTGCCGTTACTTGCATGCGTCATGATGTTCTTTGAGGGATCCGATACTATCAGCTTGTACTGATGGATATCCGGTTCAACTGAGCCCATATCATCTAGCAATGCGGATTCTTTTACAAATCCGATAAGACCGTCACTGGTCTGGATCTTGCAGTAACCGTTCTCACTGGCGCTTACATATCTTACAGGCTCGTTATAAAGTACCTCGGCAATTCTCTTCGAATCAGGCTTTGGATCAGTCATGAGCGCTACTGTGCTGTCCGTTACCACCCTGTAATCCGGTTCATCGTACTCCAGATTGATGACAGGCTCTACGAAGAGTTCGATGTTCGTTCCTCTGAATACACCGGGCAATACTCTAGGGAGGATATAGAAAACACCTACGATAAGAAGAATGAAAGCGGCAAAAGCTATGCCGAGACTCAAAAGCTTTCGTTTCTTCACGCCGCCTAATGTGGCCTGCTTTTCGGAAAGACCCCATTTGTCCTGCATGTCTTCCGCACTGCCGTACTGTTCCTTGCCTTCATCCATATCAGCAAGGAAAGGAAGTTTAACGGGACGCTCAAGATGCCTTATTGTCTTCGGTGCAACATCGTCACCTACAACAGGTTTCTTTTTCTTCTCGAAAACCTTGAATATGCTGCCGTTTTCCTGCTTGTCACGTCTCTTCATACTTACTTCTCCAAAAGCATCACGCAATAAGCAGCGGCCATTCCGCCGTCATGTGTAAGACTGATCGAAACAGAACTCATTCCCAGTCTTCGCGCATGTTCAAGCGCACCTCCCGAAAGACTTATCTTCGGGGCGCCTTTCTCATCCTTTATTACTTCTATGTCGTGCATTCCGACCCCTTCACTCATGAGACCTGAGCCGAGAGCCTTGCCGACAGCCTCTTTGGCAGCAAATCTTGCCGCATACCTTTCGGCCTTTTTGCCGGAATTTTTGGAAGACTCGCAATATTCTATCTCACCTACCGTAAAGCACTTGTTAATAAAGGCGGTATTGCCGTCATTAACTATCTTTATGAATCTTGAGATATCCACGATATCTATTCCGCAGCGAACATCCATATTCCGGATCATTACCTGCTTTCTTTGGATATCAGTCCGGCAGAAGAAAGCTTGCCGCTGATCCTCATATCGCACTTGCTGACAAGTTCTGCCTTCGGGAAAGGCGTAACAAGTATGGTCGGCAGCTTTGAAGCTGCTCTTACTTCAAGGATATTATTTAAAATCGAGCCTACGTTGCCCGTCATGGTAACTGAATCGGCAAAATCATCGAGAACGAGAAAATCTATTCTTTTAAGCGCCTCCAAAGTATCAGTGCCGATTATCTGAAGATCTTCGCACTTACCGTAATATGCGCTCTTACCGAGATTGATCGCTGTCTTACAAACACATACTGTTAGGAATGTCTTGCCGGTCTGGGGTGCTCCTGAATATACGAACAAAGACGACTTATCTTCACTGTTTGCTAATCCGAGAAGAACTTTGAGAAGATCATTCTTTATCTTCTTCCTTCCTGAAGGATCTCCAAGATAATCATCTCTGTAATTCTTCATCTTGTAAGAGGAATAATCCGCCATTCCGCTCAGTTCATAACATGTCTCAAGTTCCTTTTTTCTGCAGGAACAGACTTTGAGTGTGCCGTCTGAGCCTTTGGTAAAACCTGTATCTTCACACTTATCGCAAATGCACTTTGCTACATCGAACTCCGGATCTATATTATTGCGTGCGATAATCTTGTCACGCTTTGCTATAAGCTCTTCAATGGCAATGTCAATTCTCCTGATCAGGCGCTCATCCTTATCGATGACCGCAATAAATCTGTTGTTGCGGTCATTCAGGATCTGATCGTCGATCTCTTTAAGCTCAGGATAAGCCTTATAAACACGCCTGATATTCTGCTGCTTGAGAATATCTCTGGATGCCTCTACCTCTGTGAGGCTTTCACTGATCAGTTCTTTAATTGTCTTCATCAGAATCTCCAAACATATCAAGGATATCGTCAGGTATCAGATCATCCTGAGGAAGAATGTCTTTTTCTTCCTTTATACCTTCAGCGGTCTTTTGGGCCTCTGTCTCTTCTTTATCTGCTCCGCCGATACCGGCCTCTTCTCCGGTTCGCCAGGTGGATCCGGACTTGGCCTTTCTTCTTGTTGCGTTGCGCTTATTCTCTTTGTGTTCCTCTTCACAGAACCTTGCAGCTTCTTCAGCTGTCTTAATGCCCTGATCGTGCCACTTGGTAAGAGTATCACCGACATTCTTAAGTGTAAGATTGCTTCTGAACTCGTTTTCCTTAAATGCAAGAGTAACCAGCTCTTCCGTTGCACCAAGATCTTCGGCCCAGCCTGTTATACGGTCAAGGTCAAGTCCGTTAAGTCTCTTGCGCATAAGCTTGCCTGTAAGTTCTATGAGACTCTTGGTACGCTTATTGATCTCAAGCTGCTTTTCGAGACTCCTGATATCCGTATAACCCTTCCTGTACCAGGATGCGGCCATATTCTCCATCTGCTGAAGAGACCTGTGCTTGAACTGGTCATAACCTTCCTCGAACAGTTTATATACAACTCTGGAGTCAAACTTATATTCATTTAAACATTTATCTATAAGCCTGTAGAAAATATATGGGAGTTCGCCCTGATAGAATGTCGAAGAGATAGAATCTGCAAGGATCTTCCTCTCCTTCTCGTTGCTCATAAGACCTGTCAGGTCAGGATCGTTACCGCGTGCAGCAGCAGCCTGGATATAATCGCCTACTTCACGGGCTTTGAGATCATCGAAAGAATAAGTCTTATCCTTCTTATTAATAAGGCATGCCGACATGAGTTCTGCCAAAACGGCAGAAATATCCGCTTCGGGGATGATCTTCAGCTTCTTCACATCATCATCGGTAAAGCCGTTCTTCTTATCCGACATGTTGAGCCACAGATATAAGAGCAGCGCATTTCTGCTCAGTTCCTGCGCATATCTGACAAGAAAGATATCGGGTAAAAGACTGTCATTTACAAGCAGTTTGGAATAATCTTCTTTACCTTTGCCGGTACTCATTCTGACTTAAGAACTCTCTTCCTTAATTTGCTTTGCTAATTATAGCATGGTTTAAGCTGACGATTGGACACTACTTAGGGCAAACTTTCCTTTTTTACGGCCAAAAAACAAGAGGCTGTCTCACGAATGAGACAGCCTCCCTGAATTAATCAGTTTTTGTCAGATCAAGCCTCGTTAGCCTTCTTAACGTAAGAAGCATAACGATCTCTTGAATCCTGATAGCATCTCTGGAAGAGACCGTCAACAACCTCAGCATCATACTTCTTGTAGAGTGAGTTGTAACGAACCTCAGCCTTGAGGAATTCGAAGAAGTCTGCTGTAGGCTCCTTGGAATCGAGTGTGAAAGGATTCTTACCTTCTGCAGCGAGAGAAGGATTGAATCTGAAGAGGTGCCAGTAACCGCACTCAACAGCCTGCTTCTCTCTGTTCTGAGCTACCTTGAGGCCGCCCTTGATACCGTGGTTGATACAAGGAGCATAGCAGATAACGAGGGAAGGTCCATGGTAAGCTTCTGCTTCTGTGAATGCCTTGATGAGCTGGTTCTTATCAGATCCCATAGCAACCTGAGCAACGTAAACGTAGCCGTAGCTCATAGCCATCATACCGAGATCCTTCTTCTTAACGTGCTTACCGCCTGCAGCGAAC
>CADAKH010000044.1 GCA_902788505.1 Oscillospiraceae bacterium
TATTTTGGAGGTTGTTCAACAAATGAACGAAGAAGAGAAGATCACAAATCAGGGCTTTGACACAGAGTTTGCCAATGCTGTCGATTTAATTGCGCAGGTAAGAAGAGGTGCTGTTGTTAAGGGCACAATTACATCTGCTGATGACGACTATGTTTATGTAGACGTACACGACAAGTCCGAAGGAAGAATTTCACGTAAGGAGTTTGATTCGGATCCTGACTTCGATCTTGACAAGGCTATTGCCGAGCACACAGAAGTTACCGTTAAGGTCAGAAGCATTAAGAACTCCGATCAGGGCAAGGAAATCATCCTTTCCAAGAATGATGTAGAGTCCGAGAAGGGCAGAGCCGAGATCGAGGAAGCTTACAAGAACAAGACTCCTATCGAAGTTAAGATCACACGCACAGTTAAGGACGGTGTAATCGGTTCTTACAAGGGCGTTGATATCTATATCCACAGAACACAGATCAAGACAGGCGAGGTTAAGGACCTTGAGTCTTATGTCGGCCAGACACTCGAGATCCTAGTTACAAAGTTCGATACAGAGAAGGGCCGTCTCAGAATTTCCGGAAGCCACAGAATCATCGTTTCTGAAGAGCGCCGCAAGAAGTCTGCAGAGATTTGGGACAATATCGAGGAAGGCAAGCACTATAAGGGTGTTGTAAGAAGCCTTGTTGATTTCGGTGCATTCATCGATATCGGCGGTGTTGACGGACTCGTTCACGTTTCCGAGCTCTCTTGGAGCCGCAACGCTAAGCCTGCTGATGTTTTGAAGGTTGGCGAAGAAGTTGACGTTTATGTTAAGTCTTTCGATAAAGAGACAAAGAAGATCTCATTGGGCTACAAGAAGCTCGAGGATGATCCTTATTACAACATTGAAGAGAGAATGCCTGTAGGCTGCATCGTTCAGGGTACAGTTGTCCGTCTCACAAAGTTCGGTGCTTTCGTTCAGCTCGAACCCGATCTCGATGCTCTCTGCCATGTGTCTCAGATCTCTTCCAAGAGACTTGAGAAACCTGAGGATGTTCTTTCCGTAGGTCAGGTTGTTCAGGCTAAGGTTATTAAGATCGAACCAGAAGAGAGAAGAATCTCTATCTCAATCAAGGAAGTTGCTCCTATCGATCCTGAGACAGATGAAGAGCCTGCTGCTGAGGAAGCTCCTGAGACAACAGACGAAGCTTGATTTTAAGCGCATCATGACTTTTAAACCGCGTTCTTTACGGACGCGGTTTTTTCTTTTTAAATAAAGAATAAAATGACTTGCATATTTTTGATTGTTGTTATAAGATTTATAGGCTTGTTAGAAGAATACTCCATCGGGGTGTGGCTCAGGTGGTAGAGTGCCTGCTTCGGGAGCAGGAGGCCGTGGGTTCAAGTCCCGCCACTCCGACCAAAATTTTTCTTTAACAGGGCGTGATCATCGGGGTGTAGCTCAGGTGGCTAGAGTGCTTGCTTAGGGAGCAAGAGGTCGTGGGTTCAAGTCCCGTCACTCCGACCAATGCTTAAAAGGGGTTTTCCTTAATCGGAAAGCCCCTTTTTTTATCTGTAAGAGATTTTACTATAATATGTCTGGTGTTTGTATTCTGTAAGGGAGATATCACCTTCGTTTTCCGGAATGATGAAACTTTAAAGGTTATTAGAGCCTGTAAATCAACCGGAAGATATCCGCATTTGGCTTCGGGTATTTATGCTATAATCGAACCATTACTATAAAGGCGGTGACTTCTATGAGCCGGGCAGATGATATTTTCGATGAGAACATAAGAACTATCCTTAATTCAGGTTACTCGACCATCAACGATAAAGTAAGGCCCCATTGGGCTGATGACGGTGCTCCGGCATATACCTATAAGGCTTTTGCGATCGTTAACCGTTATAACCTGGCAGAAGAATTCCCGATGTTTACACAGCGCTGGATCAATTTCAAGGCTGCCGTAGATGAGCTTTTATGGATCTGGCAAAAGAAGTCCAATAATGTTCATGATCTTAATTCACATATCTGGGATGCATGGGCGGATGAGACAGGTTCAATCGGTAAGGCATACGGTTACCAGCTTGGCGTTAAGCATAAGTATAAGGAAGGCGAGTTTGACCAGGTTGACCGCGTTCTTTACGACCTTAAGAATAACCCTTCTTCAAGAAGGATCATGACTAATATCTATGTGCATCAGGATCTTTCAGAGATGCATCTTTATCCCTGTGCATATTCAATGACATTTAACGTTACAGGCAACAAGCTCAATGCTATTCTCAATCAGAGAAGTAACGATATGCTCGTTGCCAATGCCTGGAATGTTTGCCAGTATGCTGTTCTTGTTCATCTGTTTGCAAGATGCTCCGGGCTTGAAGTCGGCGAATTTGTTCATGTTATAGCTGATGCGCATATCTATGACAGACATGTCGATATCGTTAAAGAACTTATCGAGATGCCTAAATATCCTGCTCCGAAGCTCGTGCTTGATGAGGATATTACAGATTTCTATCAGTTCACAACAGACAACATCAGACTTGAGGGTTATGAAGCCGGACCCAAGATCAAGGGTATTCCGGTAGCAGTCTGATACCGGCAGGAAGTAAATGAAGTTAATATTTATAAGACACGGTGATCCCGATTACGAGAAGGATTCACTTACAGAAAAGGGTTGGCGCGAAGCGGAGATACTTGCAGATCGTGTCGCCGGGTGGGATATAAAGCAGATATATTGTTCTCCTCTGGGCAGAGCTCAGGATACCTGTTCAGTATCTTTAAAGAAAACCGGCAGGGAAGCTGTTACATGTGACTGGCTCAAGGAATTCTATTACAGGATCTGGGATGAGCAGGAACAACAGTGGACTATAGCCTGGGATTTCTATCCGAGAGACTTCAACCACAGGGATGATCTCCACGATAAGAATCTGTGGGCAGATACGGAAATAATGAAGTCTGGAGATATTGCAAAGCACGCTCAGGAAGTCTATGAAGGCTTTGACAGTCTGCTTTTAAAGCATGGATACAAAAGAAACGATAAAGGCTTTTACGATGTTATAGAGCATAACGATGACAATATCGTATTCTTCTGTCACTTTGGAGTTACGGCTTTACTTGTCGGTCATCTGATCGGAGTTGCAGCTCCTTCTATCTGGCAGGGAATGATGATGCAGCCGACATCTATTACCGTATTGGGTTCAGAAGAGCGTATTCCCGGAGAAGCAAGTTTCAGAGTACAGGTTTTCGGTGATGCGACACATCTTATACAGGCGGGCGAGCCTGTTTCTCCGTCAGGATATTTTGCAGAATTATTTGAGGGGTGATGAACATGATAGCAATCTCAGCAGTTGATAAGAATTGGGCAATCGGTAATCAGGGACATCTTCTTATATCTTTGCCGGAAGATCAGAAAGGTGTATTCAAAAAATACACAGCAGGCCATACGGTCGTATATGGAAGAAAGACTCTTGAGACATTCCCCGGTCAGAGACTTCTGCCTGACAGAGTAAACATTATTATGTCCAGAAGTTTCGACTATGAGAAGGAAGGCGCAATGGTTCTCCATTCTGTTGACGAACTGGAGGATTTCCTTGCGCTTACCTCTGACGAGGTGTATCTGATCGGCGGTGCATCGCTTTATAATTCACTCATTGAGCTTTGCGACAAGGCGATAATCACAAGTATCAGGGCTGAATTTGAAGCAGACTGCTGGTTCCCGAATCTTGATGAAGATCCTTCCTGGGAACTTGAAGAGGAGGAACCTCCTGTTATGAGCGCTAAAGGTGTTGAATTTACGGTAAGACACTACAAGAGAAAGTGATTTTTGAGCTATATATAATAAATATTATTTTAGCCCTTGCGTATGCAGGGGCTATTTGTTAGAATACATCCGCATAAAAATCACGCATACATTCCGACTGTGGCCAATTTGAGCTGAATATTACCTGATGTATGCGGAAGAAAAAACAGGAGGATTTATTTATGCCAGTTATTTTAATGAAGCAGCTTCTTGAAGCAGGCGTACACTTCGGTCACCAGACACGTCGTTGGAACCCTAAGATGTCAGAGTACATCTTCACGGAGCGTAACTCAATCCACATCATCGATTTGCAGAAGACAGTCAAGAAGGTCGACGAGGCCTATGACGCTATGCGTGAGCTCGCTGAAAAGGGTGATATCCTTTTCGTTGGTACAAAGAAGCAGGCTCAGGATTCCATCAAGGAAGAAGCTCAGCGTTGCGGACAGTTCTATGTTAACTATCGTTGG
>CADAKH010000045.1 GCA_902788505.1 Oscillospiraceae bacterium
CATATCCCTGTCTGTCGCGAACTTTCTTCTCAAATTCGGCTTCCGGTAAATGCTTGTCAAGTTCAAACCAGAACCGCTTATCTTCATTTGTCACATATCGTATTGTTATCATTTTCTATTCCCATTAGGAGCGTCCAAAGAACATCTAATAACATTGAAAGGGCGGGGTTTCCGGGCTTCACGTTCCTTTTTTAAGCCACTCTTCAGCCACTTATTCCTATTTCATCAAATCTAATTTTTCTTATTATTGGTAGTTCGATATATTCATGATTTGGTGATGGTGTCAGCCTCTAAAAGCTTTTGGCTTCAGCGTCTTTACGCCGAATTCCTTTGAGACGTAATTAACAAACTCGGCGGTCTCATCAGTGGTTGAATTATATGTGACATCCGGCTCTTCGAGGCTTATCGAAAAGCGTTTGTAGTTCATTATCGCAGCGAATTCATCTGAATCAACATTTAACAGATCCCAGTCGAAGGTGTGCCTTATGAAATTGCACTTGTAGGAATACGACTTGGTGCCGCATGCATTGATGGCATCGGTTATCTCCTGAATTGATTGGAATGTCTTTCCGGCAAGTGTCTCGTAGTCAGCCATTGAGATCTCGATGGTGATATAGCCGGACACACCGTCAATCGAAAGATTTGCTTCATCGATTTTATAAGTCATCGTGCCGAGAACTGCCTCACGGAAGGCTTTCTCTTCATCGGAAGGGTTGCCGTCACTGTCGAAAAGCGATGCGATACAAGCACTCTGTTCCGTTGTGATATTGGGACCTATGAGGTAAACAACGGTGTCGGAATCGTCTTCGATGATCGCCTTGGCGAGCTTTTCGGCAGTCTGGATAAGAGTACCTCTGCCAATCACGGGCATGTCATAAAAGAACGAATAAAGTTCCCGGAACTTGGGGTCATCAAAGTTTGTGACGTACCATTCCTTATTAATCTTCTCTAATTCGACGTCGATCGTTATGGTCTTTCTATCGCAGTTTTCGACAGCAGAAGTAAGTTCCTGAATTTCCTGGTAATCGCGTTGCTTGAGCTTATCGATGTCAGCTACGAGGAAGTTAATGGTGCATACGGCTTTGTCCTTATCGGCCGTGGTTGACCTGCTGACGATCTCATATTCCAAAGAATCGATCATGGCGGAAATGAAGAGTTCCTGTTCGTAAGTATAGTTATCGTCATTGAAAAGATCTTTAAAACTGTTCTTGTAATCACGGCTGAGGCCGTCGGTGAAATCCAGCAGATCAGGGTTCGGGTTGCAAACTCTAGTTGCGAACCTGCCGGCGGTTCTCCCGACCTGTCTTTTAGCTGAAAATGAACATGAACACAAGACGGGAAGAATGACCGCAAGTGCAAATAAGACAACTGTTATTTTCGAAAATGTTTTATTCATAACCATACCTATCCTTATCTAGGTATTCACGGTGATAATCAGTCAGATCCGTTCCGAATTATTCGAAACAGCCTACGAAACATAGACCTCAAAACGGTCGTAATCCGCTATAGGAGTAAAGTAGCGGATTCCCATTTGTTTTGTTCTGGAAACGAAATCAAATTCGCCGAAACCGAATCCGACGATCTCATCGTCTTTATAAAAGATTATGCTTACATTGAACTCTTCGCTCATAACATCACCTGGCTGGCGGTCATTGCCGTAAGTGCACATCGTCTCAACCTGGATATTTTTTACGTACCCGTTATCATCCAGGGTTACCTTTCCGGGACCAAAAACTTCATATGTGTTCTCCTGTCCCGGGAATCTTATGAGATAGATGTTGTAATTGATCTCACATTTTACGGAATCCCGGAAAATATCGCTGCCGCTTCCATGACTCTCATCGTAAAATTTTAGGACGACAATACTTGTCGACTCTGCTTCGATGAACCTTTCCACCCTCGCAGTCTCCAGAGGATTCAGCTTATCACTTCTGTAGAATAACAATTCCGGCATATAAACACGGAACGGATTAGGATTGGTAATCTTTGCAACAAAATATATATCGTCTCTTCCAAACTTTGCTTCCGGCAGATATTTTATCTCTTCAAGTTCCAATGGCTTGGCTGTCTTAGCCGCTTCAACACAACGCTTGCGGTCTTCAAGAAGTTTCTCACACAAAGGATGTTCCCTTTCGCTTCGTTTGTATGTTCCTCTGCTGGAATTAGGATACCTGTTGATGATCGAATTGTTAGAGTATTCGAACTTATCATAATTATCATTCAGTATTTCAGACAAAGCCCATTGCCAAGCAGGGCCCTGCTCGGTCCTGTCATAATCTTTAAGCGCATTTATAATGACCCTGGATCCCTTAACTTCTATATCGCATATCTTGTAAGAGTACCCGATATTCCTTTCCGAGGCGCTCATCGTCTCTTCATTCTCATTATCTTTTTTGAAAAAGAAAACATCAATATAATCATCATGAACACTCATAACGTAGTGTCCTTCATCTATTTTCAATTCATACCATCCATAGATATCATCTTCAGAAGGCTTTTTTCTGCCTAATCTGAAACAGGAAGTAACAAGGCAGCATAATGTCGCAGTCATGACAATTGTAATAACCGCAACCTTTATCCTCACTTTATTTCTTTCACTTATAACTATCATTTATAATGCCCTTTTACTGATAATTTAACCTACTATTCCTGTTCCAATTATTATAGCTACTATGACAGCAATAACCATCAACACAATAATATTAACAACATTCATTGCAATCATGTGTTTATGATGCGACATCGACTTAAACACATTTTGTTCTTCGAACTTCATTGCTTAGACTCATTTCCTGTCTATTTAAAAATCAATGTATATCGCAGGTCTGACTCCTACAAAATAGTCCTGCGTACCAAGTCCTTTAGAAGCACCGGTGCACCCTACATCAACAACCGTAACAAAGAAACTACTGTCAGAAGGAGATCTTGTCCACATTATAGAACCACCGTTTTTGACAAACACACCGGCATCCTCAGCATAAGGTGTAGCCTCGATAATCAAATCCTGTGAGTATCCCCACCACCCATGCTGTTCATCTTCATTCCATTCTTCAAAAGTATAATACTCCAGGATTTCATCCACACTAAGCAGGAATACTCTGTCCCGTGTATTTCCGCCTCCATCAGTACCAAAAACCGGATTATCCGGATTAGATAAAACAACTGTTGGAATGCGCACACGTTCTTCAGCCGTAAAAGCAGTTTTAAGGAATTTGCTATTCAACCACTTTCTCAGAGAACAATACTTCCACGTGATACTTCCAAAGTAATCGTTATAAGGTTGACAATCCAAAACATACCGGCTTACAAGCAGAGCTCTGTTATCATCTACATCAAGGACTTCCCATTCGATTGGTTCGGGTCCATTGTTTTTATCTCCATCTTGCTCATAACTGCCATATACAATAATATCCCCGGCTTCAAGCTGCTTGATCTTGTTTCCTTCAAGGTCAAGGATAGGCGCCGGATCTGTGGTCCTGGCACAACTTGACATCAATCCCAAAAAGCTAATCAACAAAATAAGAGTTATTAATCTGCAATTTCTCATATCACGTTTCTGTATCCGCCTTAGCAATTGGAGCGTTATACTGTCTATTTTCCTAACTAAGGGGTGCCCCTCAATAGTGATTATAACATGCCTGATAAAGGAATATTGATTTTATATGGGTCTCTGTCTAAAAACAGAGCACTTTTAGCATGCTCTGAAAAATGTAATTCTTTCAGCGACAGAAGAAAAGTGGATGACGTCAAAAACAAGCTAAACAGGCTAAAAACAGCGTAAAATCAAGGCTTTCACCAATCTTAAGCCATCTTAAGCCACTTTTCGCCAAAAAATCAGGGGTTTGGAAATGCCCCAAACCCCTTGATTTTACTGGTGATCGTGAGCGGATTCGAACCGCTGGCCTACCGCTTAGGAGCGTCCAAAGAACATCTAATAACATTGAAAGGGCGGGGTTTCCGGGCTTCACGTTCCGTTCTTAAGCCACTCTTCAGCCACTTATTCCTATTTCATCAAATCTGATTTTTCTTATTATTGGTAGTTCGATATATTCCTGATAAAAGGAGTTATTCATTCGACCCGTTCTCGAAGCCTTCTTTAAGATACGCCTCCAGCATCTCCATCAAAGTGTCATACTCTCCAATGTCCTTGTTT
>CADAKH010000046.1 GCA_902788505.1 Oscillospiraceae bacterium
AGGCAGAGCTAAGGCTATCCAGAAGGCTGAGACAACACTCGTTGAGGGCGGACATCCCTGCCAGGCAGTTGACGGCCTCCACGACGTAATGCAGGTTGTTAAGAGCATCGTTCCTTTCGAGAAGGCTGATACAAAGATCATCGGCTTCGGTTCATGCATCTTCGCAGTTAAGCCGGGTGACGGTTCTGCAAGAGAGCAGGCAGCTTCCTGCCAGAAGGTACTTGGCGGCTGGGCTAACATAGCCAACGAGTATGCAACAAAGCGTTACAGATCAAATCTCATCAACTGGGGTATGCTGCCTTTCATCATTGAGGAGGGTGATCTGCCTTTCTCCAACCTCGACTACATCCTCTTCCCGGGAATCAGAACTGCCGTCGAGACAAAGGCTGACACTATCAGGGCAATTGCTATCAAAGGCAGTGAGACAAAGGAGTTCACTTTGACTTTGGGCGACCTCACAGACCGTGAGCGCCAGATAATCCTTGACGGATGTCTCATCAACTTCAACAGACAGAAATAAGATACTTCTGTTCTGAACGATACGGCTGAAAGTCCGGCTATAGCCGTACTCCAAGCCGGATCCTAAAGTTAAAACAACCGGAAAATACGGCTAAAAGTATGGCGCAAGCCGTATCGAAAGCCGTATTTCCTTATTAACGAAAGCAGAATTGATATGCCGGCACAGAGAAAAAGACAACAACACAAAAAAACGGAACAGATAACATTCGCATACCTGTTAAAGCAGTGGATAGGACCGCTATTCTTTATCACTGTCGGTGCGGTTATAGCTGCGTTTGCTCTGGAGGAATTTCTCGTTCCGTTCACGATTCTTGACGGCGGCGTTGTCGGTGTATCGATGATCGTAAGCCAGCTCACCGGGCTTCCTTTGGGCGTGCTTACAATAGTTCTCAATGTTCCGTTTATGATCGTCGGATACAAGAGACTCGGCAGGCGCTTCCTCATCAAAGCAATCTACGCGATGATAATGTTCTCCATATTCCTCGGTGTTTTCGAAGATATGAAGGCCGTAACTGAGCAGGAGATCCTGGTTGTTGTATTCGGAGGAGTTCTTTTGGGTGTCGGTGTAGGCCTTATCTTAAGACATGGCGGATGCCTTGACGGAACAGAGATAGTTGCAATGCTCATGTCACACAAGACAGAGTTCTCCGTTGGTCAGATCGTACTGTTCTTCAATATAATCATATATGGTGTGGCAGGATTCCTTTTCGGGCCTGACAGAGCGCTCTATTCACTTCTGACATACTTCATCACATCCAAGATAATCGACATGGTCGAGAACGGAATGGAGCAGGGCAAGTCCGTAATGATCATTACGGATCACGGTAAAGACATTGCCGATGCGATATATACTCAGCTTGGAAGGACATGCACACAGATGGAAGGCAAGGGCATGGTCTCAAATGGCAAAAAGACCGTGCTTTACTGCGTAATAACAAGAGTTGAAGTGCCTGCAATCAAGAAGATAATCAACGATGCCGATGTGTCTGCATTCATGACTATCTCAGATGTCTCGGAAATAGTCGGCAATCACATCAAGAAAAAGAAGGCGCCCGCTCATAAGAGCAGACTTGCTGAGCCGCAGAAGTAACTATTTTTCACCTGATGCTTTTGCCTGGAACGCTTTAAGATCTTCAGTCATTTTGCTTGCTGTTTTAAGGTCCATGAGCCACGAGAAAACATGTACAAGCACATAGATTATCATGACGCTTAATGATACCCCGATTATCTGAGGTACATATTCACGGGTGATATGAAATCTTCCGAACATGAATGCAATGATGAGTGCGACTATAAGCACCATCTGAATGAATTCGCGGATCAGTGTCTGCCAGACCGTAAGTTCTTTTTTGGAGTACATGACAAGGCCCGGGACCGATCCGATAACACCGTAGATCAGGGGATAGGCGAATGCTTCATATCCGAATCTGTAATCCGGCTGCAGCATGATGCCCAGAACGAACATTGCCACATTGATGAGGGTTACCGATATAAAAAAGCCGGCAAGCTGTGTTCTCAAGTGTTCTTTCATACTGATCCTCCTTTGAGTCTCTCTTTTATGTCGGGGACATATTTTCTGGAGATGATCACCTGCTCGCCGTTAGTGAGCACGCAGGAGAATCTGCCGTTCAGAGACGGTTTTATGGAATTGATCTTCATGAGGTTTACTATGACTGATTTGGAGATGCGCGCGAAATTGCGTGAAATAAGAGCGCTTTCAAATTCGTAAAGGCGTCTTCCGGATTCATAGCAGTCCTTCTCGAGATAGATGAAAGTCTTCTCATCAACTGCCTCGATATAGAGGATATCCGGCAGCGGGATATTGTACTGCCGGTCCTCTTTGGTGCCTTTCAGGATGCCTTCGCGCGATCTGATGAATCTTATTATTTCATCAACACGTTCGTCTTTTCTGTGGCAGCCGATCTCGATATATTCTTTCTCGGTTCCGCCGATCGTCTTTACGGTTATTTCCATGATTGCCTCAATAATATTCGTTAACTTCGAAGTTACCTTCTCCTTTAAGATAACAATCGAAAAAATCGAGCACAAGACCATTTAATGTCTTTATCATCTCAGTATTATCGACATCACCTGTTCCGAGCATTCCTGCAAGCGCAGGTGAGAAGAGCGGCAGATCGGTAAAATCCATGTGACCGCTGTTCCTGAAATATGTGGTGTATGAAACTTCGGCATTTGCCGTAATCACATTATTTGAGTATGCTCTGCCGTCTGTAATTGCCTGTATAGCTTCCTCGTGATGTTCCTGATTCTGCAGGTTTAACAGAGGTGTTGTATAAGGATCTTCGTTGATGATTATCTCATCGCCTTTTATACCAAGATTCTCGCCGAGCATCGTTCCGTCTATATCTACAACAGCAGATATATCACCACGTCTTCCGCAGGTAACTGAAGTTGCGCCTCCCATTGAGTGACCTATAAGTCCGATCTTTGTTGTGTCAATGAGCTCTACTGCCTTGATTACACCAGATTTCTGACTGTCTTCGATGTACCATGAATCAGTATTTCCGTCCTTAAGTGAATCGATAGCAAAGTTCATGTCTGCAGTACGCAGCTCCATCCACTTTGAAGTCACTTCGAAAACTTCCGCTTCGGATCTGTCGCTTGAACCGATCGTCATTGAATCATTCAGGAAATCTCTGTCTGCAATTACCGTTTTGCCTTCAGAATCATGTGTGAAGATCGAATGGTAAGGGTGCTCGATACTTGCTACAACATAGCCGTTGCTTGCAAGTTCCATGAACATTGAAGCATTGCTCTGATAGTATCCGAAAGCACCGTGACTGAAGATTATAAGAGGCATCTTGCAGGATGCTTCCTGAGGATAGAAGAAGTAAACGGGAATTTCCCTGAATGAGCCGTCATTCTCGAACTCTTCTGTCCTTGAACGGTCGATCAGTATTGCATTGGACTGAGAGACACTGTAAGGGCCTGTTGTTTCAAGTCCTGCGTAGTCTGTGAAGAGGAATGCGGGGATCATAGACGACAGGATAAGGAAGATCCCTAAGATCGCACCGAATACGATTGGAGCTTTTTTCTTTGGCTTTGAATTCCTTCGGTTTGCAAGGAAGAATATGCCTGATACAGCAAGTCTTACTATAAGCATAAAGATAAGACCCCTGAACCTGAAACTTGTATCAATACCGGGCAGAAGGACCATAGAGAAAAATACTGTGATCTCAGCTGCATTCATTATGATGCGCCCGGTTGTCCATTCTTTTTTGGAAGATGATTTCATGAGTTCAAAGATCATGAAACCCAGCTCCAAAACTGCCAATACTGTAAAAAGAATAACTGTCATAAGATTCACCTCGTGTTCCTTTGTTGAGATGAATATATGACAGCGTAAAACCCCATACAATAATAGAACGGGTAAGATGCAAATCCGGGCGGTAAGATGCAAAAAAACCTGCTAACCAAAATCAAGAGCTTGTTGGCAGTTTTCTGTTTTGAAATAACTGGGCATAGCAAACAGACCGGAGTCAAATCCGGTTTTT
>CADAKH010000047.1 GCA_902788505.1 Oscillospiraceae bacterium
GATCGGCTACCCTGTAATGGTACGTCCTTCTTACGTTCTCGGCGGAAGAGGAATGGAAGTCGTTCACGACGACGAGATGATGAGAGTCTACATGAATGCCGCAGTCGGCGTTACACCTGACAGACCTATTCTCATCGACCGTTTCCTCCACCACGCAACAGAGTGCGAGGCAGACGCTATCTCCGATGGTACAAACTGCTATGTTCCTGCAGTCATGGAGCACATCGAGCTTGCCGGAATCCACTCAGGTGACTCCGCTTGCATCCTGCCTTCGAAGAATCTTTCACCCGAGATCGTTGAGACGATCAAGGAGTACACAAGAAAGATCGCGGTCGAGATGCGCGTAGTAGGTCTCATGAACATGCAGTATGCAATCGAGGACGGTGTGGTATTCGTTCTCGAGGCTAACCCCCGTGCATCCAGAACTGTCCCGCTCGTATCCAAAGTTACCGGAACGAACATGGTCAAGATCGCAACAGATATCATGACAAGCCACCTCACAGGCAGACCGTCACCGGTACCTGAACTCCACGACAAGGTAATCCCTCACTACGGAGTTAAGGAGGCAGTCTTCCCGTTCAATATGTTCCAGGAAGTTGACCCTGTTCTCGGACCTGAGATGAGATCCACAGGTGAGGTATTGGGTCTTGCAAGCCACTTTGGTGAAGCATGCTTCAAGGCTCAGGAAGCAACAAAGACAGAGCTTCCTTTGGAAGGCAGCGTACTCCTTTCAGTATCTGACCTCGATAAGGTTGACCTCATTGAAGTTGCCCAGATGTTCGCAGATCTCGGATTCAAGATCTACGCTACAGGCGGAACATTCGACATGATCGACAAGGCAGGCATCAAGGCCGAGAAGGTCAAGAAGCTCTATGAGGGCAGACCTAACATCGGTGACATGATCCTCAACCGTGACGTTGATCTCGTCATCAACACACCTGCAGGCAAGACATCTGCTCACGATGACTCCTACATCCGTAAGGATGCCATCCGCCAGCATGTTCCTTACATCACGACAATGGCTGCTGCCAAGGCTTGTGCTGAAGGTATCAAGGCTGCCAAGGAGCGCGTCTTCGAAGTTAAAGCGCTCCAGGATTATCACGCTGACATCAAGTGATAAGCTCTTAAACTGCTAAACCCAAGGGCTGTCTCAATGAGACGGCCCTTTATATGTGGTTAGGCGTTATATTATTAATATGACAGGGGCACGAAAATGTCCCGATTGCCACAGTTTTCACTAGATAAATCTTGCTATTCAATCCAGCAAGATTTGTATAGCAATTTTCGTAAAAAACGGGCTTGTTTAGCGTGCGCAAACAGGATGAGTCCGTGTGAATACTGAAAATGTGTTTTTGAAAGTTAGCAAGAACAGACTAATGAGCAAATCGCAAAAAGTGTTGAATTTGTTGATTGCGCATAACTTTTTTTGAATAATATTTGCATTTTGGTAAATGCCTTTTGTCTTTTAATCATTTAGTATGGTTGATGTACTATTACGCGAATCGGGAGGTTCATATGTATTTTATTGGTATTGATCTCGGTACATCAGCAGTCAAGTTGCTCCTGATGCAGAGCGGCGGAAAGATCATAAGAACAGTTTCTGAGTCTTACCCCGTTAATTTCCCTCAGACAGGCTGGTCTGAGCAGAATCCGGAAGACTGGTTTGACGGCACGATCAAGGGACTTTCAAAGCTTCTTGAGGGCATCGACGGCAATGAGGTTGCAGGTATCAGCTTCGGCGGCCAGATGCACGGCCTTACTCTTCTCGACAGTGAAGGCAAGGTTATAAGACCTGCTATTCTCTGGAACGACGGAAGATCACAGGCAGAGACAGATTATCTCAACAATGAGATCGGTAAGGCGAACCTTTCCAAGTACACAGGCAACATCGCTTTCGCAGGCTTCACAGCTCCGAAGGTAATGTGGGTACATAAGAACGAGCCCGAGAATTTTGCAAAGATCGCAAAGATCCTTCTTCCTAAGGATTATCTTGCATACAGACTTTCAGGTGTTTTTGCAACAGACGTATCCGATGCTTCAGGTACGCTCTATTTCGACTGCGAGAACAGAAAGTGGTCTGATGAGATGCTCAAGATCCTTGACATGAAGGCTGAGTGGCTCCCTGAAGTTTTCGAGAGCTATGAGGCAATCGGCAAGATCCTTCCTGAGATCGCTGAGAAGACAGGAATCAGCAAGGACTGTGTTATCGCAGCAGGTGCAGGCGACAATGCAGCAGCGGCCGTAGGTATGGGAATTATAGGTAACGGCGGATGCAATATCTCACTCGGTACATCAGGTACTATCTTCATCGCTTCTGATTCTTTCAAGAACGATGAGGCTAATTCACTCCACGCTTTCGATCACGCAGACGGCGGATTCCACCTTATGGGATGCATGCTCTCTGCTGCTTCATGCAACAAGTGGTGGATGGAAGAGATCATCGGCACAACTGATTTCGCAAAGGAACAGGAAGGCCTTGAGGCATTGGGAACAAACAAAGTATTTTTCTTGCCTTATCTCATGGGTGAGAGATCACCTCTCAACAATCCTGACTGCCGCGCTATGTTCGTAGGTATGTCAATGGATACAACACGTAAGGATATGACACTCGCAGTTATGGAAGGCGTTGCTTTCGCATTGAGAGATTCTTTCGAGTGTGCAAAGAAGATGGGCCTTGATATCAAGAGTTCTTCCATCTGCGGCGGCGGTGCTAAGTCAAAGCTCTGGTGCACGATCGTATCCAACGTTTTGGGAATCGAACTTACACAGACTGAGAACGACGAAGGTCCTGCTATGGGCGGCGCTCTTCTCGCAGCAGTTGCTTGCGGTGAGTATGCTTCAGTAGCAGATGCTTGCGCAGCTACAGTATCCAAGCATGTTTCCGTTGTTCCCACACCTGAGCTCGTTGCTAAGTATGACGAGAGATATAAGGAGTTTTCAAAAATCTATCCCGCTATGAAGGAGGCAGGTTTATGGTAATTTACGAGGCAACATCTTCTAATTTCAAAAAGTACGGAAGAATTGTTAAGAACATCGATTTTGCACCTGTTATCGAGGCGCTTAATAAGATCGCTCTCCCTGCAGAAGGCGTAGCTTATGAACCTACTGTTGCATCTCTCGAAGAGGCAGCTGCAAAGGTTGATGTATCAAGACTTTTCGGTGGCGAACTGAAGCTTGAGACGGGTTACTGTGCAGGTCACAATTCTCTTCTCAACGCAGTTGAGTATCACAGATCTTCCGAAGTTAATGTAGCTGCTACAGACTGCATCCTTCTTTTGGGATCACAGCAGGATATTGCAGATGATTTCACATATGACACATCAAAGATCGAAGCATTCCACATCCGCAAGGGAACAGCTGTTGAGCTTTACGCTACAACACTTCACTATGCACCCTGTGGAATCGAGAATGACGGCTTCATGGTAGGCGTAATCCTTCCTTATGGCACAAACTTTGATTTGGAAGCCGATCACATTGACTGCCTGGCTGATTCAGGCGACGAAGATAAGCTCCTTACAGCTAAGAACAAGTGGCTTATCGCTCACCCCGATGCACCCGGCGAGAAGGGTCATTTCCCCGGTCTCGTTGGAGCAAATATTGAAGTTCAAGTAACTAAAAAACAGATGGAGGAAATCTAAAAATGTCAAAGAAATTATTTAACGCACCCGACGTTAAGCTCGCTATCGTAGCAGTCTCACGTGACTGCTTCCCGGAATCACTTTCCGTAAACAGAAGAAA
>CADAKH010000048.1 GCA_902788505.1 Oscillospiraceae bacterium
TAACATCTTGCAACCTAACCTAAGAATGCCTCGCTAAAGAAAAAGCGGGGCTTTTCTAATTTCACACAAACAAAACTCAAAACAAAGGAGATTAAGAAAATGCCTTACGCAATTATGAGAATCAACAAATGCAAAGCAGGCGCTGTCGGCCGACTTGCAAAGCACCACGAACGAGAGAAAAAGGAATACAAGAGTAATCCTGATATCGATCTTACCCGCACGTCAGAGAACTTTCACATCAAGGGCCCGCCAGAAAGCTATAAGGGCTTTATTGATGCACGGATCCAGGAAGTCGGATGCAAAGTTAGAAAAGACAGCGTTGTAATGCAGGACAGTATCTGTACAGCTTCACCAGAGTTCTTCCAAGGAAAGTCATTATATGAGACTTCATTCTTCTTCCGAAGAGCTTACGAGTTTTATGCCAAAACTTTCGGCGAGGAAAACATCATTTCCGCAGTCGTTCATATGGATGAAAAAACACCGCACATGCACATATGCTTCGTGCCGATCACCAAAGACGGCCGACTGTCTTCCAAAAAGATTATTGGCGGACCTCAAGGACTGGTGAAACTGCAGGATATGTTCTACGAGCACATGTCCGTATATTTCCCGGAACTTAAGCGTGGTATCCCGAAGTATCTGACTCACCGCAAGCATCTTCCCGTCTATCTGTTCAAGAACGCAGATATGTTGATGGAACACTTCGAAGAAATCTCTCAGGCGATCAACGATATTGGCCTTATCAAGAGCAAAGAGAAAAAGGCTCAGGCGATAGAGCTCATATCACGGTATGCGCCAGAGATGGCAAAGATGAAGGAACAGATCAAGTCCGTTGATAATTACGTAGACAACTTGAAAAGACAAATCGAAGATCAGAAAGATATAGGCCGCTACTGGAAAGGCAAAACTGAGGATCTCGAAATTGCTATCAAAGAAAGAGATGGCAAGATAGATGAACTCCGAGAAAAACAAAAACAGATTCAGAAGAAACTCGATCTTCTTCCGCCGGGTTTATTGGAAGCTCTCGCAGCACAAGAAAAGGAGCGCAGAAAAAGGAATAATCGGATCAGGTAACGGAAACACCGAGACCTCCGGGCGTCGCCGTAGTGCGGCGCTTTTTACATTCCTGAAAAAGGAAAATCTAATATCTGGAGGTCAGCTTATGACTAACAAAACATTTATTACAGCTGCCAAAAACAAGGCATTATCAAAGGTGTTGGTTTCAACAAGAAAAGGAGGTGATCGTTTTGAGGACTGAAGTACCTATATCCGATAAGGCTCTTCTGACATTAGAAGAGGCTGCAGAGTATTTCAATATCGGAATGAACAAGCTCAGAGAACTCACCTGTGATGATCACTGCCCGTTTGTGTTATGGAACGGAAGCAAAAGACTCATCAAGCGTGAACCATTCAAAGAGTATCTGTATAAGCAGTACTCTATCTGAGAACAACTGAATATTTTACTACAAGAAGAGTATGCCCGGGTTTATAATGAACTCGGGCATACTTTTTTGAAACTAATGGAGGTTCAAAAAAGATGAAAAATAGCAGATATGCCAATAACAGAGTCAAGTTAAGGAAAGGAGAATATCAGCGGGATAAAAACACTTTTGCGTACTGGTGGTTTGATAAGAACGGAAAGAGACAGTTCGTCTATGCTAAATCGCTTCCCGAACTTCGTGAGAAGGAAGAACAGATCATCAGGGACACCTTGGACGGAATCGATTACAGCAAGCTCGATTCGACCATCAACTCTTATTTTGAGTTATGGAAAGAGATCAAGAGCGGTATAAGAGAGACCACATTCACATCCTATGTCAGATTCTACAATCGATACGTGGAACCTGAGTTCGGCAAAAAGAAACTAAAGAACGTAACTTATAGTAGTGTTGTAATGTTTCTTAAGAATCTGGCAACAGAAAAAGGATTGTCATTCGGAACAATAAGAAATGTCAAGGTAGTCCTTTCGATGGTATTTGATATCGCAGTAAAAGATGGCGTGTTGAGAAGCAACCCGAGTAAAGGCACGCTTCGCGAGCTCCAAAGAGAGTTCGAGAAGAACACCAAAGATGTACGTGCTCTCACGCTTGAAGAACAGAAGCTTTTCGAGTCCTTCCTGGCAAGACCCGGTCATTATCACCAATACTATGCAGTATTCACCACGATGTTGTGGACAGGGATGCGAGTCGGCGAAGTACTTGGGCTAAGATGGGAAGACATCGATTTTGAGAACAACGAGATAGATGTTAACCATATTCTTATCAACTACGATAAAGGAAAAGGCAAAGGAAACGTATTTGCAGTCAATCCACCCAAGACCAAGAGCAGTATCCGTACTGTACCGATGCTACCAAAAGTGAAAGAAGCGTTGTTAGAGGAAAAGGAAAAACAGGAACAACTCGGTATCCGTTGTCTTTCAGAGATCGATGGTTACACAAACTTTATCTTTCTTAACAGTAAAGGTAATGTTTTAGACCACAAGAAACTGAATAACCGGCTTGCCCAGATCTGCAAAGCGATCAACAGGGAGATTCAATCTGATGGTAATACTACAGTTGATGAATTTCCTCATGTACACAATCATATGCTGAGGCACACCTTTGCAACACGCATGAGAGAAGCAGGCGCAGATATGAAGGCAACGTCTGAGATGATGGGGCACGAAGGCATCCTGATAACCCTTACAACCTACACAGATGCTTCACGCGAGTTTAAGAATAGGGAGATTGCGCTCCTGCAGGATTACTGCGAAAGCGCAATGTAAGTTACTACAAAACTTACTACAAACCCTACCACATTTGTTGATAGACTTATAAAGACTTAGGTATGCTTATAAAACTTGTAAAGTGTATCAAAGCCTTGAAAATAGGAGTTCCGAAGGTTTTTGGAGGATTATGGGAAACGGCATTTATTATGCCCCCCTTCTCCGCCAAAAACGTAATGGGCGTCGTAAAAAGTCAATAAAATCAAGGGTTTGCGAGGTAACCTACAGTTCTGAGGAACGTTACTTACCACTAACTTACCACTATTTACGACAAGACTGGAAGATGTGCCCAAAGATCAACGACCGGATGAAAGTCCGGTCGTTGTTTTTCTTGAAGCAGAGAAGGTGTTTGAATTTTGGTTTTGCTCCGTGGATAACGGAGCAGCAAGCAACGCGTTTAGTACCATAAACGCAGAAAATGCTTGTCAGGGATGTCCCTGAGACACATTTAAAATCCCGAGATTGCTCTCGGGATTGGATTAGATAATTCGTGATATACCATTCTATTATTCAATAATGCCGCAAGCGTTAGGTTGGGCTCTCATTGCCTGTAGCCGTAGCGCCCAGAAAACATATGGTGCGGTGTTCCTACCGCAGCTTCTTCCTCTCTGGGTGCACAATACAGAGCATAACTTACAGAAGTACAATTAGGATCTTTTGTGAAGTGATCACGGGTGTCAAAGCTGTCTAGAGCGTTATAGACAAACTCCATTACTTCGCTGCCCTCTGCATCAGTCAGAGACCTGTCTGTCCACATCGAGATACCATTAAAATATATGTTGTAGATATCTTTAATTTTTGTCTCGATCAGCTCATCCTGCTCGATCGTTATATCATATTTGTCAGTCACCGGTGACAGGTCAGTTCTGTTGAGGAATTCTTTAAGGTAGTAGTAATCAAAATCTCTACAATAGTAAGATGCAACCGGCTTACTCTTATTCGAATACTCATGATACCTCTCTTCAACAGTATATGTGAATCCATATTCAGAATCGGTGAATTTATGTATGAGGATATCTGTGTCATTTGCAGTGACAGTATAAGAATCAATCTCTTCACAAGGTCCGCACCAATACTCGGCGAACTCCTTTGCGTTGGCAAATGAAGAATCATAAGGATGTTCTTTGCTCGTTGATGCGCACCCGGAGAATATGAATAGCACAGATGCCAATAACAAAGAAATAATCTTAGATTTGATAATCATTATTCTCATAGTTCCGTTTCCTGCTAATAATACTAACTAACAACTATCAAAATACTACCTTCTCTGCAAGGATCGGGATCAATACCTGATCTGGAAACCTGCCAGGCCGGTTCAGGATTCATTTTATACTCCAACAAAATATCTTCATCTTTGGACAGTGCAGTAATCGTATAGGATCCGACTCCGATATGTCTGTCATTTTCCGCATCAAAGCAAGTAAGATGAACATAGAATCTCATGTCAAAATGCTGATCGTGGTATTCATCTTCACGGATGCATATATCTCTCAATTCAACCAGGAAGGCATTAATCTCCTTAATTTTTTCAGGCGAGAGATCTTTCGATAAATAAATATCAACACTCATTGCGCAACAAACGGCTTCTCTTCTGCTTCTTTCCATTTGAGCAGAATCAAACCCGTGACCATTCATATAATCATTTATGTCATCGCTCCAATAAAGAATAATGGCAGTCATGTAATTATTCCGTTACTTGATCAGCTGAACCACATTGCCCTGCTCATCCCTGATGTACTGGTGAGGCGTGATAGCCGCACCGCAGTAAGGACAGCTCGTATGCATTCCGATGATGTATACGCCGCCACAGAAATTGCACGCTTCCTGGTAGACCATGGTCAGATTGCACGGCTGGGCGTTCTTGTATTCGGGCGGTATCTTCTCGGGTTTTAGTCCTACGATCAGGAAAGGCAAGCCGACGATCGAGAATATGAAAAATACGAATACCCATAAGATTATTGATGACGTGTTAACCGATGTTTTCATCACCTTAGGTCTGAATTCATTAAGAGTTTCCGAGATGGCTTCATCAACGGAATATTCACCGCGGTCGAGCAGACGTTTGTTAAGCGCTTCGTTGAAATCCCTGGTCCGCTTGCTGGTAAAGATGTGTACCGTATCGTCGCCCAGCATCAGTTCATAGTGCCAGTCGTCAAAGCCGTTATCCTTGTTCTCTGAAGAATATACGATCAGCAGATATACTTCCGCGCTGTGGAAGCGGTTAACATACTGATCGTATGCATACTGCTCCATTTTTACGTAATCGTCCTGCCAGGCACTGTTTTCCACTGTTATGACGGCAGGAACAACACCCGTTGTCTCATAGAACTCCTTCATGGTCTTCTTCAGCGCTTTCTCGTCCTCAAGCACGCCCAGATCGTCCTCGATCAGATAATCGGGACGCTTGCCCTTATCCTCAAAATAGGTCAGCCTCTTCGGAACATCGATGGCGTCTCTTAATCCATAGATCAATGAGAATAAGGCCGGGATCATGAAGGCAGAGAATATTACTATTCCCAGCACCGTGGAGAGAACATTTTTCTTGCGGATATCGTAGTTGGCATATACAAAGTGCGGAGTGCGGTCTTTGTAATACAAATATCTCGTCGAGCCCGGAAACGGTGAGAAGGAAGTGCGTCTTGAACTGCCGGAACCGCCTCCGCTGCGGCTGGAATGATTGCTGCCGCCTGAAGAATGACTGCTACTGCTGTGTGAACCCCCGCTGTGTGAACCGCCGCCTCCCGAATGTGGCATTTCCTGTTCCTCCTTATTCCATCTCCCTGAACTGCCGTATATTTCTCTTTCGCGCTCAGCGAGCACGATGTTTACATCCAAAAACTATTATATTGATAGATCCGTAAAGCTGCCACTATTCCTGTAAGTTATCAGGTAAACACCGGCTTTGTTCCCGCTTCTTTAAATAATTCGCCATTCTTCTCAATGCGGATCTGTAATTCCCTTTACCAAAGTCCGTTTGCTGATTTACTTATCGTATTTACTGATTATGTAATCAGGTCTTATTGTATCATCATTGATACTCCAAACATCATCAGCCATACCATAGCATTTTATTCCTATATCTCCTGACTGAATCCACAAGTTATAACTATCATTTTCCCAGCAGATGCCCCAGAAGTCCGACTTCCTGCATGGTTCAAAACTAAACACCTCATTATCATCGCTGGAATAGAGGGTTATAATGATCATTTGCTCGTCTTCGGATATAAGAGCATAATACTTTTCGTCATAACTGAAAGACTTGTCTACTGTAAAACTGCCATATTGTGGTTTTGGGTCGGATGAAGAATTCCTTGTCCCAAATGAACAAGAACACATGGCAAAAATCAACATCATACACAATAAAGTTGAAACTATCTTCCTCATATGTGTTATCTCCCTAATTCCATCTTACTGTTGATTTATGATTCATTTTACAGTAAAGCTGGAAGAATCACTCCTCCTGCTTGTATCTTTGGGATATTATCTTCAGGACTTTTAGTACAGATCATCCTCTTCATGTTCATCGCAATAGATCGACGCCAGTTATCAGATTCACCTCTTCTTCAGTGAGGCCCCAGAAAGTCTTTATGTTAAAAGGCTCTGAATTAAAACACCCTAAATGAACACATGCCTTTATCTGAGCCAATGCAGCGCAAAACAGGTTGTGGTCTAAAGCAGAATCCGTCCGTATCTCAAGATAATTCCGGACAGCTTCACGATAGTTTTCCATATCGAGATATTCGTTAAAATACTCTTCGAAAGCGGACTTCATTTCATCACGGTTTAAACTGTGATATCCCACATTCACCATATTCTCAACATATTTATCAGCGTAATTCATATTTATAACTCAAACGTGTAAGTACTGCTTATAACCCTGAATGATACTCCCAAAATGGTACATCGTCCAACCAAACTCAGCTGCCGGACAGTTCAGAACGCTGCTTATTTTCATGACAAAGGCATCTGCCTCTATCGTAGTAATTATATCATCCTGGTAAAGAATCCTTGATTATAAATATATTCCTTATCGACATTGATTCAAACAACTATGTGACCATCGAGTTTACCAACAAAGCCAAAGAACGTTACACCGAGGTTTATAAATATCCTGAGATGCTCAGACTTATTAAAAGAAAAATGTTTGAAGAATACCTTTATAAACAATATTCAATATAAGTGCTGCACTGCTGTCTGCTCAGCTGTATTTTTGCCCTCGAAAGGGCCAATCTGACAGCAAATCGGACTGCACTGCGGTGCACGCTGCTGTATTTTCACTCTCAAAACCGGCAAACAAAAACCCTCGTCAGCATATGCAGGCGAGGGCTTATTTCTAACTCTAATATCTGATCACTTACCGTAATTCATGATCCTGTCGAGGACCTGCTGATGTGTCAGGGGCTGACCTGTTGCTTTGTCGAAGTAGGTGTTTGGGTCGGAGCCGATTCCTGTGCCTGCGAAACCGAGGCTGATGTTTGCTTCGATGCCGAGTTTGTCTCTGAGGCTGCTCTCTACCAGGGCTGCCAGTCCGTTGTTGACGCCGGGAATATGTCCGCAGATCAGACCGGCCGCCTCACCAAGATAGGGATTATTAGTGTATGCCTCGATAAGCTCTTCAAATTCTCCTACCGTGCCGCCTGATACTGTCTCAAGGTCCTTCAGTTCGATCTCGCGTGCCTTTAATGTTGTGTTTGTCATTTTTTTGTCCTCCTTAAAGACGAGTTGTTTTGTTTGATGGCTTCATTATCTGTGACGTGAAGGGCACAAACAATCAGTAATGTCGGGGCATTACGTCGCTTAAACAACAGATCTGAGGCGGTGTGTTGCTTATCTCTTCATTTGAAGAAATCTCCCAAACAATAGAATCTCTGAATGTTGGTTATCAGTTGTTATTAGGCGTCGTCTCAAAATGCCTTATGATCACGCTCCCGAATACGGCAAACAATACGGCTATGCCGTACTCACTGCCGCATTTTTCGCTGTTGCGGCCTCG
>CADAKH010000049.1 GCA_902788505.1 Oscillospiraceae bacterium
ATCCAGCTGAGCTAATGACCCTGGAGCGAGTGATGGGAATCGAACCCACGTGGTCAGCTTGGAAGGCTGAAGTTCTACCATTGAACTACACTCGCATATGGCACTTTTGATTAAGTGCCTATGTATATTACACTAACGTTTGAAAATAATCAACAGAAAAATATCAGTTAGGCTGAGTACCTGTCAGATAAGTCTCGGAAACGTAGAAACCGTCCTTTGTCTTGTACCATCCGCCGCTTGCCTTGGCAACAACCTCGATCGGCTGTCCTCTGGTAAGTGTTCCGACCTTTTCATAACCCGTACCGGGGCCCTTCCTTACATTAAGGAATTCGCCTTTGGATACATTCGCATAATATGTGGCAGGTGTCTCAAGCTGAGTCTCAGTCCATGTGATCTCTTCATCATTTGTCAAAGGACCTGAATACTCAGGAAGAGTAGTTGTCGGAACAGTAGTTGTTGTGGTGGTGGTTTGTTCGGAAGTGTCGAGTGTTGATTCCGTAGGCTTTGTCTTCTTGCAGGCAACAGCTCCAAGAGCCAAAACGGTAACCATCATTCCGGCAATAAGCGCGGTTGTAAATCTCTTTCTGTTCACAATTATCACCTCCGCATAATCGTATATCTTATTATTACACACTTTAAAGATAAATTTATGGAATTTTTGTTACAAGTTAAGACTTTTTTATTCTGTGTGGTCAGACTCTTTTATCTGACATCATATTCCAGAATATAAAATGCTTCGTGATCCCTGTATTCACCGTTAATATGCATATAGGATTTCCTGACGCCCTCATAATGAAAACCGGCACGTCTGACAAGGTTAAGCGAAGGAGTATTTTCGGGCACGATAAAAGCCTCAATCCTGTGAAGTTTATATTCATCGAAAACAAAGGCCATGGCACCCTTTAACGCTTCGGTCATGATACCCTTGCCAGTATGATCTTTATCGAGATGATAACCGCATGCACAGGACATCATTCCGCCATAAGCGAAATTGAAGAATGAAACACGGCCGATTATCGAATCGTTGCCCTTTTCCATGATCCATAAAGGGACCAGTGTGCCATCCAGAAAAGAATTGCAGTCGTATGCAAGATACTTCTTCTGCGTGGGAACAGTAAAATACTCGTCTGTATGAGTCTGGGAAAATCTCCTGTGAAACTCCATGTTTTTCACAAGATAACCGGCAACTCTTGAAGCTTCGCTTTTACGGAGCACGGCTAGTTTCAGATTATCTGTTTCCAAAGCAAGCATTTCACATCTTGCCCTGTTGGTGGATACACTGTAGCCGGCTCTGGACATCAGCAACTTCTAACCCTATTCCTCATCGTCTGTATCTTCGTCATCTTCAGCGTAAGAATCAGCTGTCGATTCTGTCTCATCCGCTGATGCATTTTCCTCAGCAGGAACAGGTTCATTGAGCAGCTGGTATCTTGCATAAATACCTGCATCCGTAAGCAATCCGTCGGGCCAGTGTCCGCCATACTTCTGACCGTCAGTATAGTTGTCGGCATTGAGGCGGAGTGCATTTGTATCGTTATCAATATCACTTCCGATACCGAGATTGCACCATGAGATCTGATTTGCGCTCATGAATTCAGCCCATTTATCGCTTTCCTTCTCAAAGATACCGCCCTTGCAGTCATCGGTGCAGAAGCTCCACTCTGTAACGAATACACAAACCTCATTTTCAAGTAACGAAGTGATGCTGTCTCTCATCTCCTGCTTGTTTGAACCGGAAAAGACACGGCATCCGTAAATGATGTTTTCGAATTCAAGCCAGGACTCTGAAACCTTCTCAAAATCACGGCCTTTATCAGGAATTCCGACAATAACGATACTGTCAGGATTATTCTCTCTTACAGCAGTAATAACCTCTGAAGCAAATGGCTTGATAACATCTTCCCACTCATTTACCTCTTCATCGGAATCATCATCCGGTTCCTCATAGAAAAGAGGATAGTTGTTCACTTCATAGATGATGTTCGAGGAATCAGAATAAATAGCGGAAAGTCTGTTGAAGAAATCAACGGCATCATCCTTATTCTCATCCGCTTCTTCAACATAAGCCACATCCCAGTCAACAATTACATATATACCCTGATCGATACACATATCGCAGATCTTGCAGACCATATCGAAATACTTCTCAGGATCTTTAAGATAACCTTCGATATTCTTATCACCGGTAAGAGAGATCCTAAGGACGTCTGAACCCCAGTCTTCTGCAAGTGTCTTAACTACTTCAGGTGTAAAGAATCCTTCGCAATTCTGAATACCGAAAGTACTTATTCCCTTGAGGACTACGGCATCTCCTTCACTGTTTACGATCTTAGATCCCTCAACTCTGAGCTTGCCCGTATTCTCAACTATATTATCAGTAACAACAGCACTGCTTGAAGGCTCTGTTGCCTCAGGCGGAAGTGTCGTTTCTGTCACTGTAGGTTCAGTCTCTGTAGTCTCTGTTGTAGTGGTGATCGACGGCAACGTCTCAGGTCCTAAATTGGTCGTGCAGGAACACAGCATTAAAACCCCGCAAAGCCCTAAGACATTTAATCCGCGCAAAAATCTATTCATTTCCATTTCCTCACAAAATCAATCAAAAATGTTAAAAAATCCTTTTTATTTTTTAGACTTTGAATGTATAATCGTAAGTATTATAGAGCAAAGCAATCCAAAAACTAACATCGTTTGTTTATATTTTGTTAATAGTGATGTTTTTTTAGCGATTTTAATCTATAATATTGTTAAATACGATATCGGGAGTCTATAGGGTTATGGCACGAACGGACGCAATCAAAGATAAAATCCTGAAACTCGGATCTAAGCAAAAGCTTGGTGCTTTACTCAAGTATGCTGACAGCGTTGAAGATGACGTCCGAATGACTGTAGCGATGGCAATGGGTATGATTCCCAATTACGAATCCGGTATGGCTCTTATTCCCCTGCTCCGTGATTCATCCCCTATGGTAAGAGCAGCAGCTGCTACCGCAGCAGCAGATATCCATGCAAAGCACTGTGAAGAATATGTTAAAAAGCTCGCTTTCGCTGATTCCGATCCAAATGTCAGACTGGTTGCAAAACAGGCTTTCGATAAGCTCAAGGACAGCGTAGTCTGAATCCGGTTTAATTTAGTTATCAAAGGCTGTCTCAAAGGCAGCCTTTTAGTACCATAGAAAGTGTAATTGTTAGAGAGTAATTAACTCCGACAGTTGCACTTTTCTTATAATTAGGGGAGTAATTGGCCTGACGTGCGGTCT
>CADAKH010000050.1 GCA_902788505.1 Oscillospiraceae bacterium
CCCTCCCTCACACACGCATCAGACTCTTACGGAGTTTGTGCGTGCTTCTCTTTGTCTCTTGATTCGCCTCTGACGTTCCTGTTCAACAAGCTTCTTAATGCTTATATGCTTCAAGGCCAGGCACCGGGCGACCACATCGATCGCCTCAGCACCGTGAGCCATAATTTCCTGCATATTCATGTTGCGCTCGTTGAAATCTGCGAGAAACTGCTCGTCGAAGAGGACTTCCTTGATGTTTTCGGCTGCAGCACCGTTAGCTGATGTGCAGTATCCGCTGTAAACACCTGTGACTCTGTCATCTTCCCAAAGGATCTTCCTGATATATTCAACATCAAGAAGCTGACCCGAACTGCAGTCAGCTAAGACCGACATGCAGTTGTTGGTTGTCTCTTCGATATAGTTCTCGTAGGTCATCTTGCGCCGCCCTTCCTCTGCTGAGTCCTCTGAGCGTAGTTAAGACCGGTCTCGAGAACCTTGGCCTTCGCATCATAGTGATAGCACTGAGCGGAAAGGACATCCCTGGGCTCGAGAACTGTCTCGTTGACGTTCTTGATCATCCTATTGAGATCCTTTGCCTTCGGAGTACCGTCATCCTTGATGAGGATGAACTCGTGAACGGAAGAAGGAAGCATATAGAAGCTTCCGCCGATAGCCTCAGCAGCCTTTTCGCAGAAGTCAGGATATCCTGCAACAGCAGCTCCCTGGAATCCGCTCGTATTGGTAGCAATATAGGTTACAATGCCTACATCCTCAGGATTGGGGATTTCATCCTTGCTGATGAGATCCTTTACCATATCAAGAAGAGGCTTGAAAACGATAGGCTCATTCGCAAGTGAGTTCTTCTCGGCATCAGCAAAGAGCTGAGCCTCATCGATACCGTACATCTCCATAAGAGGCTTAGTGACTACAACACAAGACTTTCCGTGTTCATCGGAGAAACTATCGAGGTGGACGTTTACTACAAGTGCCATATCCTCAATCATCCTGTGCGGAGTGCTCTTGAGGATAGGAGAGTCACCGGGAATGAGTCTGAGATAAGTGTTATCCTTAACCTTCTCATAATCGCTGATGAAGCTCTTAACATCCTGTTCCTTTTCCTTTACAAAGGAAATGTTGTCCTCGATGGTGTTGACCATCTTGTAAACGGCGTGATCGATATCCTCACCATCTTCTACGCTCTGGTAGATTTCCTTGAGCCTGAAAGCCATTGACATCTTGGAATCGTCAACAGATACCATGAGTCTGTCAGTCATACCATCAGGTGACTCGACAGTAGTAAGCTTCATTGAGATGCCCTCAAGGCCTCTGTCCTCAACCTCTTTGGATACAAGATCCATAATTGTGTTCTTGAATGCTTCAAATTCCATCTTTCTTTACCTTCCTTTCTCATACATCGAGCTTTGTCTTTTCAAGCTCATTTCTTAACCCGGTGATGCCGGAACCGCCCTTTGAAGCCGAAGCTCCACCTTCTTTTCCGCTCAATGCACTCGCATAAGCGAAAAGCCTTACGCCATTGTTCTTATTAGTGATGAACTCCGGGTTAGGCATTGTGATTACATCTGATTCCATGTCAGATACCTCCTTGAAATAAATTTGTTTTGCCCGTGAGGGCATATAAAAAGACCTGCCTTACCGCATCACTGGAAAGCAGGTCTCTTTAACTGTGTTGGTGAACGTATCAGCCTACCTTAACGGTAATAAGTACGTTCTCTTCTGTGATCTTTGTAACAGATCTCATCTGGATTGCAGCAACAGTAAGACCTGTCTTGACGTTGTTAATCTCGCCCGCAAAATTGCCTAATCGCTTAGCCGTGCGAGTTGCTTCTTTTGGATCCTTGGCAATCCAGTAACCTGTATCGTCGCTGCAGATCGGATATCCGGACTTGCGCAGGTTGTTAACGTATGTGCGCACCGTCCTGGGACAGATATTGAAGCGCTTCTCCAGCTTCTTGCTGTGGACCGCATTATCCTGACCGACGTGCTTAGCCATAAGGTAATCGTAGAGTTTCTGTTCTTTAGTCATTTGCTTTCTCCTTTGTTAGTTAGCTGGGACGCAGATCACGATGAATTCCGTGTTTTTTGCCCTATATATCTTTTTGTTGTAAGGATCTTGGCCGTAGCCGCATGTTGCGAGACATAAATGCTCTGTATCGAACAGTTCTGCTGTTAAGTACGGATCGATAGCAGCATCTTTTACATAAACGGTGTCATAGATCTTGTATGTGTGTCTTATACCGTCTGTGGTGGTGACTATGACTTCTTCACCGATATGTTTTTCAAGAGTTTGGAGCTGCCAGAAGATCGTCTTGCTCTGTCTCATTCTGTGACCGAAGATCGTGCAGTTTGCTTCATCTCCGATATTGGCTGTCTGAGGAAATCTCCCGACGCCAAACCGCAGGGCAGTAGAGGAACAAGAATCCCATATGGGTTCTTTAACCTCTAAACAAGGAATCTCAAGTATCCCGATCAGCGTTAATGTCTCGTGATTGGAAGAAAGTTCGCTCATCTCACGCATCAGTTCATCAAGAGTGGTGTCATCTTCGCCCAACTCACCATCAACTGCCAAGAAGTCAGATATCGGGACCTCAAAAGTTACCTTATCTTCTCCGCCATCTTCGATCACGCTTTCTACAGTTTTGACCGCTTCCTTTGAAACGGACTGTCTTGCGTGATTCTTGATCCAGCCGATACACATAAAGGCCAGGCCAAATAGGAACAGCATGACTAGCACCGTTTTACCGATAATCCTTAATGTTTTACTGTTGTGCATTTTTCCTCCTTTCATGGAAAAGCCCCGCGAGTTTTAAGACCCACGGGGCTGTATGCCATTACCTTCAGCAAGCGAACTTCTTTTTGCGTCTGATAATAATCGAAGCAGTAAGAGTTGATAATGAAAGGAGTGCTGCGCCGAACTTCATATAAGTCGGCATTACTTCGCCTGTAGAAGGTCTGAAGTGGATAGTTACTGTCTGATCGTCATCGTTCAGGTCTTCGTGAGAACCGATAAGGATACCGGTCTCTACGTCGTAAACCTTTTCGAAAACAACGATCTTCTCAGAGGAGAACGTGATCTTAACTTCCACAGATCCTTCAGAAGACTTAGGCGTGAATTCAAGCATTGAGATAACGGGGTTGCCATTACTCATAAGCTGAGTGCCGTCCTTCTTGTAAAGAGTTGCTTCAGCGCGATATGTCCTTCCGGGTTCAAGTCCCTTGTAGGCAATCTTGTCGGTGATGGTGATGTTCCTTACTTCCTTAGAGCCAAGGTAGATAGCCTTATTACCGTTGATAGTAGCTGTGGTGCCGATCTTGGGCACATAAACAGTCTGGGGGGCATCATTCAGATCGTAGTGGATACCACAATATCTGTCGCTGCCTTCAGGTTTAACCTTTTCACCTGCAACGAGTGTCTTACCCGTTACAAGTTCGATCTCCACAGTGAAAGGTACATCGACTGTTCCGTCTGTTGTCTCAGGCTTAAAA
>CADAKH010000051.1 GCA_902788505.1 Oscillospiraceae bacterium
ATTAAGAAGCTTGTTGAACAGGAACGTCAGAGGCGAATCAAGAGACAAAGAGAAGCACGCACAAACTCCGTAAGAGTCTGATGCGTGTGTGAGGGAGGGACCGTTTGGTCCCTCCTTCTTTATCTCATAACAAAAGGAAGTGATCAGCGTGCAACTAATAAGCAATGAAGATATGGCGCGGGCCCGAGAAATGGACCTGTTAACATATCTCACCTACTACGATCCCGGGAACCTCAAACACGTTTCTGGGAACACATATTGTACAGCAGAACATGACTCTCTCATTATAAATAACGGCAAATGGTGCTGGTTCTCACAAGGAATCGGCGGTAAATCTGCCCTGGATTACCTTATTAAAGTTAAAGGAATTCCGTTTCGGGAAGCTGTCGAGCGAATACTTGGCCGCATCTCAGAACCGCTTCCACCGGTAAAACCCAAAGTGGAACCACCCAAAGCATTCTCTATGCCGAAAGTTAATGATGATCCGTCCCGGGCCGTTTACTATCTTGTCGGGCGTGGGATCAGTCCTGAAATAATACACTGGTGCATAGAGCACAGGCTCATTTTCGAGACTACAAAATTCAGCAATGTCCTGTTCGTCGGATATGACAAGACCGGGAATCCGAAGTATGGTTCCGTAAGAGCAATTGACGGCGATTACAAAGGTGACGTATCAGGCAGCGATAAAAGGTTCTCTTTCAGGATCGCACGGGCTGATAGTCCAAGAAAAGTTCATGTATTTGAGTGTGCGATAGATCTGCTCTCATACGCCACTTGCGTCAAGTTAAGAGGCGGAAACTGGCGTAAAGAAACATATCTGTCTCTTGGAGGCATCGGCGGAAAGGCCATGCCGTTGGCACTCGAACAGTTCTTGAAGGATCATCCGGATATCAGTCATGTATACCTGCATCTGGATAACGATCAGCCTGGACGGAATGCGACAAAGAACATAACTGAGATCCTCAAATCCAATTACGTTGTTAAAGATATCCCTCCCCCGGAGGGTAAGGACTTTAACGAGTATTTACGGATCCGGTTATCAAAACAAAAACCTATTACGAAGGAGGCTTCTAGATAATGAAGAAGTTTAAGAAGGCATTAGCTATACTGCTTATGCTCAGCACGATGGCATCTTTTACGGGCTGTATCAGTAAGGAGCAACCGGAAGCCTCAGATGCTACCCAGGTCACATACCAGATCGGTTCTCCCGGCAAGGCCGAAGATTTTGAGTTCGGTGTTACAGAAATCAATTCATTTGATCTGACAACCGAATATGGTGAGACATTTCATTGTATTTTGGTAAGCGTGACCTATACGAATCTATCCGAGAAAGAACAGGATATAACCAAGAGAAATATCGAATTCTATCTCGATAACGAAGAGATTAAGCCCTGCGAATATCGCTCAGAGTTCGAACATTTCTTCGATGAAGGCAATCTCTTCAACGACAACAACATCAATCCCGGAAGGACAAAAAGAGGCTATATCGTTTATCGCATCTATAAGGATTACTCCAAGATAGATGTCGTTTTAAATGAAATTACTGTTTCCGCAAGTCGAGAAGCGGTAAAACCACTCGCTCTGCCAACACCAACGGAAACAACTCAGATGGCAAAGGAGACAAACAATGACTGATAGAGATGGTAACAAATATATGTATATGCCAGAAAAACTTCTGCTTGATAAGTCTTTATCACCCACTGCAAAAATCTTCTATATGATAATGTGCCAATACACTCCATCTGTAGGTAGCGATATCAATAGATGGGCTGACGCTTGTGGGCTTAGCAAATACCAAGCAATTAAAACCATCAATGAACTTATCAGAGCTGGTTACATTGAGAAGAAACGAAGCAGACATAGGGCTCCCGGTATCAGCCATTTTTATTACGGTTTGTATGATTACACTATCGGTTGTGGCCATTTTAAGTGGTTATTTTACTTAAAAACAAACTGCAAGTCAGAAAAAGCAACAGAGAGCTCGTCAGCTCCATCAGAGTAAAAGCCGAAGGCTTTATTAAGGGTCTCAGGGATATTTCCCTGACAAGCTCTCCTGTATTTGTATATACAAATACGTTGCTTGTTATTCCATTCCGAGGTCGTAGGACAGAGACAGTATTACCCAGAAAGGAGGAGTCCACATGAGTGACAATTCGGATGTTGAATTCTGTCTGGTCTCGAAAGAACTACTCGAAGACCGACTGGTATCCGCAAAGGCGAAAGCGATGTATGCCCTATTGTGCAGTTACCCCGAAGGTTCTGATCGTTCGATCAAAAACCTTGCAGCGAAACTGGACATGAGAAGAGAAACAGCATCCCGTCTGATATCGGAACTCGAAGATTACGGATACGTTGAACGGACACGAATCCGAGCTCCCGATGGAAAACATTTCGTGACAGATTTCCGAGTCTTTCCGCGATCAACAATCTAAAAACGAAGAAAGGAGAGGCACACTATGGCCAACCAAAATGAGAAACACTCAGTTCAGTTTCTAATCCGCATCACTCCAAGTGAGTATGTTGAGATCAAAAAGAACACTGCCATGTCCGGTTTGACTATGAGCGAATATGCAAGAAGGATCATCACGGGTGAAACAATCGTAGCTGCCCCTCCGGCTGATTTGCATATCCTTATCCGCGAAATAAAGAGAGTCGGCAGCAATCTCCATCAGGTTCTTCATAAGCTTAATGTTCTTGGAATTGCTCATGGTCCGGAATTGGTTCAATGCGCATCTGAAATCAGTGAAGTTCTTAATCTGATCTACCGGACTTACAGGCCCGGGAAAGGAGACGGCTAATGGCAGTAACATCGATCTGGACAGTTAAATCCCACGTCGGAACTGCGATCAACTATATCATTAACCCTGAGAAGACTACCGCAAAGTTGCTGCCCGACAGGCTGTCGGTGATGTTATCGACTACGCCGTTAATCCCGAGAAAACTGAACAGATGATGTATGTTACCGGGATCAACTGCAACCCTGACACTGCCCTGGATGAATTCATGAATACCAAGTGGCACTGGGGTAAGACAGACGGACGGCTTGCTTATCACGGATATCAGTCCTTTCTCGAAGGCGAATGTGCAATCACAGCAGAACAAGCTCATGAGATCGGGGTCAAACTAGCTCAGGAAGTATGGGGTGACAGATTTGAGGTTGTTGTTGCAACACACCTTAATACTGATCATTACCACAACCATTTCCTGATCAATTCCGTTTCCTTTATGGATGGATATAAGTACGTCAGAATGAAATCTGATTACGAACAGATGCGAAAAGTCAGTGATCGGTTATGTCGAGAGTATAAGCTCCATGTTGTAGAGAACCCTTCAAACAGCAAGGGCAAATCATATAACGAGTGGTGCACAGGTCATGAAAGATCTCGGATATGAATTTAAGTTCTTCAAAAAGGATGGTTCCTATCTTGAACACCCGGGAATTAAGCCTCCGGGTGCCAAGAGCTATTTCAGATTCCGTGGTTTGGGTCCTGATTACGATTATGATTCGATCAGAAGGCGTATCATTGAGAACACTACAGTTCCGGGTACGCCTTGTTTAATTGAGAACGACAATAGTCTCTCTTATTCCGAACCTGTAAAAGGAACAGGACTTCAAGCCACATACCAAAGATACTGTATCAGGCTTTATACCATTATCAGCAGACCAAAGGGTTCCAAGCGTGAGTATATCCCGATGGCTTTAAGAGAAGATATCGCCAAGCTCGACCGTTATATCGAGCAGATGGACTTCCTTTATAAGCATCAGATCGAGGATACACAATCACTGCAAAGCAAAAAGGATGCGCTAGTGTCTGAACTAAAACGACTTATCGTTGAACGGCGAAAGCTCAATACGATAAAGGAACGCGGAGAAAGACATAACAACGGTCCTCTTATTGCTCAAACCAAGGTCGAGATAAGCCAGGTATCCAG
>CADAKH010000052.1 GCA_902788505.1 Oscillospiraceae bacterium
ACAGCAATAGTTAAAATATCTTTGCATTCATTATAACATATATGATGATAAAAACCATATTTTATAGCGTCATTTAATTAATCAGCAGACACTAATTATATTGCAGCACATCCGACTACACTAAACCTCAGCATGTCCCGTATCAAGTATCCGGATACTGCTATGCTTCTGGACATGTTGCTCGAATACGCCACACACATCCGCATTGATGAAGATTCCCTCTTCTTCGATGCGATCCTAAGCTGTACTATCGAATTGCAGCAGTTTGATGAATACCGTGGTGATATATCCGGAGAAACATCACAGTGGCTGATTGCGTCATGTGAAGCCGTTATCACCGATAGACTTGAATCCTTAACGGTTTCGTCTGTAAAGCCTTGGAGTAAAGATACCAAGCCTTCTTCTACAGGTGTTGCCGCCTCCAAGAGCATTGTTCCCATCATTTACCGCAAGGATCTCGATAAAGAAGCCACAGCATTCCTGGAAAAGTACTATCCGGAAGCGCTTGAAGAACCGCTTCGCGTTCCAATCGAAGAAATTGCCAAAGAGAAACTCGGTCTCAATGTGATCCAGGGATATCGCATCACCGATGACTTCACCATCTTCGGTCAGATCTGCTTCTCTCCCGGAACAGTCAAGATCTACGATCTTTTCAAGACCTCCGAGAAAGAACAGGAAGTTCCCAGAGGAACTATTCTGATTGATGCTTATACCTACTGGCAGAGGAACAGCGGCTGTGTGAACAACACTATCGCTCATGAGGTTTATCACTGGCACCGACACCGTCTCTATGCCGCCATCAAACATATCCTGCGTAATGAGAAGTTCATCGCTTGCCGTTGTCCAGCTGAGATGAGTTATCCGGATGAAAAAGAAGAATGGACTGATGAGCAGCGCATGGAGTGGCAGGCAAATAATCTGGCTCCAAGGATCCTGATGCCGATACAGACCTTTAAGATCAAAGTAGATGAACTCTATGAGCAATATGATTATGAGAATACTCCGTTGAAGCTCGCCGTGCTTACCTGCATTGCCGATGATCTTGCTTCATTCTACGGCGTATCGAGGCAGTCTGCTTTAATACGTATGACAGAAACCGGATATATAGAAGCAAAATCGGTTCTGCAAGCTATCAACGAGAAAGACTGGCATTCCTATGTCAGCCGTGAAGATGTCTTCTATGAGTACAGCACCAATGAAGACTTCCGCAAACTCATTGACACCGGTAAATTCAGATATGTTGAAGGATATGTTGTCATCAATGATGACAAATATATCTCCGCAAACGAAGATGGCAAGGCAACACTTTCCGAATATGCCTGGGATCATCTCGATGAATGCGCCTTGTCCTTCAGTTGGCAGCGCATACGCCGCTCCAAGGCAAAAGAAATACTGCCGCAGATCATCTTCCACCGTGACAACGACGAACAAGAGATTTCTCATTACGATGATGATAAGAGTGCTTCTGTTGTCACACTCTCTGAGGAGTTAAGAAAAAAGAGGAAGAGCTTTGAACAAGGCGAACAGATTCACCAGATATCAACTATCGGTAAAACATGCTGGCAGTATATTTACGAAATCATCCAGCTTAAAGGCATAAGTAAGTCCCACTTCTGTAACCTTACAGGTCTTGGTGAAGAGGTATATCGCAAGGCTGAAAAGAACATCGGAACCGATCCTTCTCTGAGAACAATTGTCGCTATAGCATGTGGTCTCAGCCTTGATATCGAAACCACCGAAAAGATGCTTCACCTTGCTGGCCATGCCTTCAAGGAAAGCAACGAACATAGAGCCTTAAAGTTCTGTATCAACAATTACCCAGGCGACATGCTGGAAGATCGAAATGATTTCTTGCAGTCTTATGGATACGAGACCCTGGGTACAAAAGAGCGATATTAACTTCAATTTGCCGTGTTTCCCCTTCGGAAGCACGGCTTTTTTATTTTTCAAAAAATTATTCCGACTCGGTGAGTCGGGAATAGCATCATAAATCCCCGTCATCCTGCCACAAATGAATATAAGAAATACCTAAACCCCGCAGAAATGCGGGCTTTTTTGTTGTGCTCAATCCGACTCGGTGAGTTTTTCCAAATAAAAAGAAAGCGATTATGATGGGCGTAGCTCCGGTGAGATTGCTTCTTTAGCGCTGAAGATGGTTCTACCGTCTCACTGAAGCCACCATGTAAATCACGTCAGCCCATGTAGAACAGGCTGGCCATGCAAACTAGGAGGAATCCGAAATGACTGGCCACCTGATAGGGACAACTTCATATTGCCATACAGCGGTTTCCTCCGCGCAAATCCATGGAGGAAACCAGTTATGGCGAAAATCACAATTGAATATTGCAGTAACTACGAAAGCTACAACGGCGAAAACGTAACTGAAGGTAAGGTTCTCGCGCCGATTCTGATCTCGGATGCAGAATTCCAGAGCAACAACACGATCATTCCGGAGAACCTGAGAACCTGGAAGCACTATGGCGTTCCGTTCAGAGTCGGATTCATGGTGGTGGACGAAGCAGATTTCAACAAGATGCTCTCCCTCTACTACTCCGGCATCAACGACTATTTTGAAGAGCACCCGGAGCTCCGCCCCGGCAGATGCGTTCTCGGATGGGATAACGAAGGCTTCCCGATCCTCTGCAACAAGGAGAATCGCTGCAAAGGCTGTCCCAGACGTGCAGAGCACCTTCCGCGTTTCAAGAGCCGTGAGGACTTCATCCAGTTCACATCCTTCCAGGATACCCACGAAGATGAGGACGGCAACACTGTCGGTCTCGACATCGCGGATCCC
>CADAKH010000053.1 GCA_902788505.1 Oscillospiraceae bacterium
AAAACGCCTTAACTGCAGGCTTTTCGAAAACCTGTTGGCAAACCTCTGATCCCGCCTTGATCCATACCAAATAAATAGGGACCATCTCATCCATTCTGAGACAGTCCCTTTGAAGTTACTTTAATAGCAGTTAATTATCTTCTGCCTGACTTGATCGTGAGGTCTTCAAGGAATCCCTTCGGACTTCTGATCTCAAGTTCACCTTCTACCTGAACGATGAGGTCATTGGCAACACCTGTAAGGATCAATACTGATGTACCTGCGAACCATACGTTCTGGAAACCTGTAAGGATACCGATGATCGTAGGAACGATGCAGACGAGTACGAGGAAGAATGCTTCAACCCAGTTAAGTCTGTGAGCCGTTGCCTTGATGAAATCAGTGGTAGGCTTACCTGATCTGATACCGTTGATCATACCGCCGTTCTTGTTAATATTGTTGGCAATCTCAATCGGATGGAAATTGATTGCTGTATAGAAGAATGTAAATCCGATAACAAGAAGGAAGTAGATAGCATAGTACCACGGGCTTCCCGTAAAGCTCTCCTTTAACCAGACAGCAACCTTATTGGTGCTGTTGTTAAAGAACAGAGTGATTACAATTGAAGGAATAGCAAGAAGTGACATTGTGAAGATAACAGGCATAACACCGGACATGTTAACCTTGAGCGGAATATAGTCTCTGTTACCACCACGGGCCTGTCTGCCGATAACCTTCTTGGAATACTGAACAGGAATTCTTCTTTCCGCATTCTGAACATAAAGAACGAATACGATGATTCCGACTGAAACGAGAGTTACAGCGATGAATACAAGAACTCCTACAAGGATTCCCAAAGCAGCATTTTCGATCGAATCACTGATGCTTACACACTTCTCGTAGAGTGTCTGAACCATATCGGGAAGACGTGTAGCGATACCTGCGAAGATCAAAAGGGATACACCGTTGCCGATACCCTTGTCATTGATCTTTTCGCCGAGGAAGACAACGATTGCAGCGCCTGCTGTGAAACAAAGTACAACGAGTGCACTGTTGAGCCATGTCGGAAGACCTGAGCTCAGAGCAGAACGTGCTGAATAAGTAAACAGGCAGGACTGAACAAATGCCAGACCGATAGCTGAATATCTCGTTATCTTATCCATCTTTTTCCTGCCGGATTCACCTTCCTTGGAAAGATCTTCCAAAGCGGGAATTACGACAGTCAAAAGCTGAATGATGATCGATGCATTGATGTAAGGTGATACACCAAGTGAAAGGACCGAAGCGTGGAGAAGATGTCCACCGGAGATGAGATCCATAATGCTGCCGAGCTGGCCCCACTGACGGATAACGGCAGTGAATTTCTCACCATCGATACCCGGCACAGGAACGAGGCCGCCGAGCATAAAGATGCCCAGGATCATGAAGGTATAGAGCAGTCTTTTACGTATAGACTCTACACGAAAAGCGTTAACTGCAGTATCAAAAATACCATTCATGCCTATTAGCCCTCCGTAGCCGTGCCTCCGGCCTTCTCAATCTTCTCTTTAGCTGAAGCTGTGAACTTAGCAGCTGTTACATCGAGCTTCTTTGTGAGCTCGCCGTTGCCGAGGATCTTGACGCCGTCGTTGTTCTTAGGAAGAGTGATAACACCCTTATCAGCGAGAGCCTTAGCATCTACTGCTGTTCCGTTATCGAAAACCTCAAGATCTGCAACATTGATTTCAATGTAAGCAGGAGCGAATCTCTTGTTGTTGAAGCCTCTCTTAGGGAGACGTCTGTAAAGGGGCATCTGACCACCTTCGAAACCGGGTCTTACTCCGCCGCCTGAACGTGCATTCTGGCCCTTGTGACCACGGCCGGAAGTCTTGCCGTTACCGGATCCGGGACCTCTTCCCTTACGATATGCTTTTGCGTTGCCTGCGGAAGTCATTTCATTGAGCTTCATGTGGCACCTCCATTAATTCTCTTCTACGGCTACATAGTTAACAGCTTTTCTGATCATGCCGCGTGTAGCCTCATTGTCTGTCTTCTCAACAGTCTGACCGATCTTCTTTAAACCAAGAGCTCTGACTGTAGCCTTCTCAGCATCTCTAGCCTTATTAACGCTCTTGACAAGTGTAATCTTTACATTAGCCATTTCGTCAGACCTCCTTACTTAATCTCGTCAACAGACTTACCGCGAAGTCTTGCAACTTCTTCTGCGGACTTGAGGGACTTAAGGCCCTCGATTGTTGCGTTGACCATATTGTTAGGATTGTTGGATCCGATAGACTTTGTACGGATATCTGTGATACCTGCAAGCTCGCATACTGAACGAACAGGACCACCGGCGATAACACCGGTACCGTTTGCAGCAGGCTTCATAACGATGTGAGCTGCAGCGAATTCACCGACTGTCTCGTGAGGGATAGTACCGTTAACGATAGAAACATCAACGATGTTCTTCTTAGCTTCTTCGATACCCTTTCTGATAGCGTCCGGAACCTCGGTGGACTTACCGATGCCCTTACCTACACGGCCCTTTCTGTCTCCGATAACTACGAGAGCAGCAAATCTCATGTTCTTACCGCCCTTAACAGTCTTGGAAACACGGCCGATGTGGATAACGCGCTCTTCGAACTCTTTATCC
>CADAKH010000054.1 GCA_902788505.1 Oscillospiraceae bacterium
TTTCGACGGTAAGATCAGGCGGAGCATCTTTTAAACCTTCAAGTCTGTCGAGTTGAAGCTTTTGTTCCTTAATTCTGAGTGCGTCAAGATCCTTGGCATAGACACAATGTCTTTTACCGAACATATCAGTCCAACGGTATCCATATGATCCGTCTTTTCGTTGATACTCACCAACGTGAAGAACACGATGCATTCTGTCATAACGCTTTTTATAATACATATGCTAATCCCTTGCTCTGAGCTATATAGATGTTGCGTTCTCAAGATATTCATCTAGCTTTTTACGTTTGAACATCTTTTTGCTGCCGACCCAGAGAATAAGATCTGAATGTGGCTTTGACGCGATTAAGCGCAGCCTATTAACACCGATTCCTGTGTAATCAGAAGCTTCATCCATTGTAAGCAGAGCTCTTTCCCATATCGGAACTTCTCTCGTTTTATTATATGGTCCTCTTTTGTTTCCCATATTTTCCTCCATAGATTAAACAGCTTGCGATTCAAATACCTTTTCAACCTCTACAAGTGATTTATCAACCATTTCTTTTGTACAATCTGCGTAGATGTTCAAAGTAGTGGTGATATCGTCATGTCCGAGCCACTTCTGAAGAACTTTCACATTGACCCCAGCTTCTATGCAGCGAGTCGTGAATGTGTGCCTGAGTGAGTGACAAGAGAAGCCAGGGAGCAACACTTCAGGTGCCGGATTCTTATCGAATTCGGTATCATTGCAGTCCCTGATTATTCTCTTGAGTGCTTTGTTGAGAGTTCCTTGATGAAGTGTGTTTCCATCTTTATTAAGGAAGATGAAATCTGTATATCCGTCAACCTGAGCATTGCATTTCAGACCGGCATCTTCCAGATATTCTCTTTGCATTTCAAATGCTTCCTTAACAAACCCCATCATCGGGACCTTTCTTATGCTCGCCTTGGTTTTCGGACTATGGCATTCCAGATAGCTATAGCTTTTACCTCCAGGATCACGATGCGAAACACAAACAAGATTGTGATTAACGTCAATGACACCTTCGTCCATATCAATATCACACCAACGAAGACCGGTTATTTCTCCTACCCTAAGGCCTGAACCGATCATTATTGCAAATATCGGATACCAATGTCTGTATACAGCTCTCTTTTTAAGAAAAGACAAAAACAGATTCTGCTCGCTAATTGTAAGTCCATGTTTCTGCTCTGTCTTGTACGAATGAGACTTCTTGATTTCCTTTAGCACATTACTGCTTGGATTTACTGCGATGTAACCGTCATCAATTGCCATATCAAACAGCTGATGAATAACTGACTGTACGCTTTCTAATGTTGTGGCAGCAAGTCCTCTTTCATCCGCAAGGGTATTGTAGAAACGGCGAACATCTGTCTTTTTGATCACATCGATCTTCTTTTTTCCGAGACTGTTTCTCACATACATCTCATACGAATATTTATATCCCTCGAACGTATTCGACTTGAGGCCGCGCTTTACCTCTTTCCAAATCTCATATATATCATTGAGCGTCTTAAATCTTCCATTGGGATTAAGGCCGTTAACGGTCTTCTTAGTTACATCCAATTCTTTAATTCTCAACTCTTCAAGCGTTTTTCCGTAAACGAAATGACGCTTGCCGTTAATGTCATACCAATTGTATGAATATGTCCCGTTGGAACGCTGGAGTTCACCTGTCCTAAGGACGGCACGCTTATTATCTTTTCTTCTCTCTTTAGCCATATTGATTACCTCGTTCAATTATTCTGATCTGCCCCTTTTCCTAACAGCAGATATCATCAATACCTGCTGTTAGGGTAACAGGGCTACATCAAATTGTTAAATGTGCGATTTCGAAGATCGCACTCTTCTATTAGATCGAGTACATACCCTCAAGGAATTTCTCGAACATGCGTCTTTTTATAAGGCGCTTCTCGCCTACAAAGAGCACATACTGACAGTCGGGATCGTCAGTAAGCTTACGTATCTTATCTCTGCCGATATTGAAGTAAGCCGCTGCCTCATCAAGAGTAAGATTTGCTTTTTCGTGGATAGGAACATAGTATCTTTCAGATTTATACATAAGCTCACCTCGATAACAATCCGACTACAGCATAGTCGACGCCAGTACGATAATTGCAAAGGTCACATATGTCCTTAGGACCACCTACATTTATGACGCGGAATCCACGATGACGATACGAATTACGACAAACAGGGCAAAGGCAGATGATGTCTCTGGGATTATATGCCGGTTTCTTCTTTTTCCTGCGCTTTCTCTTTTTTGTGCAGGTGGATACTCGCAAACGGAGATAACTGTCACCTTGAACACTTTTCATGTTCAATACCTTGACCAGAGTACTGTCGATCAACTGCATCAATTCAAGATCGTCGATGTGACCGATGAGATCACTGATATCTTCCTGGTCAACTATCTGCATCTTTTCGAGAAAGACCATCGAATCCACCAAAAGACCGAAACTCTTCTCAAGAAGGACATGTGCACACATCTTCCGCTTTCTTGCCGGAACGATCGGTGCAATGATCGTAGTAGGACTGGATGTGTTGAACTTA
>CADAKH010000055.1 GCA_902788505.1 Oscillospiraceae bacterium
GCTCCAAGAAGCTTGCTTTCTGCGAGATGAAGAACCAGATGATCATGGCTCGTGCTCTCCCTGTAGAGGTTACAAACGGTACTCTCGAGGGCGACATCGTTCCCGGCGACATCACATTCTACAGACTGCAGTCTACATCTGACGGACAGATCAGAGCTTACGTTGCAGAGGGTGAGGTTCTCCCTGTTGCTACTAAGTCCTTCGGCGGTATCGGTGTATTCGCTATCAAGGAGATGGGCAGATTCTACAGATACTTCCTTATCGAGAAGAATTTCCCTCACCACGGTGCAGTTGCATTCGGTCACTATGGAAAGGCTCTCTACAACCTCTTCACATACCTCGGAATCTGCCCTTGCGATATCGGCTACAACAAGCCTGAGGGCGACAGATATCCGAAGGAGAATCCTTTCAACTCTCCGTTCAACTGATATAGTTTGGATATGTATGGCGGGGCTTGATCTGGCGGTCAAGCCCTTCCGTATGTAAAACATGAAGATAAAATCTATAGAAAAAGGGTAAGCCTAAAATGAACAACAAAGAACTTCAAATCACAGCGACAAAAGTTCGTAAGGGAATCATTGAAGCAGTTCACAGTGCAAAGTCCGGTCATCCGGGCGGATCACTCTCCGCTGCCGACATGTTCACTTTTCTCTATTTTGAAGAGATGAATATCGACCCCAAGAATCCTAAGGATCCCAATAGAGACAGATTCGTTCTGTCCAAGGGACACACAGCTCCTGGTCTTTATTCCACACTCGCAAACAGAGGTTACTTCCCCGTGGAAGACCTCAAGACATTAAGAAAGCTCGGCTCATATCTTCAGGGTCACCCCTGCATGACAGAGACTCCCGGCGTTGACATGAGCACAGGCTCATTGGGTCAGGGCGTTTCCGCTGCAGTAGGTATGGCACTTGCTGCGAAGCTCAACGGCGATTCCTACAGAGTTTATGCTCTTACAGGCGACGGTGAGATCCAGGAAGGTCAGATCTGGGAAGCATTCATGTTTGCTGGCGCTAAGAAGATCGATAACCTCACAGTTATTATCGACAACAACGGACTTCAGATCGACGGTAAGATCGATGATGTTTGCTCACCTTATCCGATCGACAAGAAGCTCGAAGCATTCAACTTTAATGTAATCTGCATTGACGGTCACGATTTCGATCAGATCAGAGATGCATTTGCCAAGGCTAAGGAATGCAAGGGAATGCCTACAGCTATCATCATGAAGACAACAAAGGGCAAGGGCGTTTCCTACATGGAGAACCAGGCAGGCTGGCATGGCAAGGCTCCTTCTGATGAAGAATATGAGCAGGCTATGAAAGAGCTTGACGAGCAGTTAGCAAAATTGGAAGCAGAGGTATGATCATGGGAGATATAGTAAAAATCGCTACACGTGAGAGTTATGGTAACGCACTCGCAGAGCTCGGACAGAAGAACCCTAACGTTATCGTTCTTGATGCCGATCTCGCAGGCGCAACAAAGACTTCCACATTCAAGAAGGCATTCCCGGATCGTCATATCGACTGCGGAATCGCAGAGGCAAACATGACAGGTATCGCAGCAGGTCTTTCCACATGCGGCAAGATCCCGTTCATATCTTCTTTCGCTATGTTTGCAGCAGGCAGAAATTTCGAGCAGGTCAGAAACTCAATAGGTTATCCCCACCTCAACGTTAAGATCGGCGCTACACACGCAGGTATCACGGTAGGTGAGGACGGTGCTTCCCACCAGTGCCTCGAGGATATCGCTCTTATGAGAACAATCCCCGGAATGACAGTTATCGTTCCTTCCGATGATGTTGAGGCTAAGGCTGCTGTTTTCGCAGCTGCTGAGACAGAGGGACCTTTCTACATGAGATTCGGCAGAGCTGCAGTACCGGTAATCAACGATAACCCTGACTACAAGTTCGAAGTAGGCAAGGCAGTTGTCCTTAAGGACGGCACAGACATGGTAATCTTCGCTTGCGGTGTATGCGTAGCTGAGGCTCTCGGCGCAGCAGAAAAACTCGCAGCTGACGGTATCAATGCAGCAGTAGTAAATATCCATACTATCAAGCCTATCGACAAGGATACAGTTATTGAATTCGCAAAGAAGACAAACAGAGTATTCACTGTTGAAGAGCACTCCGTTATCGGTGGTCTCGGCAGCGCAGTATGTGATGTTCTTGCTGAAGAGTATCCTGTTAAGGTTACAAAGATCGGTGTCTATGACAGATTCGGTAAGAGCGGCCCGGCAGGCGCACTCATGAAGGAGTTCCAGCTTGACGCTGAAGGAATCTACAACCAGATCAAGGCTAAGATCTGATCCGCATAATTCAAAGATCACTTTAAGGGGACTGTCTCAGAATGGATGAGATGGTCCCTGTTTATTTGGTATGGATCAAGGCGGGATCAGAGGTTTGCCAACAGGTTTTCGAAAAGTCTGCAGTTAAGGCGTTTTTCGCTGATGAATACGGCAACAGTATGGCTATAGCCGTATTGTTTGCCGTATTTTCGAGGCCGCAACAGCGAAAAATGCGGC
>CADAKH010000056.1 GCA_902788505.1 Oscillospiraceae bacterium
GTAAGCGCTCAATAAAATAGCGTATATCATGAACTTTGATAATTGAATATAATGTAGACATTGGATATATTTTGGTGCTATTTTGATGTTCCACTTTGAGACTTGCAATGTTCCTGAACGAAATCACTCCACGGAGCTAAACGTGCAAGTTCTTTTTCGCACGGGTTATCTCCAACATGATTGGTAAGGATGAAGTTAAGATATGAAAATGGGCTCAGTCCATGGGCTTTTGCCATTTCAATCATGGTATAACAAATAGCACTGGAGTCTGCACCTTTTACAGTATCAGAGAACAGCCAGTTCTTTCTCCCGACTGTGAAAGGTCTGATAGCATTCTCAGACAGATTATTTGATAAACTGCACCGACCATCTTCAAGATATGTTTCAAGGAGCTCCTTGCGGTTCAGAGCATAATTAACGGCTTTGTACAATCGTGAGTTTTTGACCGGGTGCTGCCTGTCGATCCAATTCCAAAAGGCATCTATTACAGGCTTTGCGTTTTTGATACGATAGTCCCTGCGTTCATCAAACGTATGCTGTTTTTCCTTTGAAATGTGTTCATAATCAAAGAGCTTATCGCAGTATTGTACAGCCTGAACGGCAGGTTCATCCATGGAATCTTCTTTTCCCTTGGGTATTGCATCAATAAAGGCACGACGAACATGCGCCCAGCAGCAGCATCTTTTAACTCCGGGCAGATTGTTATAACCCTGATAACCATCCGTTTCAAGGTATCCTTCGAATCCGTTAAGGAAATCTTCGGCATTATATTTTGCTCTCGTTTGGGTGTATTTATAGAGTATTATCGGAGGTTCACCATCCTCTCCGGTTCTGAACAGCCACATGAATGAGGGCGTTTCAGGATTTCTTTCAGGTTCTTTAAGAACCTGAACCCTTGTTTCGTCCGCCATAAGGAATTTACGTTTTAGTAATTCTCTATGAAAGAACTCATACAATGGTTTGAAATAATGTTCAGAGCAGTAGATGATCCAGTTTGCAAGAGTAGCTCTGGTAAGTGATACTCCATGAAGTGTGAGCCAGTCTTTTTCAAGTCTGTATAAAGGCATCGCATTGTTGTATTTCTGATATATAACCCATGCAACGGCAGGAGCCGAAGCAGGTGAGTGGGGTATAAGAGCTTTAGGAGTCTTTGTTTTGATAACAACACCTTTATCGAATCCGTTTTCTGCATTGCAGCATGGTCTGCAGGCATACGATACGGTGTAATATCTCACTATTTCCATCTGTGCAGGTATATAGGTTATTTCTTCACGTGCGAGTTCTCTTCCTATCTCCTCAAGCCGACCTCCACATTGCGGACAAACACGGTCTGCTTCAGGAAGTTCCAGAACAACATCACGAACAGGAAGACCGGCATATTTATCCTTGTTGGTCTTCTTTGCTTTGCGGATATGTTTTTGAATCTCTATGATATCATTGGGTTCATCTGCATAGGGATCAGCTTCGTTCTCTGCTTCGTCGAACAGACTGAGTTGCCCTTCGATCTGTGATGCTGTTTTTTTCTCACTGGATCTTCCAAAGAGCTTTTTTGTAAGATAGTCTATCTGCTCCTGCATAACAGCCTCTCTTTTTAGGCTTTCCTGCAGGTTATTATTAAGCAGAGATATCGTTTCATTAAGTTGTGAGATTGTATCTTTAAGTTCTCTGATCTGAATGAGATGAGGATCCTGTGACATATCAAAACCTCCGATTTAGTATATAATAATTATACCAAATCAGAGTGTTTTTATCCATTGACAAAGTGCCGAAAACACCGATAAACCTTGCGTTTATAAGCACATTTAAGGGCACTTTGAAAATGTTGCACAACTTGTCCCGTATAAAAAATCAGGGTGCCTTAATAGCCTTAGGCTGCTCTATATCGAGTCCTGACATAAGCCAGTCAAACTCTCTCCATGTAAGACTTCTTGTCTCTTCCTTGTTACGAGGCCAGCGGTATCTTCCATTTACTGAAAGTCTTTTGTAGAGAAGGACAAAACCATCAGGTTCCCATATGAGAAGTTTGATCCTGTCACAGCGTCTTCCACAGAAAAGAAACAGATTTCTTGACATTGGATTCATGTTCAGTTCATTCTGAACTACGGCACACAAGCCGTCAATCGACTTACGCATATC
>CADAKH010000057.1 GCA_902788505.1 Oscillospiraceae bacterium
CTTTCTTGCCGGAACGATCGGTGCAATGATCGTAGTAGGACTGGATGTGTTGAACTTATCGTGCTGAAGCACTAATGCAGGACGGAGTCCGCTCTTATCGGAACCGGGTTTTGTTCCAAAATCGTAGAATACGATGTCACCACGCTTAACGGAGTTAGTAATCATGCTACTACCTCCATTTCAACAAAGATGTCATGTATATCTGGCATGGCTCTCTCAATGCTTTTCAGAATAACCCAGATGTTTGTGTTTTCCTGCTCAGCAATTTCCTTGATGGTGAAGCCAACAACATATCTCTTGTAAACTCGTGGTCCGACCTTTTTGGGAAGTTCTCTTATCCTGTTGAGAATGCAATCCATTGTATAGAGCGACTCACAGATCAAAGCCGGATCTGCAAGTTCGTTGACCAGACACATAGCTGCATCGAGGGCGAATGCATCGTGATACTTGATATTTCTCAGACGTTCACGCTCATCATTGAGAAAACTGTTTCTCATGGCTTTGTACATTGCGCGCGAGAGTATGACGTACGGACTGTACTGCTTAAGCTCATTACCGAGAACTGCCTTAAGTTTCTCTTCTGAAAGGTTGGTGACAATAGCGTAAGGAATGTCTTCCTTATAATCTGTGTATTCTTTTCTAAGATCGATGACTTTGATTGTTCTATCTTCCGTCTCATATATGATGGAATTCATATCTAATTTCCTTTCTGTTTTCAAAAATGTTTTGGGGTGCTCTTGAAAACTGGAAATTAGGGATAGTGCTGATACCTATAAAACATGTTCCTTCCTTTCCGACTTCATCGGGTAAGGAAGGAACTTTGAGTGACATACGAAGCGGATATTTCAGAACAGCAAAACGCCGTACGAAATAGAAGAGAGATTAATCTCTTCAAACTTCGTACGGCGCTTGATAGTCTTTTCAGTCCTTAAATTAAGGATCCTGCTCCGCTTGCTCGGCTAAAGTCAAGGTTTATTCGGTTGTATGAAAGCTTCCTTTAAGGATGGTAGCTTGATCCGTAACGGTTATCCGGCAATTTGCTCTGGGTGAGGGCAGTACCAGTAACCTTCTTTTGCGTTATATATTTGTTTTAGTTTCATGGTCCTGAATAGGGCCAGATCGATTACTTCGTTGAATCCACATTTTCTGCACAAAGCGTCCATAAGTTGATGTTCTCTGCCAACAACTTTGCAAAGTAAGGCTCCACAGACAGGACATTTCACGTTCCTTTTTGATTTACCTACCGCCAGGGCTTGTGAAGCATACAGCTTTCTTCTTAACTGAGAATCATATTGGTCAAACATGATCGTCCTCCGCAACGCTGAATGCAGCTGCATATTCTTCGAGAGGTCTCTTATCAAGGATCGATAATTCCTGAAGTCTGTAATAGCATGTGCTGAAGCTAACGCCCATACTATCAGCCATCTGCTGAATGATGCATCTTTTCCACAATGAAGTCCGGCATAAGAAGACATGCAGCAGCACGATTGGCAACAGTTTCTGAAAATGACATCATCTCCTTAAGCATCTCAGTGGTGTAATATTCACCGTCAACATATTCAGTATGGAATGCTGCTGTAAAGTCACCGCCGACATGCTTGCACATTATGAAGTGTGCTGCTTCGTGTGCTACGGTAAATCTGTATTTAGCTAGATTATCCATACTATTGAGAGAAGAGTCGATTACGATTACATTTTCAGGGAAGATGACAAACTGCCTCATACCGTTTCTCAAGACGGGAAGAGCCTGTTCACCATCCGAAATGAAGCCGCCTCTACCGGGAACATCTACTGCGAAATCTTCATATAAGATCGTAGTGCCAAGATAACGAGTTACGAAATCTTCAATATCAATTACTCTGGTGTTCGAATAGTGGAACTTCTTAAGAAAGTCAGAAATGAGCATAGTGCATATTGCATTCATTTCTTCAATTGATGTCCTTCTCTTCATATCACACCACCTGTACATACCAACGGCTGTCAATGAGATACAGATATGTTTCTGCTCCATTGAAGCTGACTGCATAACGAATACCTTCAAACTCATTTTCTGTGGAATGAGCACAGAACAGGACTTTAGTGATCTCGTGCCTTGTTCCGTTACTTCCGATAAGTGCCTGCGGGATCAACCGGCTCTTATCTCTGATACTTTCCACTTTAACTTCTTTCTTCTTCATCGATTATTCCTCCTGGTTATTCTTACTTCACCGGCTAAAGGGAAAAAATCCGGTGAAGCCGCTAAGTGCCGACTTGTACTGACGCATATGTTTTATGCGTTAGTAACTTCTTTTAAGTTGTAATGGGGCTTATCTACAACTTCCTGGACCGCTTGGCTCGATCTGAACCGGAAGGGCAGAGTGTATAAATAAGCAGGGCATATTCATGACATTAGCATCAACAGTCAAATATGCGATCTTCTTAAGCATATATCTTTTTCCTTCCTTTCTCAGATTGTTAAGAACGTTTGTTCGGTCTTGTTATGGTTTGATTATACGAGGGCGGTTTTTGCTTTGCAATAGCTATTTTTTGCGCTGTACATTGCAGTGTACAACTGGACTTTTAATACCCTCTCAAAGCCATATTCTGCAAGGTTTTTAACAGAGTTACAGCCTTGCCATTTCCTTTGAGACCATGCGGATATAATCTTCCTGCAGCTCTTTGGGTCCTCTTATGCGGACCTTGCCTTCAAAGCCGAATATCCAAGCGAAAAAGATATTGTTGACCTGCACTTTTACCTTAGCTCTGCACGTGGTTTTATCAATAAAGAAGATGTTCATTTCCTGACCGAAATGATCCACCATAGCATCGATCACGCTTCTGTCGAATTCCAATGAGATCTCAGTCATGTCGCCGGTCTTCATGTGGAAAGTGTCTTTTACATACTTATCGACGGAGAAGTCTTCAGGCTCAGGGATACAATCCTGACTAGATTCCTTAGGAATACCACATATGCGGTCAACTCTGAACGCAACGATGTTCTCGTGTTTTTCAGAATAAGCCAACAGATAGTAATAGTCGTTGCAGCAAACAAGCCGGTAAGGAGAGACCTGGTATTCTTCTCCCTTATTCTTTAGCTGCTTCTTTGAAGATGTGAGATACTCATAATACTT